>JADYZN010000016.1 GCA_020853095.1 Phycisphaerales bacterium | reverse complement strand
CTTGCGCTTGACCCGACCCAGTATGTCCAGACGATCCCGTTCCTTTGACGACATTCGAAGTTCTCCCATGTGGCCACGGTATAACGGCCCAAGGGGTGACACTTCTATTTCGGCTATGGGGTGACATATCTACTCCGGTACAACAGTCAGCCTCGGACTTCGCTTGACACCCACAGTGGGCCTATTTACTGTGCCCTTCGGCGTTGTGCGGCGCCGAGGATCAGGGCGGCGCCGGAGCCGCCTGCTTTAACCCCCGAAGATTTCCATGACAGGTTTGTTTCAAGGCGATATTTGTGTCATCGGTCTGCAATGGGGCGACGAAGGCAAGGGGAAGATCGTCGACTTCCTGACCGAACACGCCGACGTGGTGGTGCGATATTGCGGCGGGGCCAACGCCGGCCATTCGGTCAAGATCGGCGGGGAAAAATACGCCACCCACCTGCTGCCGGTGGGGGTTTTCCGGCCCGGCGTGATGAACCTGATCGCCAACGGCGTCGTGCTCGATCCCGAGGTGCTTTTCCGAGAAATTGATGAATTCACCGGCCGGGGCGTGGCCATCTCGCCCCAGAATCTGCGCATCAGCTACAAAACCCACGTCGTGATGCCCTATCACAAGGCCGAGGACGCAGGCCGCGAATCGGCGGCCGAAGGGTCCGCCATCGGCACCACCCGCCGCGGCATCGGTCCGGCCTATGCCGACAAGATGCACCGCACCACCGCCATCCGCGTGGCCGACCTGCTGCACGAGGAAAAACTCAAACAGCGAATCTCCCAGATCGTCACCGAACGCAACAAGGTCTTCAAAGTCCTGTACGACATGCCCCCCCTGGAATGGAAGGGGATGTTTGAAACATACCGTGATTACGGCCGGCGGATCGCGCCGTTCGTCGATGACACCACCCACCTGCTGCTGGAATACATCCAACAACACAAACGCATCGTCTACGAAGGGGCGCACGCCGCGCTGCTGGACGTGGACCATGGAACCTACCCCTACGTCACCAGTTCATCCTGTTCGGGGCTGGGCGTCTTCACCGGATCGGGCGCGCCCCCGATGTCGATCCCCAATTTCGTCGGCATCATGAAGTCGTATTCCACCCGCGTGGGGGGCGGGCCGTTCCCCACCGAACAGGACAACAGCATCGGCAATTACATCCGCGAACGCGGCAACGAATATGGAACCACCACCCGCCGGCCGCGCCGATGCGGCTGGTTTGACGCGGTGGCGGTGCGTTATTCGGTGCGACTGTGCGGTGTCACGGCCGTCTGTCTGACCCTGCTGGATGTGCTGTCGGGACTGGACCATCTACAGGTCTGTACGGGTTACAAATATCGCGGCAATCGCCTTCCGGCGTTCCGGGCGGACATGGACACGCTGGCGGAAGTCGAACCGATCTACGAAACCCTCCCCGGCTGGAGCGGCAACATCAGCGGCTGCCGCCGGTTCGAGGAATTGCCCCGTGAAGCTCAGCAATACGTCAAACGACTTGAAACCCTGATCGACGCCCCCATCAAAATGGTCAGCGTCGGCCCCGAACGCAGCGCCACGTTGATCCGATAAGCGGTTGAGACGAAGGCCCTTTCATCTTAATGATCCCCTTCCGACGGCGGGTCCGGATCGGGGTTGATCAACCCGCCCGGCCCATGATGACCCGAAGACCCCGGCGGCTCATCGTGCGAATGGGCCGGCGGCACCTCGGCCGGCAAATTGGCCCGCACCACCGGCCCCACAATCGCCGCCGTGACCACCAGCCCCACGATCGCGATCACCATCACCCCCGCCCATTCCCGATCCGCAACCACCCGCGGATGCGGCGCAACATCCAACACCGGCGTCGAATCCTGCGCCATCGCCACCCCACCCCACAACCCCATCACCAACAACCCCATCACCATCCGGCGGCCATTCATCGCTTGATCTCCTCTTTCATTCTTGCCATGCCGCACGATGGATGCAAATAAACCGGATTCTCCAACCACTGCTCGACCTGACAACAACCATGGATCGCGTCGCCCCCCACCGCCGATCCCACCGATCATCACGGCGTCGCGAGAGGAGATATGGACCGGTGCAAACAGCAAGCTATCCGCGTCCGCGTATTCGGATTTCGCGATCTAATATGACGTCACCCGCTTACCCTGACTTCGCAGCACATAAGTCAGCAGTTGAGCGGCGGCGCCGTGGTTGCAGTTAAACCAGTTCCAGCCCGATCCGAAACCTCCCAGACCGGTTTCCCGATCCTTGCCCCAGGTGCTGTAAGCGCCATCCATGCGCTGTGACTTGATGATCGCGTTGAGCGTGGCGACTGCCTTGTTACGCCACATTTGATCGCCGGTGGCTTCATGCAGGACAAAACAGGTCTCGGCATAGTTTGATGCATGCGCCTCCATCGGCCAATCGCAGTGATATTGCTCACGCACCGTTGGATAGTATGTCTTAACCAACAGCGAAGGTTCATCGCCAAAGTTGACGAATTGGTCCTCCACCCAGCGCACCAGCTTCAGCGCCGGTTGCAGCAATCCCCGGCGTACAAACAGGCGCACTGCCCACAGCGCATCCAAGCTTGACAAGTTCGAGTATTTATCGCGCAGATTGACATCCTCAAAACCAGCTTCCCAGTTGAAGTCTTTCATGGGGTTTTCCAAAGCCCACTGCACGATGCGGTCAGCAACATCCTTGCCTTGCCCGTTGGGCAGGGCATCCATGAACAATCCCACCAGCATGTGGCTGCAGGTACGATCCTGTACCACCTCGCCGGTGTCGGGCATCAGACGAAAAGGCATGCTCCCATCTTCACGCACCCACTGACGAAGAACACCGGCTATGTGCAGGGCATAATCGAGATACCGTTTGTCACCAGTCATTTCGTGCAGCAACAACAACTGCAAACCGGGCAGCCCGCCGCGGGTGATGCTGACAGCCTTGCCTTCAACCAGATAATCAAATTTGCCCTGCTGCACCGATGTATACGGCATCCCCGGCAACTTGCCGGTCATGGGTGTGCGATTCTTAAGCAGCCAGTCACCGATGGCTGTCGCTATTTGACGATAGGCTTGTGCTTTTTCCGGGAAACACTGGGAGGCAAGCAGATACGCCCGGATGCCGATGGAGGCGATGCAGGGGAACGTCCCATCAGCAAATTTGTGGTTGGCTGGATCCATCCCCTCATGCGCATGCCACCACCACGCGGGCATCCCCGGCTCGCGATAAAAGGCATTGGGGTTGTTTTCCATGCTGTCAAACCAGTCGAGGTTTCTGCGCACACTCGCCAGGTAATCCATCGGTTCTTCAACATGATCCTGCCAATCCGGGGCACGCGCGATCACGCCAATCCCACCATGCGTCACCATGCTGGCCGGCACGCCCAAGGCCTTGCGTGTGATGCACCAACCCGTCCGACGATTCATGCTCATCGCCGCGACATTGGCCCAGTAGCCGATTTTGACCTGATCCCAGAAGGTGATGGTGTCGAGCACCGGCTGGTCGTTTTCCACCACCCACCGATTCTCCCCTTGCGTCACCTCAAGCCGCCAATAATCCGCCGCGGGCCGATCGGTCGTATCAAGAAGCTCCAAGTCCCTGAAAACGGGCGCTTCAATGAACCGGCGCGTCCGGTGATTCCACGGTGAATGAATGTCCGCCAAAAGCCTCATTTTTAGTATCCTGCCTCAGTCCCTTGAACCGCTTGAATCCGATCCACCGATGCCGCATCGATTGCATCCGATTTGGCACAGCGCGCAAATGGTATTTGACATGATATAGCATGTCAATTTCGTTTTTGCCAGCGGATCGAAACCACGACGGCCGCTTCCGCCAGAATCATTCGGTATCCGGCGTCAGTACCTGAAGGTAATGATGATAAGCGTAAACGCGATCCCGCCGTCTGCCAGTCGTTTCGCGCAAGATGCCCGCATCCTGCAGGAACTTGATGGTCCTGACGGCGGTCGGCTTGCTGACATCCAGCAGCTTGATGGCCAGCGGCAGCGTGATGATCGGATTGGACGGCAAAAGTTCCACCAGGCGAATCGTGGCCACCGTCGTCCTGGGGTGCGAGGCCACCTTCGCGCGATCAGCGCTGGTCACCGCGAAGAGCTTCTGGGCGCTGGCGACGGCGTCATCGCCGGCCTCGGTCACGCACGCCAGGAAGAACCGAATCCAGCCTTCCCAGTCGCCATTGATCCGAACGGCGTTGAGACGTTCGTAGTAGTCTTGGCGATGCCGTTTGAACGCGACGCTCAGGTAAAGAAGCGGCGCTTTGAGCAGACCCCAGTGCTCGACGAGCAAGGCGATCAGCAATCGCCCGATACGTCCGTTGCCGTCAAGGAACGGGTGGATGGTCTCGAACTGCACGTGAGCCAGGCCGACGCGCACCAGCGGGGGCAGTTGATCGCGGCCATGAATCCATTTCTCAAGCGCCGATAATGCCCCGGGCAGAATATCCGGGGGCGGCGGCACGAAGCGGGCGTTGCCGGGTCGGTTGCCGCCGATCCAGTTCTGGCTGCGTCGGATCTCGCCGGGCTGTTTGTCACTGCCGCGAGCGCCCTTCATCAGGCGTTTGTGTGCCTCGCAGAGCAACCTGGTCGTCAGCGGAAGCCCCTTGGGATGGGCGAGTTCCTTGCGCGCGTAGGTCAGGGCGTCAACGTAATTGCACACCTCGCGCACATCGTCGGGGCGCTGGGCCTGCTCGCCAGCCTCGAAGGTCAGCACATCCTGGAGCGTCGCCTGGGTGCCCTCGATCTGCGAGGTGATCAGGGCCTCCTTACGCACAAAGCCGTACAGGAACCAGTCGGCGCTGGGCACCATGTCGGCGGCAACGGCGAGCCTGCCCAACGCGGCGGCCGCATCGGTCAGCGCCGCAGTTGTCTTGATGTCCAGCTCCAAGGGGGGATCGGGCGGCAACGGCGCGGGGATGAACGCCCGGACCTCCTCGCGATCCCATTTCGTGATTCGATACGCACCGGTTGTTCTTTTCATGGCTGGTCAGGCTCCCATTACCACGACTCACTGCTAGTCACGGCAACGTTACTAGTGCCATCCGTTAGTAAAACACCCTTTACTAGCGAATGCAAGCGGAAAACCCCGGCCAATGTTGTACCGGAGTAGAAATGTCACCCCATAGCCGAAATAGAAGTGTCACCCCTTGGGCAGAAAAAGAGGGTCACGTTGATTTATCGGCCGACGACGGCTACACTTTTCATCCATGCCCCGCACACGCCGGCACATCGAAGCGCAGATGATTTACCACGTCCTCAACCGCGGCAACGGCCGGCGGGTTTTGTTTTCCAAGGAGGCGGACTTTCTGGCTTTCCTGAAGCTTCTGCGACAGGGCCTCGAACGGTTTCCCGTCGATCTGCTGGCGTTTTGTCTCATGCCCAACCACTGGCATCTGCTGCTGCGCCCGCGCACCGACGATGCGTTGTCACGGCTGATGGCCTGGGTGACCGTCACGCACGCCCGGCGGCATCACATGCATTATCCCAACCCCGGCAGCGGACATCTGTACCAGGGCCGTTTCAAGAGCTTCCCCGTGCAGTCCGATGAACATTTTTTGACGGTTGCGCGATACATCCATTCCAACCCGCTCCGAGCCGGGCTGACGCAACGGGCGGAGGGCTGGCGATGGTCGGATGCGGTCCCGGCCAACGCCGCGGGCCTGCCGATGGCCGCATGGCCGGTGCAGCGTCCTGACAACTGGATGGGGCTGATCCATCAGACATTCGACAGCGGGCAGGTGGCACTGCTGGCCAAGAGCCTGCGCCGCGGAACACCCTTCGGATCGGCGGCATGGGTCACCCGAACGGCCGGACGGCTCGACCTGAAAAGCACCCTGCGCCCGCGCGGCCGGCCCAAACAGCCCCTGGCCGCCCTCTCACCCAAATACCGGCGAGTTCGTCAGAAAATGGAGGCCGATAAATCAACGTGACCCCTTTTTCTGCCCCGTCAGAAAATGGAGGCCGATAAATCAACGTGACCCCTTTTTCTGCCCCAGGTTGAATCCGCCCACGTGCACCAGCAGCCGCTTGGCGATGTTGTTGTGATGTTTCAGGTGCGTCCGTCGCATCGCGCCGGTTTCGTAGCAGTGTGCGAAGGAGCGTTCGATCAGTTCGCCTCG
>JADYZN010000015.1 GCA_020853095.1 Phycisphaerales bacterium | reverse complement strand
TGTAAACCAACTGGCTGTTGGCATGGACGCCCAGTCCGCTGTCGTACGTCACACCGTTGAGCTTGATCGTCCGCCCATCGTTCGTGGCGTTCTTCTGATAATTCCCATACCCGTTGCTCGCGCTCAACGGCGTCAACGCACTGAGCGCAACGTCCTCGCCGGCCGCCGTCGCAATCAACGCGGGCGGCTGAACCGCGGGCGGTGAAACCACCGGCGCCAACGTCAATTTCGCATCCGCCCAGTCTCCATGATCCGCCCCGATGTCATCCCCTCCGTTGGTCACCACCAGCTTCAGTTGCTGGCGGCCGGTCAGGTCCACCTTCACGGTCTGCGTGTCGGAATTCCCCGTCATCACGCCGCTGTCGAACAACTGTTGACCATCCGCCCACACCTGGAAGACCACCGAACCGGCCCCACCCACCTCGTCATCCACCCCCACCTTCGCCTCAAACTGCGAATACATCTTGTCGAGGTTGTAGACGATCTCGCTGTTGGCATGAACGCCCAGCCCGCGGTCATATTTGACCCCGTTGAGCGAAATAATCTTCCCATCCCCGGTCTGGAAATCGCCGTTGCTGCGGTCGTATTCAAACAACCCGTATCCGTTCACGGCCGTCACGCGGGTCAAATCGCTCAGATAAACCGTCGATCCCCCGCCGGTCGTCCCCGCCCCCAGCAGGTGCGCATCGCCCCAGTCGGCGTGGTCGGCCCCCTTGCCATCGCCGGCATCTGTCACCACCAGTTTCAACTTTTGTTTGCCCGTGACATCGACATTGACCGATTTCCAACTGTCCTTTCCGGTCATCTTGCCGCTGTCATACAGCATCTGCCCGTCGGCCCAGACCTGAAACACCACCGAACCGGCATTGCCCACCTCATCGTCCACCCCCACATCCGCGCGGAACTGATCAAAAGCCCCGCCCAAGTTGTAAACCACCTCCGATGAGGCGTGAACCCCCAGCCCATTGGCGTAGGTCTTGCCGTTGATCGTCAGAACGTTGCCATCGCCGCCGGATGATTCGCCGTTGCTGCGATTGATCTCCATCAGCCCCCACCCGCTGATGACCGATTCGGGCGTTAAATCGCTGACATAGGTCACGGCCGTCTGAAATCGATTGCCAAAATCCCAATTCGTGATCTTCTGGCCGCCCGACAACGTCGTGGCATAACCCTCTCCGCCAGGCGCGCTCTGCGTCCAGCCGGTCTGAAGCACCTGCCGAACCTGGTAGTATTTGATCGGATCGAGGTTGTCGAACAGATACGTCCCGCTCCCATCGGTCATCGCGGTCGATTCCCCGCCGTCCAACACGCCATTGGCATTGGCATCCAGATAGACCTGCCACCCGGCCAGGCCCCCTTCGCCCGGCTCCTGCAACCCATTGTTATTCACATCATTGAAAATCTTCCCCGCGATCGAACCCGGCCCCGGCAGGTTGGTCGATCCAAAATCAACTCCCGACACCTGCTGTCCCGCCCCCACCGACACGTTCAATCCCAGCCCCGGGGCCGGCGATGTCTGCCGCCAGCCGCTTGGGGTCTGTTGTCTCAACGTATAATCCCCCGGCGTGACATAAAAGCTGTATTGGCCGTTGGTGGTGTTAAACTCGGCCTCTCCTCCATCCCGCCGGCCATTGTTGTTCAGATCGAGATAGACCGTCCTCGTCCCGCTGATCGCCCCTTCGCCACCCGAACGCAGACCATCGCCATCGACATCGTTCCACAACGTCCCCCGCACCAATCCCACGGTGGATTGGTCCACCGATCCGAAATCGACGCTCACCGCCGTCTGGCCATTGATGATCGAGACCGTGCGGACATTGTTCACCGGATTGGGCGCGGTCGGCGACCAGCCGGCCGGCACCACCTGTCGAATCTGGTATGTCCCGCCGGTCAATCCACCCAACCGGTATGTCCCATCGGCCAAAGTCGTGGTCGATGGCTCGCCAAGGGTCAACGATCCATCCTCATTCAAATCCGCATAGATGATTCGCCCGCCAAGAGGAGATTCAGATGGATCATCAATTCCATCCACATCCGCATCATTGAACACCAGCCCCGTCACGGCCGAATCGCTGCCGGTTCCCCCTTCAAGCGTCGCGATGCTCAGCGCGGGCATCGTGATCGTCGCTTTGCCATCGACGATCTGGATCGGCCCAAGGTCCGTCCAGACGGCCGCATCGCTGCTCAGACGGGCGATGTCGAACTGGCTGACGTTCGCTCCAACCGTAGATAGATCAATGGTTTGCGTCTCGTTGGTGTCATTGATCAATACGGCCGTCAGGGTGTCCTGCTGATCGTGAATGTACGCACTGACGTAGACACCGGTCGGGTTGGATGGTGTGGCCGAGACTCTTTGCGCGCCCGGGCGGATGTATCGGAAGAAATGTTTGGCCGCGTTGTATTTATCGCCGGTCGTTTCGGCGCCGCGGGTCAATGTCGCGGTCGAAACGGTGTCGAAATTGTCCGATGTCTGCCAATAGACCCATGCGTTGACGTTGCCGATGGTCAGCGCATCCTGCGCGTTGAGCACCAGGCGCATCGCCCCGGCCCAGCTTTCGGGTTCGCCGGAATTTTCGGTCTCCCAGACCGCCTTGCCATCGTCCTTGACGCCCGTCCAGGTGGGCGATTGGGTGCGGCCTTCCCAGAATTGCCGCCACATCTCCGGGCTGCGGGTTTTCAGCACCGGATCGGCCGCGTAGCTGTGCAGGGCATAAGTGTCCAGCGCCGCGAACGCCTGCGGATCGTTCCGGATCGCGTTGATGTAGCGGAACATCCGCTGCTGGATGGACGGGTCGGCCGTCGATCCCACCCCGACATCTTCCGGACCCATGATCTGGGTGTCGATTCCGTTTTTATCCAGTTCCGTCTGCACGGCCTTGATCGCCTTGACCAGCAGTTGCGGCGTATAAACGCAACTGTTGTACGGCTCATGAAAAGCCGGCTCGTTCTGCAAACTGACGGCATCGACGTGCATTCCGTAGGTCTGCTCGAAGGCGACGATCGAGGATGCGATGTACCGGCCGAACTGTTGGAGGTTTTCCGGCGTGTCGATCAGGCTGCCGCCGGATGTGTCCTGAAAACCGCTGGCAAACCCGACCAGTTGCGGCACGTTGCCGTTGGGCTGACCGGTGTTGGCGTCCAGTTCCGGCCCTTTCATCCAGTGCGGCGGGCTTCCGATGCTGGCGAAAATCTTCAGGCCGTCGATCTTTCGACCATTGGCCGCCGCCGCCACGTCGCCATATTCCGACACGCGCGGGTGGCCGTAATTAAACTTGGCGACGTTGGCCTGAAGATCATCCCCCAGCACCACCGGCGTGCGCATGTCTCCGTTGGGGGCCAATAGCGCGCTGGCGTTCAGGTCCACGCGCAATACGGAGGCGCCCAAATCCTGATAAAACATGTCCCGCCAGTCATCGCGGTCGTAAATCCCATGCACCCACCCGGCGATCGAACTGCCAAACCCGTCGATTTTCTGGAACCGCACGTTGGTGTCGATCGTCACCCCCACCGACAACAACTGCCGTGCCTCCAGCTCTTCCACCCACGCACGGCCGACCCGCATCGCATTTTTCTGGTCCATTGGATTCTCCGTCTCCATATTAAAAGATTTTGAATTTTACCGGCCGACCCGCCCCCCACAACGCCAAAACGTGATTTTTGAAAAGAAAATATGCGGGTTGATTTGAAGCCGACCCATCGAAAAAAACGACCTTCTTGCCCTCCGACTTCGCCCCGCTACGATGGCAATCCCTTAACTTGGAGACCCATATGCCTTCAGACATCAAAATCACCGTCACCAACCGCCATGGCCGATCCTGCGCCTCCTCCGGTTCCAAATGGGAGCCGAAGATGGGGTATTCCCGCGCCGTGCGCAGCGGCAACTTCATCGCCGTCACGGGGACGGTCGGCATCGGGATGGATGGCAAATATTCGCCTTCACTGGAAGAACAGACCCGCCGGTCGCTGCAAATCATCCAGGCCGCCCTCGAAGCCCTCGGCGGCCAGCTTCATCACATCATCCGCACCCGCTTGTTCGTGACGGATGTCAGCAAATGGGAGCAGGTCGCCAAAGCCCACGGCGAACTTTTCGCCGACATCCGCCCCGCCACCACCATCGTCCAAGTCGCCAAACTGATCGACACCGAGGCGCAGATCGAAATCGAAGCCGATGCGATTGTGGGATAAAAGGCATCCACCCCGCCGCCGGTGGAGGATTCACCACAGTCCGTAGGGTGGGCCTTGGCCCACCATGATCGCAGAAGAACCGGGCATCGGTGGGCCTTGCCCACCCTACGTGCTGCGAGTACGCCGACCTGTGGCACCCGACACCCGGCCGGGTGGGCCGTGCCCACCCTACGATTTCTCCGTGCGTAAGGTTCATTTCTCCGTGCGTAAGGTTCATTTCTCCCTGCGTAAGGTTCATTTCTCCGTGCGTAAGGTTTATTTCTCCCTGCGTAAGTTTCATTTCTCCGTGCGGAAGGTTCATTTCTCCGTGCGTAAGGTTTTTTTCTCCGTGCGGAAGGGGCATTTCTCCGTGCGGAAGAGTTATTCTTCTGGAAAAATAATTTTCGCTGGTTAAGTCGCCCTCCGGTTGTGACGAACATAACGGTTGGGCGGGCGTGGATTCGGCCGTGTGGCCGGACAAATACGCTTTCCCGCCCGATAACCGCGCGGGATGCACCCCATGTCTTTGGTGCTTCCGGTCGGTTTTAATAGAAAGGAGACAATCATGTCTCTATCCTATCTTCCCGGCACCGATGCCGGACTGGCGGACTGGGCGCTGAATTTCGACACGAAGATCACGGCCGCGCCGGGCACATATGGGCTGACGGCCCTGCAGGCGGGCGTGTATGGAGGCCTCCGCACGGCCTACGCCACCGCCCTGGCGACGGCGACCAATCCGACCACGCGCGGCGGATCGACGATTTTTGCCAAGAATCAGGCCAAAAAGTCGCTGATTTCCGCCAGCCGCGAGTTGGCGGCGATCGTGCAGGCGTTCCCCGGAACGACCGATCAGATGCGCTATGACCTGCAACTGACCGTGCGCAAGACGCCCCCGTCGCCGGTTCCCGTGACCAGCGAAGTGCCGCTGATCGACCTGAAAAAGGTGAGCGGCTACACGGCGAGCATCCGTCTGCACGCGGCCGGAAATCGGCGCGGCAAGCCGGTCAATGTCGCCGGGGCGGGCGTCTATGGGTATGTCGGTCCCAATGCGCCCACAAGCGAACAGCAGTGGACGCTGCTGATGAACACCACCGAGACCAGCGTCGATGTGACCTTCGGGCAGCAGCCCGCGCCGGGATCGACGGTGTGGCTGACCGCCCGCTGGTACAACCCGAAGATCGAGTACGGCCCGGCCGCCGAGCCGGTCGGCACGAACCTGCCGGGATTTGGGCCGGGTCAACAAGGCGCGGCCGGTTCGCCGGAGGTGGAGGGTTTGGCGCCGATCGCGGCCAGCCGGAAAGCCGCCTGAATCATCGGTGTGCGGAATGAACCACGGGGCGTTGGCTCCGTGGTTCTTTTATTTTTGCGGCGGCGGTCAAAACATCTTCAACTGATCCCGCTCGAAGCTGAATTTGCTTTGCGGGTTGTCGATGGGGACTTTGTAGTGGCCGCTCCAGCAGGCGGTGCAATATTGGGATTGGGGGTCTTTCATGCACTTGAGCATCCCCTCCAGCGACAGATAGGCCAGGCTGTCCACTTCGAGGAATTGCGCGATCTGTTCGACCGTGCGGTTGTGGGCGATCAATTCCTGGCTGGTCGGGAAGTCGATGCCGTAAAAGCAGGGATGGCGGATCGGCGGGCAGGAGACGCGCAGATGAATCTCCCTGGCGCCGGCGTGGCGGATCGCCCGCATCTTGGATCGCGTGGTCGTCCCCCGCACCACCGAATCCTCGACGATGACGATCCGTTTGTCCTTCACCACGTCCGGGATGATGTTCAGTTTCGTCGCCACCGCCCGGTCACGCTGAACCTGGTTGGGCAGGATGAACGTCCGCCCCACGAACCGGTTGGGCACGATCCCCTCTTCAAACGGAATTTTCGATTCCTTGGCGAACCCCAGCGCCGCGCTGCGCCCGGAATCGGGCATCGGCATCACGAAATCCGCCTCCACCGGGGCTTCGCGCGCCAGCATCCGGCCCAGTTCCTGGCGAACAATGTGAACCGTCTGCCCGAAAATTTTGCTGGCCGGGTTGGCGAAATAAACGTGCTCAAAGACGCACTGCGCCCGCTCGGTCGCGGGGGCGTCAAACGTCCGGCTTTGCAACCCGTGGTCGTCGATGCGGATGATCTCCCCCGGCTCCACCTCGCGGATGTATTCCGCGCCGATCGCATCAAACGCGCACGTCTCGCTGGCCACGCACCACTGTCCCTCCGGCAGTTTGCCGATCGACAACGGTCGAATCCCCCACGGATCGCGGCAGGCTTCCATCCGATTCGGAAATAAAAACAGCAGGCTGTACGCCCCCTGCAAATGCTTCAGCACGTGCGGCAGCGGATCGTGTTTTTCAACGTGCGTCGGCTTGGCCAGCAGGTGAACAATGATTTCGGTGTCGGTGGTGCTTTGAAAAATGTGCCCGTGTTCCTCGTACTGACGACGAAGCAACTGGGCGTTGATCAGGTTGCCATTGTGCGCCACCGCCACCGGCCCCATCAGGTACTGTCGCAACAGGGGTTGCGCGTTGCACAATTTGCTGGAGCCGGTTGTCGAATAACGCACGTGGCCGATGGCCCCGTGGCCAACCAATTCTTCCTTCAACAGCCGTTGATTAAAAACCTGGCTGACCAGCCCCATCCCCATGTGCCCATTGAGCGCCGATCCATCGCTGACGGCGATGCCGGCCGACTCCTGGCCTCGATGCTGTTGCGCAAACAACCCCTGGTAGCAGATTTGCGACGCCTGACGGGTTCCCCACACCCCGAACAGACCGCATTTCTCCTTTTTTTCGTATTCCTCGAACAGCTCCAGTTCAACGGCCAATGGATGCTCCGTAAATCCTTGTCGTATACCTTCTTACGATTCCGCCGGCATTGGTTTCAGGAAGGCTGCGGGGCTTTGTGCCGCATCAGGATGCAGCATAATAAGTGATTCGTGGCCGGTCAATTGTGCCCTTTGGCTTTCCCGCCCCTTGCACGCCATGTTATAGATATGGTCCATGTCCAACCGCCGCCGCAAGGCCCATCGTGAAAAGGATCTCACCAGCCGGTTTCTGTCCGGCGACTGGGATGAGGACCGGTTGGCGCAATCGCAGCGGTTCAGCCAGCGCAGCAAGCACGCCCAACACAATAAAATGCTGCAAACACTGGAGTTACGCGCCGAAGAGGCCGTGGACCTGGCCGACCTGGCCACACTCGCGGTTGGTCAGGTGCAGCAGGTGCATTCGTTGTATGTGGAAGTCATCGCCCCCGATGGGTTGTATTTGTGCGTCGTCCGCAAAACCCTGAGCAAATCGACCGATTACAGCCTGGTCGTCGGAGATCATGTTCGCATTCGCCCGATCGAAGTCCGCGATGAACAAGGCCGCCCCGAAGCGGTCATCGAACAAATTCTGCCAAGACAGACCCTTCTCACCCGCGCTGACAGCTTCAAACAGATCGAGCAACATCCGATTGTCGCCAATGCTCAGCAAATGCTGATTGTCGCGGCCATTCAATCGCCTGCGGTGCGTTGGGGGCTGATCGACCGGATGCTCATCGCGGCCGAGGCGGGCGGGCTGAAGCCCATCATCTGTCTGAACAAAATCGACCTGGCCGACCCTGTCGATCGCGAATCATCTCAAAATGTCCTGGATCATTATGCCGGCCTGGGCATCCGAACGTTGCAAACCAGCATCCCGGCAAGGATCGGGATCGACGCTCTGCGCGAAATGCTGCGCGACCAGACCACCGTACTGGCCGGCCACAGCGGCGTGGGCAAAAGCACCCTGATCCGCGCCATTCAACCCCACTTGGAAATCCGCATCGGCGACATCAGCCATTACACCGACAAAGGCCGCCACACCACCACCTCGGCCAGACGTTACGAACTGGATTTTGGCGGCGTCGTCATCGACACGCCCGGCGTGAAGTTGTTCGGCTTGTGGGGTGTCACCGCCGAAAATCTGGATGATTTTTTCCCCGATGTCTCCCGTGGTGATGCGCCGCAATGGCGACAGGAAAGTCACCAGCGCATCGCCGAATCCTTGTTGGGCTGAACCCATCGAAACATCCGGCTAAGGATGTTGACAGTATTATACAAGTATAGTACAAGGATACATCATGCAGCAGGCGATTTTTTCAGTCAGCTATGCGGGGTTGTGGGGCCAGGATCGGCTGGAATTGTTGCCGTTTATTGACAAGGCCGCTGAGCTGGGGTTCACCGCGGTCATGCTGATGGGCAAGCGGCCGCACTTTTCGGTGCTGGATGTGAATGATCGGCAGTTGGAGCAGATCGCCACACGCCTGAACCAGCATGGGTTGAGTTGTCCGGTGCTGGGCGCCTACACCGATTTCGCCGGCGGAGCGGCCATGGAAGTGCCCTGGCGAGAAGCGCAAATCCATTATGTGAAAAGCCTTGCGGAATTGGGTTCAAAGATCGGCGTGAAGATCATCCGTCTTTTCAGCGCCTATGAAGCGCCCCACGCACCGGCCGGGGTGCTTTGGGGACAGACGGTGGCGGCGATTCGGGAATGTTGCGATCGCGTGGCCGAATGGGGAATGCAGATCGCGATACAGAATCACCATGACTTGGGCGTATCGCCGGCGGCCATGCTGGAATTGCTCGCGGAGGTGGATCGGCCCAACTGCCGGTTGGGGTTTGATGCGTGGTCGGCGGCATTGCTGGGGGAGGATTTGTACGAAATCGCCCATAAAGTCGCACATCATGTGGCCATCACGACCAACGCGGACTACGTGCGTCTGTCGCGATATCGCTATCGGCCGGAACTGGTGAATTACGAGTCGGCCGGGCCGGATGTGCTGCGGGCGGTTCCGTTTGGGGAAGGGTTTATCGACTACAAAGCGTTTTTCAGGGGGCTGGTGGCGGGTGGGTTTGACGGGGTGGCCACGTATGAGATGTGTTCGCCGCTGCGGGGTGGCGGACAGATGGCCAACCTGGACCGCTGCGCCAAACAGTATCTTCATTGGATGCGGGAAAACGCATGAATAATCCGGCGGACATTCAGATCATCGGCGCGGAACTCCACGTGCTGCCGGTAAAGACCCGGATGCCGATCAAATTCGGCACGGAAGTCGTCACCTGGGTGAATGTCGCACGGGCGCGGGTGATGGTGGCCGGCCGGGATGGGAGACGGACCACCGGCTGGGGCGAGACGCCGTTGAGCGCCCAATGGGCATGGCCGGGCGTGTTGTCGCATGCGCAACGAGACCAGCGGATGCGCGAATTCTGCGGATGGTTGGCGCGCGACCTGGTGAAACAGAATCAATGGGGCCATCCGATGGAACTGGGGGCGGATTTTCAAAAGCATCGGCTGGATGCGCTGTTGAATCAATTCAATCAGTCGAACACCGACCAACCCATGCCGCATCTGGCGGCGCTGGTCTGCCTGTCGGCGTTCGATCTGGCGGTACACGATGCGTATGGCAATCATCTGAATCGGCCAACCTATTTGACGTATGACCGCACGCACATGAATCGCGATCTGGGGGATTATCTGGAACCACGCGATGTGTTCGCGGGGAAATACCCTGAGGATTTTCTGGTCCGCAATCCACCCAAGTCGCTGGTGGCATGGCACCTGGTGGGCGGTCTGGACCCGCTGAGCGAGGCCGATGGAGGCCGGCCGGACGAGTCGGATGGGCAGCCGGTCTGGTTGTCGCAATGGATCGCGCGGGATCGGCTCAAAGCGTTGAAGATCAAACTGCGCGGCAACGATTCGGCCTGGGATTATCAGCGAATCGTGGACGTGGGGAAGATGGCGATCGAATGGGATGTGAACTGGCTGAGCGCGGATTTTAACTGCACCGTGCGCGAGCCGGATTACGTCAACGATATCCTGGACCGCCTGCGGGATGAATCGCCGAACATTTACGGCATCCTGCTCTACGTTGAACAACCTTTCGCCTACGACCTGGCGGCCAACCCGATCGACGTTCATGCCGTGGCCTCGCGCAAACCGCTGTTCATGGACGAGAGCGCGCACAACTGGGAGCTGGTGCGAATGGGCCG
The DNA here is from genome assembly GCA_020853095.1 of Phycisphaerales bacterium. Lineage (GTDB taxonomy): Bacteria > Planctomycetota > Phycisphaerae > Tepidisphaerales > Tepidisphaeraceae > JADYZN01. The sequence goes on along the minus strand of JADYZN010000015.1, from coordinate 9,662 downwards.
ATCGCTGGGATGGAGCGGGGTGGCGCTCAAGACGTGCAAAACACAAACCGGCGCGATTTTGAGTTTGTGCTGGGCCAAGGCGCACGGCATGGCGCTGATGGTGCAGGATTTGGCCAACCCGATGTTGGCGATGATCCCGCACGCTCTGTTGGCGGCGCATGCGGGGACGATCATGGGTGTGGAGACCAACGCCTCGCAGTTTTATCCGGCCGCATCCGAAGCGGAGGCGGTGATTCATCCGGGCCTGTATCGCCGCCGGGGCGGAAAAGTGAACTGGGAAACGGTGGGCGGAACGGGTTTTGGCTATCGGGTGGAGGAGATTGGACGATCGTTGCCCGAACCGGCGATTGTTTGTGGAGAAATGGACTGACCGATCATGAAAATCATTGCATTTACCAAGATGATGCGCCAGGCGGATGAAGATGGGCTGATCCGCATCGCTCATAATGCGAAAGTGGAAGGGTTGGACCTGTGCGTGCGCGAAGGATATCCGGTCAATCCGGACAACGCCGATGCGGAAATGCCCCGGTTGGTTCGGCGGCTTGAAAAAGAGGGAATTCCCGTGCCGATGGTGACCGGCGAGGGGGTGTGGCGGGATGCGGCGGATCCTTCTTCACAGCGCATCCTGTCGGGCATGGCGCGGTCGGGCGTGCGGTTGTACAAGCTGGGATATTATTATTACCGGCCGGGGGTGGATGGGGCCTATTGGGATTTTGTGGACCGTGTTCGACGGGGCCTGGAAGGATGGTCGAAACTGGGGGAAAGATTTGGGGTGAAGGTGTGTTATCATACCCATTGCGACATTCCGGGGCTGGCGCTGGGACAGTACATGGGGACCAATTGCGCCGCCCTGATGCATTTGTTGAAAGACATGGACCCGGCCCGCGTCGGGGCATACATCGGAACGGGAAACCTGGTCGTCAGTGGCGAACCGTTTGAATATGGAATCGAAATGGTGGGCAAATATCTATCCATCGTGGAACTGCAGGATGTTTACCTGGAGCGGATCGACAATGGAGATCAGGGGATGCATCGGCGGCACTGGACGACGGCCGGCCAGGGCGCCGGGGCCTGGTCAACCATCTTTGATACGCTGGTTCGGCGACATTTTGACGGCCCGTTGACGATGCACGCGGAATTTGAGGTTCCGGCGGGTGAATCGTTTGAGAATGTATTGACTCGTGAGATGGCCTATTTCACGTCCCACCGGGCGCGGGCAATGCGGCCGGGCCGTGATAATTGAATTTTTTCCGGAGTATCGACAATGAGCGTGCGCATTTTTGTTCCCCATCTGCCCGCGGCGCGGGCAACGTTCATTCACCCCGACGTGCAGAAGGCCCTGGGGCGGATCGGCGAGGTGATTTACGCGAAGGAAGGCGAATCCCCATGGGAAGTCATCCCGGCCGACGTGGATGCGATCGTGGTTGGATGGGGCGGGCCGGCCAAGCTGCCCAAGTCGGTCTGGTCCAATCTGCCAAAGTTGAAAGCCATCGGCGTATTGGGCGGCTCGCCATCGGGGATCGAAGATTCAATCGAGGCGGTGGAGCGCGGCATCGCGATCATCAGCGCTTCACACGCCATCGCCGAGGCGGTGGCCGAGGAAACCATCGGCCTGATGCTGGCGGTGCGCTATGAGCTGGTGAACAACGCCTGCGCCTTTCGGGCAAGCGGCAGGCTGGTGGTGGATGGCAATCATCGCAACCGAAGCATCGCCGGCTCGAAGGTGGGCGTGATCGGATTCGGACACACCGGCCAGCAGATGGCCAGGCGATTGCGGGCGTTTGAACCGCGGCTTCTGATCCATGATCCGTATGTCTCCGACGAGGTGATCGGACAATTCGAGGGTCAGCGCGTGTCGCTGGAGGAGTTGATGGCCCAAAGCGACATCATCAGCGTCCACGCCGGCTGGACAACCCAGAGCGAAGGGATGATCAACGCGTCACTGCTGGGCCTGATTCGCCCCGGGACGCTGGTGGTCTCGACGGCGCGGATGCCGTTGTTCGACGAGAAAGCGCTGGCGGCCCTGGTGCGCGAGGGAAAAATCACCTTCGCCAGTGATTTTGTCCCGTTTGATGAAACGATCTGGTCCAGCCCGGACCTGCATTCCCGCCAAAACCTGATCGGCGTGCCCGGCCACACCAGCATCACCGAACGCACCATCGAACAAATGGGCCTGCTGGTGGCACGCGACCTGGAGGCGATTTTCTCGGGGAAAACGCCCAGACACCGCATCACGGTGGAATGGATCCGTCACACGACCACACGCATCCCGGCCAAGCATTGAATCCCCAACGGATTCTTCGGCCCGCTTATGCCTTGGCGGCGGTCTGAATGGTGCGCAGGCGCACAAATCCTTCGATCGCTTCGTATTCGGACAAGCCCAGCTTGTCGTAAACGATCGCGGTGTTGCGGTTGCGCTGTTCGGCGCGCTGCCAGAACTCGCGCGTGTCGCTGGGGCCTGGGAACAGCGCCTTGTCCTTCTGCGATTCGTGTTTGAAAATCGCCATTCGCTTGCGTTTGACCTCGTCGGGGCTGAGCGGCACGGCCATCTCGATCTCGTCGATGCCCCATTCCTGCCAGGCGCCGCGATAGAGCCACGTCTCGCACTGTTTCATCCACGGGGCTTTTTCCAGCCGGTGCAACGCCTTGATGATGGCCGACAGGCAGACGCGGTGCGTGCCGTGCGGGTCGGACAAATCACCGGCCGCGTAGATCTGGTGCGGTTTGACCTGTTCCAGCAGGTCCACGATGATCTGGATGTCCTGCGGCGACAGCGGCTTTTTGCGCACGCGGCCGGTCTCATAGAACGGCATGTCCAGAAAATGAATGTTCTGCACCCGCACGCCGGAGAATTTGGCCCCCGCGCGGGCTTCGGTGCGGCGAATCAGGGCTTTGATCTGCTGCAATTCCGGGCTGTCCACCTCACCGGGTTTTTTGCCTCGGACGAACGTCTCGATCTGCTTTTCGATCTGCTGGGCCTGTTTCTCGCCCAATCCGAAACTGCGGGCGTATTCGGCCACGAAATCGGCGTGGCGAATGGCCGCATCGTCAAACACCGCGATGTTGCCGCTGGTCTGATAGACGACATGGACCTCGTGACCCTGTTCGCACAGACGAATCAGCGTGCCGCCCATCGAGATCACATCATCATCCGGATGCGGTGAAAAAAGCACCACGCGCTTGGGAAAAACATCGGCGTTGGCATGTTGGAATGCGGGCGCGCCGCCGGTGTTTTCGGCCGGCTGGCGATGGCTTCCTTCGCGGGAAGGCTTGCCGCCCGGCCAGCCGGTGATCGTCGCCTGCATGGCACGGAATACCTCGACGTTGATGTCGTACGCCCCGCCCCGGCTGGCGATCAATTCCTGCAATCCATGTTCGTTGTAATCTTCATCCGTCAGTTTCAACAGCGGCTTTTGAACCGTCTGCGCCAACGCGATGGTCGCTCGGCGGGTCAATTTTTCATCCCACTTCAGGCCAAAATCCTCAAGAGATCCCAGCAGCCAGGGGCTTTTGAAACGGGTCAGTTCCGCCGCCGCGGCCGAATCCAGGACGATCCGCGCGTTGGGATGCTGCTGCAAAAAGCTCGCCGCAACCGACGAGGTGATCTCCCCTTCCACCGCCCGCTTGATGACCGGCGCCTTGCCTTCGCCCCAGGCCATCAGCACGATCTTGCGGGCGTTGAGAATGGTGTCCACGCCCATGGTGATCGCCTTGCGCGGCACGTTCCACTCGCCGAAAAAGTCGCTGGCGGCGTCCATCCTCGTCACCTTGTCCAGCGTGATCATGCGGGTGCGGCTGTCACGCGGCGACCCCGGCTCGTTAAAACCGACGTGCCCCGTCCGGCCGATGCCCAGCACCTGAAAATCCAGCCCGCCCACTTCCTTGATTTTGCGTTCGTAACTCTGGCAATATTCCGCCACCTTGTCCCGCGCCAGCGTGCCGTCGGGAATGTGGACGTTCTTGTGGTCGATGTCCACGTGATCGAACAAATGCTCGTACATGAAGCGGCGATAGCTTTGCAGCTCATCGGGCTTCATCGGATAATACTCATCGAGGTTAAACGTGATGACGTTCTTGAACGACAACCCCTGCTCACGATGAAGCCGGATCAGTTCCTCATACACTCCGGTCGGCGTTGCACCGGTGGCCAGACCCAGCACCGCCATCTGGCCGGCGGCGGCCTTGGAACGGATCAGCTCGGCGATCTCCGCCGCCACCGCCTGACTGGCCAGCGAACTGGAAGAAAAGACCGTCACGGGAATATGCTCTACCGAGGCCGCCAAGGCGTGCGGTGCGATCATGGGAATGGAAGTTTCCGTTGCAAGGCTCATAAGTATCCTTATCTAAAGGAGTTAGACAAAAGATCAACCAAATTAAAATCAACTATGTTATTAACTTATCGTTTCCTAGGAAATTTGTCAAACATTAAATTCACTTGATGCGATATGACTCCATTTATTCTTGTTTATTTTGATTTTTGCCATTCGTAAGTATATGATTACAATGAGTTTATTTAATATCACCCTGAAGTATCACAGATGAGTGCCCTGTTGGAGGAAATTCTCGGTGTTGGTGGATCGGTTGCCCGGCGGTTGGGGGATCGGTACGAGCATCGGCCGCAGCAATTGGAGATGGCCGCCGCCGTGCAGTCGGCGGTGCGGGATGGTCATCATCTGCTGGTCGAGGCCGGCACGGGGGTGGGCAAATCCTTCGCCTATCTGTTGCCCGCCATTGACCGGGCGGTGAAACATAAAAAACGGGTGGTGATTTCCACCCACACGATTTCGCTGCAGGAACAACTGATCGACAAGGACATCCCCCTGCTTCGGGCGGTGTACGGCGATGAATTTTCGGCGGTGCTGGTCAAAGGGCGAAGCAATTATCTCTGTCAGCGCCGGCTGGAACAGGCCCGCCAGCGCCAGCAATTGTTGTTTGATCAGGACCGTCAACTCCAGTCGTTGTGGATGATCGAGCAATGGGCGCAACGAACGACCGATGGGTCGTTGGCGGATTTGCCGGCGCTGCCCGACATGGATGTGTGGGACAAGACGTGCGCCGAACATGGAAACTGCCTGGGAAAAAAATGCCGGTTTTACGATGGCTGCTTCTGGCAGGCCGCCAAACGACGGATGCAGAGCGGATCGATCCTGGTGGTGAATCACGCGCTGTTCTTTTCCGATTTGGCGCTGCGCATGGCGGGGGTGAATTATCTGCCCAAGTACGACCTGGCGATCCTGGATGAGGCCCACACGCTGGAGGATGTGGCGGCGCAGCATTTCGGATTGAAAATTTCAGAAGGCGCGATGCGCTATCAGTTGCGTCTTTTGTACGACCCGCGACGGGGCAAGGGAATGCTTTCCACCCACGGAAGCATCGCCAACGATGCGATCTCGGACGTGGTGGAATTGACGATGCGGCTCGAATCTTTTTTTGAGCGTTGCATCCGCTGGTACGAAAACGAAGGCCGGTCCAGCGGGCGGATTCGACAGGCGAACGTCGTCGAAAACGACCTGTCGCCCCGGCTGCACGGCCTGGCGCTGCACATGAAAGCCATGCTGACCAAACTGGAAGCCGAGGAGGAGATCGCCGAGATCAGCTCCACGGCCGAGAAGATCGCCATCATGGGCCAGAGCCTCGACGCGATCATCGCCCAGCAACTGGCCGACACGGTTTACTGGATGGAAATCTCCGGCCGCACCCCCAGACGGGTGAGCCTGCACGCGGCGCCGATCAACATCGCCGATGGTCTGCGCCGTGAATTGTTCGACAAAACCAACAGCGTCATCCTGACCAGCGCCACGCTCTGCACGGGTTCGCAACGATCGGCCAAGGCGGGCAAGGACCCGTTCGGGTACGTCAAGGCGCGCCTGGGCATCGACGATGCGCAGACCCTGGCGCTGGGGTCGCCGTTTGATTATTCAAAACAGGCGACGCTTTACGTTGAATCGGACCTGCCCGAACCCGGCGACGCGCAGCGGTTCATGCCGGCGGCGTGCGAAAAGATCACGCATTATCTTCGCAAAACCGAAGGGGGCGCGTTCATTTTGTTCACCAGTTACAAAATGCTCATCGACGCGGCCAACCGGCTCAAACCGGAACTGGAAGAACTGGGCTATCCGATGCTGGTGCAGGGACAGGGCGCCCCGCGTCGAATCCTGATCGAACGATTTCGCGACACCCCCCGCGCGGTGCTGTTCGGGACCAGCAGCTTCTGGCAGGGGATCGACGTGCAGGGGGATCAGTTGCGCAACGTCATCATCGTCAAACTCCCCTTCGCCGTGCCGGATGAACCGGTCGTGGAGGCCAGGCTGGAGGCGATCGTCGCGGCCGGCGGCAATCCATTCATGGACTATTCGATCCCCGAGGCGATCATTAAACTCAAACAGGGTTTCGGCCGGCTGATCCGTTCCAAAACCGATCGGGGCATCGTCGTGCTGCTCGACAGCCGGGTGAAGACCAAGCGTTACGGAAAACTGTTTTTGGACGCCCTGCCGGACTGCCGGCGGGAAGGATGAAGCCATGCGAATCAGATGGTGGGGTTGGTCGATCCTGGGGGCGATCGTGGCGGCGGTCGCGATCTCATCTCCGATCCTGATCGGATGGATCGGCACGACAGCCCCGACCGCGCTGGGCAAAAACCCCGCATTTCTGGAACCGATCCAACTGCCCGTCGGCCCCGAAACCATCCTGCCAACCGACCCGGCCAAAGATGCAACCGAGCCGTATCGCCTGGCACTGGCGGATTATCAGAAAAACCCGCGCGACTATGAAGAATTCGGCACGGGCCTTGGCCGTGCGCCGGCCGGCATCGCACAACTCCTTTTGGCATCCAATGCCGGCAAGGGGACGTTGTTTGCGGATGATCCGGGCAAAATCGTCAACTATTCGATGCAAAAACCCGACCTGGATGATTTTGTGGAAATCGGCCGAACCGCCAACCGGGCGGCGTTGTTGCGAACAAGGGATGATCCGAAACTGGCCCGTCGATATTTTGAATCGGCCTTCGCACTGGGGCAAAAACTCTACGCCGAACGGCTGAATTACGCCGAACTGTCGGCCGGCCTGGGCCTGATGAACGAGGCGGCCACCGGAATGCGGTTCCTGGCCCAACAAACCGCCGATTCGGCCCTTGAACAACACCTGACCGGTTTTCTCGACGCCACCCGCCAATACAACGAACAACACCTGCTCCCCACCTGGTGCATCCTCAACTCCATCGACCCCGCCATCATCGAACAACACGCCGGCGATGTGTTCCTGCTCGCCAAAAAATCGCGCGATCGAACCTGGCGAACCGAAGCGATCCTAACCCTTGGCCGTGCCCGCTTTTTCGCCCCCCGTTCCGGCGACCAGCGGCAGGCCAACCAATACCTCAACGACCTGTCCTCCACCCCCAACCTCGACCCATCCATCCAAACCGCTGTGCAGGCCGCCCTCCAATTGACCATCGAACAATATCGAAACCTGCGGTAAACTATTCAGCATGGCCCAAAACCCAACCCGCAACCCGTGGCGTGACGGTCAACCAAGACGGAATTTCGAAACTCTATCCGCGTCCCCGTTCCATGCCCTGCGGTGCGGCCCGGCACAACGCTGCGGAAGGCGACCGTCGTCCTTCGCCATCGAGGAGAACCATGAAACTCATCGCACTACTCGGAGTGGTTTGCATCGTCACCTGCATCACCAATGCCACGGAGGCAAACGATAAAATGAACACCTTAACGACCAAAGAAGAGACGATCGCGCTCGTGTCCGCATATACCGCCAAGGGCGATATGCCGAATCTAAAACGCGCGCTGGCGGACGCACTGGACGCGGGGTTGAGTGTCAACCAGATCAAGGAAGTCCTCACGCAGCTCTACGCCTACTGCGGATTCCCGCGCAGCCTGAACGCGCTGGGTGTCTTCATGGCGCTTGTGAATGAACGTGGCGGCAAGGATGCGGTGGGCGAACTTCCCGGGCCGATGCCCGCAGGCAAGAGCCTCGATTTCGGCACGGCCAATCAGACCAAGCTCATCGGCGCACCGGTCAAGGGCGCGCTGTTCGACTTCGCTCCCGCGGTGGATGAATTTCTGAAGGCCCATTTATTCGGAGACATCTTCGCGCGCGACAATCTCGACTGGAAGACGCGGGAACTGGCCACCATCGCCGCGCTGGCCGCGATGGAGGGTGTGGAGTCCCAGTTGAAGTCCCACATCGCCATCGGCAAGCACAACGGGCTGAGCGACGCGCAGATCGAGGCGATTCTCGCGCTGGTTAAGCCCGTGCCCGTCAAAACAAGCCCGTTCCCGGTGGGCCAGGAGAACAAGGGATTCTCGCAGTACTTCAGCGGAAAGTCCTACCTTGCTCCGCTGACGAAGGACATACGGCTCAAGGCGCCGGCCTTCAACGTGACGTTTGAACCCGGCTGCCGGAACAACTGGCACAAGCACAGCGGCGGCCAGTTGTTGATCGCGGTCGGCGGCGTGGGCTACTATCAGGAGCGTGGCCAACCGGCCCAGCGATTGGTCCCCGGCGATGTGGTGGAAGTTCCTCCGGATGTGGAGCATTGGCACGGCGCAGCGCCCGAAAGTTGGTTTTCGCATCTGGCCATCGCGTGCAACCCGGACACGAACACGAACACCTGGCTCGAAGCGGTTTCCGATGCCGATTACCGAGCCGCGACCGGAGGAAAGTAACATGCGAAAACGCAAACTTGGAAACAACGGCCTGGAAGTCTCGGCCCTCGGCCTCGGTTGCATGGGCATGAGCTTCGGCTACGGTCCAGCCGTGAACAACGCTGACGGGATCAAGGTCATTCGCAAGGCCGTCGATCTGGGCGTCACGTTCTTCGATACGGCCGAGGTCTATGGCCCATTCACCAACGAGGAGTTGGTCGGCGAGGCCCTCGCCCCCGTTCGTGACCGGGTGGTGATCGCCACCAAGTTCGGGTTCAGCTTTAAGGACGGCAAGCAGGAACCGGGTGTGTTGAACAGCCGGCCGGAGCACATCCGTGAAATGGTGGAGGCGTCGCTGAAGCGCCTCCGCACCGATCGCATTGACCTCCTCTACCAGCACCGGGTCGATCCGAATGTTCCCATCGAGGATGTGGCCGGTGCCGTGAAGGAACTCATCCAGGCGGGCAAGGTCAAGCACTTCGGGCTGTCGGAAGCCGGGGTCCAGACGATTCAGCGGGCCCACGCGGTCCAGCCGGTCACTGCCCTGCAAAGCGAATACTCCTTGTTCTGGCGAGAACCAGAGGAACTGATCATCCCAAAGCTTGAGGAACTCGGCATCGGGTTCGTGCCGTTCAGCCCGCTCGGGAAGGGTTATCTGACCGGCAAGATCGACGAGAGTACGAAGTTCGACGACGGGGACTTCCGCAACTCCGTCCCGCGGTTCTCGGAGCAGAACCGCAAGGCCAACCAGGCGCTCGTCGAGTTGCTCGGCCGGGTCGCCGCGAAGAAGAAGGCAACGCCCGCGCAGGTGGCGCTCGCGTGGCTGCTAGCGCAGAAGCCGTGGATTGTTCCGATCCCGGGGACCACGAAGGTCCACCGCCTAGCAGCCCGTGGTGAAAGTCGTTTATCCACTGGAATTTGATTCGCCCCCGCGATAATCTGCCGCCGCTGTGTCACGGAGGACTGTCGATGGCCATGGGTAAACGCAAAAAGGAATCTCAGCAG
>JADYZN010000014.1 GCA_020853095.1 Phycisphaerales bacterium | reverse complement strand
TCGACCGCCTGCTGCTGATCCTGGCCATCGCCTATTTGCTGCTGTGCGGCGTGGGATTGATCGCCAAACAGCAGTTCAGGCCCTCGGCATGGTGTTCGACCAACCGGGAAAACGAGTGCAGCATCTATACGATCGGCCTGATCATGCTCCAGCGAATTGACGCCACGGCAAGCCAGGCCTTTGCCGCCGTCTTACGGCTATCCGAAGCGGTCTCGCCAAAGTGGGGTGAGTCAGCACTTGTCGTATCGGACCCGCATCATGGCTGATCGGCCGGCCATCGCTGGCCCGTCAGACGCCACAAGGCATTTTTCGCATATGGATTCTTCCGTTCCGCCCCCTTGCGATACCACCTGATCGCCTCGGCCTCATCCTGCCGCACGCCGTGGCCGGTTTCGTACATCACACCGAGATCGTACATCGCCCACATTTCTCCCGCCTCTGCCGCCTCGCGACACCATTTGAACGCCAAGGCAGCATCCTTTGGGACACCACGGCCCTCCTCGTACATCACACCGAGCCGATACATCGCCTCTATGTTCCCCGCCTCCGCACCTTGGCGATACCAGAAAGCCGCTTCGGCATAATCCGTCGGCACACCCCGGCCATTCGCGTACAACCAGCCGAGGCTGGACATCGCATGTTTATTCCCCGCCTCCGCGGCCTTGCGATACCACCGAGCCGCCTCGAACACATCCGTTGGCACACCGCTGCCGTATTCACTAACTATGCCGGCCATGTACATCGCCGGGACATACCCCGCCTCCGCGGCCTTGAAGAACCAGTTCGCCGCCCCGATATCATTCTGATCGGTCTTAATGCCATACCACAGACAATAGGCATGGAGATACTCCTCTTCGGGAAGTCCGGCAAAAGCGGCCTGCGTCCAGGAATCAATGCGATCACCTCCCATCCGTCGTTAGTATTCCTTGGCCTGCTCGACACCCAAAATTCCAAAGCGGCTGATCTCGGACGCATCGGCCACCACCTGGTTGCGCTGCTCATCGGAGAGCGCATTGTCAGGGACCTGTGCCGCCGACACGGGGGCCGATGCGGTCGTTCCCGCCGTCCATCCCACATGGGTGGCATTCGGACCTTCCGATCCTCCAGGATGCGAATCCGTTCGCATCAGCATGATCAAAGCGACAAGGATGACCCCGATCAAACTTTCCATGACCGGCAAATCCCGGCCGGCCACGGTATCCGTCATTGCCGCGGCGACCGGATTCAAACGCTTGCTTGTGGGCCGTGGATTACGCATGGTTCCTCCCATGTCAGGTCATGAACTCACCATCAACTCCCAACCCGACACACCCGGGTTCATTCCGAAAACCGCAAGGTTGACAGGCGTTGTCCGTATCCTACAATTTCCCCCTCGATGCGGGCTCGTAGCTCAGTTGGTTAGAGCGCGTCCCTGATAAGGACGAGGTCACAAGTTCGAATCTTGTCGGGCCCATCCCCTTGTTTTGTCGGCATTTAGCGACAATAGACAGGGATCGACCAAACCCCCGGTTTCGGGGGTTTTTTCGTTGAATGAGGGGGTAAAGGTCATTTCCTGACCATCGCTGCTTTCCGCTGCCTGCTGCGCAATTTGCTGCGCTTTTTGCTGCGCCTGTTCCAAGCCCGTGGCGCGGCGGAAATCGGCGTCCAGATCGACGCTCATGGCGTAGTGTTTGGCGGCGACGGCGGGCGAATTGCCGATCCACTTGCAGACGGTGGCCAGATCGTATTCCCGCATTAGTTCGCTTTCCCGGCTTGCCCGAAGATTGTGAAACAGCTTGGGCCAGGGCGTCAGCCCGGCACGGGCGATAAGTCGCTCGAATTGTGTCCGAAGGTTCATCGCGCCTTGTCGGCATGTACTGATGACATATTCCGCCCCTTCGGGTGATTCAGTGAACAGGGCCAGCAGGTGTTCGCGGAGTTCCGGGAACAGCGGCACAAGCCGATAGCCGTGGCCGTCCAGATATTCCAGCTTCGGGCATGGGACGCGGATCGTTCCCCGATCCCAGTCGATATCACCCCACCGCAAGGCGTAAATCTCCGATGGGCAGCGCAGGCCGCCGTAGCGGGCCAGGGCGATAATCGCCCGCCATTCGGCGCTGGGGGTGTGTTCGATGATGGCGTCGATCACTTCGCGGGTGATGAACCGCTTGCGGCTCTCGTTGGATTGATGCCCGGCTCGGATGCCCTCGAAGGGATTGCGGCGGGCGATGTTCCACCGAACCGCCTTGCGCCAGATGGTGCGGGCAGCAACTGTGCGTCGTGACACCGTGGCGGGCGACAGCTTTTCATGCTCCACAAGCCACGCCCGCCAGTTGTCGGCGTCAGCAGTGGTAACGGCGCGTACCGATTTGGTTGCTCCGAAGTATCCCAGCAGGTTCTTGCGAACATGCCCATAGGCCAGCCGGGTTCCCGGCTTGGCGGTCATGGCGGCGAAATACTTTTCCAGAAACTCCCCCAGTGTCGTTTGCGACAGCCCCACGCCGTCGGCCAGCCCGACAGCCCGAAGGCGGGCGAGCATGGATTCATCCAGATCGCCAAGCCACTTCGACACTTCGGCGTCATGCGGGCGCCCGGCCAGCCTGTCGGCGATCATCGCATCGACCTTGGCCAGCCATGACGCGGCCACCTTGGCGTTGACGCGCCCCAGTCGGATTGTCTTGCGGGGTTGACGTGGGCCGTAGGCGAATTCGATCCGCTTCAAACCGTCGTCGTAGTTCACAACCGATGCCATGCTTCACCTGTCCTTCTTCACCAGTTCCAGCCCCAGATACGATGCCAGCTTGTCGGCGAAGTCCAATCGAAGTGATTGCTTGCCCGAAACAAACCGCCCCAGCGCTGTCTTTTGCATACCCGTCGCCTTGGCGATGGCGTAGAGCGATTGGTCACTCTGTTTGATCGCCTTGAGTAAAACCGCCGTCATGCTCTGGCTGTTTTTCATTAGTTGCCAACTATGCACTATAATCGACACCGCGTCAAGTCTTTTCTGCGTACTCCATATGCGGGACGCATAATATGCGAGTACGCTATTATGGTCCCTTATGGGATAGGTGAAGCCCACTTCACCTGTAAATGACAGCTTTTTTCACCTGCCTGGTGAAGCCCACTTCACCCGTTAAGGTGAAGCTGGCTTCACCTTGTTCCCCATCATTTTCGGCGTTGAATGGACGCTGTAGACCGACACGCCCCGGTTCATTCCACCCCGATAAATTCGCTTGACCTGCCCCTGTTGTTGCAGCGTTCCGATGGCCGACAGCACCGCCCGTTTGCTGGCTCCGATTCGCCGGGCAATGTCGGCCGCGCTGGTGCGGGCGGTGCCGTTGCGAGTGTCGCGGTAGAGGACGAGCCACGTCAACGCCTCGGTGCGCGTCAGATCGGCCAGCCCCGCATCGACGAACGCATTAAGCACACCGAAGCGGTCACCGGTCTTTCGGCGGTCCCCTTTGCGATTCCTTCCCTTCGGTGGTGCTGCCGATGATCGTGGTGGGCGCGGCGTATTATCCTCCATCGGCGGCAGCACGGTGCAGCCGGGCAGGATGCGGGGTTCATTGCTCATCGTCATCCTCCCCGGCGGCGGCGGTGCGGTTCCACATCTTTTGCAGATCGGCCTTCAGCCCCGATTGTTGACGGCGCGATGGATCGTCGCCTGTAGGCGTGAAGGATTGATGCGGACGATCAAACGTAAGGGCAATGTCACGGCACTGGCCATGACGGCTTTTCAAATGCTTGAGCGTCACCGCATCCCCTTCGGCGTCATCGTCGGCCGGGTGAATGATGAAGGCGTCATCGGCCCCGAATTCCAGTTCCGAAGATTCGCGAAACGATGCCAAGTTCAAGCCCGATCCCGTGTAACTGCTTCGTCCTTTGTCATCCTTCGCCCGGCTTACCGCCGACACCACGACCACGCCCATACCGGCGTCGGCGAATTGGCGGAGATAGTTCATGGTGGCATCGACCGATCCGCGCCGGCTGTCGTGTTTGCCCGGCGGCGCGATACGCTGGATGTAGTCCAGCACGATCAATGATGCCCCGAAATCATCGACGGTGGCGGCGACATTCTCCAGATCGAACGGTCCGCCCACGAACGCCATACGGTCGGCCACGCTCTGAAGCGTGTTCATCGCCTGGTCGATCCGGTCGGCGTGCTTTTCGGTCAGCTTGCGGCGGATGATCGCGGTCAGATCGACGCCCGCCAGCCGTGACAACTGGCGATCCAGCAGCACGCCGGTCGACATCTCGATATTGCAGACCACCACCCGAAGCGACGACGTGATGCGCAGGGCGTCGATGATCCCCTGCATTATGAAGGCGGTCTTGCCGGAGCCGGGCGCGCCGCCGATCAGCAGGACGCGACCCGGCCCGATTTCGACGTTGGCCAGAGCGCCCGAACCGATGGGCCAGATCACCGGCGGATTGCCCGACAGGACATCATCACGCCACGATTCCAGCACATCCGATCCGGCGCGGTAGTTGGCTTTGGGTGCGTTCATCGGGTTAATCCTCCATCGGACAGGCCGCACTCGATTTGCCGATGCACTTCCTTGGGCGGCAGGCCGGTATCCAAGGCCGCTTCGGTCAGCAGGGCATGGGCCAGCGGCGGCGGACATCCAAACTCCGCCAGATTGCGGGCGGCGGAGTACAACAACCGATGCCGATCCCCCTGGGCCGCTCCATCGCGGATGAAATTCAGCGTCAGGCGGTTCAACGTCGCGGCGGTTGATCCGGCGGCGACGGCTTCCCGCCGCTGTTGCTTCGCTTCATCCTGTTGCCGCACCAGATCGGCGGCGGCGTTCCAATCGGCGGATGGGTTCCAGTCGCTTTTGGTGCTGGCCGTCGTGCCGGGTATCTCGAACACTTCAGGGTTTTCGGCCAGCTTGGCGATGGTGGATGCGTTCAACTCCATCAGCGTCGCCAGCGTCACCTGTCGTTTGTGCAGGCCGGTTTTGGGGTGTCGGCTGTTGGGGGCGCGGAACACCCGCACTTGATCGTAAACGCCGCTGTCAATCGTAATGCCGGTCGCTGACGCCCATTGCTGGCAAAACGTCTTGGCAATGCGACTGAAGATCGCCGACGGCGCGGCGTTGGCGATGATCGAAGTCGGCAAGCCAACATGAAATCCCTTGGAACCGCTGAAGAAAATCAGCAGATCATCTTCATCAAGGGCGTATTTCTCGACCAGCCCATTGGCCAGCTTGGCGGCGTCGATGCGGGCCTGTTCCACGTTGCCGGTGTTGTCGATGTCCCACCAAAGCCAAGGCGTCCAGCAGACGCCCGTAAAGCCCTTTGTGGAGCCGCTGGCGATGAGGTGGGACCGGAAGTCATCGCCGAACCAGAACGCCGACAGATAGGCTTCCTTGCCCACGTCGGCGCGATCATCGCAAACGGCGTAGGCGTTGAACGCGGCGGCGGCGTCGATCAACCGCCGTTCGCCGCTGCATGGCCCGACGATGCGGAATCCGTATTTGCAATCGGTTTCAGTGTGCATCGGGTAAGCCCTCCCTTGGGCCGGACGGTGGGAACATCGACGGCGCATAATTCCCCGAATCGCCCGCCGGTGCGTCATCATCCGTCGGCGCGAACGGATCGGCTTCGGCTTTGTCGATCCCCAGCACGTCGAACGACTTCACCCGGTTGTACTCGTTACCATTGTCGGCGGTGTGGATGACCAGCTTCACCTTACAGCGGATGCCCGGCGACAGCGGCGATTCCAATTGCTCAAGGGATGTGACGCCCAGCTTGCCCAGGTCTCGCTTGGCCATGCTCATCGCGGCCGGGGTTAGCCAGATGTCGTGCCAGAACATTCGCCCGGCGTGTTCGCCCTCGATCACTTTGAATGCCAGCTTGTAGCCGGGCGTTCCTTTGCTGCTGCTGTTGGTCAACTGGCCACTGATGATGTGGGCGACGTACTCCCCCCTCGGCAGCAGCTTGAAATCATCGGCGGCATCGGCGCTGTTCCACGCATTGCGCAGGGCGTCGGTCCCGCCATTGAGAATATCCGATAATTTTGGGCGCGGTACGCCCGGATTCTTGGTATCATTCATTTGTCAAAATCCTTCAGAGTGTGCCCGGCGTTCCAGCGCCGGGTGTTTTATTTGGCTCATAATCGAACGGGGTTTCGGGCGATGGTTCCGGCGGCGGGTTGCGTGCCAGCCAGTCGCGGCACTGGCGGATGAACGCGGCGGCTTTGGCCACGTCTATGATTCGCCAGAGCTTTAGGTCGCCACAATGACGGGCAGGCCGAAGCGATTCGGTGTGGCCCGCCTTTTCGGTGATGCCACATCGGGACAGGCCCAGCACCGCCGATCCAACCCATTTACCACCATTGGCGTACTTAACGCCCAGGTCATCGGGCATATCGTTTGCGCTGCATGTTCGGCTTTGCCGCGACAAACCCGCCGCCAGCATCGCCAACTGGCCGCACCGGATGGCGCGCTGCTTGTGCATCGCTGCCAGGTCCATGCCCTCCCGCTTCCGCCTCTCCCCTTCGCTTTGTGCTTCGCAGATGGTCATCGCCCGGCCCTCCCTTCGCTCTGCACCGCGGGGCACCCCGAAGCGATCCAGTTCATCACTTCCCGGCGGCTCCATCGCACCAGCGCGCCAAGTTTACGAGGCGGCGGCATTCGCCCGGTATCGCTTAATCGTGTGACGTGCCTTGGCGAACAATCGAGAAGGTTCGCCACGGTATTTACGTCGAGCAGTTCCGCGTTGACTCCCGGCGCGGTCTCCGGTCCAGCTTGCCCGCTGGCGGCATGAGTGAAAGTATTCATGCCCACTTTTTATGGGCGCTAACAATTAACAATGGCTAACAAATGATGGCGTATTTTGTTAGTGCACCCCATCTGACAGGAAATAAGCCGAATTACCTAGGAAAGTCACGGAATGTCGGAAATGCCGAGAAACTAAATAACAAATCATTTGGTGCTTGACGGTATTTTGTTAGCGCTTCGGGTTTTGCGCATGCCGCCCCATGCCAGGCATTTTTGCAGGTAGGCCAGGCTGATACCCTCTTGTTCACAAAATACCTTTTGCTGCACTCCCTTCCGCTTATGGTATTTCGCAAGAATGCCGTGTCTCTTGCGCGATTCTCCGGCGTCCACGGAGGCGCGGCCCAGCCGTTGTTTCTTTGATCTCGCCTCTTTGGCGTAATTCTTGATCGCGGGCGATTGTTTCGCCTCCTCGATCCGCCGCTTCATGTCCGCTTCCAACTTCAGCGCGGCATCTTCCGGGAAGGGCGCATCGCGGAGAAATTCCGTCCAGATGCGCCGGGCCGATATATACCCGTTACTCCCATCATTGCGATCAGCCTTCAGATGCCCCGCCGCCGTCAATTCGGCGATGCGGTCGGATACCGCGAACGGAGAAGAATCAAACCCGAAGTGAGCCGCCGCGGATGCCAGCGCTCGATAACTCTGCCCAACGGCAACAATCGCGGCGATGAATTTTGTCTCCCATCCGGCGAACGCTCCATTCAGCAGCCCCGCGTCAAATGGCTTGCCGCTTCGCTTCGCTTTCGCATGGGCGGCCTCGATCTTCGCCCATTCCTCCGGGCCGCTCAATCGCTTCCCGGCCTCTACCGCCGCGTCATCGCCCGACACCGCCGCCTTTATATCGCTGGCGATCCTCTCGATCTCATCGCCTTGGTCGCGTAGTTTCTCAATGAGTTTCAGAACATCTTGGGGTGTGTAATCATCCAACATGCTCACCCGTCTTTCCATCGGGTCGATCCAGAGGCCCAAACCGGACAGGTGAGGAACGGCTCGAAGCCTCTGGATCATCAGGCCGGGGATCAATCCGGCCTTCCCGATCATGCGAATTTTACCGCCACGTTTTCACGCTTCCAACTCCGTCACGATCCGCTTGATCCAGTCGCCCGCCGTGGCCGCGCCGACGAGCGTATCCGCCGCTCGCCGATCCTCATCCCGCAGCATCCGCAACGCCTCATTCAGCCGCTTCCACATCGCCCGCGTCTCCGCGCTCCGCTGGCCATGCTTCCATCCGTTCATCCTTGTCTTTGCCTTGCCCGCCGCCGTCTTTGGGCCGGTGCTGTATTGCCAGGGCTTGACGCGCTGAACGTGTCGCCGCAACCGGGCCAGCCGCTCCGGCGTCAACTCCGCTTGTTGCGATTGTTTGAAAATTTGGGTTTTCGACATTCTGCACCACCTGTTGTTGAGCCACATTGGCCTGCTTGATCGCCACGAACGCATCCGATCGCGCCGGGCGTCGGTAGTCGGCCAGGGCGAGCATCTGCCGTCGAAACGTGTTGGCCGCCCGGTCCGCCGCTTCGTGGATCATCTTCGCCGCCTCGACGCTTGCCTGTCGTCCGGCCAGTGACGACAGATTGCCCAACCGAGCATGGGTCCACGCCATTTGCAGCACCAGCATTTCTTCGATGGCATTGCGGGGTCGTATCGACTCCATCATCGCTTCGACAAACACCAAGGCCGCTTGTGCGCCGTTGTCCGTCACCATCGGCGACATCTGCGATTCAAGGATGCTCGCCCCGATCGTCCGCAGATAGATCGACTTGGCCTGTCGCCGCCGCCCGGCCTTGTCGCGGGGCATGGTTACGGTCATCTGCCGCGATGACTGATCCGCCGTCGCCGCAACGATGTCGTCAGCCTTCTTCGGGGTCGTGGATCGCTTCATCGCTGGATGCTCCCTGTCGATAGGTCATCCCCTGTCATCCGTTGGCAAACATGCCCTTTAATCGCGTTCTTATGCCCCTTAAATGCGTTTTGGACTCCGAAAGACTCGCAGGCCGTCCAACGCACCAAACGCCCGCCAGAGGCCGCGTATGGCCGTGTTCCGGCCCGCAACCAGCACGACACCACCCGCAGAATGTAAATCGCGGCGATGAGACTCATTCCGCCCCCTTCCCGGCCAACAGCCTCCGAACCGCTTCGGCTTTTTCCCGATCATCCAGCGGCAGCGTCATGATGGCCGCGACCGCCGAAGCGAAGGCCGAATCGTCGGAATCTGCTGCGCTTTTTACTGCGCCCGTATCTCGAATTCGCTGTTTTTCAGTTGAAAGTGAAGTGCTGTTCGAATCTTGTCGGGCCCATTTCAGATCGCATCCGCAGAGCTTCAATGGACGCCGGCCACACGCCGGGGGTTGGTGGTGTGGTTTATCCCATCACCGTCCCCACCACTTTCCGACGCCTGGGGCGGGTGTCGAAGTCGATCAGGACCACCTGTTGATATTCGCCGATCACCAGCGAGCCTTTGTGGATGGGGACCAGCAGGCTGGGGCCGATCAATGATGCGCGGACGTGGGAATGGCCGTTGTCGTCGTTCCAGGTGGCTTCGTGTTCGTAATGGTCATCGTCCGGAACCAGACGTTGCATCACGGCGCGGAAATCGTGTTTAACCAGGCCCGGCTCAAATTCGATGGTCGTCAACGCCGCCGTCGAGCCAATGGCGAAAAGATGCACCACACCCTCGCCGGCCTGATCGCGGATCTGCTCGGCGACCAGGTTGTTCAAATTGACGATGTCCCCGCATCCATCGGTGGACAATTCAAGAATAAACCGCTTCATGTCGCTCCAATCGACTTTTTTTGTCATTCCATTCCGCACCCATGGCACGGCCAAACCCTTATAATGCCATGATGCCGTACGGGTGCAAGCCATCGAAAAACCGGATGATTGTTTGGGTCATCCTGATCGTCATCTGCACTTGGATTGGCCGCGCCAATGCACAACAAACGGCCCCCCCCGCCACTCAATCAACCTCACAATGGATCGAACAACTCCACCGCGAATGTAGACAACTGGCCGACATGGCGGTTCGCCGGCCGTATGGTTGGGCATGGCCCGCAACCCAGCCCGCCTCGCCGGGAACGACGGCCGACGCACCGGCGGTCGATCTCAACGCCGCCGCCACGCCGGCCGCCGGATTGATCCTGGCGCTGGCCGCCAGGGAGTTGGACGACCCTCAATTGTTCGACGCCGCCCTCAACGTGGCACATGGGCTGGCCGCCGCTCAACAGGCCAATGGCCGGATACCCAAAATCGCGATCTTCGGCGCATCGGCCGGAGGACGAGAACCATCCACCGTCGCATCCGACCGATCCTCCACCATCGCCGCGCTGGGGCTGTATCTGATTCTGCGCGATCAGGCACCAAATGATGAACGACTTGGACGATCCACCAATCGGGCATTGTTCTGGCTGTTGCGCCAACAGGTCGGCACCGGCGGTTGGCCGACGATCCTGAGCGATCAGCCCCAATCCCGACGATTGTTGCAACTGGATTCCAATGATTTTCGCAATGCCACGCTGGCGCTGTATCTGGCGGGCGATTGCCTGCAAGATGCCGCCGCCACCCGCGCCGCCAACAAGTCGATCGATCTGCTGCTTCGGGTGCGATTTGCTGTCAACCGCCGCCATTCAGCGGGCCTTTGGGCATTGGCGTATCAACTCAGCGGCGAACCATTGACCGATGATCCGCAGGCCCGTTGGATTGATCTGAAAGCCACCAGTGAATCCGTGCAAACCCTGATCGGAGCGGCGTTGCTGGCCAATCGTTCGGATGCGGCCGATGCGGTCGATCAGGCAATCCGTTCGATGTTGCCACTGCCCCACGACCCGCCCGCCGGTTGGGAACGCTTTTACAATCCGGACACCGCCAGCCCCATCGCCACCACCCGGCCGGCCGGGATGGATGGCCCGTTCGCCCCTCCTGCCGATCCGAACCAATACACCGATCCGGCCATCGAACGGCTCGATTCGCTGTTTCGATCCGCCGCCGCGTTGCGAACGTTGTCGCGCGACGATTTTCGATCTCTGTTGTCGGCCAATCGGTCGATGCGGATTCGTATCGCGCTGGCTTTGTGCGGATTGGATGAAGCGCCTTTCGCAGTCGATTTGCCGCTGTCACAAACCGAGGCCCAGCGCTATTTGCGGGAACATGCCGACCAATGGCAATCGCTGGCCGGGCCACCACCAGAAGCATTGGCCGATCGGATTCGACGAATCCTCAGGTTGATGGTTCGTCTCCAGATCGAGCGGCAGGCCAATCAAACAATCTCGCCTTAACTTATGTCCTATAATGTAGTTAGGATGTTTTTATCAATACTGATATTTGACCCGCCCCCAAAACGGTGTTATATTTGAGCGTTCGCACGCAGTCGATTTTGATGTTAGTCGTTGTAGTGAATCAACTTACGTCGTCTAAGGGAACACCGACGACCGGTGGGCGCTGTTGCCTGATTTTGGCCCCGGCCATGATATGCCTGGAGGTCTTTTGAGCGCAAACCGCACTGGAAATGAGTTCAAAACCTCGGTCTTGCATGCCACCGATATCGTCGAATTGATCGGCCAGACGGTAGCGCTCAAGCGGCGGGGAAAAGACTTTGTGGGGTTATGCCCGTTTCATCAGGAAAAAACGCCTTCGTTCCATGTCAGTCCGACCAAGCAGTTTTATCACTGTTACGGCTGCAAGGCTGGAGGCAATGCAATCGATTTCGTGATGCGACGGGATCGCATCGAATTCATGGATGCGATGCGTCTGCTAGGTGAGCGGGCCGGCATCGAAATGCCCCGCCAAGGCGGGTCGAGCGAAAAATTCAGCCGGCGGCAGGTGCTGCTTGAAGCGCAGTCTGCCGCTTGCGTGTTCTTTGAAAAGTTACTGTCCCATCCCACCCAGGGGAAGGCGGCCCGGCAATACCTTCAACAACGAGGGTTTAATGACGAGTCGATCCGCCGATTCCAAATCGGAGTCGCGCCCGATGCCTGGGATGGGTTATTGACCAGCCCCGTCGGGCGAAAGTATTCGCCGGATATCCTGATGCATGCCGGCCTGGTCAAACAGCGCGAGCGGGATGGCGGGTATTATGACACGTTCCGCAATCGGCTGATGTTTCCGATCCGTGATGAATCGGGTCGAATCATCGCCTTTGGCGGACGGGTGATGCCGGGGTCGCAAGACCCCGCCAAATACCTCAACAGCCCCGAAACGCCGCTGTTTTCCAAGAGCCGATCGCTTTATGGAATGGACCTGGCGCGACAGCGGGCCGTCGAGAAGCGGACGCTGATGGTGGTTGAGGGTTACACCGACGTCATCATGGCGCACCAGTTCGGCGTGAGCAACGTGGTCTCATCGCTGGGAACGGCATTGACCGAACAACACGTCGGATTGATGCGACGTTTTGCGGATCGGATCGTGTTGTTATTTGACGCCGATTCGGCCGGCGACCTGGCGACGAACCGGGCGGTGGAATTGTTTTTGACCCAACCGGTGGAAATTTTGATCGCCTCGATGCCGGCCGGGGTCGATCCCGATGAATTTCTGATGGAGCATGGGGCGTCGGAATTTGAGCAATTATTTGACAAGGCTCAGGACGCTTTATCATATACATGGCGGCAATTGCAGCAGCGGCTGGCGGGCGATGGATCACTGACCAGCCAGCAGAAGGCGGTTGAGGAATATCTGGCGATGCTGGCCGGCGCTCGCGGCAGCGGGCCGGTGGATTCGCTGCGATGGGGTGCCATTTTGGCGCGGGTCAGCCGTCAGACCGACATTCCGATGGAGGAATTGAACCGGCGATTTGGCCGTGGAAGCTCACGCGGGCAACGAAAACCTCAAGCGATGCTTGATTCCCGGCCGACAGTAGGGGTTTCGTATCAGCAAACGGTTCTCAGCGCTCGCGACCGGGCCGAACGGTGGGTTCTGGGGGCATTGCTGGCCCAACCGGAACGTTGGCACGATGTGCAGCAACATCTGAACGTACAAGACTTTAGGGATCCGTTACGCCAGAAACTGGCCGAAGCATACTGGCATCATCAGCGAGATGAAGGTGAGCCGGTTTTCATGGAGTTTCTCGGAACGTTGGACTCGACGGAATTATCGGGCCTTGCGGTGGAACTGATCCACGAAACCGAACAATGGACGGATTTGGATCGGTTGCTGATGGATGCGGTGGATCATCTGGTGTCCGAACAAGATCGGATGGAACGACAAAAACTGGTGGCCTCCCTGCGGCGTACAAACGATGCCAAATCGCAGGCCGCGGAGTCCGAGGTGGATTTGCTGAAAAATTTGCAGGAAAAAGCCCGGCAGGGAGACCTGCGGCGGGCCTAGAATATGGGACAGTGGATGCGGCCCAGGCGGCGCGATGATCGCTTGCAGGGTAAATTTATCGCATCCGACAGTAATACAATTTGGATGGGCGGTCGCAACGACTCGCGTTGCAGGGCTCAGGAACATCCCTGAGGACCTTGGCCTGGAGATGGCGGCCGCTGATGGGTTTGCTAGCAAGAGTGCAGGAATGATTATGGAAACGCCCTTGATTGGGTCTGGTTCGCAGGAAGAAGTAGACCTTCGGGTCAATGCGTTGCTCGAGATGGGCACGTCACGGGGATATCTGACGTACGAGGAACTCAATGAGCGGCTGCCGGACGAGGTGGTGTCGCCCGACAAGCTCGACTCGCTGCTGATGACGATCGACGAGATGGGCATCAAGCTCATCGACGAAGCGGATATCGGCGAATTTCAAAAAGGCCCCAAGCCCAAGCCGGCTACGGTCAAAGCGTCGGCCAGTCTCACGGCGGCATCGTCGTCCAAGAAGGAGGCCGACGATTTTCTGCCTGAAGGCGCGGCCGGGGAAGAGGAAGAAGTCGATCTGAACATCGACGCCGAACTGGCCGAAGCATCGACCAAGCGCATCGACGATCCGGTTCGCATGTATCTGACGCAGATGGGGGAAATCCCCCTTCTGACCCGCGAGCAGGAGATCGGGCTGGCCAAGCGGATCGAGATTTTCCGCAAGATTTTCCGTTCCAAGGTGTTGGAGAGCGACTACTGTCTTCAATCGGCGGTGGAAATTCTGCAACAGGTGGACGACGGCGATCTGCCCTTTGACCGGACGATGAAAATTTCGACGGCCGAGGACCAGGCGGACAAGGGAACGATCGGCCAGCGCATCCCGCTGAACCTCGGTTCGGTGCGGGCGATGCTGGGTCGCAACCGCGAGGACTGGGATTCGCTGCGTGTCTGCAAAGTCCGCAAGGAACTGGACGAGTTGCGGCTGGCGATCCGCCGGCGCCGCCGTCGAAGCGTGAAACTGCTTGAAGAATTGTCGCTGCGCACCAGCAAGGTGACGCCGCTGATGAAGAAGCTGACGAGCATCTCGACAAAGATGCTGGAGCTGGAGCAGCGGATTGACGAGCTGGAAAAGGTCAAGGATCCGGGCGAGGACCTGGAGGTCTGCCTTCAGGAGCGTTCGGGGCTGGAAGACCTGGTGCTGGAGGATGCGCAATCCCTGCACAAGCGGGTGACGGCGGTCCGCAAGATTTATTTCAAATACGAGGACGCCAAGCGAAAGCTGTCGGGGGGCAACCTTCGGCTGGTGGTTTCCATCGCCAAGAAATACCGCAACCGCGGCCTGTCGTTCCTGGACATCATCCAGGAAGGCAACACGGGGCTGATGCGCGCGGTGGACAAGTACGAATACCGCCGGGGTTACAAGTTCAGCACCTACGCGACGTGGTGGATTCGCCAGGCGATCACGCGGGCGATCGCAGATCACGCGCGGACGATTCGCATCCCGGTCCACATGATCGAGACCATGAGCAAGCTACGAAACATCAGCAAGCAGCTCATGCAGGAACTGGGACGCGAACCGACCATCGAGGAGATCGCCAAGCGCGCCAAGATGAGCGTCAGCGAAACCCGGCGGGTTTTGAAGATCAGCCGCCATCCCATTTCGCTGGACCGGCCGGTGGGCGAAAGCGAAGACAGCTACTTCGGCGATTTCATCGAGGATGAGAAGGCCGACAACCCGGTCGAGTCGGCGGCGCAGGAGATGCTCAAGGACAAGATCGAGCAGGTGCTCAAGACGCTGACCTACCGTGAGCGCGAGATCATCAAGCTGCGATACGGCATCGGCGACGGGTATACCTACACGCTGGAGGAAGTCGGCCGGATTTTCAAGGTGACGCGCGAGCGCGTGCGCCAAGTTGAAGCCAAGGCGATTCGCAAGCTCCAGCATCCGGTACGCGCCCGAAAACTCGAAGGCTTTTTGCCTGGAAGCGTGGCCCATACGTAGGCACAAGTCGCCAGGTACGATAAATTCGGTCAAAGGATGGTTGTAATGGCCATGACGAAAAACGAACTTCGCGCACGGCTGGATCGTGAGCCATTTGAGCCGTTCCGGGTCAATACCGCGGATGGCAAACATTTTGACGTCACGGATCCGCAGTTGGCGGTGCCCACCGACACCCGCTTTTTCATTGTTTTCAATCGAGGTGGATGGACCGACATCGTGCTGCGGCAGATCACCAGCATCGAGTCGGTTCAGGCTGCGTAATGCGCCAATGGAGGGCGATCAGCGGAAGTTAAACATCGACTCCGCGAGGTTCACACGATTGTGAACCACTTTGACCCCTTCGGATGCCAGAATTTTTTGTTTGGCCCGCAGGCCGTGTGCATAACCGGTCAGCCGGCCGTCGCTTCCGACAACGCGATGGCATGGCACGGTCGGCGCATAGGGATTGTTGTGCAGCGCCTGCCCCACCGCCCGATAGGCGCGCGTGCCCAGCTTGCGGGCGATGCTGGCATAAGTCGTCACCGAGCCGGCCGGAATCCGGGAGGTCAACGCCCACACTTTCTGATTGAAATTCATGGTCGGTTGCAATCGACCCGCATGAATCGCCTGTTCCATCGAGTTGTGCATGGCATGAGTTGGCATGGTTTGATCCTTTTACATCTGTCCCGCGTGCGCGCCAAGCCACCAATACACCGGCACCAGCCATAATGATGTGAATATCCCCGCCAAGGCCATCGCCAGTCCGCTGGCGCCGCCTTGAAGTTCGGATTCGCGGATCACGCGGGCCGTGCCGATGCCGTGAGAGGATGTTCCCATCGCCAGTCCAATCGCCAGGTCGCGACGAACCCCCAACCGGCGCAGCGTCGCCGGCCCGATGACGCTGCCCAGCAGGCCCGCCAGAACCGTCAGGACGGCCGTCAGTTCCGGTGATCCGCCCAATTCACGGGACAATTCAATCGAGATCGGCGTGGTCACGGATTTGGGCATCATCGACAAGAGGATCAGTCTCGACCCGCCGGCCAGCCAGACCAGCAGCCCGGCGCTGGCCAGCCCGCCAATCGACCCCGCCGCCACCGATGTCAGCACCGCCCCGGCATGGCTGCGAATTCGACGCCATTGCTTGTACAGCGGAACCGCCAGCGCCACCGTCGCCGGCCCCAGAAAAAACGCGATCAGGTCCCCGCCCACCTTGTACGATTCGTAAGGTATCCCCCCCGCCAGCAACAACGCGACGATCCCGCCGCACGTCAGCAACAGGGCATGCGCCCAGTGAAACCGCCGATGCACCGCCGAGGCCAGCGCATAGGCGATCACCGTCACCGAGACGCCGAACAACGGGTTGCGAAAAACGTCAGGGTTGATCATCGCGCCCCCGCATCAGCGCCGAGGCCGTCCAGCCGGTGATGAGCATGCCGATCAGCAAACTGCCCGTCAGCGCCAGCGTGATGCTCGGCCATTGCTGTCGCAGGATGCCCGACAACGCCATCGCCCCCACCACCACCGGCGCGAAAAACAGCAGCATGTGCCGCAACAGCAGATGCGACGTCGATTCAACCCATTGAAGTTTGATGAGGCCGCTGAAAAGGCCCGCCGCGAACAGGATCAAACCCAACACGCTCCCGGGCAACGGAATGCGCGCCCATTCGTGCAGCAACACCCCGACGAAATTAAAAAACAACAGGATCGCCAGCCCGTACATCGATGCTCCATGAATCCAGGATCGCGGCCCATCAGGGTTGGGTGGCCGGCGCCGAACAGGCATCGCAGGCCGGCTTGGATTTGGGCATCACCGGCGACAATTGCAGGAACGGGGTCTTGGGTTCTTCGCCGGGCGGTACATAAGCGGGCGCCAGTTCGCCGGCCGGGCCGAGGCTTTTGATGTAGACGTACATCGCCCGCAAATCCTCATCGGACATGGCATTGACGGCCGTCCACGGCATGGGCGGCCGGGCCGTTCGGGTGTGCAGATATTTCACCCAGGCCTCCTGGTCAATCTGATGCACCAACAACCGAAGATTGCCCGCGTAGGTGGTTCCCCACGGCCCCTGCCATCCCAACGGCACGCCGGTCAGCCATTGCGATTCAGGGATGGCGGATGGATTTTGCATGTATCCGGGCGTATGGCAGTCGTTGCATCCGCCGACGCGGACCAGATACCGCCCGGCCGCGATTCGCGAGTCGGCGACGATGCGCGGCTGCTGGGTCGATTCAACCACCTGCGTGGTCGCCTGCGGCGTATGCTCACTGGCCACACAACCGGCGGCAACCAGCGAGGCAACGGCTACCAACAACCGACGGGAGCGGATTTTGATTTTCATAAATTGTTTGTGCCTTTCATTTGAAAACTCATTGTGTGAAATACCCTACAAAATGATTTTTATCGTTGCAACGTGATGGGAAGAAGCTGGAATCGATAATTTGACATTACATATAATGTCAATATATTGATTTTCCGTGAATTGGTCGCAGTACATCGAGCAGGATTTGCGGGAACGATTGTCCAGCGGACAGCCGTTGCCATGCGAGCCGACGTTGGAGCGATTGGCGGTGCATTACCGCGTGAGCACGCGCCCCGTCCGGACCGCATTGCACCAACTGCGACAGGAGGGGTTGCTGGAAAAGCGAGGGGCCGGGGCGCGAATTGGAATCAACTCGCGATCGGCAAAGGGTAAGGATCACATTGATCCCTCCTCACGCAAGGCTGAACATCGTGATCAGAAATCGTCCAATCGGAAGAAAGCACAGGGGAAACATCCGCCTGTCGATCCGCCGATGGATTATGTCGAAGCGATCGGCCGGCATCTGGTTGCGCAAAGTCTGGAAGGTCGCGAGACCTTCGTGCGTGAGCAGGCGATGGCCGGCCAATTCGCCGTCAGCACGACCACCGTGCGGGAGGTGTTTCATCGGCTGGCGGGCCAGGGGGTCATCGAACACATCCCCCGGCGCGGTTGGAGATTGCGGCCGTTCCTTCAAAAAGACATGGATGATTTCGCGGCGGTACGTCTGACTTTGGAGTGCATGGCGCTGCGATTGAGCTGGCAGAAGCTGCAATCGGCCGAGGGGCGATCGGCCATGGAAACGTATCTGGCGGGAAATGTCGTGTTGGCCGATCCCACCGAGCCGCCACGGGTCGACGATGGGTTTCATGCCTGGATCATCGAAGCCAGCCGGAACCGGTACATCCGGGACTTTTTTGCGAATTTCGGCCGATATTATCGTTTTTTGTTCTCCTGGGAAGGCATGGATCGGGCGTCGGGAATCGAAACCGTGCATCAGCACCGTCGCATCCTGCAGGCCATCCTGGCGGGCGATCTGCCCGAGTCGCAGACAGCGCTGGAAGCGCATCTGCTGCGCCAGCATCCGGTATTGAAACAAGTGATGGAATTCAACCAACGGGAGTCTTCATTATGAAACAGGCAAAGGATCAAATTCGGATCGGCGTGGTGGGCGCGGCCCGACGCGGCGGAAATTTCACGGATTCGCTGAAGGCGTTGAACGTGACCATGGCGGCCGTGTGCGACACCAACAACGAGGTGCTGCAAACGTGCAAGGCGCAGATGGGCGCCGAGCAGGCGTTTGACGATTACCAACGGATGCTCGATTCGTGCAGGCTGGACGCGGTTCTCATCGCCACACCGATGCAGTTTCATGCCCGCCAGGCGGTCGCGGCATTGGAGCGCAACGTCCACGTGCTGTCCGAAGTCACGGCGGCCATCTCCATTGATGAATGCCGGCAGTTGGTGAAGGCGGGCAACCAGTCCAAAGCCATCTACATGATGGCCGAGAATTACATCTACATGCGGCCAAACCAGTTCGTGCGGGGGCTGGTGAAGGCGGGGATGTTCGGAGAGGTGTATTACGCCGAGGGGGAATACATCCATGAATTGAAGGACCTGCTTGAGCAGACCCCATGGCGGCTTGAACTCAATTCCCATCGCGGCGTCCCCTATCCCACCCACAGCCTTGGCCCGATCCTGAGCTGGATGGAGGGGGATCGGGTGGAACGGGTCTGCTGCGAGGACAGCGGTTCGCACCATCTTGATCCGCGGGGCAAGCCGTACGGGTGCGACTCGGTGGTGATGCTCGCCAAGACCCGGAAGAACAGGTTGATCAAAATCCGCTACGACATCGTGTCGGATCGCCCCCACTCGACGGCCAACTATCAGCTCCAGGGGACCGATGGCAGCTACGAATCGGCGCGCAGCGAACATGAACGGGACAAGATATGGCTTCGCGGCGTGAACGCCGACAAGAACGTCTGGCTGGATGCGCAGACGCTGATGATGCAGGAACCCTATGCCCGCCATCTGCCGGAAGGTTGGCGCAATCCGCCGGAAGTCTTGCGATACGCGGGACATGGCGGCGGGGATTATTTCGTCCTGAAGGACTTCATCGCGGCCATCAGGGGTGAAATCCCCTGCCCCATCGACATTCACAAGGCACTGGACATGACGTTGCCGGGGCTGATCAGCCAGCAATCCATCCTGAACGATGGGGCTTGGATGAACGTTCCGGATTCAAGACAATGGTAGGAGTTTGGCACGCATTTTTGTGGCCGGCAAAGGTCATCGAGGTGGAAGCATGAAAATCAAGGCCATCGAGACGCACATCTGCAACGCGCGGATGCGCAACTGGATTTTCGTCAAGGTCATCACCGACCAGGATGGCCTGTACGGCTGGGGCGAGGCGACGCTGGAATGGCATACGCGATCCGTCGTCGGCGCCATCGAGGACATCAGCCAGCTCCTGATCGGCCAGGACCCCACGCGCATCGAGCATCTCTGGCAGATGATGTACCGCCAGCACTTCTGGCATGGCAACGGGATCGTCCGCGGCACGGCCATCAGCGGCATCGACATCGCGCTGTGGGACATCCTGGGCAAATCCCTTGGCGTGCCGTGCCACAAGCTCTGGGGCGGGCCGGTGCGCGACCACGTTCGTCTTTACTGTCATCTGGGTGGCGGAAAGATGGAGGATTTTTATCAAACCAGCCCGGCCGACGCGGGGCGGTTCGCCGATCTCGCGCAGGGGGCCGTCGCCGATGGGTTCACCGCGTTCAAGACGATGGCGGTCCCTGAGACCCTGCCACTGGAGGGGATGCGCCCGATTCGATACGCCGAAAAATGCGTCGCGGCCATGCGTCAGGCGGTGGGAGATGACATCGACATCATGGTTGACTGTCATGCACGGCCCACCCCGCGGATGGGCATTCTCTTTGCCAGGGCGCTGGAACCTTACAACCTGTACTGGTTTGAGGAACCCTGCTGGCCGGAATCGATCGATGGCCTGGCGGAGGTTCAGCGTGCCGTCAAGACGCCCATCGCCACGGGCGAACGGCTGATCACGCAGCACGGTTTTCGCGAATTGCTGGAAAAGCGGGCCGCCAGCGTCCTGCAGCCGGACATCACGCATTGCGGCGGCCTGAGCGAGGCGCGACGGATCGCGGCGATGGCCGAGGCGTATCGGGTGGCGCTGGCCCCGCACAATCCGCAAGGCCCGGTCAGCACGGCGGCCTCGCTGGAACTTGGATTCGCCACGCCCAGCTACATCATCTGCGAAAGCGTTCACCAGGATGTCCCATGGCGGCAGGAGGTGGTCAGCGAGGGGTTTGTCGTGGAACCCAGGGGCCGGATCGTCCGTCCATCACAGCGGCCCGGGCTGGGCATTGAGATCAACGAGGCAAAGGTGCGCGAGCATCCATTCCAGCAGGAAGTGCTTCAGCGGTCGTTTTACTCAGATGGAAGCGTGGGAGATTGGTAAATGAACACAACCAAACCATCCAACAGTCATCGGGAACAAAACCTGGCCGGACAGGTCGCGATCATCAGCGGCGGACTGGGCGACATCGGCTCGGCCATCGCGATCGAACTTGCCGGACGGGGCGCCGACGTCGCCCTGGGTGACATCCGGCCGGATGCGGACGCCGGCCCGCGCCTGGAACCATTGAAATCTCTTGGCCGGCGTTGCCGTTACGATCGGGTCGATGTCACCGACTGGAAGCAGGTCGGCCGCTGGGTGGAACAGGTCGAAGCGGATCTGGGTCCGCCCACGCTGATCATCCCCAACGCCGCGGTCGTCACGCTGGCGCCGACCTGCGAAATTACGCCCGACCAATGGAGTCGCGACCTGCGCGTCAATCTCGACGGGGCCTTCCATCTGGCGCAGGCGGCCATCCTGCGATTGCGGGCTTTGCAGCGACCCGGACGGGTGGTTTTCATCGGCAGTTGGGCGGCGCACGCGCCACACACTCACATCCCCGCCTATTGTGCCTCAAAGGCGGCGCTGCGAATGCTCTGCAAGACGATGGCCCTGGAATTGGCCGAATTTGACATTCTCGTCAACGAGGTGGCGCCCGGATACGTCGATGCCGGCCTCACCGGGGCCGTCTGGCGCGATCACCCCGAACAGCGCGCATCGGGCCTGCGGATCGTGCCGGTTGGCCGGCTGATCTCGCCGGCGGAAGTCGCCTTTCAAGTTGCTCATCTTTGTGA
The DNA here is from genome assembly GCA_020853095.1 of Phycisphaerales bacterium. Taxonomy (GTDB): domain Bacteria; phylum Planctomycetota; class Phycisphaerae; order Tepidisphaerales; family Tepidisphaeraceae; genus JADYZN01. The sequence continues at coordinate 104,710 of JADYZN010000014.1, read as the reverse complement.
TCCGGACAACCGGCACATGACCGGAACCTCGATCCTGATGGATGGTGGATTGTCATTGACCAGCGCGACCACATTGCGAAAGGATGAACGGTAATGGCCACGCCTTTGATGGATCGGGTATTTCGTGGCCGGATCGGTGTGGCCCGGCGGGACATCACGCCGCCGCCAGGCATCCATTCCCACAACTGGGGCGCGGCGACGCACACCGCCTCCAAAGGCGTTCATCGCCCGATGACCGCAACCGTGCTTTCGATTTCGGATGAGCAGTCGCCGCCGCTGATCCTGATCGGCATCGACCTGGGGTGGTTCAAATCGCCAACCGATGAATGGATTCTTCGAGGCGAGGTGCTCAAGGGCCTGTCGATCGATTCCAGTCGCGTGATGATCTGCCTGTCACACACCCACGCGGGACCGTCGATTTTCGTGGGCGATTGCGATGATGCCGGCGGGAATTTGGTCGATCCTTACGTCCGTGGATTAGGCCCGATCCTGCTGGATGCGGCCCGCGAGGCGCTGAATAAGGCGCAACCGGCCCTGATGGACTGGCGATATGGTTGGTGCGACCTGGCCGCCAACCGGGACATGATCGATCCCGTCGAGCCTGACAAATTCGTGGTGGGCTTCAATCCATCCATCCCCGGCGACCCGACGCTCCTGGTCGGCCGGATCACCAGCATCGAAAGCCGGCGGACGATGGCGACGATTGTCAATTATGCCTGCCATCCCACGACGCTGGCGTGGGATAATCGTCTGATCTCGCCCGATTACGTTGGCGCGATGCGGCAGACGGTCGAGAGTGCGACGCAGGCCCCTTGCCTGTTCCTGCCAGGCGCCTCCGGCGACATGGCCCCCGCATTACAATATGTCGGTGATGTCGCCGTGGCTGATCAGCATGGCACACGGCTTGGATATGCGGCGCTGGCCACGCTCTTTGGAATGCGACCGCCCGGCAAATCGCTCCAATTTGATCGAGTCGTGGAATCCGGCGCCCGATTGGGCGTGTGGGCCGACCGGCCCGCGCCAGTTGACACAACCGTGGAGGCCGTCGAAACACGCATCCCCCTGCCGGTCAAACCGCAACCCAGCCCGGCCGAAATCACCGAAAAACTCGCTGGAACCACCGATCCGGCCATCCGTGAACGGCTTCGCCGCAAACTGCTGCTGGTCCAGTTCCTGGGCGAACAGCCGGTTTGCGAAATGCCCCTGTGGGCGTGGCGCATCGGCGGGGCGCTGCTGTTCGGTCACCCCAACGAAGCTTATTCCCAATGGCAAATCGCCCTGCGCCAGCGCTGGCCGGATCGACCCGTCGCGGCGATGAACCTGGTCAACGGCGCGTGCGGGTATCTTGTGCCCAGCGAAAAATGCCATCCGCACCTGTATTCATACTGGCAAAGCCCGTTCCTGTCCGAGGCGTTTTCAATCTTACAAGACCAGTCCATGACAACCGGCGACAGGTTGGTCGAATCCGACAAAGGTGGCTGATAAAGCGGACAATCGCTCATCATCCCTCCTGATGATGCTCGGTCGCCTTGAATCGCCGCTGGCGAAACGCCTCGGCCAGCACGATGGCGGCCGCGTGGGTTAATGAGAGCGAACTGGCCCCGCCGATGGTGGGAATGGTGATCAGGCGGTCGCAAATCGACCGCACGGCCCCGCTGAGGCCCCGTTTTTCGCCGCCGATCGCGAGGATGGCGCCGGCCGTCAGATCGACGTCATACATCGACCGTTTCGCCCCCGCGATACAGCCGAACAACCGCAACCCCATCCGCTGAAGCTCCTGAATGACCGACAGGTCATCCACCTGCACCAACGGCAGCCGCTCATACGCCCCCGATGCCGGCCGGGCGACTTCCACCGGGTCAAAATCCCATAAATGCCGCTTGATCAGCACCGCATCCACCCCCAACGCCTCGGCCGTGCGCAACGTAAACCCCAGGTTCCGGGCATCGTCCACCCCTTCCAACAGCAACAGCATGGCCGGCCGGTCAAGTTGTCGCAGTCGTTCATACAGCTCCTCCGGCGTCGTCCGCGGCTTGGACGAACAGACCGCCAGCACCCCGCCGTGGCTCGCCCCATGCGCCAGATCGTTCAACTGCCCCGAATCGACAACCCGCACCGGCACGTTCCGCTCGGCCGCCAAATCCAGAATGTCCTGTATCTTCTCCTGATGAATCCCATGCCGAACCAATATGACCTGAAACCGCCTCTGAAACGCCCCCAACGCGGCCAAAACCGACTCCCGGCCTTCGATGTGTTCCATGGGGATAGGGTAGGGAGGTTGGGATCACGATGCCAGAGAGCCAGGATATTTGCGAAAAAGACGCATATATTCGTCATACAAGTCTGGCATCGACACCCCCGCCAGCCAAATGCGATGGATATTCCCGGTATAGACGGCCGTCAGATTTGCGCTTCGGCCCGCCAGCCGGTAAGATGATGCTCTGTGATGGCAATAAAATTGGACAACAAAACAAAAACGTTACGAAATCGTCCTACAACCGGCCGTGGGGATCAACCGCCCATCCGTAAATCCGGATCGGGTCGGAAATCCGCTCGGTTCGACGGCAACTTGCGGGACGCTCCACCGAAGGCCGTGGTTGATTTCATCCTCGCCAGCGGCGGGAGATCAAGCGAAGGCGAACCCCGCTCCCGTGACATTCGGCCGCGCCGGGTTGATCGTCCCAATCACAGCGATCCTTCCACCCTGCGATTCATCGATCTGTTCTGCGGTATCGGTGGTTTCCGGCTCGCTTTTGAACGTACCGGGGCAAAATGCGTCTTTTCCAGTGATTGGGACCGCTTCTCCCGCCAAACTTACGCCGCCAACTTCGGGGAGGAACCTTGGGGGGACATTAACACCAAGCCGGTTGCCGAAATTCCGACTTTTGACATTCTTTGCGCGGGGTTTCCGTGCCAGCCATTCAGCTTGGCAGGAGTTTCGAAAAAGAACAGCCTTGGTAGAAAACACGGTTTTGAGGATGAACGGCAGGGCAATCTCTTTTTCTCGATTGCCGCCATTCTGGATCATCACCAACCTCGCGCATTCGTCCTGGAAAACGTCAAGCACCTGCTGCGTCATGACAAGGGACGAACATTCGCCATTATCCACGATACTCTTGTGAAAGAACTGGGGTATCAGGTCCGGTACAAGGTGATTGATGCGGCTTCGGTTGTGCCACAGCATCGCGAACGAATCTTTTTGGTTGGTTTCAAGCCGAACCGCGCGTTTGATTTCCCCAAATTTCCCATCGATGGCCCCAGGCTGGGCAGTATTTTGGAGCGGCGGGTCCCGGAAAAATATACGCTTACAGACCATCTTTGGAACTATCTCCAAAATTATGCCCGCAAACACCAAGAGGCTGGCAATGGGTTTGGCTATGGATTGGTCACGCGTCAAGATGTGGCCCGCACGCTGAGCGCCCGTTATCACAAGGATGGATCTGAGATCCTCATTTCACAGGGACAAGGGAAAAATCCCCGCCGGTTGACGCCGCGCGAATGCGCGAATCTCATGGGATATCCCCCCGATTTCAAAATCCCGGTGTCGGACACACAGGCTTACAGGCAATTTGGAAACTCGGTTGTCGTCCCTGTAATCGAGCGGATCGCAAAGCGTTTGGTTGAATCGCTATATGCTTCGCCACAGAATCAATCTGCCTCCAATTGCCTTCCTTTACTATTCGAGCTATTGGACTGTCCACAACTGGTGTAAGGAAAGTTACGAAATAAAGCGGAGTACATGGCATGGCAATTCATGAAATGATCGGGGATTCCAGATGGGATGCTCCATTTTTCAAGATTCTCGCACATAACGACACTTCCGCAGCGCCGGGCCATCAAGGCGGGATGGTCTTCCCAAAAGAATTACGATGTTTTTTGCCAGCGTTGGATGAGACTAGAACTTCCGCTCTATATCCAACGATTGACCAGTCATTACATGTCGACATGTATGATGACGTCACACATGTTGCAAGCGGAAAAATTCGTTATCAATTTCAGACTTGGGGCAATAGACGTCCACCAGAAAGCAGACTTACCGAAGGAATTGCTCCGCTGAGAACCCGCGCATCCGCTGGTGACGTAATGGTATTTCAACGCAAAATTGATGAGCTTGATAGATTTCGGTTTATTCTAATACGTCGCAACACACATGATTTTGATGAAATTAGCAGCCTGCTTGGCACCCATCGTTGGGGGAGATTGTATCAGGATCAAACGCCGTTGACCCGTGAGCTTCTCATCAATGCCAAGCAGGATGTTGAACGATTTGCTCAGGGACCATTCCATATTCTAAATCCGGAGGTGCGACGATCGGAATCGCGGCAAATCCGCATTGCGCGTAGTTCGGTATTTCGCGAATCTGTACGCAGGGAGTATGGTCATAGATGCGCTGTGAGCGGCATCTGCATTGAAGGTCCAGACTCACTATACGAAGTTGAATCCGCACATGTGGTGCCTCTCGGTGAAGGAGGTACCGACGACATTCGAAATGGAGTGGCGCTAACACGAACGCTGCACTGGGCGTTCGATCAGGGGCTTTTTGGGATCACCAGTAACCGCACCATTCATGTCCCCATCCGCATTCAACAGTTAAGGGAGAACGAATTCCTAAAACAATTTGTTGATCACTCTATTTCGGAGGCTTCAAACCCGTCATTACGAGTCCATCCTGATGCCTGCAAGTGGCATCTCGAACACTGTGTTGCAAAATGGGAATAGGCCCCTGGCAAACAAGGTATCCCTTGGTATAGTCGTGTTTATTATGGCTGCTTCACTTTACATCCCCGATTCGATTGACTGCGCAGAATTGGAATTGATTTCCACCCTGATTAAACCTTTGGATTCGTTACCGAAAGATGAATTTATCCGCGCATGGTCGTCGCTGGCATACCTTTTCCCTCAGCTTCACCCCGACAGTTGGGATGAACCTGACGGCGGATGGCCAGCGTCGCTGGTTCCATTGGCGACTGAGGCGTGGCGGCGTATTGAAGCGGGCGAACTTGATGGGGATGAGGTGTATCCTTCCGATGCGCAGTGGTGCGGCCTGTACGACCAGATGAGCGAACACACTCCCGATGAGTTGGAGCATCGGCGGAAACTGGCCCTGTTGTGTCGCGGATCAATCGATGGCTGACGTCTTCACACCCGCCAAGCGATCACAGGTCATGGCGGCCATTCGGAGCCGGGGAAACCGAGGGACGGAATTGTCGATGGTGGCCCTGCTGTTGCACCACAAAATTACCGGCTGGCGGCGGCATCCGCCCCTGTTCGGCAAACCCGATTTCGTTTTTCGCACCCAGCGTGTGGTGTTGTTCGTGGATGGTTGTTTCTGGCATGGCTGCCCGCAACATGCCACACAACCGGCGAACAACCAGGAATTTTGGCAGAACAAACTTGCGGGAAATAAAAGGCGTGATCGGCTTGTCAATCGCACGCTGCGAAAAAAAGGGTGGAGAGTCATGCGAATTTGGGAACATGACCTGACCAGTCCACGGCGGCAACGAACCATCGTGCGACTTCGCCGCGTATTGCAGAAATCCGGCGTCGCCTGAGCGATGCCCTCAGATTACTGGAATGCGCCGCCTCCTCCTACACGCTCATCCCACTCTCCGCGTCCGCCCGTTGGGCGGCTTTCATGGCTTCCCATTCTTCGACGGTGAACATCGCTTCGCGGGCCTGGGAGCCTTTGTAGTCGCCGACGATGCCGGTGGCGGCCATCATTTCGATCAGTCTGGAGGCGCGGCTGTATCCGATGGTCAGGCGGCGTTGCAACAGGCTGACGCTGCCGCGTTTGGTTTCAAGGACGATGCGGACGGCATCTTCGAACAATTCATCCTTTTCCATCTCCCCGTCGATGCCGATGTGGCTCTTGATCTGCACCAGTTCCGGCTCGTATTGGGCCTCGGCCGTGTGACGAAGCAGTTTGACGCTTTCGCGGATTTCCTTGTCGTCGATATAAGTGCCCTGCGAACGGATGGGCTTGCTGGCGCCCGGCGGCAAAAAGAGCATATCTCCCTGTCCCAACAGCAGTTCGGCGCCGTTCTGGTCCAACACGATCCGGCTGTCCATCTTGCTGGCGACGCGGAAGGCGATTTTGCTGGGCATGTTGGACTTGATCAGGCCGGTGACAACGGTGGCCTGCGGGCGCTGGGTGGCGAGGATCAGGTGTATCCCCACCGCGCGGGCTTTCTGGGCCAGACGGACGATGAACGTCTCGACTTCCTTGCCGCTGGTCATCATCAAGTCGGCCAATTCGTCGATGATGATGACGATATACGGCATCTGCTTGGGTATCTTGGCTTCTTCCTCAGGGGTTTGGGGCTGGAATCGTTCGATCAGCTCTTCACGCGATAACTTGTTATACCCGGCGATGTTACGAACGCCCGCCTCGGCCAGAAATTCGTACCGTTCGTCCATCTTCTCGCAGGCCCATTCCAATACGCTGGTGGCTCTGCCTGTGTCGTTGATCACCGGGCACATCAGGTGCGGAATGTCCTTGAACGGGGCCATTTCCACGACCTTGGGATCGACCAGGATCAGCTTCACCACGTCCGGTCGCTGGGTGTACATGATCGACATGATGATCGTGTTGATGCAGACTGACTTGCCCGAACCGGTGGTGCCGGCGATCAGACAGTGGGGCATGCCGGCCAGGTCGGTGATCAACGGTTCGCCGCTGGCGTCTTTACCTAAATACAGCGGGATCATCATCTTGCGCGTGGCTTCGGGGGCCAGTTGCATCAGGTCTTTGAAACGAACTTTTTCCTTTTGCGCGTTGGGCACTTCGATGCCGACGGTGCTCTTGCCCGGAACGGGCGCGACGATGCGGACGCTGACGGCCGCCAGGGCGCGGGCGATGTCGTTGGACAAGGCCGTGATCTGCGAGACCTTGATGCCGGGGGCGAGGCTCAATTCGTACATCGTAATCACCGGCCCGGTGTCGATTTCGACCACGTGGGCGTCGATGTCGAACTCGCGCAAGGCCTGTTCGAGGACGGCCGCCTTTTCGCGGACGTATTTTTCCTGCGATTCGGCAAACCCCTGTTCCGGCTCGGCCAGACAATCCCACGGCGGCAGGTGATATTCGCCCAATTCCTTGGGCGGAGGGGGCGGCGGAGAGGTTTGCCGGGGTTTCACGGAGTTGGGCAGCTTGACGATAATCTCTTTTTTCAATTCCGGAGGTGGAGCCTGGACCACCTGTTCCTCGGCCGGCGGAACCGTCGCGGCCACCGAAGGCTGGGGATCGCCTTCATCCACAAAGGCGCTCTCCTGCGATGCGGCGGCCGGCTCATCGTTGTGATACGTCAACTCGATTTCCGAATCCGACAGATTCGCGGATTTGTTTCGTTCCAGCAAAACCGGCAATTTCAACGGCTCCTCATCCTCATCCTCTTTGTGCGCCGGCAATCGCGATGGTACGGTCGCGGCGACCGATGACTCCCTGGTTACAAACCGGGGCAATGAGGGGAGTTTCGGGAAGGAGATGAAATTCCAGCGGATGTTGGGGGCGCGGTCTTTGACGTTGTTGATCACCCCACCGGCCAGACCGGGTGCGCGCAACACCAGGTCATCGGCCGCCAGCAGCAGGCCGACCAGAAAGATGGTCGCCAGGATCAGGCGGGTTCCGATGGTGCTGAAATGCGATTGCAGGAAACTGGCGGCCCCGATGCCGACGATGCCCCCCTGCCCTTCGGGGAAGCCATTGTGCGATCCGGGATGAAAATGATGGATGGTCGTTGCAAAAGCCACCGTCAACAGGACCAAACCGGTGGTCCGCAGCCACAGGTCGGAGACCCCATCCCGAAAGAGCGTGATCGTCAGGCAGATGCCGGCGAAGAAGAGGATCGGGAAAACCCCCTGCCCGATGAACAAAAACGTGTAATACGCCACGAACGCCCCGGCGCTGCCGCAGAGGTTTTGAATGGGTGGATAGGGATAGATTTCATGGCTGGGCCAGTCGGTGGGATGAAAACTTCCCAATGCAAGCAATAAAAAGGCCCATGCGCCGATGGCGCTGAACAGTACAACCCGTCGCCAGAGATTGGTCCGATCCATGATTTTCGTCGCTCGTTGCTCGTTTAATGTCCCGTGTGTCCAAAACCGCCGCTGCCGCGGGAGGTCTCATCCAGGGCGTCCACCTCGACCAGTTGAACCGGCGGCACGGGGACGATGACCATTTGCGCGATGCGCATCCCCGGCTCGACCGTGAAATCGGCCGGGCCAAGGTTGATCAGCGGCACCTGGATTTCACCCCGGTAGTCGCAATCGATGGTTCCGGGGGAATTGATCAGCGTCACGCCATGTTTGCTGGACAACCCGCTGCGGGGTCGCATCTGCGCTTCGTATCCGGGCGGAAGCGCCATCGCAAAACCGCAGGGAATGCGATGAATCTGGCCTGCTTTGACCACCACCGGCCGGTCGACCGCCGCCGACACGTCAAATCCGGCCGCGTGTTCGGTCATTTTTCGCGGCAGGGGAACGGTACCGCCCCCAATCCGCGAGATTTTGACCTGTATGGGTTTCACATCGTTCTCCACCTGCCAATCAAGGCACTTTTGATGTTATCGGCCAATGCCTCATGGCCGGAACAGTATTCATTGGAGCAATTTTCAGACAAATTCAGGTCGTTCGGATGGTCGAAAAATGGATCGGCCAAGGCTACGCTATGGAGATGATGACGGCTGAATTGCAGGCGGAACTGGCCGGGATATTGCCGGCGGGCGGATTGATGGTCGATCCCTCCGAGTTGTTCGTCTATGAATTTGATGGATTCACCATCGCACGGGCCAGGCCGGGGGCGGTGGTCTTTCCGACAAACACCGAGCAGGTGGTGCGGATCGTGAAGCTGCTGGCGGCCGCGGGGGTGCAGATTGTGCCGCGCGGGACGGGGACGGGGCTGGCGGGAGGGTGCGTGGCGTTTGAGAACGGCGTGATCGTCTCCACCAGCCGGATGAACCGCATCCATTCGATCGACCTGCGCAATCGCGTGGCGGACGTGGAGGCGGGCGTGCGGAACACCGCGTTGACCGATGCGGTGGCACTGCTGCCGGGCGGGTCGGCGTATCATTTCGCGCCCGATCCATCGTCGCAGAAGGCATCGACCATCGGCGGCAACGCGGCCACCAATGCCGGGGGGATTCACACGCTGAAGGATTTTGTCTCATCCAATCACGTGCTGGGGATGGAGATGGTGCTGGCGGATGGAACGATCCTGCGCACCGGCGCGTTGGCGGGATGCTACGAATCGCCCGCGATGGACCTGCCGGGATTGATCTGCGGCAGCGAGGGAACGTTCGGTATCATCACGCGGCTTCAGGTTCGATTGGCGCCCAAGGCCCAGGGGTTTCGCACCATCGTGGCGACGTTCGGCCGCACGGCCGATGCGTGCCACACGGTCAGCAAGATCATCGCCGATGGACATCTGCCCTGCGCGATGGAGATGCTCGACGGGAGCATGGTGCGGGTGATCGAGGATGCGTATCGATTCGGTTTTGACCCCGCGACACAAGCGCTGGTGCTGATCGAGATCGACGGGATCGAAGCGTTACTGGATGGGCAGATGAAGCAGATCGAGGAGATCTGCCGGTCCAACCATGCCACCAGCCTGGAGACCAGCGCCGACCCGGCCCGAAGGGCGGCGCTCTGGAAGGCCCGCAAGAGCGCCTTTGGGGCGATTGGTCGGATCAGCCACAGCTATTGTACGCAGGATGCGTGCGTGCCCCGTTCGATGCTGGCCTCGGTCCTGGAAAAGATCGACCAGATCGGCCGGGAATACGGGCTTCAGATCACCAACGTCTTCCACGCAGGCGATGGCAACGTCCATCCGATTTTTTTGTACGATGACCGGGATGACAACCAGGTGCAGAACACGCTGCGCGCAGCCGAGAAAGTCCTGCAATTCTGCATCGACGCCGGCGGAACCGTCACCGGCGAACATGGGGTGGGAATCGAAAAGCTGCACCTGATGAACTATCAGTTCGATCAGCCGACGATGGAGCAGTTTCAACGGACCAAACGGGCGTTTGATCCCGATGAGCGGATCAACGCCGGCAAGCTGCTGCCCAGTGAAGTGGTGAAAGTGCAGATTCTCAAGCCCGGCCGGCACATGCCGCAATAAGGGTTTGCGGCCATGAGTTGATCCAGCGTGACACGCGGCGGGAAGCCGGGTCAATCCTTTACGATGACCGTGCTTTTGCCTTCGACGAGCATCTCGTAGACCAGATCGATTTCGCCATTTCGCAGGCGGATGCAGCCGTGCGATTCCTGTTTGCCGATGGAATCCGGTTCGATGGTCCCGTGGATGCCGTAGGATTGTTTGCCGACGGCGTGGCCGTCCGTTCCTTCCAGGCCGATCCAGTATTCACCCAGCGGGTTTTTCGGATCGTCCGCCTCGGCCGGCGGCAGGTCCGAGGCGCCCCAGAACTTGGGGTTTTTCAACTTGTTCTGCGGCGTGACGATCCATGAGCCGGTCGGGGTGGAATCGTTGCGGCCCAGGCCGACGTTGAAGGTGGTGACGTACATCGAACCTTTTTCGCCGGCCGACCCCAGGTACATGTCGATGGTGAAAGCGCTCTTGGTCACGATGGCGTGAAACGGCCCCTTGATCACTTTCAACGTCGCCCCGGCTCGGAGTTTTCGCGGGTCGTTCAAGCCGTTGATGCGGGCCAGCAGTTCCCAGGTCATGTCATGGTTCTGAGCGATCTTGGCGAGGTTGTCTCCCGGCTTGACGACGTAGGTTCCGCCAAACGGATCGTTCGGAAATCGCTTGGCGGAAAAAATCAGAGTCTGGTTGGCCTGGGCGATAGCCTGTCGGGCGGCGGCCGATTCGGCCGGTGAAAGCGTGCCGCTCTGGAGCAGGTCGTTGATGATCTGCCGGCCAGCCAACAGGTCGCCGGATTGGATTTTGGATTGTCCCTCGGCCAGCGTGCCCGGCTCGGCGGGCTGCGCGGGGTTGACGGCCGTGTGGGTTGCATCCGGCGTGCGCGACACCACCGGCGCGGGTTGGGATGTCGGCGGCGGAACAGCCTGCGGCGCGTGCGGCGCCACCGCGGGGGTCACCGGCAACGGCTGCGGCGCGTTTGCGGTTTCCAACGCCTTGCTCTTGTTGACATTGTGGAAATAGGACACCAGGCCCAGCACCACCGCCACGCCCAGAATGCCGATCAAAGCCCGGCTGATTCGCGTTTGTTTACGAGACATGTGGAGAACCTCCATGTTCTCAAGTGAGGAAGATCATGAAATTTCAACCATCCGCAATCCATCTTACGGCTGGCGGATACAGCTTGTGCTGAATCGTCGAATTCCGTGGTCGCTGACCAGCATACTCAGTGGCATATCATGGTCAAGCATCGGCAATTCCTCGACGACCTGTTCCTGAAAACAGAGGCCGCACGACAAACCCAGAAAATCGCTCTGGGCAAGGAACCGGTCGTAAAATCCCATCCCGCGCCCGATGCGATGGCCTTTTTCGGTAAAACCCAGCCCCGGGACGATCACCAGGTCGATGAATTCAAGCGGGACCGGCTTGCCGGCCAGCGGCTCACGGACGCCTGAGCCGGAGACGGTCAGGCCGGTCTGTAGGCTGTTGATCTCCACCGGCAGGATCCGCCGCTGATCCCACGATACTTTGGGGACGACGACCGTCTTGCCCGCCTGCCAGGCCCGCAAGGCCAACGGGGCGGTATCAACCTCCTCGGATGTACTCAAAAAGAGCATGATGACCCAAGCCTGATGAAATTCAGGGCTGGCGGCGATCAGATCACAGGCGGCGATGCTTTTGCGATGACGAAGGTCGACGGGCATGGCGGCCAGCTTTTCGCGAAGCTGCCGTCGGATGATGGTTTTGTTGCTACCCTCGGCCATATCGCAATCCCTCAACCCCGGTTCCCCCATGAACATCAGACCATCATATCCTATTTAGACACATTATTCTCCATCTCGTTGGGAGAATTGTCAGGTTGAGGTTGCTTCAACCGGGCCATTCGGGCGGCAATTTCGGCCTCAAAACCGCGATCGGTGGGCACATAATATTCTTTATCAACCCCCAGATAATCCTGCTGGACATATCCGCCGGGATGGTCGTGGGCGTATTGATAGCCGCTGCCGTGACCGAGACGGGTTGCGCCCGAATAATGCGTGTCGCGCAGATGACGAGGGACGGGAAGGGTTCGGCCGTTGCGAACATCATCCATGGCGGACCAGATGGCCTTGGCGGAGGCGTTGGATTTGGGAGCGGTGGCCATGTAAATGGCGGCCTGTCCAAGGGTCAGTTGAGCCTCGGGCATTCCGATCCGTTCGACGATGGAATAGGCGGAGGCGGCGACCTGAAGCGCCCGGGGGTCGGCGTTGCCGATGTCTTCGCTGGCGAGAATGGCGATCCGGCGGGCGATGAAACGGGGGTCTTCGCCCGCCTCGAGCATCCGGGCCACCCAATAGACGGCCGCATCCGGATCGCTGCCGCGCATGGATTTGATCAACGCGCTGGCGGCGTCGTAATGCTCATCGCCGGTGGCATCGTACACGATCGCTTTGCGCTGGATGGATTCTTCGGCAATCAAAAGCGTGATGTGGATGGGATGTTCTTCACCCTGTTCGGCGATCTGGGATCGGATCGCCACCTCCAGCGCCCCCAGCGCCCGGCGGGCATCGCCATCGCTGGTGGTGGCCCAGTGATCGAGTGCGGCGTCGTCGATCCGGATGGACAATTTGCCATACCCACGATCCGGATCGGCGATGGCGCGGGTGAGCAGCTCTTTGATGTCCTGTTCGCCCAGCGGGCCGAATTGAAATATCTGGCTTCGACTGATGAGGGGGGAATTGACGGCGAAAAACGGATTTTCGGTGGTGGCGCCGACCAGTAAAACCTGGCCGCTTTCAACGTCTCCCAGAAGAACATCCTGCTGGGCGCGGTTGAAGCGATGGATTTCATCGACAAAAAGAACCGTTCGCCGCCCGCCGGTGGCCAGACGTTCCCGCGCGGCGTCGAGCAGCGAGCGGACTTCCTTCACCCCGACGGCGGCGGCGTTGACCTGTTCAAAATGGGCTTTGCTGTATTGGGCGATCAGCAGCGCAAGTGTGGTTTTGCCGGTTCCGGGCGGACCATAAAACAGGACGCTGCTCAGGCGGTCGGCCTGCAACATCCGACGGAGCAGTTTGCCAGGTCCGAGAAAATGCCGCTGGCCGACAAATTCATCCAGATTTCGCGGACGCATACGCACGGCCAGCGGAGCCACCTTGCGAATGTTTTTGTCGCGAACGTCCGCAAATAAATCCATGTGGACCTTCCTGGATGATTTCATATCGCCCAATTGTCACAAATCGACACAACCCCGGTAATTGTTGCAACCGAACGGTCCGATTAAATAACAGGCCGTTAATTTGGGTCGATTTTTCTTGGCCGCCGGCCAAAGCGCGGCTACACTGAATATTCTACGATGGTACGACCTGTTTTGGTTCATTACCACTGACTAAAGAAGGGCTTGGAGGGAACAATATGTGTGGAATCGTTGCGTACGTTGGCCGGAAGATCGCTCAACCGCTGTTGGTGGAGGGTTTGAAGCGGCTGGAATATCGGGGATATGACTCGGCCGGCGTGGCGGTGATCGACACCGCCGGCGACCTGCACATCCGCCGGGCGGTGGGCCGGATCAGCGTATTGGAAAATACGATTCAAAACGGCCAGTCGATGCCCGATGCCTTCATCGGCATGGCGCACACCCGCTGGGCCACGCATGGCGCCCCCACCGAATGCAACGCCCACCCCCACCTGGACAATTCCGGCCGGATCGCGCTGGTTCACAACGGAATCATCGAAAACTACGCCGCGCTGAAAAAATTCCTGTCCGGCAAGGGACACCAGTTTTCCAGTCAGACCGACACCGAGGTGTTGGCCGTTCTGATTGGGGATTTGTACGACCAGATGAAGGCGCAGAACCACATCCCGGCCGGCGTTTCGCTGTTGCAGCGTGCCGTGCAGGGGGCGCTGCACCAGGTGGAAGGGACGTACGGCATCGCGGTGATCTGCAAGGATGAGCCGGACACGCTGGTGGTGGCGCGCAAGGGCAGCCCGTTGATCATCGGCGTCGGCAAGGATGAATACGTCGTCGCATCGGATGCCAGCGCGATCGTCGAACACACCACGCAGGTGATTTATCTGAACGACAACGAGATGGCGATCCTGAAGCCGGAGGCGTTTCGCACCTGCACGATCGACGACATCGCGATCAGCCCGGTGGTGTCGCAACTGGAAAACAAGCTGGAGGAATACGAGCTGGGGGATTATCCGCACTACATGCTCAAGGAGATTTTTGAGCAGCCGACCGCCATCAGCAACACCCTTCGCGGGCGTGCGGAACAAAAAGACGGCCGGATCGTGCTGGGGGGCGTCTCCAAATACACGCGCGAACTGATTCGCGCCCACCGGATCATTCTCACCGGCCAGGGGACGGCGTGGCACGCGGGGCTGGTGGGCGATTACCTGATGGAGGACCTGGCCAAAATCGTCACCGAATGCACCTATGCCTCGGAGTTCCGCTATCGCAATCCGATCGTGGAAGAGGGAACCGTGGTGGTGGCCATCAGCCAGTCGGGCGAGACGGCCGACACGCTGGCGGCGCTGCGCGAGGCCAAGGAACGAGGGGCCTTGGCGCTGGGCGTCATCAACGCCGTGGGTTCAACGATCGCGCGGGAGACCGATGCGGGGATTTATCTGCACGCGGGGCCGGAAATCGGCGTGGCCAGCACCAAGGCGTTCACCTGCCAGATCGTCGTGCTGGCGATGCTGGCGCTGTACGTCGGCCGGCGGCGGTTCATGAGCCAGGCGCAATGCCAGGAGGTGATCGACGGCCTGTGCGCCATCCCCGACCAGATGACCAAGGTGCTGGAACAAAGCGACCACATCCGCGGGATCGTTGAACAGTTCTGCGAACGGGAAAACTGGCTGTTCCTGGGCCGCGGTTATCATTATCCGGTGGCATTGGAGGGGGCGTTAAAGCTCAAGGAAATCAGTTACATCCACGCCGAGGGGATGCCCGCGGCCGAGATGAAACACGGCCCGATCGCGTTGATCAACGACGGGATGCCGGTCGTCTTCATCGCCACGCGCGGATCGCAGTACGACAAGGTCATCAGCAACATCGAGGAAGTCCGCGCCCGCGGCGGCAAAATCATCGCGGTGGCGACCGAGGGGGATACGCACATCCGACGCTATTCCGAACACGTCATCGAGGTGCCCGATGTCATGGAATGCCTGCAACCGCTGTTGACGGTGGTGCCGCTGCAGTTGATCGCCTATCACGCGGCGCTGGCCCGCGGGTGCAACGTGGACAAACCACGAAACCTCGCCAAAAGCGTGACGGTGGAATAGGTCGCGGTCCAAAAAGTTGTAGGCCGCCCAATCGTCGATTATGCTTCATCCTTCACCTGCGGGATGGGGCGCCGGGGCGTCGTGATGGGATTGACTCTGGGCAATTCCCCGCCGCCGGTGGCTCTGATCCCCATGGAAAGGATGAACTTCAATGTCCACTCGCCGCCTGGTTCCTGTCGTGCTTCTGGCAATTTTCGCGATGGCCGCCCCGGTGCGGGCTCAGGAAAACCTGAAAATCGCCATCGTCAACACCGCCCGCATCTTCAGCGAGATGCAGGAGACCAAGGACCTCAAGCAGAAGATCGAAAACGACCGCAAATCCCTTGAGGCCACCGACCACCAGAAGCAGGAAGACCTCAACTCGAAAAAACAGGCCCGCGACCTGCTCAAACCCGACAGCCCGGAATTTCAATCCCGCAATCAGGAATATCTCAAGGCGGCCATCGACTACCGCGCCTGGAAGGAACTGATGCAGATGGAAATCGACCGGACGCAGAAGGAGCAGATGAAGACGTTGTTTGAAAAAATCGAGGCCGCCGTCGGCGAAATCGCCGCCCAGCGGGGGCTGGACCTGGTCCTGGCCGAACAACATCCGGAGTTTCCGCCGACGTTGGACGCGATCACCGGCGATCAACTTCGTTCGATCATCGCGGGAAGGAACGTCCTGTTCGCCTCGCAAAAAGCGGACATCAGCGCGGATGTCATCGCGCTGCTGGACGCCAAATACAAATCCCGGGGATAAAAGCCTGTCCGGATAGGCTCAAAGCGTTGAACCTCACGGCCGGCCGACCCGGACCGACTGGAGCATGACCATGTTGCGGGGGTTCAACGGCAATCCGTGAACGTTGCCGCGAAACAGGTAGGCGTTGACGTAATAATAGATCGGGATGATCGGCGCTTCGTTGAGCAAAATCGCCTCGGCAGCCGCCAGCATGTCCAATCGTTTTTTCGCATCGCCCTCCACGGCGGCCCGCCGGCACAGGCGGTCGTACTCGGCGTTGGACCAGGCCGAATCGTTGTTTTCGCTGTAGGAAAGATATTTGTCCGTGAAGGTGGAGGGGTCGTTGTAATCGCCGATCCAACTGGCGCGGGCGATGGCGTAATCCTTGTTGTGCAGACGTTCGCGAAAAACCTTGATCTCCAGTCCTTCCAGCCCCACCGACACGTTCAGATTTTTCGACCACTGGTGCTGCACGTTCTGGGCCACGTCGCCGTGGTGGGCCTCGTTGTTGTACATCAGCGTGACGTGGGGAAACCCCCTGCCATCGGGATAACCCGCCTCGGCCAGCAGTTGCCGGGCCTTGGTTACGTCAAATGACAATCCATTGGGCGATGGATACTCCGCGAAGATGCCGGTGGGAATGTAATTGGATGCGGTTTGTTCCCCCATGCGCGTGATCGTCCGGACGATCGGGTTTTTATCCACCGCCATCGAAAACGCCCGCCGAACCCGCGCATCGGCAAACGGATTTTTATGACCATCCGGCAGGTTGGGCTTGCAGTTGATGGAATAAAAATAGGTTCCAAAACCGGGAAAAATGTGAAGGTCCGGCCTTCCCTTGATCCGCAACTCGGCCGCGATTTCGCCGGTGATGTCCGCCACCCAGTCCGCCCCGCCGCTTTCGTAAGTCTGAAACGACGCCATCGGATCGTCCACGCTCAGGATGTCGATCGTGCGGCTGTGGACCTGTGACACGTTCCAGTACGTTTCAGATCGCTCCAGCCGCAGCCGCCGTTTGAAATCCCAGAACAACAGGTGATACGGCCCATTGCCCACCAGGTGCGGCTCGCGCGTGAAGCCGCGTCCATAGGAAACCCGGCCGGCCGAATCCCGCTTTTCAAACGGCCGCATCGACTTTTCATTGAGCGGAAAAAACGGAGGGAATGCGCACAAATCGGCGAAGAACGCCACCGGATGCTCCAACGTCACCCGCAACGTTCGCGGATCGGTCGCGTGAATCGCAACCGCGTCAAAATCAGCGGCGTTTGGATCCGATTGATACTGTTCACTGTATTGTCTGGCCCCGACAATGTAGAAAAAAAGATAAGTATAATCCCCCGGTTCGCGCAACATCCGCCGCCAGGCGAAGACAAAATCCGCCGCCATCACGGCCGAGCCATCGCTCCAGCGGGCATTGGGCCGAAGATGAAAGGTGTACGTCTTGCGATCAGGGCTGATGTCGATTGTGTCCGCGCAACCGGGGATGGGCTGAAGCGTGGCCGGGTCCAGCGTGTACAACCCTTCCCAGAGAGCATATGCGAGGCGAATGTCCTGCAACCAGGACATGCGGTTGGGGTCCAGCGTTCCCACGTCGCCGCGATTGATGAAGGTGAAATCGGCGCGGGGGACGGTTTTCCCGCCCGACCAGGCGATCACCGCCGCCAACAGGGCGATCAACCCCAATGGAATGATCCACAATCGCCTCATGCGATGGGCTTTGACCTTTTTGTTCCCGTGGCCGCCCTCTACTGGCCCGCACCACCGGCGGCCGGCGCGGAAGCCGATCCCTGGGCATCCAGCGCGGGCGGCGGGGTCAGGCCCTTAAATTCAGCGATCGCCACCAACAGCGGATGCACCCGGCCGGCCATCTCCACCGTTTCCTTACTGGAGGACCGGGCATCGGTCTTGCTCAACTGGGTGGCCAATTCCACCAGCGCTGCGCTTTTTGTCCGCGTTCCAACCACCCAGATCGCCTTGGCGGTTCCCTGAACCATCGCGGCCATCGCTTCGGCTTCGGGAGCGTTGTTCCCCGCCGCCGCGAAACGGGCGGCCCCCAGGGAAATCAGGTCGCTCATCGCCTGCACCGCCTGGACTTGTTGCTGTGCCGTCAACATGGGCCAGACCTGCGGATGCACCAGCATCGCGGTCGCCAGGTTTTCCGCCTGCGGATCCTGCGGCACGCCGGCGGCATATTGTTTCACCCGGTCGGCCAGCAGCTCAAACAGCGCCGGCATGGATTGATTCAGCCAAGTCGACTTGATGGTGGGCGCATTGGCGTTGAATACGCCAAGCGAAAGCGCTGAATACGCCTCCTGCAACACCGGCCCGGACTGGGTCCGTTCGACCGCTTTCACGATCGCCTGCGGCAAATTCACCTGCCTGGCCAGTGGTTCGTTGTCCAGGATCGGCGGCAAAACGAATTTCGCACCCTTCATCCCCCACAACACCACCGGCGTTTCCTTGTCATCCAGCCAATGCAGCGTCGAATCCACAAGACGGGTGTTGGAAGCCATCTCGGCGACGCGGGCGGTCACGATCGCCGCGTTCAACCGCACCCGCAACGGGGCGTCCGCCGACACCTGCTGGCGGATCGACTGATCCAGCGCGGCGGCGTAGGCGTCCAGATAGGCGGCTTCCGGAGGTTTGCCGCGCAGGGTGGCCTGGTTGATCAACGTGTCGCGCGCGCCCGACTGGGCGGCGGCATCTGTGCTGACCAGTCGCTGCATCTGCGCCTTCACAAACGCATCAACGGTCTGAATCTCCGCCGGACCCAGCGAGGCGGCGGATTTGAGATTGTCAGGAAGATCGGCGGATTGGGCCGTGGCCCAGGAACCCGTTCCCCACGCCAGCACAAGCCCCAACAGTGCGCCAAGGTGTCGCTTCATCAAACCATTCTCCAGCGGGCCGGTTGCTGGTGCATAACCCAGGGCCGGTCGTTCCATTTGACGTTCACGCCGGCCGATGCACCCATGCGGCATCAGGTTGTAAGTCTACGCGGGATAACACTTTCCGCAGGGTCATCGACCGTAGCACATCCCCCCCGCGATTGTCAAGAAATGCCGATTTTTCAACCAACTCTTGACGCTGCCGCTTTTTGCATGACAATGCCATCCGTCAAAAGCCACCCCGACCCGCAATGGCGGGTATCCGAAAATCGACTTTTCGGGTACACCGTAGCGGATCGAGGTGGCTTTTTTTGTATCGACCGGACACTCGTATTTGGAGGTTTTGCCATGGCAAACGACAAGACGCTCAACACCCAGCCCCTGAAGGCGCACGATGCGGCCGACAAGCGGAAATTCCTGCAATTCGGCACCATCGAGCACGTGGATGTGACCAAAATGGCCGGCATCGTCCCGCTGGTCGAGGCCATGAAACACATGGCCTACAGCGCCCGCGACCTGAACCGGGCGGCCGAGATTTATGACCGCATGTTGCGCGACAAGGAATGCGGCGTGATCCTCTGCCTGGCCGGGTCGCTGATCAGCGCGGGCCTGAAAAAGATCGTCGTGGACATGATCCGCAACAACATGGTCGACGCCATCGTCTCCACCGGCGCCAACATGGTGGATCAGGACTTCTTTGAAGCCCTGGGCTTCCGCCATTACGTCGCCGAAGACCGCCTCAAGAGCGGCCTGTACGACGGCGAGCTGCGCGAACATGCCCTGGACCGCATCTACGACACCCTCATCAGCGAGGAAGACCTGCGAATCTGCGATGAAGCGACGCAGAAAATCTTCGAATCGCTCGAAGCGCGCCCCTATTCCAGCCGTGAACTGTTGCACGAATTTGGCGCATACCTGGATAAAAACGGCGGGCCGAAATGCGATGATTCGATCATCTACGAAGCGTTTCAACGGGATGTGCCGATCTTCTGCCCCGCCTTCTCGGATTGCTCGGCCGGCTTTGGGCTGGTGGCGATCCAGGCGGCGGCCAATGGCGCGCCGGTCGCCAGTTGGGATGGCGGCAGGGATTTTTACGAATTGACCCAGCTCAAGATCAAAAACCGCGAAACCGGCATCTTCATGATCGGCGGCGGCGTCCCCAAGAATTTCACCCAGGACATCGTCGTCGCCGCCGAAGTGCTTGGACACGATGCCCCGATGCACAAATACGCCATCCAGATCACCGTGGCGGACGTGCGGGATGGGGCCTTGTCCAGCTCCACCCTCAAGGAAGCGTCGAGCTGGGGCAAGGTGGACACCGTTTACGAACAGATGGTCTTCAGCGAAGCCACCCTGGCGATGCCCCTGATCGTCGGATACGCCTATCACAAAGGTGGCTGGAAGAATCGAACCGGCCGAAAGTGGAACACCCTTCTGGAACCGGCGGCCGTGGGTTGAACCCGCGGTTCTGCCTGTGTCATAAAACCCAAACGGGATGCGATTGGTCAACAATCGCATCCCGTTTCTTTTTGGCCAACGGAAAATGAGCGCATAAAAGTGCCGGAGGTTGAAGAAGGAGGGGGGGAACCTTCTTCGGGGATACCTCCGGCAAAAGCCACGGTTGAATCTTTTCAACTCACCGTGGTGAATTCATTAAGATGGTTTACATAATACCATTTTCATCAGGGGATGCAATAGGGTATCTCATAAAAAATATCGCCTGCAATATTTATTGAGCCGCCGGTGAATTTTCCGGGGTTGCGCCCGGCATGCCCGGCCCGGGCGTCGCGACAACCGCAGCCACGGCCACTTCAGGCGGCAGCGATGGCAATGGAGCCTTCGCCTCCGCCGCCAGCTTGGCCGCATTCACCGCCTCGGCCAGGTGTTGCTGGGCCGATTCCTTGTTGCCAGCCTCGTTTTCCAGTTGATACCAGCCATATTGGGTCAAAATACGCTGCACCAACGCCGCGTTTTTGCGGTCCTGATTGGATTCGGTGTTGACGATGTTCAACAGCAATTCATCGGCCGCCTGATATTCTTTTTGGGCTTCGGCACGGGCATTCTGAAGCTGAGTGGCCAATTCGGCATCCGCCAGTTCTGTCGGCATAGAAACGCCGGCTTTGTCAACAGCGGCTTTCAGTGCCGTTTGGACCTCGACCTGTTGAGCCAATTGGGCCGCCTGCTCGGCATGGAGCATGCCCAACGTTTGTTGGGCCTCCGCTTGTCGCAACTTGAATCCGGATGGCAGGAACGCTTCCTGCAACTGTTTCCAGGCACTGCGTTCCGGGGCGGCGGCGCTGGCCGGATCACGCAATTTGGCGCTCAGATCGCGGCTCAAATCCTGAGCGGCCGATGCGGCGGCGTCAAAATGTGAGGCCGAATCGGCCAAAAGCTGCCGGGCGGCGTCCAGTTCCGTTTGAACATTCTTGCTCAATTCCACCAACCGAACGCCCCGGCCCTGGATCGAATCGGCCGTATGGTCCGCATTGCCCTGGGCGATCTGGCGGGACAGTTGGGTTAAATCCTGAATTTTCGCCTGCGCGGTACTCCAACCATCTTCAACCTGCTTGAGCTGTGCCTGATATTGTTTAAGGACATCGTTCAGGACCGCTTCCTGTCCAAATGCCACTTCCAGATCGCGGTTACGCGACGCGATTTCGGACTTGGCCTGATCGATCCGCGTCGCCAGTTGCGATGCTTTTTGCCGCAGGTCGGCCCCCTGCTTGTAGGCATCCACCGATTCCTGGCCTTTTAGCTGTTCGCTTTTGGAGTTGGCGGCCTCGGCCTGTTCCAACGCCTGGGATCGCTGGCCGGAAAGGTCCTTGATTTTGTCCTGAAGCCCGGCAATTTCACCCTGCAGGCGGGAGATTTCCTGTTTGACGAAACTGACCGTCGGCAAGGGCGCATTGTTGTGCTTAAACCACGCCGGCTGATCGGGGCCACCCTGGGCGGCAGCCACTTGGGCGGCGATCTGCTTGCGGGCCTCAACCGGCTCGAGCTTGAGGAAACCTTCGATCAGGGCGTTGTTGGACTGAATCTGCTGAGCCAGATCGGAGATCGTCCAAATCAGGCGATTCATCTCCAGCCGCAGATCACGAGCCTTGGACAGGTGCTGGCGGGCCTGATTGAATTCGGCATCGGCCAACAAACCATTGGCACGGGCGCGTTGCGCGGGCGAGGCGCCTTTTTCGGAGGCCGCCTTTTGCAACGTGGCAATCCAGCCATCGCCGCCGGCGAGTCGTTGTAACTCGGCTTGGGAAATACTGTTATCGACCGACCGATCGGAAATGCCGACGGCCGAATCGAGCTGGTCGCAGCCGGTGACAAGCGTGCCAAAAAGGCATGTGGCGGACGTTGCCAGTACCAGAGCCAGGTGTTTCACGGGTGTGCGCATCAAAGAAGTCTCCTGAGCAACCCCCCTGCCGCGTATGCAATTCGCGGTCCCGAACCCAAGGTCGATTTTGGCGTTGGCGCGGCCTAAAGTCAAATTCATTCATCTTTTACGGCAGATCGAAGTTTGCGGATTGGCCGGGAAGGCGAATCACCTATATGATAAGTGGGTCTTAACCGCCTGGAGTGAGATTATGGTATTGGAACTCGCCGCCGAACCGTTCAAGACCGCCTCCCGCCAGATGGGGAGCCTGTTGGATGCGATGCAGAAAGGGTATTACGGTTTTTGTCGCAACGAGACCTGGACCCCGGCGGTGAATTTGTACGAAAACGAATCGGCCTACCTGGTCTGCGTGGACCTGGCCGGCGTGGATAAAACCAAGATTCACCTGGAAGTGGTGGATCATCAGTTGACGATCCGCGGCACGCGGGAGGTTCCCAACCACCCCGACCGCACCGAGGCGGAAACGGCCGGGAAAGTGCGGGTTCATTTAATGGAAATCGACCACGGCGGCTTCAGCCGGCTGGTGGAACTGCCGGTGGATGTCTCCCGCGAGACGATCAACGCCACCTATCGGGATGGAATGCTGTGGATCGAACTGCCCAAACAGACGCCGTGAGATTCAAACGGATGACGGCGGAATTTACGAACAATTGCCCAACGCGACAAAATTAACATGGCCGACTCACAAATCATTGAACGCTCCCCCACCCGCACGGTGATTCGCACCGGAAGCAACGGCCAGCAGCTCTCCATCCCGCACCTGCTGCCGATTTTGCCGATTCGGAACATCGTGGTGTTTCCAGGCACGGTGATGCCGCTGAACGTCGGACGGCAAAAAAGCAAAAATCTGCTGGATGAGGTGATGCCGGGGGACAAATTGATTGGCGTCATCACCCAGCGCAACGCCGAAACCGAAGACCCGCAACAGGCGGACCTGCATGCCGTGGGCGTGGCGGCGACCATTTTGAAGCTCTTCAAACTGCCCGATGGGAACCAGTCGATCATCGTGCATGGGTTGGCGCGGTTTCGGTTGGTCTCCCTTGAACAGACGACGCCGTTCGCGGTGGGTCGGATCGAGATATTGGAAGATCAACTGACCGGCGGGCCGGAACTCGATGCGCTGGTGGCCTCGGTGCGACAGCAGGCGAATCGCGTCATTGAACTCAGCCCCAACACGCCCGACGAGGCGGCGCAGGTGTTGAACAGCATCACACAACCCTCGGCGCTGGCGGATTTTCTGGCGGCCAACCTGCAGGCGGAGACGGCCGAAAAGGTCAGCATGCTGGAGGAACTGGACGTTGAAAAACGGCTGCGGATGATCGCATCCCGCATGGCCACGCAACTGGACGTGCTGGAACTGCAAAACAAGATTCAGTCGCAGGTCAAGGAGAACATCGACAAATCCCAGCGTCGCTATTACCTGCAGGAACAGCTCAAGGCGATCCGCAAGGAACTGGGTGAAGGGGATGCGCTGGGCGGGGGCGAGGTGGAGACGCTGCGCGAGCGGCTGGTTGCGGCCAAGCTGCCGGAAAACGTGATGAAGGAGGCCAACCGCGAGCTGTCGCGGCTGGAGTCGATTCCTTCCGCGTCGCCGGAATATGGAGTGATTCGCACCTATTTGCAGATTTTGAGCGAATTGCCCTGGTCGATCACCACGGATGACAAGCTGGACCTGGTCGAGGCGCGCAAGATTCTGGACCGGGACCATTTTGATCTGGACAAGGTCAAGAAGCGGATCATCGAATACCTGGCGGTGCGCAAACTCAAGCCGGACGGGCAGGGGGCGATTCTGTGCTTTGTCGGGCCGCCGGGCGTGGGCAAAACGTCGCTGGGCAAGAGCATCGCCGAGTCGATGGGCCGGCGGTTCATCCGCGTGGCGCTGGGGGGCGTGCGCGATGAGGCCGACATTCGCGGGCATCGACGGACGTACATCGGGTCGATGCCGGGGCGGATCATCGCGGAATTGCGCAAAGCGGGGACGCGCAACCCGGTGATGATGCTGGACGAGGTGGACAAACTGGGGGCGGATTTCCGGGGCGATCCGGCCTCGGCGCTGCTGGAGGTGCTGGACCCGGCCCAAAACCACACGTTCACCGATCATTATCTGGACGTGCCGTTTGATTTGTCGAAGGTGCTGTTCATCGCGACCGGCAACACGATGGACACGGTTCCCGGCCCGTTGCGCGACCGGATGGAGGTGATCGAAATCCCCGGTTACACCGAGTCGGACAAGCTGGACATCGCCAAACGCTATCTGGTCCCCCGCCAACTGGAAGCCAACGGGCTGACCGGCAAACAGGTGAAGTTCCAGGATGCCGCGCTGCGGTGGATCATCGAAAGCTACACGCGCGAGGCGGGCGTTCGCAATCTGGAGCGCAACATCGGATCGGTGGCCCGCGGGATCGCCGCGGAGGTCGTCGGCGGCAAGACCGACAAGTCGATTGTCAGCCGGGAGACCGTCACCCAAACCCTGGGGCCGGTGAAATTCGAACCGGAACTGGCGTCGCGCACCAGCGTGCCTGGGGTGGCGACCGGCATGGCCTATACCCCTTATGGAGGGGAGATTCTTTTCATCGAAGCCTCCCGCATGCCCGGCAAGGGATTGATCACGCTGACCGGCCAGATCGGCGACGTGATGAGGGAATCGGCGACGGCGGCGTTCAGCCTGGTGCGGTCGAGGGCCAAGGCGATGGGAATCGATCCGCAGTTGCTGTCCGAAAGCGACATTCACATTCACGTTCCGGCCGGGGCGATCCCCAAGGATGGCCCCAGCGCCGGCGTGGCGATGTTCACGGCGCTGGCGTCGTTGCTTTTGAACAAGCCGGTTCGGCACGATCTGGCGATGACCGGCGAGATCACGCTGCGTGGGCTTGTGCTGCCGATCGGCGGATTGAAGGAAAAAACGCTGGCGGCCAAACGAGCCGGGATCAAACAGGTCATCGTGCCCAAACGCAACGAAAAAGACCTGACGGAAATACCGGCCGAGGTGAAAAATTCCCTGGAATTTCATTTCGTGGAGAACACCGACCAGGTTTTACAGATCGCGCTGGGCCAGTCGATCCGCAAAGGGGGCGACCCGCCGGCAAAGCGGGCCAACGGGCATGGGAAAAATGGACAAAAAAGACGAGCGGGTCATTTGCGCAAGTCAAATAACGCATCGCGGCACGGCAGACATTAAACGAATTATGAACTCGGCATACATTCTTCAGCAAATCGGGAAGTATACGGTCGTGGAATTCCGCATCGCCTCGTTGATGGACCCATCGCAGCTCCAGCAGATCGGCGAGGAGCTGTATCCGCTGGTGGATCAGCAGGACAAGCGGCTGATCGTGCTGGACTTCGAGGCCGTGCAATACCTCTCCAGCCAGGCGATCGGGATCGTGCTGACGCTGCACAAGAAGCTGGCGGCGATCGGCGGAAAGCTGATCCTGTGCGGGGTGGGGGCGCGATTGATGGAATTGCTGCGGATCACCCGGCTGGATCGGCTGCTGACGATCAAGCCGACGCAAAATGACGTGATCAACGCCAACACGGTCAGGTAAAATGCGAGTCGGGGCGTTTTTTTCACAGGAGCGTCCATCATGACCCAGTTGCGAAGCGAGATCCAGTTCAGCGTTTTTCTGGTCAACAAACCGGGGGTGCTGGCGCAGATCACCAAGGCGCTGGCCGAGGAAAAGGTCAACCTCGTCGCCATGACGCTGGTGGACTCCCAGGAGCACGGGGTGTTGCGCGTGGTGTCGGATGATGCCGACAGAACCCGGCAGGTGCTGACGAAGCTGAACCTGCCGATGAACGAAACCGAGGTGCTGTGCCTGGAATTGTCCAATCAGCCGGGCGCGCTGGCGGATGTGGCGACGTTGCTGGGGCAGAATCACATCAACATCAATTACGCCTATTGCACCAGCGGCGCGCCCGGCGGCAAGACCAGCGGGATATTCAAGGTGGCCGACCTGAACAAGGCCCGGCACATCCTGAAATCCCCCGCCGCCAAACACAAGGAAACCGCCGGCCGGCGTTCGGGGTCAAGAAGATAAAAGATTACCCCCGGCTCATTTTTATGGATCGCGGGGCATGAGGGCGAAGAACCTTGGCGCTTGCAATCCAACTCAACTGATCCCACTTTATCAGCCATGACAACAGCGGGCGATCTTCGGGACCGGCGATCGAGGTGGACGGCGATGGCGCTGTGCGCGGGGTTGCTGCTGGTCTATCTGGTCGTGGGACTGAGGGCCAAATCGGAAAAATCGGCCACGTTCGATGAGCCGCTGGAGGGGCTGGGGGCGTGGGTGGGCGCGCGGCATCACGACTATCGGCTGGTTCCAGAAAATCCCCCCTTGTGGCAATACTGGGCGAGCCTGCCGTTGGGAAAATCGGCGCTTGACGTGAACCTCAACGGGCCTGAATGGGACATCATCACGCGGGACATCACCCAGCGTTATGCGTGGACCGTCAACACCCTGTATCGAACCCCCGGCAATGATCCAGTCTGGTTCATCGGGCGGATGCGATTCATGATGGCTCTGGCGGCGGCCGGGCTGGGGGCGTTGATCGGCTGGTGGGCATGGCGTCTGGGCGGCGCGATCGCGGCGGTGGCGGCGACGGCCCTGTTCGCATTGGACCCGAATTTTCTGGCGCACGGGCCGTTGATGAAGAACGATGTCCCGTTCGCCTTGGCGATGTTCGCGCTGGTGTATGCCACCTGGCGCACCGGCCGGCGGTCGAGCTGGGGGCGTGTGCTGGCGATGGCGCTGCTGGCGGCCGCGGCGATCAACATCAAACTTTCAGCGCTGATCCTGGGGCCGCTGGTGGCGATGTTGTTGATCGGCCGGGCGATCCTGGGCGGGCCGTGGGATTGTTTTGGCCGAACGTTCCGCGCGTGGTGGGCCAAATTGCTGGCGGTCGGCGGCATCGGCGTGATCTGCATGACGGCCTGTTGGGGGGTGACCTGGGCGTGTTATGGGTTTCGTTTTGAAACCACGGCCCCGGGCGGCCGGCCGATGAAATTCGATGAGATGATCCATCTCAACGAGATTTCGGGCCATCCCGCCGACAGCCCGATTGTCGCCGCTTCGGCCTGGATGGAACGTCATCGGGTTTTGCCGCAGGGGTGGATCTATGGGCTGCTGTATCAGAACGCCACCACCGTCGCCCGACGAAATTTCATCCTCGGTCACATCCAAAACCAAGGGGTCTGGTATTACTTCCCCTTTGCCCTGCTGGTTAAAACGCCATTGGGAACGATCGCCGCGCTGGGGCTTGGGCTGGCGGGCGGCCTCTGGCTGGCCATCCAACGTGGATTTTGGCGGCGATGGAATGGCTGGTGGATTTCGGCCTGCCTGATGACGCCGGTGGCGTATTACATGCTGTTCGCCATGAGGGGAAATTTGAACCTGGGGCTGCGGCACGTGCTGGGGGTCTACCCATTTCTGTTCGTCGCGGCGGGCGTGGTGGCGGCGAAACTATGGAGATTTCGACCCGGCACGTTCAGACCGGCCCTGGCGGCTTTGGGCATCGCGCTGGCGGCCGAGACGGGGTTGGCCTATCCGGATTACATCCCCTTTTTCAATAGTTTCGCCGGCGGCCAGCGGGGTGGATTAAACCTGCTGGGCGATTCCAACCTGGACTGGGGGCAGGATTTGCCGGCGCTGGCGAATTGGCAGCGCAAGCATCCTGAAATTCCGCTTTATCTGTCCTATTTCGGGATCGCCGACCCGGCGTATTATCAGATCGACTACATCAACATGCCCCAGGGTTATCCCTGGGGGCCGCCGGTTGATCTGCCGGGCAAACCGGGGGTCATCGCCGTCAGCGCCACCACCTTGCAGGGGATTTATCTGCCGGAGGATTGGTTTCGATACTATACCGAGCTTCGACAGGCCGAACCGCTGGATGTGTTGCACGGATCGATCTACCTGTTCGCCTACAACCTCTCGCCGGCGCAACTGTCGCGATTGGCCGCGAGCGGCACGGCGGGACAAAATTAGTCCCGATGAATCACCAGCACCTGGGCTTTGTTCAACCGCAGGATGTGGCCTTGTCTGGGTGATTGGTCCTTCAATCCAAGAACCGAATCCCACTCATCGGGGTTATGATCCCGGTCGCGAAACAGCAGCATCCATCCATGATCGAGCTGACGCAGTTCTTCGGGCGGCATCGGCCGGGCATCGGCATTCGCATAATAAAACAGTTCCGGCTGCGCCCACACCGTATACCAGGTCGCGATGGGCGTTCCATCACCGATCAGTTGACGCAACCGCCCGGCCGCCTGATAGGCCGATCGCCCGGATCGTTCGCGGTTTTTGTATTCGCCGAACGCCAGCGCGGCCAACGCCAGCAGAATCATCAGTCCGATGACCCCCGGCCGATACGCATTTCGACGCCAGGCGACCATCGCGACCACGGCGACGACGCCCGTCATGCCGATCGCACCGGCCATCGGAATGTTCCATTGCGTCAACCGGCCGGTCAACGCGACAAACGCGATCGCCGCCACGCCCAACGCGGCCGATGTCGCCAGCAGGATCGAACCCAGAACGTTTCGCATGGTCGTTGTCAGTTCACCTCTTCGCCACAATTGCGCCATCAGCCCCACCAGCGGGCAAACCGGCACAACGTATAGATACGCATAGCGGGGATTGTCCATACCGGAGATGAAGCAGATCACAAACGCCGCCAGGATCGCGCCGGCAAGCGATCGCGCAACCAGACGCTGCGGCCACGTCATCACCCTGATCACCGCCGGTAAAAAAGGTACAACAATCCCCGCCGACGCCGGCAGCATGTATAGAAAAACCAACGGCCCCAGCAACAACGCGGGAACGACCTGATTCCAGTTGTGGATCAGCATTCGGCGCATCGCCTCATCTTCGCCGCCGGGATCGGGAACCAGGCCTTGCGTGGCGATGATCGAACGGGTGGTTCCATACCAAACCACCAACACGGCAAATCCCAACAGCAGGATGATGTAAACCCAACCGGTGGAAAACGGCTTGAATGAACGGTTCAAAATCGCAGACCCGATCAACAGGCCGATCACCAGCGGCAGGCACGCCGGACCTTTGAGCATCAATCCCGCCGCCATCGCGATCGTTGCCACCAGCGCCATCGCGCCGCGGCGGCCCAGTCCATCGGCATTGGAAAACCAGATCAAATCCACCATCGCCAAGACGGCCAGGTTGGTCGCCAGCGCGTTGAGCGAATCGATGTCCGCGCTGCGCGTCTGCGACCAGAGGGGAACCATCGCCAGATAGGCCAACCCGGCCGTCCATCCGGCCATCCGGCCAAACCAGCGGCCGCTGAACAACACCAGCGCCGCCCCCAGCAGCCCGGCCGCCAGCACGCTGGGCAGTCGCCATACCCATTCGGCCGCCCCCAGCACGCGCTCAAATCCGACCAGAATCCAGTAATCCAACGGGGGCTTTTTCAAATAGGTGTAGCCGTACAGTTTGGGAACCAGATATTCTCCGCTTCGCAGCATCTGATGGGCCGTGATGGCGCGATGCCCCTCGGTGCCGGACAAGGGCGAGGCCCCAACCCGCCACCCCAGCAGCACGACCGCCGCCAGAAATATCAGCAGCGCCGACCAGATCAAATGTCCCCCCGCCGCCCGATTCGATGACAAAGTGTGTGTCGATGGCATCCCGATGTCACCAGTCCAACGTGCCACGCCACGCCCGCGTCAGTTCGTCAACGCCGATCTTTTCCGGCCCGATCAGCAGGTGATTGGACTTTGCATCCAACCGGCCGATCGGCCGAACCAAAACGCCTGATGAACGCAATTGTGCCTCCACGTCACGGGTTGCTTGAACGACATACCGCGCATTGCCCTCGGCGAACAACGCGGCCGGCGGGGCATCGTCTAGGCGCGCGCCCAGCCCCGATGCGATCGCCATTTCCGCCACGGCCGTCAAATATCCCCCTTCGCTGACATCGTGACACGCCAGCACCTGACCCTTGCCGATGGCCTGCGAGATGGCCCGATGCACGGCCAGATAATCCGACAACCCGGTTCCGGCCGGCTCGATCAGCAACAATCGGTCATCGCCGGTTTCCTTCAGGTCCATCGTGACGCATTGCCGCACATCGTCCAGCACCGCCATGGCGCTGATCAGCAGCGTATTGGGAATCCGAATCACCCGGCCGGTCTCCTGGTCGGTGAACTGGTTGTGCAGGCTGTCCTTGCCGGAAATGAACGGAATGCCAAAGGCCAGCGCCGCATCCCGGCACGCCTCGCACGCCGCCACCAGCGCGCCCATCGTTGTTTCATCGTCCACGCTGGGCCAGCAGAAATTATCCAGCACCGCGATTTTGCCCAGGTCCGCCCCCACGCAGACGATGTTCCGCACCGCCTCGTCGATGGATGCGATGGCCATCCGATATGGATCGCCGATGTGCGGCGCCATGCCGCAGGCGACCGCGACGCCGCGATGGGAACCCAGTTTGGGCTGGATCACCGCCGCATCGGCGGGGCCGATCTGATGCCGTCCGATCAACGGCTTGATGACCGATCCACCCTGCACTTCATGGTCGTATTGCCGAATGATCCAGTGTTTGCTGGCGACATTCGGATGCTTCAGAATCGAAATCAACCGTCCGGTCACATTGGCGCTGGCATCCGCACTTTGGGACGCGATCGATGGCTCATCCGGCGCGCCATGCCGTCGAACAATCGCCTTTCGCGTGGGCATAGGGATGCCATCGTGCAGGAATTTCATCGCCAGGCGGCCGACTTCGTGGGAATTGTATTGCAGGATCAGTTCCTCGCCGGGCGTGCCGAATTGCCCGATGACGGTCGCCTCCACATCCTCGGATCGGGACAAATTCAACAGCGGCTCCACGCAATCCGCCGGCACCGCCAGGACCATGCGTTCCTGCGCTTCAGAGATCCAGATTTCATCGTAGCGCAACCCCTGATATTTCAGCGGAACCTGTTCCAGATGGACGACCGCGCCGATTTTTTCACCCATTTCGCCGACCGCGCTGGACAGCCCGCCGGCCCCGCAATCGGTGATGGCGCTGAACAACCCCTGGTCGCGGGCCTCCATGATGACATCCGCCATTTTCTTTTCCGTGATGGCGTTGCCGATCTGGACGGCATGGGAAAACTCATCGGCGTGGGTGTCGGTCAATTCGGCCGAGGAAAACGTCGCCCCATGAATGCCATCCCGTCCGGTGCGGCCGCCCATGACGACGATGGCATCTCCCCGGCGTGCTTCCTTGGCGATTTTATCCCGCGGAATCATCCCCACGCATCCGCAGAAGACCAGCGGGTTGCCGATGTACCGATTGTCGAAATAGACCGCGCCGTTGAGGGTTGGAATCCCCATCCGATTGCCGTAATCGCGCACCCCCGCGACGATCTGCCGCAATATCCGGCGTGGGTGAATGACACCCTTTGGCAATAGGCCGGAGCGCCGGTCGTCGGGATAGGCGACGCAGAAGACGTCCGTATTGGCGACCGGCCGCGCCCCCAGGCCGGTCCCCAGGATGTCGCGGATGACGCCGCCGACGCCGGTGGCGCTGCCGCCGTACGGTTCGATGGCGCTGGGATGGTTGTGGGTTTCAACCTTGAAACAGACCGCATCCAACTCATCGAACACCACGACACCGGCGTTGTCCTTGAAGACCGACAGGCAAAATTCATCGCCCCGCGGTCGATTCATCAGCTTCATCGTGCTGTCGAAGATGGTCTCCTTGATGAGATTTCCATATCGACGGGTCTCGACCGGCTGCCCATCGGCATCTTGCACCGTGACCTCGACGGCGCTTTTCAGGGTCTTGTGGACGCAATGCTCCGACCAGGTTTGCGCCAGGGTTTCCAATTCGATGTCGGTCGGCTCGCGGTTTTGTTCGCGAAAATAATCCTGAACCGCCTTCATCTCATCCAGCGACAGGAACAGGTGCCCCTCGCGACTGAGTTTCATCAGCCGGGCATCGTCCAGTTCGCGCAACGAAACGTGAACGAGCTTGAAGAGGTATTGATGGCCTGCCGAAAACCGATCGGGAATATAAGGTTCAAAATGAATCGACTCGATGACGCCATTGGCCAGCACGCGGGAGGCGATGGTCTGCAACTCGGTTCGCGGGATGATTCCTTCGATGAGATACGCTCGCCCGGTGCGAACCTGCCTGGCCGCCACGCCCATGTCCGCCAATGCCAGCTCGGTCGATGCCGCGACCGGGTCCATGACGCCGGGTTTCAGATGCACTTCGATTCGGGAATGCCCCTCATCCGCGGGCGGATTTTCGATCAGTTCGGCCCGTTCGACCACCGGGTCCGCCAGCAGTTCCTGCGCGGCTTTTCGCACCTGCTGCCGCGGCGCATCGCTGTCGATCAGAAAAATCCGGCTGGTGCGGATGGAACCGACCTGCGTGCCAAATTCCTCGATCTGGTGGCGGATGGCCTCCCCCAGCGGATCGGCGGCGGCCGTGCCTTCGGCCTGTGATGCAGCGCGAACGTCAATGCGGTAAATCATAAGTCCCGCGATTGTATCCGATTCACTGGCGATGACACACTCCGCGCAATCCTTGTCAGGCCGGTTTGACGCTGCTTATGCCGCTTTTATAATGCCCCCGCTCGATTGGTACAGTTCGACAACCCCCAGGGAAGGAGTCCGTTGGTGCGGCAAATCGCGATTGCAGTGACATTGCTCGCCATCGCGTGCTGGCCGGCGCGGGTCCGGGGACAGTACCAGCCCCCCAGCGAGTCCCTGACGCTTCAAGGCCGAACCGCCTACACCTGGACGGATGGACAAACCAACATCGTCGAATTGGACGGCCCGGTCACGATTGAGCTGGACCGCACCAAAATGACCAGCGGCCGGGCGGTGATCTGGTTGACGCCGATCCAGGGGGTGTCGCTGGACCAGCAGCGGGTGCAGGTGGTTTTGCTGGATGATGCCCTGCTGGAACAATCGTCGATCCGCCGAAGCGGGCCGGTGTTGTTCGTGACCGCCACGGTCCGGGGGTCAATCCGAATTGTCGCCGACCAGAGATTGGCGGTGGATCGAAAGGATTCGCCGGCGTTCGTTCGCGCACTGGAGGTTCGCCAGTCGGTCATCGAGGGCAAACCACTCCCCACCACCTCCCCGACAACCGCACCGGCGGCTTCGCAACCGACCGAACCGGCCGCCAACAGTCGACGGCGATCGGGCGCGGGCGAGCCGGTCACGTTTGAAATGCCCGGCCGATTTCAGGTGACGACCACGGCCGAGGGGCACGTTGCGGTGATCGTGCCGGATGGCATCACGCTCTATCAACGGGGCAAGGAAGGTGACCTGCTTGAATTGCAATCCAAGCGGGCGGTGCTGTTCACCTCCCTCAACCGCCCCGGCGACGCCATTCAACCGGGCAAAAACACCGAATTGCGCGACGTCATCACCGCCGTTTATCTGGAAGGGGATGTGCGGATCATCTACACCCCCGCCAACGCCGCACAGGGAGAGGCCAAGTTGGAAGCCGAGCGGGCGTATTATGAGCTGTCCACCGACCGGGCCATCCTGACCGATGCGGTGTTGCACACGATTGATCCCAAGCAGCAGATGCCGATCATCGTCCGCGCCCGCACGATCCGGCAGTTGGCCCTGGAAGATGGCTTGCGCGAATACAGCGCACAGGATGTCCAACTGACGACCAGTTCGTTCGCCACGCCCTCCTATTCCATCGAGGCCGACCGCGCCTACGTCCGCCAGGACAACACCGCGCCCGATGGCGGCCCGCGCTCGACGTTCCGGACCGAAAACACCACCTTCAACACCTTTGGCGTCCCGATTTTCTACCTGCCGGTGGTGGGCGGGTCGATCACCGATCAGGGGACGCCGCTGCGGCAGATTCAACTGGAAAATTCCAACCGGTTCGGATTTGGGGCGCGCACCCAGTGGGGGCTTTTTGAAACCCTCGGCCGGCCGCACCCGCCGGACCTGGACGTGGCCTACCGGCTGGATTACCTGGGCGACCGCGGCCCGGCCACCGGCATCGACGCCCGTTATGGGGGCGGATTCATCACCCGCACCACCCGCGACCCCTGGAATTTCAACGGCAACATGACCGGCTACGTGGTCTACGACCGCGGCATCGACGATCTTGGCGCCGATCGACTGGACGTGGACCCCAAACGCGAAATTCGCGGCCGGTTTTTGTGGATGCACCAACACTTTTTCCCCGACGACTGGCAGGTGCAATTGCGCACCGGCATGGCGTCGGACCCGACGTTTCTGGAAGAATGGTTCGAGCGTGATTTTTATTCCAACCAGCCGCACGACCTGAGCGCGTACGTCAAACGTCAGCGCGGCACCGAGGCCCTGACGCTGGCGATCGTGGCCCAGCCCAACGATTTTGTCACCAACGCCGATTATCTGCAGGAGCAGTTTGAACTCGAAAAGCTGCCGGAGATCGGCTATCACCGCATCGGCGACAGCTTCGCGCAGGATTCGCTGACGTTCTACAGCGACAACACGGTGGCCGGCCTGCGGATGCGCGACAGCGAGGCGTCGCTGCTGCAGCAGGGGTTCGCGCCGGGCCAGTCGCCGGGGATGCCGGCCGTCGGGACCACCGGCCACACGGACAAATACGTCGGCCGGGGCGATTTTCGCCAGCAGGTGACCTTCCCGTTCAGCGCCGGCGAATTCAAAGTCGCCCCGTATGTCCTGGGCCGATACATCGCATACAGCGACAGCCCCGCCGGAAAAGTGGAAAACCGCGTCCTGGGCGGCGCCGGGATGCGGATGACGACCGCGTTCTGGGCGGTGGATGATTCCGCCCAGTCGGACCTGCTGGACGTTCATCGTCTGCGCCACGTCGTCGAACCGGAGTTGCACCTGTTCACGTCCGCGCAAACCACCGACCGCAACCAGGTCTTCATCTACGATGAGGATGTGGACAAGATCGTGGATGTGTCGGCCATTCAGATGGCCCTGCACCAGCGCTGGCAGACCAAACGCGGCGGGCCGGGAAAATGGCGCAGCGTCGATTTCCTGACGTTGAACATCGAAGCCAATTATTTCGCCAACCGCCCCACCGACCGCGAAATGGCGCCGGCATCGTTCCGGGGATTGTTTTTCCCGTCGCTGCCGGAGGCTTCCATCCCGCGTCAGAGCATCAACGCCGACATGACCTGGCGCATCAGCGACACCACCGCGCTGCTGTCGGACGTTCAATACAACTGGGAAAAAGGGGAACTGGCGACCGCCTCGATCGGGCTGGCGGTCTCACGCGATCCGAGGGTGTCGTATTACCTGGGCAACCGTTACATCGAAGAACTGCACTCCAACATCACCACCGCCGCGATTTATTATGAGCTGAGCACCAAGTATTCGCTGGCCCTCAGCCAGAGTTTCGATTTTGGTGCCAGGACCAACGTCTCCAGCAGCGCGACGATCATCCGGCGGTTCGACCGGTTCTTCGCGGCGCTCCGATTCTCCTATGATGCCGCCAACGATGAAAGCAGCCTCACATTGAACGTCCTCCCCGAAGGCGTCGCCTACGGCCTGACCACCGACGCCCTGCGGCCAAGCGAGCGGTAAATCATGTCATTCGCACCCAATCCACATTTCTTGTGGACATTATAAATCTCGACGTCCAGGTGACTTGGGCCTAAAATCAAGCCCATGAGTACCCTCACGCTCCGCCAGAAAGCCAAAGCTCTGATTGACACCCTATCGGAACCGCAACTGCACGTTGCCTCCGAATTTCTGGAATTCGTGAAGACCCGCGAAACGGATGCCGCCACCTTGGAGCTGCTTTCGATCCCCGGCTTCACGGCCTCTTATAAGCGTGGGATGAAGGACATCAAATCCGGCCGCACCCGACCGTGGGGCAAGGTGCGTTCCGATGTATAAAGTCGAGCTGTCGCGAGAGGCTCAGAACTTCTTCGAGCGATGTGACAAACCCCTGGCAAAAAAGTTGGCCCGATGTTTCCAATGGCTCGAACAACATCCCCGTCAGGGAAACAACATCAAGGCATTGAAAGGGAAGCTGTCCGGCTCTTACCGATATCGCGTTGGCGACCTGCGCGTGGTGTACACAATCAACGATCGAGCCGTCACGGTTTTTGTCATCACCATCGCAAAACGAAGCAACGTGTATGAATAACCCGCCGACGGTCCACTTCGCACCATCCGACCCCATTCCAACAATTCAATTCAATTCGTCGGTGGCTTTCAGTAAACCACCCCTCAACAAAAACTAAGCCATCTGCGTCTGGAGCGATTCAGCGCTTTGGGCCGCATCACGGATGGCATCCTTGACGCTTCGCACGATTCCGGCCGCGTCAAGGCCCACTTCGGCCAGTTGTTCCTTTCGGCTGGCGTGGGCGATCAGGCGGTCGGGATGACCCAGGCGACTCAGGTGGCGAGTGGGAAGCTGATGAGCGACGGCATATTCCAGCACCGCGCTGCCAAAACCGTTTTGCAGGGAATGATCTTCAACCGTCAACACCGCGTGGCCGGGACGAAGAGCGGATTTGATCATCTCGCCATCCAGCGGCTTGCAGAAACGGGCGTCGATGACGGTTGCGGAAATTCCTTCGGCCGCCAGCAACTCCGCCGCCGCCATGGCATTCTCAACCAGCACGCCGTAAACGATCAGGGTGACATCCTCGCCTTGACGCAAAATCCTGCTGCGGCCGGCCGTCCAGGGCTGTCGGGCCGCCGGCTGAAGCGATGGGTCGATCACATCCTCAAAATTCTGTGCCGGAACCGTGTCGCGCGGATAACGCACCGCGCTGAGAGTCTCAAGGGACAACCCCAGTTTCAAAGCGCGATTCAATTCCGCCTCGTCGCTGGGGGCCATCAGCACGATCTCGGGCAGCGGCCGTAAAAAAGCCTGATCCAGAAACCCGTGATGCACCGCCCCATCGTCACCGACAAAACCCGCCCGATCCATGCAGATGACCACCGGCAGATGCTGCAACGCCACTTCCTGCCAGATTTGATCAAACGCCCGCTGGGTAAAAGTTGAATAGATCGCCGCGAAAGGCCGCAGGCCCGCCTTGCACATCCCCGCCGCCATGCCGGTCAGATGGCTTTCGCAGATGCCGGTGTCGAAATAGCGGTTGGGAAATTCTTTTTCGAATTTGCTAAGGCCCGTCCCATCGGGCATGGCGGCCGTCAGGGCCACCACCCGGTCGTCTTCACGGGCCAGTTGAATCATGGCATCCGCATAGGCGTTGGTCCAACTCTTGCCCGACCCTTTTTTGATCTCCACCCGGCAACCGTTGACCTGAAACGCGGCGGGACTGTGAAACTTGGTCGGGTCGGTGCAGGCAATCTCACAACCCTGCCCTTTGACCGTCTTGACGTGCAGCAAAATCGGCTGCTGAACGTGCTTGATCTCGCCGAGCATGTTGATCATCCCCGGCAGGTCATGCCCGTCGATCGGGCCAAGATACATCAACCCCAGCGTTTCAAAAATCTGCCCCGGCCAGATGGCGCTCTTAAATCCTTCGGCGATGTGCCGCCAGACATCCTGTACGGTCTGGCCAACGCTGCTGGGCAGCCGGCCCATGACCTTCTCGGCCAGTTTTTTGGCCTCGCCGAAGGTGGTGCTGACGCGCACGCGCTCCAGGTATTGGCTGAAAGCCCCCTGCGGCGAGCTGATGCTCATGCCGTTGTCGTTGAGAATAATCAGCAACTGGCGTTTGAGCGTGCCGGCGCCATTGAGGCCTTCAAAGGACATGCCATTGACGATCGAAGCATCGCCCACCATCGCCACAACGTGATTGTTACGATTCTGAATCGCATCACCCCGCGCCATGCCGACGGCGGTGCTTATGGCGGTCCCGGCGTGGCCGACGGCAAACAGGTCGTAAGGCGATTCATCGGGCGAGGGAAACCCACCCACGTGACCTTTTTTGCGAAGCTTGTCAAAATCCCCCGCCCGGCCGGTCAGCATCTTGTGCGGATAACACTGATGGCCGACGTCAAACAACAACCGATCCGGACCGGATGGATAAGGCCCAAAATCGTAAACGTAGTGCAGCGCAAGCGTTAGCTCCACCACGCCAAGATTGGAAGCCAGATGCCCGCCGTTCTTGCTGACGGCGGAAAAGATACGCTCACGCATCTCGCCGGCGAGAACCGCCAGTTGATCCATCGACAAGGCACGCAAATCGGACGGGCGTTTAATCTGGTCCAGCAAAGTCATCGAAAAAGACCTCCAAAGTCCCTACATGACATCAAAACTTCCACTACATTAACTGTAAGCAACTCCAATTGCCAGAACAACTTGTCGCCGAAATTATCCCCCGGCTCAAAATAAACGATGGTTTCCGATAACCTCGAAAGATTTTAATGCTCGACTGAACTCACCTCCGATAAAGGAATTGAAGACGAGGTTCTGACATAAGGGGTAATCATGCAGCTCAGTACGCAAACCTTTGCGCAGGTTATCGAGGGCCTGCGTGCTCATAGCGTTGGCCGTGGTGGCGGGAGCGAAAAACGCAGATCGCTGCGAATTGAGATCGAATCCAAATTAGCGATGATCCCCCTGCGGGATGCGGTGGCGGACCATCCTCTGGAAGTCTTGACCCGGGATATTTCCCATACAGGCATTGGCCTTTTGCAATGCGTCGATTTTGGGATGAAAAAGCAATTTATTCTTTTTCTACCCCGTCAGGGGCTTAAATCAGTTCCAATTTTATGCACGACTGTCTATTCATTCCAGCCGGCAAAGGGGCTGTTCATCAACGGCTCAGAATTTCTACAGGAATTGTCTGAAGACCGTCTGGCGGAATTTGAAAACGCCGATGATCGCCTCCAGAAGCGGATCCAAAGTACAATTCTGGAATAACTATTACATATTATCATCGTCTCGCGGATTGGTTTGGCATTAAAATTTATATTCAGGCCACCAGGTCCAGCGGGTCGTTGCCGACGCCCAGCCGGCGCCACATCCGGCGGATCATTTCCTTGCGTTGCTGGTCCTGGCGGGCCGAATTGCCATCCTGATGGTGGTGTTGCTGTTGATGCTCATCGCCGGTGGTGGGCTTGTCGGAACGTGAGCTTTGCTGGACGTGCAGCTTGTCGATGCTGACACCCTGCGATTCGAGCACCTGCTTGAGCTGGGTCATGCTGCGGCTGAGCAGTTTGGTCGCCTCGTCATTGGAAGTTTCAAACGCGGCGCTCATGATGCCATCCCGCATGCGCACCGTGACCTGCAGCGCACCGAGTTCGGGCGGATCGAGGCGGATGTGCATGGTTCCATTGGAGCCGGCGATTTCGCTGCGCAGGGCGGTAATGATTTTGGGATGATTGTCCTGCGCGAACTGGGCTTCATGAGCCGTGGGAAGGGGTACGGCCGGCGTATTGTTGGTGGCGGCTGGAGCGTGTTTGGGAGCGACCGAATCGCCCAGAGGGGCGATCACCAGGTCGATCTTGGCGTTATTCAGGTCCGATTTCGCAACGGCCGAATGATCCGTGTCGGCGACGGCCGCCGCAGTTTGCGCAACGGCCATTTCAGCATTCATCGCATTCGAATCGGGATTCGGCAGCGGATTGGCTTGTTGGGCCTTGTGGTGGTCCGTCGATGGAGAATCCGAATCATCCGATGAAGTCGCGACGGATTGACCCAATGTAAGTGCTGGTTGAGGCTTGGCTTGCGCAGCAGGATCGGGAGAAGCCTGGGGATTGGTCGCGACAGGGGGTGGGGTTGTTTTGTCAGCCGATTGATGGTCGGGCATATCAGGCATTTGGCCATTGAGCGCGACGACGGCCGTCGGTTCGGCCTGAGAAACGGCAGATTGCGGTTGCGGTTCGGATTTGGTCGGCTCGTTTTGTTTCAGGACCACCGGTTGCGGCGTGACCACCTGTGCGGCCGCGACGTATTCTTCGGCGGTTGGTTCGTGATGCTCATCCGGATGCTCGGCTTGGGCGTCGGTTTGAGGGTCGGCCTGAGCCTCGGCTTGGTTGACTTCTTCCGGTGCTGATTCAGCCGTATGATCGGCCGATTCGGTTTTGGCAGGTTCCTGCTTTTTTGCTACCTGCTGAGGCTGCTGTTCGGCATCCGGAGAAGGCTTGGGCTTGGGTTTGTTCGCCTGTTTAAGAATCTGACCAAAGTCCTCGCCAGCGCCATTGGCGGCGGGCTTTTTGGCCTTGGCCGGGGTCGATCGGGTGGTCTTGATGAGTTGTTGCACATCGGCGGGCATGGTTACGGTTCCTTGCTTGAGGCTTGGGCCTGGCGCATCTTCTCCAACACTGATTGAATTCGGCCGATTTCCTCCGGACTCTTAAATTCTTTGCAGATGCGCGAAGCCAACCGGGGGGGCATCGCCTGGAGATAGGAGATCACCACGTCATCGGGGAGGGTCATGAAGATGGTTTTCACCTGTTTGGCGGGCATGGATTGGTAGAGCAGCAGGCTGTCCTGGAAGCCCTGGTCGGTTTGCAGCCGGGCGGCTTCCTGTTCGCGATTCTGGAGTTTCTGACGTTCCTGTTCCAACTGGGAACGGTCGCGGGCCATTTGTTCGCGGGCGAGGTCAACCTGCCGTTGCAAGTCGTCCAATTCGCGCTGGCGACGGTCGAGCTGGACCATCTGGGCGTCGAAGGTGTGGCGGATGAATTCGATCTGCTCGGAGGCGGTTCGGCCGGTGTGGCGGGCGAGAAGTTCTTCCAGGCGGGCGGCGGGCTGGGTGGCCGGCTGGGTGGTGGTTTCGAGTTTCACGTCGCTGGGGGGTGGCGGCGGAAAGAGCATTTCCTTGATGGCGTGAACGT
This sequence comes from Phycisphaerales bacterium, assembly GCA_020853095.1. Lineage (GTDB taxonomy): Bacteria > Planctomycetota > Phycisphaerae > Tepidisphaerales > Tepidisphaeraceae > JADYZN01. Next base: position 63,642 of record JADYZN010000014.1, on the reverse strand, counting down.
TCTCGCGATTGAGCCGGCCGGCACGATAGAGCCAACCCGCTCCACCCGCCAAAGCGAGGAAGTTGATCGCGAGGGTCAAAACCAGGACGTTGAAGATTTTTTTCATCCCACCGGCTCCGCTTCTTCAAGTTCGACGCCGTGCCAATAGCTGAGCTGCATGGCGATTTCATCCTGTTCGCTCAGTTCGCGCCGACCCAGTGCGGTGGACCAGCGCTCGTGGTGGCGTTCGCGAAGTTTTTCGATGACTTTTCGTTGTTTGGCGGCATGGGCCAGGGCGGACTGTGCTTCCAGCACCTGCCGTTGCACCAGGGCCATTTTCTGGGCCAACGCCAGGGCCTGACGCTGGGAGGCCAGCGTGAATCGCCGGTGGGCGGCCAGGAAATTCATGTCGAGCCGGCCGGTCAGATGATTTTGACGCAGATCGACGCCGGCCTGTCGCGCTGTTTCATCGAGTTGGCGCAACTGGGCCTGCAACTGCGTCATCTGGGATTGCGCCTCGGCCAGCGTGCGCTGGCGCAGCCGTTCGATGTGCTTGCGATGTTTGAGCACGCCTTCGAGTTGGAAGCTGAATTTGGGCATCGAATGCGGTTCTCCACTCTACGAGGGCGTTCAATTTCGCGCCGGCTGGCGGGCGAGTTTGGCCGCCTGCGCCTTGAACGCCTTGTCCATCTGATCGATCCAGGCCACCAGTTCGGCCAGTTGTTTGAAGGATTGATCCAGCGTGCTGGGGGCGGTCGGCTCCTGTTGTAAAAACTGCACGATTTTGGGGCGGGATTGGACCGCCAGGTCGAATTCGGGATTGGTTCCGGCGACGTACGCGCCGATGTTCACCATGTCTTCAATTTCGTGATAGACGGCCGTCAGCGACAGGATGCGACGGGCCATGCGCACGTGGCTTGAATCGGTCACATCCCCGCGAACACGGCTGATGCTTTGCAGAACGTCGATGGCGGGGAAATGGCCGCGATTGGCCAGCGCGCGGCTGAGCCACAGGTGGCCGTCGGTGATGCCTTTGACGGCATCGGGGATCGGCTCGTTGAAATCATCCCCCTCGACCAGCACGGTGTAAAATCCGGTGATCGAGCCGATGGCGGTCGTACCGGCTCGTTCGAGCAGTTCGGGAATCAAAGCGAAAACGCTGGGTGGAAAGCCCTTGGTGGCGGGCGGTTCGCGTGCGGCAAGGCCGATCTGGCGCTGGGCCTGACACAATCGGGTCAGCGAATCCATCAGAAGCAGGACGTTGAGGCCCTGATCGCGAAAGTATTCGGCGATGGTGGTGGCGACTTTGGCGGCGCGGACGCGCAGCAGCGCGGGGTCATCGCTGGTGGAGACGATGACGACGCAGCGGGCCATGCCGTCGGGGCCGAGGCTGTTGTGGAGAAATTCCTGCACCTCGCGGCCGCGTTCACCGATCAGGGCGATGATCGAGACATCGGCGCTGGTGTGTTTGGCGATGGAGGACATCAGGGTGCTTTTGCCGACGCCGGGGCCGGAAAAGATGCCCATCCGCTGGCCGAGGCCGCAGGTGTGCAGCGCATCAATGGAGCGCACGCTGGTGCCGATGGGCTGGCGGATGTTGACCCGCTGGAGAGGGGTGACGCCCCGGCCGTCGATGCGGCGGGATTCGCTGAGCAACAGCGGTCCCTGGCCGTCGATCGGTTCGCCAAATCCATTGAGGACGCGCCCCAGGAGTTGTCGTGAACACCAGATGCGGGGGGCGGCCTCGACGTTTTCAACGCGGTCGCCGCGGGAGACGCCAACCGGCGAGGTCAGCGGCATCAGCAGCGTCTTGTCCCCCTGAAATCCGATCACCTCGGCCACGCTGGAGCGGCCGCCGAGGCTTTGGATGCGGCAACGCGAACCCAGCGGCAGAGGCAGCGCGATAGCCTCGATGGTCAGTCCGCTGATGGAGTCCACCTGTCCGGCGACGCCGAAGGGCATGGCGCCGTGAACGGCCTGGAGTTGTGCCGAAAGATAACTCATGTTCAGGCGGTTGATTGTTCCTGGGGCAGCAAATCGGCCACGATGCGGTCCAGTTGGGAGTTCAAGTCGGCATCCACCGAACCATGGGCGGTAAAAATCCGGCAACCGCCGGGGGTTAATTCGGAATCTTCGATCATATCGACGTGCCGCAGTTGGGGCCATTGCAGTTGAAGCCGCGGCAGGGCATCGGCGAGGGTTGATTTCTGGGCGGGGTGAATGGCGATGCGGACATCGGCGGCGTGGACGACCAGTTTCATCGCCTCGCACAGATTTTGTTCCAGGATGCGCGGGTCCAGTTCACCCTGCCGGCAGGTGATCCGGCGGGCGATGGCGATCGCCAGCTCGACGACCTCGGTCAGGGCCTGCGCTTCGAGCTGCTGGCGGGATTGATCGATCCGGCCGGCGGCCTCGGTGAGCGCGGAAAGGGTCTTGGAAAAAGACTCGCGATGTTCGGACAGGGCCTGTTCGTGGCCGGCCTGCTTGCCCTGGCGCAACCCGCAGGCGAACCCTTCCTGGCGGCCGGTTTCAGCGCCTTCATCCGCGGCCCGCTGTTTGAGAAATTCGGCTTCGAGCCGGGCTTCGGCGAGGAGGGCGTCGGCCTGTTGTTTGGCGCGCAGCAGGATGGCGCGGGCCTGCTCCTCGATGCTCTTCATCGAAAAGGCCGCCAGCGCGGCGGGCGCCTGGTTGGCTTTGATGAGGGGCATCTAGACCACCATCTCCTTTTCGCCGCCGCGGCCGGCGATGATGATTTCGCCGGCGTCTTCGAGCCGACGTACGATGTCCACGATCTTCTGCTGGGCGGATTCGACGTCGCTGACGCGAACCGGCCCCATGTACTGCATGTCCTCCTGGATGAGCTGGGCGGCCCGCTCGGACATGTTCTTGAAGATTTTCTGCTTCAATTCCTCGCTGGCGGTCTTCAGGGCCAGCGACAGCTCCTCGTTGTCCACTTCCTTGAGAACCGACTGGATGCCCTTGTCGTTGACCAGCAGGATGTCCTCGAAGACGAACATGAGCCGGCGAATCTGCTCGACCAGATCGGGGTCCTCGGCTTCGAGGCCCTCCATGATTCCTTTTTCGGTGGAGCGGTCGGCGAGATTGAGGATTTCGGCGACGGTGTCGACCCCGCCGGCTTTTTCGAAAGTCTGGCTGACGATGTCGCTGAGGCGGTGTTCAAGGCCGCGTTCGACCTCCTTGATGACCTCGGGGTTGGTCTGCTCCATGTTGGCGACGCGCTTGACGACCTCGATCTGTTTCTGGCTGGGCAGACCGACGAGAATTTCAGAGGCTTTCTGGGCGGGCAGATGCGCCAGGATCAGCGCGATCGTCTGCGGGTGTTCATCTTGGATGAACGTCAGCAGGTTTTCGCTTTCGGCCTTCTGTAAAAAGGAAAACGGCGTGGTCTGGACCTGCTGGGTGACCTGCTTGATCACGCGGTCGGCATCGTTTTCGCTGAGCGACTTTTTCAACAAAGACTTGGCGTATTCCAGCCCCCCTTCGCTCAAGTACGAATTGGCCAGCGCCAGGTTGTAAAATTCGCCGAAGACTTCCTTGCGCGAACCCAGGGAGATTTCGCCCAGCGAGGCGATTTCGCGGCTGACTTCCTCGACCGCTTCGGGCGACAGGCGTTTGAGAATCTCCGCCGCCTGGTCCTGTTCCAGGGACAACAGCAGCACCGCCGCCTTTCGCACTCCGCTCAACTCACCGGCCATGGTCGCCATCCAATCTGCAACGGGTCATCAGGTGCGATTCAGCCAGCGCTTGACCAGGTTCGCCGCCGCTTCGGGGTTTTCCTTGACCAGCGTGGAGACCTGCCCGAGCATCTGCTGTGCCCGCACGGCATCTTCGTCCAGTTCCATCCCATCCAGCGCCGGATCGCCTTCGCCGGCTTCGCCGGCCAGGTGTTCGCCGGCCGAAAGCATCTGCGGCAGGACCGGCTCTTCCGCCGCCGCCACCACCGGCACGGGCGCGCCCTTTCGCACCATCATCATCACCATCAGCAGGCTGACGACCGCCAGCACCCCGACGCCGATTTCCTTGACGTGGCCTCCGAGCATCATGGTGACGGGGGAGGAGACCGCCGTCGTCTGCGCGGCGGCCATCGCCAGGTCGGGCGTCACGTCGGCATAGGTGGCCACGGAAACGTCCGTGTCATCCTTCAGGCCGGTGCATTTTTTGATCCCATCCCGAATGCTCGCCAGCTCGTTGTCCATCACGTCCTTGAGCTGGGCATCGGAAGGTTCGCCGGTGGATGCGGTGTGCAACGTCTTGTACATCCGCACGAAATAACTCCGCGGCACGCGCACCGAAGCGCCCACCACGGTGGGTTTGCCCGCGGGGGTTCGGCTGGAGATCGTTTTCTGGCTGGGGATCAGCGTGAACTGGGTTTTGTCTTCGGAGGTGGTGCTGGTGGTGTTGTCGCCGCCGGCGCCGCCGTCGATGCTGATCTGGGTGTTGGCCGAAGCGCCGACGTCCGCGATGCCCCGGCTGGCGGAGGAGCCTTCCTCGGTGCGGTTGCTGATGGAGGTTTCCTTGTAGAGGAAATTATTTTTGTCGACGATGACCTCCTGGGCCTGTTCGGAGCGGATGTTGACGTCAACGGTGACGGAGGCGATCAGACCCTGGATGTAGGAGAACTGTTCGCGGATCTTGTCCTCCATCAGGTGTTCGCTCTGGTATTTCCATTCCAGTTGATCGCCGGCCAGCACCGAATCATCCTCGCGGTCCTGCACCGGGTAGGACCGGCCGTCGATGATCACGGTGATGTTTTTACGTTGAAGGCCGGCCTGCGCCCCCACCACCGCGTCGGCGGATGCGGCCACGAGACGTTTGACGTCGAACCGTTCGCCGCCGCGGGTCTGGATGGTGACCATGGCGGTGGGCGAGATCGAATTTTTGCCCAGCCGCACCTCGTCCTTGGGATCGATCAGGACCGTGGCGCTGCTGACGCCGGGATAATTGCCGATGACGCGGGCGAGCGTGATCTGCTTGGCCTGGACGTACATCGCCTGCACCTGGCTGTTGGGCATGAAGGCGTTGATCTGCTTGGCGATGATGTCAAAGCCGGTTTCGGTGTTGCGGGGAAGAAGCTGTTCGTAGCTGAGGTCCGCCAGGGCTTCGTATTTGCGGTCGGACGGGACCATCACGCGGTCGCCGGAGACCTGGTAGCGGATGCCGCGGGAGGCCAGCTTGGCGGTGACGCGGGCGATCTCGTCCGAGCTGAACGGCTGGTCAAGCAGCGCTTCCATCTCGGCGGTGCCGGCGTAACGCGCCCAATAGAGCATCGTCATCACCATGATGGTGACCAGCGCGGCCACCAGCATCTTCTGGCTGGCGCTGAGGCCCGACAACTGTTGCTGTATGCGCAGCAACTGCGATTTGATCATGTCCATCTTTCGGCCCTCCCTGGCCTAAAAGATTTCACAACTTCATACTGTCCACGCGGCTCCGCCGCGCGACAACCATCAACTACATCGCGATGTTCTTGATCTCCTCATAGGCGTCCATCAGCTTGGAGCGGATAGCCAGAAGCGTTTTGAACGCCAGGTCGGATTTTTCCATCGCCGTCATGACGCCGGTGACGTCCTCGGTCTTGCCGGTGGCCAGGTCCTCGACGGCCTTGCTGGCGTCCATCTGAAGACGCGACACCTCGTCAATGCTGTTCTTGAGCATGTCCGAAAAGCTCGATCCGTTGGCCCCGCCCGCCGCCGGGGCCTTGCCGCCGGTGGCGGCCGTTTTGGCGGCCGTGTTAATCGCGTTGTTCAGTCCATCGATCATGTGGTGTCTCTTAACGGATCCTCATCATGCAATCAACCGCAGCGACGAATTCAACATCGCCTTGGTCACTTCCATCATCGTGACGTTGGCCTCGTAGGCCCGCGACGCCTCCATGGCGTTGACCTGCTCGATGGCCAGGTCGATGTTGGGATATTTGACGTAGCCGTTGGCATCGGCGTCGGGGTGTCCCGGTTCATATTGCGTGCGGAACGGGGTTTTGTCGATTTCGATTCGCGCGTGAACACCGGGTTTGGCGCGGTTGCCCGCCATGCCGGCGGCCATGGTCACGAAGCGCCGTCGAAAGGGGATTTTTTCCCCTTTCTCGTTGCGGGTGGTGTTGATGTTCAGGATGTTCGCGGCAATGGTGTCCATCCGCACGCGCTGGGCCTGAAGGCCGCTGGCGCCAACGTCAAGAATATCAAACATTTTTCACCATCCTTTCATTTGCGCATCAACTAGGCGATGCGTTCCTTAAGGGCCATTTCCATCGTCGCATACTGTTTGCGGAGCAGCTCGACGACAAAATTGTGCATCATGGCGTTCTTGGCCTGGTCGGTCATCAACTGCTCCATGGAACGGTTGTTTCCATCGTGAAACAGCACGTTGCGCCGGGGGTGTTCGATCTCGGCGTCGATGTCGTTAAAACCGATCGCCCCGGGGCCGGCCGCATCCCGCAGCGCCACGCGCTGGCGGAGCATCGCCTGAAATTTTTCAACCGACAGATCCTTCTGGCGGTAGTTGGGCGTGTCGATGTTGACGACGTTTTCCGCGATCAGGCGGTGCCGGGCGGCCGTGAACTTGAGCACCCGCTCCAGCAGCGGCGCGCTTCCCTGGTTCAATAGCCTTTCGACAAACATAGCCCGTACTCGCTTATCAAAACCCGTGCCACGGATGGTCGCGGCGATTTTTCCTCAAGTCCCGCCGATCTCCAACGAACATCGGCGCAATACCTGCGCCCGATGCGCAAAACCCGCGCTGCGCATCACACGCTGATCTCGACCATCTCGACGCCTTCTTCACGCCATTTTTTCAATTTCATGCCCAGCGTCCGCACGCCGATGCCCAGCGCGCCGGCCGTCTTGATGCGGTGGCCTTTGAACCGTTCCAGCGTGCTGAGGATGACGTGCTTTTCGACGTCCGCCAGTGGCTTGCCGGCCAGGTCGCCGACCTGTTCAACGGCGCGCGTCTTGAGCCAGGGTTCGAGGGTGGAAGCCCGCACAACCCCTTCCTGTCGTTCCAGTACGCTGGCCCGCTCGACGATGTTCTGCAATTCACGCACGTTTCCCGGCCAGGGATACTTCTGCAGCAGCCGCATCGCCTCGGATTCGAGGTGTCGAAAGGCCGTGTTTTCGCGGCGGGCAATCTGGTGCAGAAAATGGCGGGCCAATTCCGGCACATCCTCCGCCCGCTGTCGCAGCGGCGGCAGGTCGATCGGGACGACGTTCAGGCGGTAATACAGGTCCTGTCGAAACCGCCCCGCCTCGACCTCTTTTTCCAGGTCGCGGTTGCTGGTCGCCACCACGCGGACGTCCACCTGCTGCGTGAGGCTGCTGCCGACCCGTTCAAACTGGTTTTCCTGCAACACCCGCAGCAGTTTGGCCTGCATGGCCGGGGCGATTTCGCTGATCTCATCCAGCAGCAACGTCCCCCCGTCGGCCAGTTCAAAGCGGCCGCGACGAAGGCGATCCGCGCCGGTGAACGAGCCTTTTTCATGGCCGAACAATTCGCTTTCCAGCAGGTTCTCGCTCAACGCGGCGCAATTGACCGCCAGCATCGGGCGGTCGCGCCGATCGGAGGCCTGGTGGATCGCCCGCGCCACCAGCTCCTTGCCGGTTCCCGACTCACCCCGGATCAGGACGGTCGCGCTGCTGCGGCCGATCTGTTCGATGGTAGCGCGGATCGCCTGCATCGATTCGCTGGAGCCGATCAGCGGCCGCTGGGTGGACAATTCCGCCATGGCCCGCAGGGCGTCGTTTTCCTTGATCAGCCGGTTGTGTTCGAGCGTGCGTTCGACCAGCAGTTTGATTTCTTCGCCATCGAAGGGCTTTTGGATGTAGTCGTACGCCCCCAGTTTCATCGCCTCGACGGCCGTTTGGACGGTGGCGAAGGCGGTCATCAGCACCACGGGCATTTCCGGCCGCAATTTCCGCGACTCGGCCAGCAGTTCGATGCCGGTCAGTTTGGGCATTTTCAGATCGGTGATCAGCAGATCAAACCGCCCCTCGGCCAGCTTGGAAGCCGCCATCGCCCCATCCGAACAGGCGACCACCTCGTGACCCTGCCGCACCAGCGTCGCCGCCAGCGAATCCCGCATCATTTCCTGATCGTCCGCGATTAAAATTCGTGCCATGTGCCCGCTCCTCCCGTTCAAATGGAGATTTCGAACCTCGCTCCGCCTTGTTCCTGATTTCGCAGCGTGATCGTCCCTTCGTGCGCTTCGACGATCCGATGCACGATCGCCAATCCAAGCCCCGTGCCGGTCTCCCGCGTGGTGAAAAACGGATTGAAAATGCGGTCCATCACGGCCGGATCGACACCGGTCCCGTTGTCGCTGACCGCCAGATGAAATTGGGCTTCCCGCGATTTTTCGCCTCGATCAAATTCCACCCGCACGCATCCGCCCGGCCCGCACGCCTGAATCGCGTTCTGGACCAGGTTCATCACCGCCTGGCCCATCAGCAGCTCATCGACTTGGACAATCAGGTCTTCCGGCCCGCTTGTTTGGCAGCGAACGTCGCGGCTTGTCGCGGATTCCTGCGTCCATTCGATCACCTGTGTGACCAATTCACTCAGGTTCACCGGCGAATAATTCGGACGAATTTCACGGGCGAATTGCAGCACCTGACCGACCAGCCCTTCGAGCCGTTTGACGCCGGCTGAAATTTTCCTCACCCGTTGCAGTGGTTCCTCCCGATCCGCCACGTCGCCGGCCAGCATGGAGGCATACAACTGGATTCCACCCAGCGGGTTGCGAATCTCGTGCGCCATTCCCGCCGCCATTTCGCCCAGGGCCGCCAGTCGGTTTCGACGCTCAAGCTGGCGGTTTTTATCTCCCAGTTCCTCTCGCAATGCGGCGACCGTCTTTTCAAGCCGTTCGTGCGACTCCTGCAATCTCTCGGTCACTTCCGAATAGGCCATGATGATCCGCCCCAGCTCCTCGATTCTCTGGCTCGCATCGGAAATTGGCTTGGTCATCACGGTCATCGCAACGTTTCCCTCACCCGCCAACGTCCACGCGGGCCGATCGCACGCCATACGCGGCGGCGGCGTAATTTCGGTTCACCTGCCCGGCCGTCCGGGCCGCGCTGATCTGCCGGCCGAGGTTGAGCTTGCGCTGCTGCAACATCAGCGCATCATCCCGATCCGCCGCCGTGATCTGCTCCAACAGCCGGCGGGTCTCGCCCAGCAGCAATTCGGCCCGCTGCCGTTGCGGATTGTCCAGCGCCGCGGCGTATTCGCTCCATTTTCGCCGGGCCGGCGCGATGTCGCGTTCCAGCCGGGCCACGTCATCCAGCACCTCCTGACGGCGGCACAAAACCTCCAGCAGCCGCTCGGTCTGCGCGTGCTGAACGTGTTCGTGCTGCTGCTCGGCCAGTTTCGCCAGCCGCCGATAGCAGGCCACCTGCTCCTCCAGAGCTTCGATCACCGCATCGCTCATCACCACATTCCCGACTGGCTGGTCCACGCCAGCCATTGCTCCCAGTACGTCTTGGGCATCACAAACGAGCCATCCTCAAAGGCGCTGGCCGGCATGCGTCGAAGCAGCCATTTGGCCCGCTCGTTGGCGGTCCGGGCTTCGGCGATTTTTCCCAACGCGCAATACGAGTTGACGATCTGAACGTACGCCGCCAGCGCCGAGGGGTCTTCCTGATACCGAAACGCCGCCGCGTCGTAGAGCCGGATCGCCTCCTCGTAATCCCCCAGGTCGTAGGTGCAATCCGCGCGATAAAAATAACTGAGCTTCAGATACAGCCGGTCCACCTCCGCGGCCGTCCCTCCGACGCGATAGGTCTCGATCACCCGGTCATACAGCTTTCGCGCCTTGGCCAGCCGATCCCGCCGGGCCGCCGTCGCCTCCGCCTGATCGGCCGGCATGGTGGCCGGCGGCTCCTTGTCGACCGCCAGCCGGCTGTCCAGCAGCCCCGCGCTTTTTCGATAACTGTCGGCCATCAAAAAGATCAACTGACCGACCTGTTGTTCCCTGGGATACCTCCCGATCCATTCCTCCAGCCGCGACACCGCCTCCTCGTACCGGCCGGTGCGGTAATACAACTGCCCCAGTTCAAACAACGCCCGGCGAAATTCCATCGCATCGGGCGTCAGCAGCGGGTTGTTCTCCAACACGCTCAGGAGAACGCTTTCGGCCTTGGAATACTGCTCAGGCCCCTTGGCCAGATACGCCTGCGCCAACGGCACGGCCGACTTGCTGGCCGCCAGGCTGTTGGGATAACGAAACGCGATGCGCACGTATGCGGCAATCGCCTTGTCGATCTGCCCGCCGGCCTGCAACGCTCTTCCCAGCCGCAACAACGCATCGGGCGTCAACGGGTCTTCCGGCCGCTCGGCGATGAACACTTCCAGGGCGCTGATCACCCGCTGCAAATCGGCCGCCCGGTCGTACAGCTCGATCCCCTTCCACATCGCCTCCCCATACCCCTTGTCATCCGCCAGCGTCAGCGCCCGCGAATAGGCGATGTACGCATCCCCCGCCCTGGATCGCATGTCCCAAACCTGCTGGCCGCGGCGGGCCTGGTCGGCCGGCCGGGCATCCGCCAGGCTCGCCTCCAGTTGATCCGCCCGTTTTTCATACACTCGCCCCAGCCGCGCGAAAAACGCCGCCGGCGGGTCCGGCTGCAACTGCTGCTCGTACGCCAGCACTTCCAACGCGCCGGAGAAATTGCCCTTGTCGGCCAGCATCCCGCACGCCTGCCGCAGCGACTCCAGCGCCTCGGGTTTGTACTTTGCCCGCGAGGATTTGCGGCCCACTTCTCCCACCAGGTCATGCAGGTCCGTCAACCCCGGATCATCCTCGTTGAGCATGATCCGGCAAAGCCCTCTGCCCAGACGGGCCAGCGGGGCGACCTTCGCCTCCGGGTGGCTCACCAGCACGATCTGATAAAACGAATTGGCCTGTTCGGGCTGTTTGCGATCCTGATATATTTTGCCCAGCAGATAACACGCATCCGCATCGACCGGATGCTGCACGCGAAGCTGATCCCGCGCCACCCGCAGATAGCGTTCGGCCTCGGCCGGATCGCCCAGTTTCAACGCGCAATATCCCAGCCGGTAATTCAATTCCCCCTGCGCCACGGGATCGAGTTGCAGTTTCAGCGCCTCCATCAGCAGCGTGCGCGCCTCGGGAACCGAACCGCGGTCGATCAGCAGCTGCGCCCGCTGGCCCAACGCCCAGGCCCGCTCGGCGCTGGTCAAATCCCTGCTCTTGAGATAATTGTCCAGCAGCGCCTCGGCCGCCGATGGCTCCCCCTGATCCACCTGCAGCTCGATCACCCGCTTTTGCAACCGCAGGGACTGGTTCGGGTCCAACGCCATCGCCTGCCGATAATTCGCCAGCGCCTCGGCCGTCCGACCCAACGCCTCAAAGGCCTCGCCCAATCGCAGATACATCGCCGCATCCGGTTTGGCGCCCAGCGCCAACGCCAGGCGAATCTGCTCGATGATCCGTTCGTGGTTGGCCGGGATGTCGATCTTTTTCTGTCTCTGTCCCTGGTCCAGCGCCTCGGCCAGCAGAAGATGAACGCGGGCTTCGTGCTCGCGATCCATCTTTTCGGTTTCCAGCAGTTGATTGAGATATTCGATCGCCGCTTCCGGCCGATCCTGCTTCAGATAGGTCTGCGCCCATTCGATCTTCTGATCAATCGACGGCCCCGCCTTGGGATCAATGAACAAGTAGGCGGCATAGCCGAACAATCCCAAGGACACCAGCAGCAACGGCATCTGCCAAAGCTGGGAAATCCGCCCTTTTGTGCGTCCTGAGACCATGGCATCCGTGCCTTTCCCCCGCCAACGTGATTCGCCCGGCCATCCTGGCCAGCACGCCCGTTTCGACGCCATCCTTGGCTCGAAAACAGGATCAAACCTGCCCAAATCAAAGCGCCCATCCCAGGGCGCCCTGAGCGTCCGATAAACATCCTACATCCGCCAAAGGCAAACGCAAGTGTTTTCCCACGTTCCGATTATGGAAATTTTACGATGGATCGGCCGGAAGGTTCGCAGGGGTCGCCGGCCCGCGTTCGGCCAGCATTCCTGAGATCGCCTCAAGAATCGTCTTGGGTTCGCTCATCCGGCCCGGGCCGACGTTTCGACAGGCCAGCCAGCCATCTTCCGGGCCGACGAAAAAATGCCCCGCATCCCGCAATCTTTTGACATTCTGGCGGGTGATCGGGTTTTCCCACATGCGATTGTTCATCGCCGGCGCGAACAAGACCGGGCAGGCCGCGGCGCAGATCAGCAGGCTGATCAGGTCATCGCACAACCCATGCGCGGCCTTGGCCAGATTGTGCGCCGTCGCCGGGGCCACCAGGAGCAAATCCGCCCGTTCGGTCAACCCGATGTGCTGCGGGTCGGAGGAGTCCATCAGATCGAACATCTGTGTTCGCACCGGCCGGCCCGACAACGTCTCCAGCGTCAACGGCGTGATGAACCGTTGCGCCTCGGCGGTCATGCAGACCGTCACCCCCGCCCCACCCTGCACCAGTTTGGAGACCACATCCGCCACTTTGTAGGCCGCGATTCCGCCGCAGACGCCGACGACGATCTCGCGGCCCTCGAACGAGCCTTGGCAAGCCGATTTATCTTCAGCATTGGACATGTTGGCCATTCTTTCCTCCCCCGTACCCTTGGCCGAACAACGTCATCCCGCGCGGACGCCGCGATTGAATTACTTTTGTCCGGGCGTGATCAGGCCGCTGGCCTCGTAATCGATGGCGATCTTGTCTTGCAGGATTTCCTGCACGACGATCTCCAGGTCCGTCAAATTGTCGTGCTCGACCAGTGGACGGGCGCCGTTCATCAGTTCCAGGGCGCGTTTCTGGATCAGGGCGGTCAGTTTGAACCGGCCGCCGACCTTGTTCACGATCTCATCGCTTTTCAATGCTTCAATCATCGCTGTCCTCAAATGAAGGTTAGATGCCGCCCGATCGGCGGTGTTTGACGATCTTGATAATTTCTTCCACCGCCGCTTCGAGGCGGTCGTTGATCACCATGTAATCAAAGGCCCGGCTGCCCTTGGCCATCTGGATTTCGCGCCTGGCCGCCCGAAATCGCTTGTTGATGTCTTCGGCCGAATCCCGGCCGCGGTCGTTCAGCCGCTTCAATAGTGTAGGCTCATCCGGCGGTAAAATGAACACCAATAGCGCCCGCGGATAGGCAAACCGCACCTGCAACGCCCCCTGCACGTCGATTTCCAGCAGCACATCCCGCCCCGCCGACAGGTGATCCAGCGCTGGATGCTTGGGCGTGCCGTAATAATCGCCATAGACCTGGGCGTATTCCAGAAATTCATCCGCATCGAGCCGGCGAAAAAACTCATCCCTGGAGATGTGGTCGTAAATTTTGCCGTTGTCATCCCCTGGCCGTTTGGTGCGGGTGGTGGCGCTGACGGTGTACCAGACGTGCATCGACTCGGCCAGTTGTCGCGAGATGGTGCTCTTGCCGACCCCCGACGGGCCGCACAGAACGATCAACAAACCGGGATGGTTGGGTTCCTGTGACATGACAAATCGGAATCACTCGACGTTCTGCACCTGTTCCTTGAGCCGGTCGATCGAGCCTTTGATCTCGACGATGTGCCGGGCGATCTGGGCGTCGTTAGCTTTGCTGGCGATGGTGTTCGCCTCGCGCAGCATTTCCTGTGTGATGAAATCCAGCTTGCGGCCGGCGTGTTCGCCCGTCCGGCAGGCGTTCTCAAACGCATCGAGATGGCTGTTGAGCCGCTGAATCTCCTCGCTGATGTCCGCCCGTTCGGCGAATACCGCGACCTCCTTGAGCAAATCCGCCTGATTGACCTGCAATTCCGCCTTGCTCAAAAGCTGGTTGACCCGCTGCGAGAGTTTGCGGTGATAGTCGTCAATCACGAACGGCGCCCGCTGTTCGATCTGCGACAGGTGCGTTCGGATCACGTCGGCGTGTTTCATCAGATCGCTGAACAGCGCCTGCCCCTCGCGGTCGCGCATGGCCTGCAACTTGACGATCGCCTGATCGGTGATCCGGCGGATGGTCGGGCCGTGCCGGTCGATCTCATCGCTCTCATCGCGCGGTTCCTGACAGACGCCCGGCAGGGCCATCAGGCCGGCGAGGTCGATGTGGACCAGCCGGTCCAGCCCTTTGACCTCCTGAAGCTGCGACAAATACGCCTTCAGCGCGGGCGTGTTAATGTGGTACGCCGCTTCGGCGCTGTCCATCCGCATCTTCAGGATGTAGGTGATGGACCCCCGTCCCAGACGCTCTCGCAGGTTGGATTCCAGTTCGGGTTCCAAACCGCTGACATTTTCGGGCAATTTGATGACGGGTTTGAAAAATCGATTGTTCAGGGAACGGATTTCGACCGCGTAATGCGTCCCATCGCATTCGGCGGTGGCGTCTCCAAAACCAGTCATGCTGACGATCATCGGGGAAAACTTTCTGGCGCGGGGTTATTGGGGCGCGGCCGGGGCCTGCGGGGCCGGTTGTTGAACGGGAGGCGCGGCTGAGTTGGCGGGGATGGTGCGCGTGTTGTTGGTCAGCAGGTTCAGAACCATCGCCAGCAGCAGGAAGATGCCGAAGATGATGCTGGTCGCCCACGTCAGTACGTCGCCGGTTTTGGAACCGAAGGCCGTGTTGCCGCCCGATCCGCCAAAGGCGCTGGACAGCCCGCCGCCCCGTCCTTTCTGGATCAGCACGATGAGCACCATCAGCACCGACACCAGGATGAACAGCACGAAGAAAAACCAGAGAAAGAAAGTCGACATATTCGCTCCGTCGCCGCTATTTCGCCGCGTTCACAATCGCAAGGAAGGATTCGCCCTTCAATGAAGCCCCGCCGATCAACCCGCCGTCCACGTCCGGTTGCGCCATCAGGCCGGCGGCGTTGTCCGGCTTCATGCTGCCGCCATATTGAATGCGTACGCGGTCGGCAAAGTCCGCGTTCCACAACCGGCCCATCGCCTGGCGGATGTAGGCATGAACCTCCTGGGCCTGCTGGTCGGTGGCGTTGCGGCCGGTGCCGATCGCCCAGACCGGCTCGTAGGCGATCACCAGTCGATTGGGATCGTCCACGCCGCCGCGCAACTCCTCAAGCTGGCCCTGCACCACGTTCAAGGTGTGCCCGGCATCCCGCTGTTCCAGTTTTTCGCCTACGCAATGAATCAACGTCAACCCGCCGGCCACGACCGCATGGGCTTTCTGGCTGACCAGTTCGGATGATTCACCCAGCACGTGCCGGCGTTCACTGTGGCCGACCAGGCAGAATGAAACCCCAAGGTCCTTGAGCATCTCCACCGAGATTTCGCCCGTGAAGGCTCCGCTTTTCTCGAAATAGGCATCCTGTGCCCCCAACTGCACTTTTGATCCCGCCAGCGCCTGCCCCACCGCATCGAGATAAACAAACGGCGCGGCCACGCCCACCTGCACGCCGGCCGGCGCTCCTTTGGCGACGGCCTTGGCCAGTTCGATGGCCGAGGCCTTGTTGGTGTTCATCTTCCAGTTGCCCGCGACAAATGGTGTTCTCGCCATGAATCTGTTCCTTTATGCCCCGGCCGGCACGGCCGACCCGGCAAATTGTTTGTTGAAAATCGCCGCGATCTGCCTCAACTGGCCCATCAGCTCGGTGAATACTTCCGGCAAAAGAGCCTGCGGCCCATCGCACTGGGCTTCGCTGGGGCAGTAATGCACCTCGATGATCGCCCCATGCGCCCCGGCGGCCATCCCCGCCGCCGCGATGGCCGGCACGAAATCGCGTTTGCCGGCGGCGTGCGAAGGATCAATGATGATCGGCAGGTGGGACAATTGCCGCGCCACCGGAATGCTGGTGACATCCAGCGAATATCGGATGCTGTCTTCAAAGGTTTTAATCCCCCGTTCGCACAGGATCACGCCGCGATTGCCCTGGCTCAGAACGTACTCGGCCGACAGGAGCCAATCCTTGACCGTGGCCGCCAGCCCCCGCTTGAGCAGGACCGGTTTGCGGGTTTTGCCCACCTCGCGGAGCAGATCGAAGTTCTGCATGTTGCGGGCGCCGATCTGGAACGAATCGGTGTATCGCTCGATCAATTCCACCTGCCGGGTGTCCATCACCTCGGTGCAGATGGGCATCTCCAGCTCATCACCGCACGCCCGCATCCATTTGAGCGCCTCTTCGCCGTGACCCTGGAAGGAATATGGGCTGGTGCGCGGCTTGAACGCCCCGCCACGAAGGATCGTCGCCCCGCCATCGCGGACCTGGCGGGCGATCTTGTTCAGCATCCCCTCGTTTTCGACCGCACACGGCCCGGCGATGCAGACGGCGTGAACGCCGCCGATCTTGACCTTGGGGACGCTTCCGCCGCCGACCTCGATGACGCTGTCATCTTCATGAAAATCGCGGCTGGCCAGCTTGTAGGGCTTCATGATCGGAACGACTTTTTCAACGCCGTCCAACGAAGCCAGATGGTTCTGATCCAGCGAACCCTCTTCCCCCACCGCCCCGATCACAGTGCGGAACTGTCCACGCGACAGATGGGCCTTAAACCCCATGCGCTCGATCGTCTCCACCACCCGGTCAATCGACTGCTGGGAAACCTCGGGGTTCATTACAATAATCAAGGGAAACTCCTGCTACGGCCGGTAAAGTCCCGTAGTTTAGCCCAAGATCACATGCAAAACAAGTTTACATAACTCGTTTCAAAACATGGACTTACCGCAATCAGATCAAACGCCGATGCGGTATTCATAGGCGTTGCCGAACCATTTGTCAGGAAAAAACCGGCTCATGTGCAGGATGATTTCGCCGGTTTGTCGATCCTCGTGGGCTATGAAATTGGAAAGCGTCATTGAAAGGTCTTCATCCGGCGCGCGGTCATCGACCACCAGCAGTGAACTGGTTTTCAGTCGAAGGGACCTGGCATCCACCTCGGCGATGATGAAGGGGTATCGCGGTGAATTGGCCTGGCAATTGGTCGGGCTGATGTTGCCCAGCCAGTAAATCCGGCCGTTGGAATGGGCCAGAAGTTGCGAACAACTGCTGGGGGAGAAAAACGCATGTCCATCCATGTCGGTCCAGGGTTGGGGTGTGCTCCAGGTTTGGCCGCCATCGTCGCTGATACACATCCAGCGATAGCTTGGAATCTGGTGGTCGGTGTCTTTGCTGCCGCCGTTGCTGCCGCGAATGACCATCAAAATGCGTCCATCGGGCATTTCGATGATGGTGGGTTCAACCGCGCCGCGGGTGGATCGGCGGGGATCGATCTGGATGCGATCGGACAAGGTCCAGTCGATTCGGCGGTCGTCGATCCAGCGGCCGATCAGCACGGCCGATTCGTGGAACGTATAGCCGCCGCCGGGGTTGTAATATTCCCCATCGGGACCGATGGGGCTTGTTTGCACCGGCACGAGGATCGTTCCCTGCCGCGTGCGGATCGGGCGGCTGCCCATGTCGCCGATCATGATCGAATTTTTACCCACCCAGATGCATTCAAAGGGGTGATCGGGGGTGTATCCCGGCTGGACGATGATCTGATCGGTCACGCTGGTCCGGCCGCCATCCTCGGAGATGCGATAGCGAAGAAAATAGTTCTTCATCCCATCTTCCGGATTGTCGTTGGGCAACGTTCCTTCGAGCACGATGCTGATCAGGCGGTCGCGCACCGGATCGACAAACCCCGGCGTCGTCCAGAGCCGGCGCATCCCCTGCGGCTCTTTGAAATTGCAGGGGATGTCCTTCCATTGGGTCCAGCTTTGCCCGTTGTCGGCCGACCAAGCCACATCGTTGTTGTCAAACAGGTCGCTGCGGGTCTCGAGCATCCGCGTGCGCATTTTTTCCAAACCGGCCGCCCGGACGTAAAACGAAATGCCGTAAACCAGCGTGCCGTTGCCGGGAGAATTCAGATAAACTTTTTTGCCGTTGAGTTTCATTTCGGTTCGGCCTGTTTCCAAAGTTGTTCGACGGTGCGAGTGATGGACGATTCAATGTCGTCGGTGAAGGGGGATGGGAATCCGCATTCCAACATGCCGAGGGTTCCTTCATACCCGCCTTCCTCCAGCACCCGACGCGATGGAATGTAGGCGATGTGTTCGTTGGCGTACGCCAGCACCCAGGTCGAATCGACGCCGTATTTCTGCTTGAATTTGATCTGGTAATCGATCACCACTTCGCTGGACATGATGATGAACGTCTGGCCGCTGCCAAAACGCCAGACCTGCATCGAATAGGGATATTCGCTGATTTGCGGCTTGCCGGCCTTGAGCAGGTCGATCTGGTGCTGAACCTCGCGCAAATACTGCGCGGATCGTCCAGGCAGCATCGCCTCATATTCCGCCAGTGTCGGCGGTTTTTGAAACCGCAACGTCGCCACGCCGGCCGCCGCGTTCAGCGGGCCATGCACGGGCGTCGCCGGCGGGCACATCCTCCGCTTGATCAGATCATCCACCGCGGTCGCCAGAAGATGCCCATACGTCCGGCCGAGTTCGGTCTTAAACCGCGGGTGCGGACCCTGATCCCCGCCGCAACCGTTGATGAACAGCGCCACCGCGCCCGGGTAGAGTTTTTCCAGTTCCTCCTGCGCGAACCCCGCGTAATCGCCATTGATGGTGTCATCCTGCACGGTGGTGGTGTGACAGGCATAACCAAACGCGATCCCCTTCACTTTGCCCTCCAAGTCGCGCACGCACAGCACCGGCACATCCTGATCGACCACGTTCGCCCACGCCCGCCCATCCGGCCGCGACCGGCGGCGATTGATTGCGAAACCCGCCATGTTGTTGCCGAATTCCAGCGTCGCGGGGGCGAGATTCTCAATCGCCCGGCCGATGGCCTCGACAAACTTGTCGTGCAGGGTGTCGCTGTAACGTTGAATCACGTCGTACTGCTGGGGTGTGAACTCGTAATACAACGGCAGCACGTTGGTCGTGACCGGCGCGCTGTGATTGTGCGAGGCGCATAGAATAAGCCGGGCGCGATCGATGCCGAACCGCTTTTTGGCCGTCGCGACCACTTCATCGACAAACTCGACGCTGTAGGCCATCAGGTCGCTGCTGAGCAGGATCGAGACCGGCTCATCCTGGTGTTTGAGCGCCAGCGCCTTGGCGAAGATGGGTGTCGTCACGCCGATCGACGGCTGGGTGCGATTGCCCCATCCCGCCTGCCAGATCGGTTCCGGCGGCGTAATGTCCACCGATGCAAGCCCCGCGCGCCAATGGGATTGTTCCTTGGGATTTGGTGTCGAATTCATGCCGGTGATGGTTTCCGCAAACGTCCGATTTGTAAAGCCCCATCCCCTGTTTCGGTTTCAATGACGGCCTATTGATCCAGCCACGACCGGTCAAAGATCGCCCCCCGCAGGTCGATACGGCCGAACATCTGCCATTTGTCGTTGTATCCCATTTCAAACCACGCCAGTACGCACCTGCCCGACCGCATAAAATAGATCACCGGGTTGGTATAACAGCGTTTGGGATCGTCCACGACGTTTTTCGGTGCCGACCAGGTCTTTGCCCCATCCTTTGAAACCGCCAGCGTCAACGGGCTGCGTTTGCCGTAATGACTGCCGAATTTCATGTCGTATTCGCTGTTGTTCCAGACGATCAGCAAATCATCCGAATCGGGAAGATTGACCAGTTCCGGACACGATTCGGGCGCTTTCAATCCCGTGGTCTGTCCCTTGCTCCAGGTGATGCCGCCATCGGATGAGATCGACTGAAACACCGCCCCCAACTGCGTCCGCGCGACCATCATCACGCGGCCATCGGGCAGTTCGGCGACGTGCGGCTCCATCGCCCCGCGCATCGGCAGATCGACCCAGCCATCGCTGATCGTCCACGAACGGCCATCGTCGTCGCTGTAGGCCGATCCGGAAACTTCATGGTCGGTCGGCGACCAAACCTGGCCCGTCTGCCGGCAAATCGGCATCAACAGTCGCCCGCTTTTCAAGCGTTTAATCACTCCGCTGGCAAATGCCAGAGGCCTGCATGACCAGAGCAACGACACTGGCGTAAAGGTCTTCCCTTCATCGCAAGACCGCCACAGATATGCGGTCGTGGAGGGCGGTTTTTCAGGCACAAATTCGTTGTACCGGAAAAACACCATCAGAATATCCCCCTCCCGTGAACGGATCAGGCTCGGGCTGAATACGTTGACATCGCCGGGCAGATTCTCCACCAACACCCGCCGTTCGCCCCAACTCATGCCACCGTCGCGGGAGACCATGGTCGAAAGATGACCCGGCGCGTGATCATCCGCTCCCAATTCACTGCCATCAAACTCCTGCCAGACGATCATCAACGAGCCATCTTTCAGCTCGATCATCGCCGGCTCTGAATGACGGGGATTGTGCGGGGTGGCCTGGGCGATGGTGACGACCTTCACTGGGATGGCCATGCAATATTCCTTAAAAAAACCCTTCGCCCGATGATTCAGCCATCGGGCGAAGGGATTATAATCTCCGATCGAGGGATTTTAATGTAATTGCCGTCACGAATGGGGCAAGCCGAGGATCCTTGGTATACCCGTTTCGGCTGATCTACAGATCAACCGAATTTCCGGACGATCGGCTTTGGTTGGCCGCTTCCAGGAACCGGATGACCTGCATCGTCTCGGCGGCCGGCACATCGCTCTTGCCGTTGGGCAGCGTCGCCATAATCGCCGTCAGCATGTTGGCGTAATACGAACGCTTGTTGACGCTCATGTTGACATATTGAGCGCCCTTTTCGCGTTGCAGCGTGACGCCATAGGTCCAGTTTTCATTGCGATTCCCGCGGATGCTGGCCATCCGGCCATCTTCCCAGATGCCGGTGATCAGGTCGAACTTCTCGCTGGTCGCCACCCGCACTTGTTTGCATCCCAGCCCCATCACGTAACTCATGATCTCAACGGTGTGGATGCCATACCAGAAAAGCCCCGGCAACGGCGGCTGGATATCCATCGGCCCATAAACATCACATCCGACAACCCGCCCCAGTTCCTGCGCCTTGGGATCCTTCAGCGCATCGGTCAAGCTGTCGGCATATCGCAGCGACGAGCAGCTCATCACCGCGACGCCATGGTCCCCGGCGAGCTTGAAAATCGCCTTCGCATCCTCGCTGGTGGTGGCCAGCGGCTTGTCAATGAACGTCGGGCGTTTGAACTTGACGATCCGCTCAAACAATTCACGATGCACCCGCCCATCGACGGCCGTCATCAGGACCAGGTCCGATGCCTCGGCCACCGCCTCGGGGCTGTCCACCATCGACACGCCGAACTTGTCACGGATTTCCTCCGTAAACTTGCCCACCCGCGACCAGCTCAACTCAAAATCCTTTGATCCGCCCGGATACGCCGTGACCACTTTTCCGCCGGACAGATGCTCCGGATCGTCCGCCACGTTGAACAACCGCGCAAACGCCGGCGCGTGGGATGTGTCCAGCCCGATCAAACCGATGCGCAATGACTCCGCCATCTTAAAAACCTTTTTCTTTTCAGATATTTGCCAAAATTACAGCAATTCATCCGCCCGCAGCGCCACTTTCTTGTAGGCTTCGGCGTACCGTGCGATGGCCTGCGCATCATCGTGCTTGAAATAGGGCACGCCGACGCACCGCTCGCCTGCGGCCTCGCTGTGCGGCAACGAACCGGCCGGTTGGCGAACGTCCCGATCCGTAAAGGCGTTTCGGGTCGGCTTCCCATCGCGATAGATATCCGCCTGCAAAAACACCGGGCTTAGATGCAGCGGAAAGTTGATGTTCCGCCCCACCCTGCCACCCTCGGCATCGACCGCTTTGACAAATTTGTCCACGTGCAGGCCGCCCAATTCTTCGGGCAGATAATGGCCCAGCGGGTTGTACCATCCGCCCATGGTCGATCCGCTCCCCTTGGCCGGCCGGTGCGGACGAATCCCCGGAACGCCTTCCAGCAAATCCCAGAACCGGTTGAGCGCATCCTGAATCTCCTTGATCCGCTTCTCATAATGCTTCAACTGCACCCGGCCCATCGCCGACGAGGTCTGATTCATCCGACCTTTCACCCCGCCCAGCGGCAGCGCGCTGATCCGGCCTTCGCCGATGCACTGGCTGCGCAACTTCGGGTCGGTCACTTCGCCGCCGATGCGTTCATAATGAGCAAACGCCACGGCCCGCTGATAAATCTGCGAATCGTTGGTGCTGAACATCCCCCCTTCACCGATCGGAAAGCTCTTGCCGGCCATCATCGAGATGCCCGCCACGTCGCCCATCGCACCCACCCGCCTGCCTTTATATAGCGTCCCCTGTGCGTGCGAGACATCCTCGATCACTTTCAGCTTGTGCTTGCGGGCGATGGGCAGGATCGCATCCATGTCGCATGGATGCCCGCAATAGTGGACCACGCAAATCGCCTTGGTTTTCGGCGTGATGCGGTGTTCGATGTCCTTGGGATCAATCGTCAGCGTGACCGGATCGATGTCGGCAAAGACCGGCGTCGCCCCCAGCGAATAGGCCTGCAGGCCGCTGGCCCAGTAGGTGATCGACGGCAGAATCAACTCATCGCCCCGGCCCAGCCCCACCGCGAACATCGCCGACAACAACGCCATCGTTCCGTTGCAATGCCCCAGGTTATAGCGCGTACCCAGGTACTGGCCCCATTCGGCCTCGAATTTCTGGGTGATGTCGGTGCCCGACATATTGCCGGCTCGCAGCACCTCCAATACCGCCTGTTCATCCTCAGACGTCACGATCGGCCAGTGAAACAGCTTTTCATCCAGCTTTTCAACCGCCTTGGGACCCCCATTAATCGCCAATGAACTGGAACTAACTGTGGTTGCCATGATCCTGATTCCTGAAAAGCCCGCCGTCTGTCCGGACAAGGTAAACAGCGTGCTTTCCTGTAATAATTAGAGATTATTTACGTCCTTGACGCCTGTCCGGGCGCACGCCAGCATACTACGCCCACGCAACGGGTTCAATCCTCAAAACGTGTTTTGGCGGACAGGTTGGCTTCGGGACGATGCCAGATGCGATAGAGCGCAGGCAACACCACCAACGTCAAAAACGTTGAGGAAACAATCCCTCCAATCACCACCGTCGCCAGCGGTTTTTGCACCTCCGCGCCCGTTCCGTTGGCCAGGGCCATCGGCACAAACCCCAGCGACGCCACCAGCGCCGTCATCATCACCGGCCGCAATCTTGTCAACGATCCGGCCACGATCGACTCCTCCAGCGAACGCCCTTCCTGTCTGAGCTGATTGATGAACGTGATCATCACCAGCCCGTTCAACACCGCCACGCCGCTGAGCGCGATGAATCCCACCGCCGCCGAGATGCTGAAGGGCATCCCGCGCATCCACAACGCCGCCACGCCGCCCCCCAGCGCCAGCGGCACGCAGGTAAAAACCATCACCGCGTATTTGGCGCTGTTGAACGTGCTGAACAGCAGCACGAAAATCAGGAAAAAGCAGGCTGGAACCACCACCGCCAGGCGTTGTCGCGCCTCCATCAGATGTTCAAACTGCCCGCCCCAGTCCAGCCACGTTCCCGGCGACGGCGCCGCCTGGGCCGCGATGGCCGACTGCGCCTCCTCCACAAACGATGCGATGTCCCTCCCCCGCACATTGGCCTGCACCACCACGCGCCGTTTGCCATTTTCCCGGCTGATCTGGTTCGGCCCCTCCACCATCTTGATCTCCGCCACCGCATCCAGCGGCACAAATCCCACCCGATCCGCATCCTGCCCTGCGCCCTCCGCCGCGAGTGCCACGTGCGAGCCTCCTTTTGAATCTCCGGCCGGCAACGGAATCGGCAGGTTCGCCAGCTCCGAAACATCCCCTCTCAACCCTTCCGGCAACCGCACCACCACGTCAAACCGCCGGTCCCCTTCAAACATCTGCCCCGCCTCGCGCCCTCCCACCGCCGCCGCGATCACCTCCTGCACATCCACCACGTTCAATCCGTGACGCGATGCCGCCTCGCGGTCGATCACCACCTGCAACATCGGAAGCCCCTGGGTCTGTTCCACCTTCACGTCCGCCGCCCCTTTCACATTCTCCAACACCCCGGCGATCCGCGCGGCCGTTTGTCTCATCCGGTCAAAATCATCCCCATACACCTTCACCGCCACGTCCGACCGCACCCCGGAAATCAACTCGTTGAACCGCATCTGGATCGGCTGGGTGAATTCATAATTGTTCCCCGCCAGTTGACCGACCGTCAGCTCGATCAGCCGGATCAATTTGCCCTTGTGACCTTCAGGCAATGAACCGTGCCCATGCTCCTTGTCCGAATGGTTTTCGTGCGCCGGCTCGACCTGGCGTTCCATCCGTTCGATCAACTCTCCCATTTGCGCCTCGCTTCGCCATTGATCCCTCGGCTTAAGGATGACAAACGCATCGGACACGTTCGCCGGCATCGGATCGGCCGCCATCTCGGCCGTCCCGGTCTTTGAAAAGACGAATTCCACCTCCGGAATCGCGCTGATCGCCTTCTCCACCTCCATCTGCATCATCGTGGATTGTGTGATGCCGGTGGATGGAATCCGGATCGCGTGCATCGCGATGTCCTGTTCATCCAGCGTCGGGACAAACTCCTGCCCCAGCCGGGTGAACAGCGCCATCGACAGCACGAACGCGCCGGCCGCCACCCCCATCACGCCCCACCGCCACCGCACCGCCAGCCGGACGGTCGGCTCATAGGCCCACTTGGCCAGCCGGATCAAGAAATTCTCCTTTTCCTTGATTTTTCCCCGCATCAGGATGGCCAGCATCGCCGGCACGAACGTCAACGACAGCACGAACGCCGCCGTCAGCGCGAAAATCACCGTGATCGCCATCGGCCGAAACATCTTCCCCTCGATCCCCGTCAACGCCAGGATCGGCAGATAGACCGTGATGATGATCGCCTCGCCGAACGCCGTCGCCGAACGCACCTGTTTGCTGGCGGCGAAGACCGTGTCCAGCCGCTCGCGGAGCGTGAGTTTCCGGCCCAACTCGTGCTGCCGTTCGGCCAGTCTGCGCAGACAGTTTTCCACCAGGATGACCGATCCATCGACGATCAGGCCGAAATCGATCGCTCCCAGGCTCAACAGGTTGCCGCTGATGCCGCTTTGCACCATGCCGGTGGCCGTCAACAGCATCGAAATCGGAATCGCCAGCGACGTCAGCAGCGCCGCTCGAAAATTCCCCAGCAGCACGAACAGCACCACGATCACCAGGATCGCCCCCTCCACCAGATTTTTCCGCACCGTGCCGATGGTCGCATCCACCAGTTTCATGCGGTTAAGCACCGGCTTGGCAACCACATCCGGCGGCAACGACAGGTTCACCTGTGCCAGTTTCCGATCCACCGCGGCCGCCACCGTCCGGCTGTTGCCGCCGATCCGCATCATCGCCGTCCCGACCACCAGCTCCCGCCCGTTTCCCGACGCGGAGCCGGTGCGCAATTCACGCCCGATCCCCACCTGCGCCACCTGCGCGATGGTGATCGGCGTCCCCTGTCGAACGGCCACCACCACCTGCATGATCTGCTGAACCGATTCGATCCGCCCATCCACCTTCACGTTCAACGCCTCCCCCCCGCGCTCGATGTAACCGGCGCCGATGCTGGCGTTGTTTCGCTCCAGCGCCTCGATCACCTGCGCGAAACTCAGTCCGTAACTGACCAGCTTCATCGGGTCGGGGGTGACGTGATATTGTTTGACGTACCCGCCGATCGCGTCGATGTCCGCCACATCCTGAATCCCCTTCAATTGCGGCCGGATGATCCAGTCCTGCACCGTCCGCAGATAACTCGCCCGCTCCACGTCGCTTTTGAGCCGCTCCCCTTCCACCGTCAGATAGCTTCCATCCGACTGCCACCCCGCCTGTCCATCCCGCACGGCCGCCCCGACGCCCTGCGGATGCTCAAACTGCACCGCCCACATGTACACTTCACCCAGACCGGTGGTGATCGGCCCCATTTGCGGCTGGGCGCCGGCCGGCAACTGGTCGCGCGCCGAGGCCAGTCGTTCCGCCACCTGCTGGCGGGCGAAATACAAATCCACCCCATCATCAAACACCGCCGTCACCTGCGAAAATCCGTTTCGGCTGATCGATCGGGTCTGTTTCAACCCCGAAATCCCCGCCAGCGCCGTCTCCACCGGATAAGTCACCCTCGTCTCGATCTCCGTGGGGGACAACGCCGCGTATTCCGTGTTGATCTGCACCTGATTGCTGGTGATGTCCGGCACCGCGTCGATCGCCACGTGTCGAACCGACCACACCCCCACCCCCGCCGCCAGCGCCGTCAGCATCACGACCAGAAACCGATGCTCCACCGAAAATTTCAACAACCGCTCAAGCATGTTCGCATCCTTTGATCTTGCCGAACCACATCACCGCCACAACCTGGAGGGCGTCGCTCCCGCGACGCCGAAATTTCTGCCTCCCCCGACGGCGGAGAACCACCGCCCTCCACACTCATCAATGCTCATGCCCCACGCCCTCTTTGCCCATCTCCGCCTTCAAAATAAACGCTCCTTCCACCACCACCTGTTCCCCTTCCTTCAACCCCTGCACGATTTCCACCTGCTCCGCCAACTGTTTCCCAAGCTTCACCCCCCGTTTGGCAAACGTGTTTTCCTCCCCATCCACCGCCACGAACACGGCCGGCCCACCTTCGACCACCTGCACCGCGCCGGCGGGAACCGCCAGCACCCCTTCGGCCGCCCCATCGCCGATTCGCGCCCGCACGAACATCCCCGCGCGCAATCCATCGCTGTGCTCCAATTCAATCCGCACCGCCGCCGTGCGCAATTGGGCGTTCAATACCGCCGCGACATGGCCGATCTTCCCCGCCACTTCTTTTTTCCCCGCAACCTCCACCCAGGCCGCCGACCCTTCGCTCACCTCCGCCAACCGGCTTTCAGGAACCTCCGCGATCACCCACAACCTCGACACATCCGCCACCACCATCAACGCATCCCGATCCGCGCCGATCCATTCGCCGAGCGTCACCTCCCGCTCGATCACCTTCCCGTCGATCGGACTGCGAACGTCAAAGCGCCACTGAATCGCCTGGTCTTTCTTCAGTCGATCCATCGCCGGCGGGTCCATCCCCAACAACCGAAGCCGGTTCTCGGCCGCAGACTGCGCGGCCAGCGCGCCGGCCAGTTTCCCCTCGGCCAGTTCCCACTCCGTCTGCCGGCGATACACCTCCGCCTCGGCGATCCCCTCGTGATCCTCAAACAATTTCTTCGCCCGCTCGTATGCCCGCTTTGCCGGAGCGACCGCCATCTCGGCCACCTTCACCTCGGCGAATCTCACCAGCAATTCCCCCTGCGCCTCGGCCAGCTCCGCGCTCTCCAGCACCAAAACCACATCCCCTTTTTTCACCTCATCCCCCAGTTTGGCCTTCAGTTCCACCACCCGGCCGCTCAATGGCGAACCCACGTGCGCCAACGCATCGGCGTTCAACGCCACCCGCGCCGGGGCCGTGAAGGAAGAACCGTTGGATTGGCGTTTCACCGGCTGGGTTTTCACCCCATGACGGGCGATTTCCTCCGCGCTCAATCGCACCTCGTCAACGTGTTCGGTCTCTCCATGCCCATGATCGTGTTCGTGATCATGATCGTGGTCGTCGCTGCCGGCGGCCCACGGGCCGCACCAGGCCATCGCCAATACACATCCAATTCCGATGATTCGACTGATTTTCATCTTCATTTCCTCTCGTTTACTTTCTGAGTTGTTGACTTGTCCTGATGAGCCGCCCGCGCACCTCCCGCCGCCCGTGACAGCCGGGCCTGGGCGGTTGCCAGCCGGCATTCCAATTCGATTTTGCGAACAAGCGCCTCCTGCAACTGCTGTTGCGCCAACAGCAAACGCGCCTGATCCACCTCGCCGGCCAGAAACATCGCCTGAAAACGATCTTGCTGCTGTTGGAGCAGCGGAATCAGTTCATCCTGCAACAATGCGTGAGTTTTTTGCCCATCCCGCACCACACCCCATGCCCGCCGAACCTCCTCGATCACCTGCCGACGAAGCTGCGTCAGCTTGTGGCGGGCTTCCACCAGGTGCGCCTCCGCCCGCATCGTTCTGGCCTGTCCCCAATCCAGAAACGGGATCGGCACCGACACCGCCGGCCCCACAGACCATTTGCCCTCATCGCGCTCGGCCGCCACGCCCGCTTCCGAACCGTCCAGCCACGGCGATGAAGCCAATTCCGCTTGTTCTCCCAGGCTCGCCAATTCCCACCGAATCGCCTGAATTTCCGGCCGACGTTCCAGCGCGGATTCAATCCACGCCGTTTCATCGCCCCCATCCATCTCCTCAGGTTGCCACGCGACAACACGCCATTGCAACGTACCGGAAGGCATCCCGATGATCCTCGACAGCCCCAGTTGCGCCTCGCGCAACGACGATCGACGGTCCAGCAGGTCTGCATCCACTTTGGCGCGTTCCAACTTCAATCCCAACACGTCCAATCCCGATGCTTCGCCCGCCGACTTTCGCGACTTCTCACGCTCCAGAACCCCCTCCAATTCCTTGCGTCGTCGTTCCAACAACGCCAGTTCCGCCTCCAACCCCTGCACCTCGATAAACCGCTCCTGCACACCCAGCACCACGTCCAATGCTTCGGTCAGCGCCTCAGCGCCGGCCGACCGCAATTTCATGTCCGCAACCCTGATCTCGCCCGGCCGGCGCAACAACGAAAACAACTCCGCCGCCAACCCCGCCTCGATCGTTGGATTGCCCCCGCCTTCAGGAAACCGGAACACAACACTGAGAATCGGATTGGGCAACAACCGAACCTGCCGGGCCTCGGCCAGAGCC
Organism: Phycisphaerales bacterium; assembly: GCA_020853095.1. Lineage (GTDB taxonomy): Bacteria > Planctomycetota > Phycisphaerae > Tepidisphaerales > Tepidisphaeraceae > JADYZN01. The sequence goes on along the minus strand of JADYZN010000014.1, from coordinate 34,945 downwards.
GACCGTGTGCGCGCCAACGCCTGTTGAACCTCCGGCGAATGCTCCAAACCCCACCGCACTGCCTGCTCCATTGTCAGCAAATCGCCCGACAGCTCCGCCGCATCATCCGGCCCGCCTGTCACGCGATATTCGATGGCATGGCCCAACCCCAATTCATGTGCGATCCGCTCCGCCGGATCAACCCGCGGCGGCCCCGCACAACCGGAAACAGACACAATCCCACCTAAAGCCAGTAGTAATAAACACTTGCAATTCAAGCTCGATCCTCGCTTCCACCCCAATGCGCAGCACAACACCCGCCAACACCCATCATGGGCGTTGGTTTCCATTGGCTTGGAATGCAAGGATCAATTCAGCAAAGGCAGGATTCGAGCCGGCGGGCACGGCTCAAGGAGAATCTGACCCGCACAATTCGGATAAAAGGAGACAGGCTCCATCACCAAAACCGGGGCGTGATCTGCCGCCGGCAGCATATCCACCCCAAAATGAATCAGCCCCGACCGATCCGCCGATGCCTTTGGCCGTTCGCAAACGCACTGGTGCGTCTGATCGGCCGGATGCGATACACACCCATCCATCGCCACCCGTTCGGCATCGGATTTATCAGATTCTTTCGCCCGATCGTGACAACTGTTCCCCCGCGTCAATTCCTCCCATGCGCACGCCCGCATCGGCGTCGATTGCAACACCAGACAGGCCAGACATAGAAAAACGATCGATTTCACGGCACGAGAAAATAGGTCATGCAACCCACAACGTCAAATCCCACCTCGGATGATAATGGGGTCATGTTGATTTATCGGCCTCGTTCCACCCGGCCGGCACAGCATCAGTCCGTGGTTACACAGACTGATGGCGCCCACCACGACGCTGAATCCATCTGCAGACGCCCAGCATCCCCAGGAGGCCGGCGCTGGCCCATGCGGCCGGTGGCAGCGGCACCGCCGCGACGGGCGGAGCGGCCGCCGGCGACACCAAGGCATACACCGTGCGACTGGAGTGATAAGTTTCCGTGGTCGTATTCGTGACGGTGACGATCACATCAGTGAGGGCAACCCAATCGCTGGGATTGGAAGAACCACCGGTCACATAGTCCACGCCCTCGATTTTCCCCGGCTCCACTTCGACTTGTTGGTCAGGCCGGCTGGTCATACCCAGATCGACCTCCGACAGGTCAAACCCCACCAGCGAGACCAGTGTCTGGTCATCAAAATCAAGTCCGCCGGCGAAATAGAATGGCTGCTGGTAATCCGATACATTGATCGGCGAGCCGGGTTCGGCCATGACTTCGCTCAGAAGATCGTTGAACCGCGCATCTGCCGGCCCGATCGGAGGCGTCAACGACGGCAACAATTGCCAGACCAGAGTTTTTTGAACATCCTGCTCGATCTCGGTTCTATTGATTGTGTTGATGGTTATGGATGATGGATCAGACATCGCGGCCGAGGCGGAACCCGACATGCCCCAAAGACCCACACCCGCCGCCAATGTCATGGCGGTTAAAATCACATTACCCTTCATCATTTTTCTCCTGTCTCCAGTCGGCCAAAATCAGAACCCACCACAAGGCTGACGGCACCGTGCCGCATCATAGTCCACAACCTGGCAAACCACGGACGCATTTCAATGACACACACGGATTATACTACAAAACCCTGAAATATCAATATTATCATATAAATGTCTTATTTCATGGTTCATGGGATGACAATGTCTTGACTTTCATCACCGCCGCTTTTCCTTTTTGGCTGTTTGGCCGGGCGCTTCAACAGCGGGAAATTGGAACCCTGACGTATATTCGCCGCCAGGGATGATTGCGAAAACTTGACAGAAGCATGGTCAGGGCCTAACGTACCGCTCTTTCCGCTGGTCGCGGGTCGAGGTATCCGCCGGCCTTGGTTGATCTAATCGCTTATCCTTAAGCGGTTTACGGCGCGTGCGTTCCGCCGCGTTGGTTGCAGGAGTTGGATACATGGTCCCGGTACAGAAACACAGCAAGTCGCGTAAGCGCAAGCGCCGATCTCATCAGGCGTTAAAGCCGATTCATTACGTGCGTTGTCCGCAATGCGGCAACGCCAAGCTGCCGCACTGTGCGTGCGACAATTGCGGGTTTGTCAATCCGAAATTGGCGCTGCAGATGGATCAGGAAAGCGCCTGACCCCAATTTTCAAAGCCATAGGAGTCAACGGTGCGAGCTGCGGTTGATGTGATGGGAGGCGATCATGCGCCGGAGGCAATCCTCAAGGGTTGCTGGGAGGCGGCCGCCCTTCTGGACGAACAGGATGTCGTCCATCTTGTCGGGGATGAAGGCATCATCAAGCAGGGATTGGAACACTGCGGGCTGCCGCCTGCGATTCGATCCATTTTTAAGATTGTTGCGACGACACAGATCATCGAGATGGATGATCCGCCGGTGGAGGCGATCCGGGGCAAGCCGGACAGCTCGATCGCGGTGATGTGCAAAATGGCCGCCAAGGGTGAGGCGGACGTGGTGATTTCCGCCGGCAACACCGGGGCATGCGTGGCGGCGGCGCAGTTGCGGATGAGGACGCTGTCGGGCGTGAGCCGGCCCGGCATCGCGGTGATTTTACCCACGTTTCACGGCCCCATCGTCATCTGCGACGTGGGCGCCAACATCTCCCCCAAACCAAAGCACTTACAGCAATACGCCCTGATGGCCGGCGCTTATGCCCATGCCGTCTGCGGGGTTGAAAACCCGCGTGTGGGGCTGCTTTCCATCGGCGAAGAAGACGCCAAAGGGACCACGACCGTCAAGGAGGCCCGCAAATTGATGCGGGATGAGCCGCAGATCAATTTCGTGGGCAACGTCGAAGGCCGCGACCTGTTCAAAGGCGTGGTGGATGTGGTGGTGTGCGATGGATTTGTGGGTAACATTGTCCTGAAATTCACCGAAGGGATGGCCGAAGGGTTGTTTCAGACCATCCTGGCGGAATTGCAGGAGTTTGCGCCGGAGCTGTTGGAGCAATTCAAGCCGGTGATGAAGAAAATCTATCAGAAGCACGACTGGCAGGAATATGGCGGCGCTCCGTTGCTGGGTGTGAGTGGTTATTGCCTGATCTGTCATGGCAAATCGGACAGCCGGGCGATCAAAAACGCCATTCGCATCGGCAAGCAACTGGTCAACAGCGGCGTCAACCAGAAAATCGTCCAGCGGATTGAAAGCAGCATTCCGGTGGGGGAAGAATAACGGTTGCCGTTGATTACGGATGCCAGATCAGGGAAAGATCATGCCAAATGTCGGAGCCATCATCGTCGGGACGGGCAGCTTTGTGCCGGAAAAACGGCTGACCAATGATGACCTGTCCAAAATGGTGGACACCAACGATGAATGGATCGTTCAACGGACGGGCATCCGCGAGCGTCGAATCGCCGGCACGGGCGAATCGACCGCGACGCTGGCCAGCCATGCCGCCACGCGGGCGCTGAAGTCCGCTTCACTTGAACCCAAAGACCTGGATTTGATCCTGTGCGCCACGGTCTCGGGCGAGATGGTTTTTCCATCGACCGCCTGCTTCGTGGCGGCGTCGTTGGGGTTGGACAGCACACCGGCGATGGATGTGGGGGCGGCGTGCAGCGGGTTTATTTACGCCCTGGACACCGGGGCGGCGTTCGTGAAAGCTGAACGGTATCGCAACGTCATGGTGATCGGGGCCGAGACGCTCAGCCGGATCGTCGATTACACCGATCGGGGCAGTTGCATTCTGTTCGGCGATGGGGCCGGAGCGGTCATCCTGCAGAGCAGCGCCGATCGCAATCGAGGATTGATCTATAGCAGCCTGCATGCCGATGGGCATGGTTGGGAATTGCTCCATTGCGATCCCGGCAGCCGCCATCCGATCAACGCGGACATGGTGGCCGGCCGCCATCAATTCATGAAGATCAAAGGACGGGAAGTGTACAAGTTCGCCGTCACGCGATTTGAAGAACTGATCGAAAACGCGATGCGGGCGTGCGAATTGTCGGTCGATCAGGTCAAGTTGATCGTGCCGCACCAGGTCAATCAGCGGATCATCGATTCGGCGATGGAGAAGCTGGGGTTGCCGCCGGAAAAAGCCTTCGTGAACATCGGGAAATATGGCAACACTTCGGCCGCCTCGATCCCGATCGCGCTGGATGAGGCGATCCGGGAAGGAAGGCTGAATCAGGGGGATGTGGCGATATTCGTGGCATTTGGCGGCGGCCTGACCTGGGCCAACGCGGTTGTCAGGATGTAGCTCGCAACTCAGGGACTTGGGCGCTGAAGCATGGGTCAAGCAACGTTCATTTTGTGTCCGGGCCAGGGAGCGCAGGCCGTTGGGATGGGGAAGGATTTTGACGCCTCCATCGAGGTGGCGAAACAGACATTCGCGCAGGCCGATTCCGTATTGGGATTTGACCTGTCTTCGATCTGTTTTAATGGCCCCGAAGAACGGTTGAATCAAACCGACATCAGCCAGCCGGCGATTTACGTCACCAGCATCGCGGCATTTCGCGCGGCCCGGCAGGCGGGGTTGATCGACCAAACCGCGGTGTCGGCCTATGCGGGATTGAGCCTCGGCGAATACACGGCGCTGCATCTGGCCGGGGTGTTTTCGTTTGAGGAGGGGTTGAAGCTGGTGGCGGCCCGCGGGCGTTACATGCAGCAGGCGGCGGTGTCATCGCCCAGCGGCATGGTGGCGATCATGGGGGCCGATCACGCGGCCGTGGAACAGTTGTGCCAGGACCATGCCGATGGGCAGGTGCTGGTGACGGCCAATTTCAACGCGCCCGGCCAGGTCGTGGTCAGTGGGGCCATCGAAGCGTGCGAGCGGGCATTGAAGGGGGCGGAGGCAAAAGGATTCAAGGCGGTGTCGCTCAAGGTGGCCGGTGCGTTTCACAGCCCGCTGATGCAAAGCGCCGCCGACCGGATGGCGGCCGAGCTGGCAAAAGTGAATTTTCAACCGGCCCGGACGATGGTTTATTCCAACGTCACGGCCGAACCGCACGGCGACGCGGATTCGATTCGCCGTCTGCTGGTGGATCAGATCGTCAAGCCGGTGCGGTGGGAACAGATCATGGTGAAACTGGTGGCTCAGGATGGGTCGCGGTTTGTGGAACTGGCCCCCGGCCGAACGCTGGCGGGCCTGGCCAAGCGGATCAACCGCCGGCTTCCCATCGAGAGCCTGGCCACGGCGGAGGCGCTGGTCCCCTCTCCCTCCGGGAGAGGGATAGGGTGAGGGTGGGTTTGGCGTCGCGACGGTTTTGAGGTGGAACAGACCCTCACCCCGACCCTCTCCCGGAGGGAGAGGGAGCAGGAGACAAGGAACATGGATCAGAAAAAAGTGGCATTTGTGACCGGCGGATCACGGGGGATCGGAGCGGCGATCGTGCGCCGGCTGGCGAAGGATGGTTTTCACGTGGTGGCGGTGGCGCGCAGCGCCGACAAGTTGCAGGAAATTTGCGCCCAGGTGAAAGACGCCGGCGGCTCGGCCGAGGCGCTGGCGTGCGACATCGCCGATTCGCAGGCGCTGGCCGGGGCGATTGAAAAAGTCGCCGATGCGCACGGCCGGCTGGACGTGCTGGTCAACAACGCCGGCATCACGCGGGATGGATTGATCCTGCGGATGGAGGATGCGGATTTCGACCAGGTGATCAATACGAACCTGAAAAGCGCGTTCGTGGCGATTCGCTCGGCCGCCCGGCCGATGATGCGGTCCAAGGGCGGCCGGATCATCAACATCAGCAGCGTCGCGGGCGTCGCGGGCAACGCCGGACAGGCCAACTATGCCGCCAGCAAGGCGGGGCTGATCGGCCTGTCCAAGAGCGTGGCCAAGGAGCTGGCGGGCAAAAACATCACCTGCAACTGCGTGGCGCCGGGATTCATCACCACGGACATGACGGACGTGCTCAATGACCAGATCAAGGAGACGGTCAAGGGGCACATTCCGATGAAGCGGTTCGGCGTGCCCGATGAAATCGCGGCGGCGGTGTCGTTCCTGGCCGGTGCGGATGCCAGTTACGTGACCGGACAGGTGATTTGCGTGGATGGCGGGATGGTGATGTAAGCCGTGCCCATCCCCCGCCAAAGGACGTAATTCGAGGTGGTAAAGGCTGTTGCAAATGGGTATGTGACGGCTATAGTTTGCGAACGTTCCGGCCGGGTGGCCGGGGCATAACTTTGCATCACAGGTGGAGCCTATGGAAGAGATCGAGCAGAAGGTAATCGAGATTGTCAGCGAGCAGATGGGCGTTGATAAAAGCGAGATCACGCGCGAGACGCATTTTATCAACGACCTCAACGCCGACTCGCTGGACACCGTCGAGCTGGTGATGGAATTTGAGGATGAATTCGAGCTGTCCATTCCCGACGAAGAGGCGGAGAAGATCCAGACCGTCGGGCAGGCGATCGACTACATCAAGGAACATTCCAGCAAGTAATCGTCACCGGGCCGATCGGGATCGGGATTGAGCCTCGCCACCCGTCTGCGCGGCGGATGGCCGGCGACCGAAAGTCCGCGGGGTCGGAAACAGGATATGAGCAAACGCCGTGTCGTCATAACGGGCCTCGGGATCGTCTCCTCGCTGGGCGAACTGGCCGACCAGGTATGGGAGGCGGTTTGCGCCGGCAAGAGCGGCATCGTCACCATCCGCCGCTGGGACACCGGCAAATATCCCGTCAAGATCGGCGGCGAATGCTTTGATTTTGACGTGACGAAATACGGGATCGACGGCCGCGAAGCCAAACGGCTGGATCGATTCGGTCAGTTCGGTCTGGCGGCGTCCGTCAGCGCGGTCAAGGATTCGGGTTTGAATTTTGAATCCGAAGACCGCCTTCGCTGCGGCGTGATGATCGGCAGCGGCATCGGGGGCATCGAGACGCTGGAAGAGCAGAACAAAATCCTGATCGAACGCGGGCCGGGCCGGGTCAGCCCGTTCACGGTTCCCCGTTTGATGGTCAACGCCGCCAGCGGCAACGTCTCGATCCTGTTCGGCATTCAAGGCCCCAACAGCGCGGTGGCGACCGCCTGCGCCACCGGTTCCAACGCCATCGGCGATGCCGGCCGGTACATCCAGTACGACATGGCGGACGTGATGATCGCCGGCGGTTCGGAGGCGGCGCTGTGCGAGCTGGGCATGGCGAGCTTTTGTGCCGCCCGGGCGTTGTCAACCAGCAACGAATACCCGCAAATCGCCAGCCGGCCGTTTGACAAGGGACGAAATGGCTTTGTCATGAGCGAAGGGGCCGGGGTGGTGGTGCTGGAGGAATACGAGCACGCCAAAAAACGCGGCGCCAAAATTTACGCCGAGCTGGTGGGCTATGGCATGAGCGGCGACGCCTCGCACATCACCGCGCCCGAACCCGAAGGCCGCGGGGCGACGCTGGCGATGCGCCGGGCCTTGGCCGATGCGCAGGTCAATCCGGACGTCGTCGATTACATCAACGCCCACGGAACCAGCACCCCGCTGGGGGATATCGCCGAAACCAAGGCGATGAAGGCGTGTTTCGGGCCGCATGCCCGCAAACTGGTGGTCAGCTCGACCAAGAGCCAGATGGGCCATTCGCTGGGCGCCAGCGGCGGCATGGAAGCCCTGATCACCGCGATGGCGGTCAATCGAAACCTCGCCCCCCCCACCATCAACCTCGACGACCCGGACCCCGAATGCGACCTCGATTACGTGCCGCACAAGGCGCGCGACCACAAAATTACCTACGCCATGAGCAACAGCTTCGGCTTTGGCGGCCACAACGCGAGCATTCTGCTCAAGAAAATATAGGGACCGCACGAGGAACGGATCCTGCAAAATTGACCTCCTTCGACGGAGTCTGCTGATTTGACCTGCACCCGCGGGCGAGATATCATCTTCCCAATGAACTTTTTTCGCACCCAGACCGGCCCGATTCAAATTACCCCTCGGCAACGCGGGTAGGGCCTTTGTGTGCAACGATTGAGACCGACCAGCCCTGCCCATGATGGCGGGGCGATTTTGTTTATGGACTGAAAGGCGACCATGGCCACGACACGCCGAATCGAAATCTACGACACCACCCTCCGCGACGGCACGCAGGGGGAGGGTTTCAATCTATCCCTACAGGACAAGTTGCTGATCGCACAAAAGCTCGACGATCTGGGCGTTGATTACGTCGAGGGGGGGTTTCCCCTGTCCAACCCCAAGGATGAAGCGTTCTTCCGCGAAATCCGACAGATCCGCATGAAGCACGCGCAGGTGTCGGCGTTCGGCATGACCCGCCGCCGCGGCATGAAAGCCCAGGAGGATCCGGGGATGAAGTCGCTGCTGGATGCGCAAACGCCCGTGGTGACGATCGTCGGCAAGACCAGCGATTTCCACGTCAAAAAAGTGCTGAACGTCTCGCTGGAGGAAAACCTGGAGATGATCTCGGACACCGTCGGGCTTATGACATCGGCCGGCCGAAAAGTCGTCTATGATGCCGAGCTGTTTTTCGACACCTATCGCGACAACCCGCAATACGCCCTGCGGACGTTGCACGCGGCGCTGAAGGCCGGCGCATCGGTGTTGTGCCTGTGCGACACGCTGGGGGGCAGCATGCCGGAATTTGTCGAATCCACCGTCGCCGCCGTGCTGAAAGAGACCGGGGCGGTGATCGGCGTTCACACCCACAACGATAGCGACGTGGCCACCGCCAACGGCCTGGCGGGCGTTCGCGGCGGCGCCAATCACGTCCAGGGGACCATCAACGGCGTCGGCGAACGCTGCGGCAACATGGACCTGATCCCGCTGATCGCCAACCTGAGGGTCAAGTATGGTTATGACTGCATGCGGGAGGATTCACTGCGTAAATTGACCGAGGTCAGCCGGTACGTCTACGAAACCGCCAACGTCAACCTCGTGCCCAGCCGCCCATACGTCGGTTCCAGCGCATTCGCCCACAAGGGAGGAATGCACGTCCACGCGGTGCAGAAGGACGCCAGCACCTACGAGCACGTCAAGCCGGAAACCGTGGGAAATACGCGAAAAATCCTCATCAGCGAAATGTCCGGGGCCAGCAACATCACCGCCAAACTCGGCACCAAGTTCGACATCGCTTCGGACAAGGTGGCTTTGCGAAAGGTGCTGGGAAAAGTCCAGGACATGGAAAACGCCGGCTATCAGTTTGAAGCGGCCGAGGGGAGCTTTGAACTGCTGCTGCGAAAGCAGATCGGACGGCACAAGCAATTTTTCGACCTGGACCATTACCGGGTGATCATCCAGAGAATGAACAACGCCGAGCCGGTCGCCGAGGCGACGTTAAAACTGCGGATCGGCGACCAGGTGGAACATCGCGTGGCCGAGGGGGATGGCCCGGTCAATTCGCTCGATGGAGCGATCCGCAAGGCGCTGATGAAGCACTATCCGCAGATTGAACAGGTGCGGCTGACCGACTACAAGGTGAGGGTGATCAACAGCCGCGAGGAGACGGCCGCCGCGGTGCGGGTGATCATCGAATGCCGCCGCGAGCGTCTCGATGGGTCGCGGGAAAATTTCGGGACCATCGGCGTCAGCGCCAACATCATCGACGCCAGTTGGCAGGCATTGCTGGATGCGTACGAGTATCATCTGATCCATTGCGAGGAGGAACGCCACCCCGAAACGCTCGTGAGAGCCGAACGTGCGGCCGCCGGCGTCTGAGGATCCGAGGCATCCAAATAAGCGTTATGAACACCGATCCGCCAAACCATCCGTTGAAGGCCATCGCCCCGGAGCGATTTCCCCGTCACATCGCCATCATCATGGATGGCAACGGCCGCTGGGCGGTCCGCCAGGGGCGTCCGCGCATTCAGGGACACCAGGCCGGTGCGGATACGGTTCGCCGGATCGTCACCGAGGCGGCCCGTCTTCGCAAAGAATACGGCGGCCCGGATTTTCTGACGCTCTACTCGTTCAGCATCGAAAACTGGAAACGGCCGGCCCAGGAAGTCGAGTTCCTGATGCAAATGTACATTGACTACCTGCAACAGGAACGGCCGACGATGATGAAGAACAACATCCGTTTCCACCAGATCGGTCGGCTGGATCATCTTCCCGAACCGGTGCTGGAGGAGATGCGCATCACGCTTGATCAGACCCGAAACAACGATGGCTTAAACCTTGTTCTGGCAATCAATTATGGCAGCCGGGCCGAGATCACCGACGCCGTCCGTGAGATCGTGCGCAAGGTGCAGCAGGGGCAATTACAGGCCGATCAGATCGACGAACAGACCATCGGCGATCATTTGTACACGGCCGCGATGCCCGACCCGGATTTGTTGATTCGCACCGCCGGCGAGATGCGGATTAGCAATTATCTGCTATGGCAGATCAGTTATGCCGAGCTGTTTGTCAGCCCGGTCTTGTGGCCCGATTTCGCAGAAATGGACCTTCACGAGGCGATTGTGGCCTTTTCCGGGCGGCATCGACGATTTGGGGCGTTGGATCAGACCAATACGCTCAAATCACCAGCGGTTTGACGGGCCGTCTCCCCATCGACATCCGTTGACATCCGACCATCCTCCCGATTACTGTCCAATGCACGGCAACAGTCGTTAATCTCTTGTCACGGGTGAATTTGCGGCATGAAGACCATCGTTTCACGAGCCAAGGCTTATCTTAAAGTTCGCCATAAAAGCGTCCGTGATGCGATGAAGCACGTTGGCATTGATGGCCTGTTGCTGACCCACCCGCCGGACCTGGCTTACCTGACGAATTTTACCGGCGATGATTCCATCGGCCTGATCACGCAGAAGGATTTTTTCCTCATCACGGATTTTCGATACAAGGAACAAGCTGAAATCGAGGCGGGCTGGCTGAAAACCACCATTCGCGATGGCAAAATGTCCGATAGCGTGGCGGGGGTCGTCGCGGGGGCGAATCTGAAAAAAGTCGGCTTTGAGGCCAACTTTACGACGGTCGGACAAATTGACGCACTTCTGACCGCATTCAAACAGCAAAAAAACAAGATCGCCCCTGAACTGGTTCCCCTGGAAAACGTCCTGACCAACATTCGCAAGGTCAAGGATGACACCGAAACCGACCTGATCCGTAAATCGGTCGGCATCGCCGAAGAGGCGTTTGAGGCGTTTCGCGGCGCGATCGAGGTGGGGCAAAGCGAAAACTATCTCGCGGGATTGCTGGTTTTTGAGCTTCGCTCGCGGGGGGCGACCAACAGCAGTTTTCCGGTGATCGTCGCATCGGGGGTCAACAGCTCCCTGCCTCATTACCGCCCCGGCGAAACCCTCATCCAGCGGGATCAGCCGTTGCTGATTGACTGGGGGGCGTTGTTCAAAGGATACTGTTCGGACCTGACCCGGACGTTGATGATCGGAAGGGTCAACCCGAAATTCAAGGAAATTTACAACCTGGTGCACGAGGCGCAAAAGGCCGCCATCAAGTTTTTGCGTCCCGGGGTGACCACCCAGCAGGCGGACGCCGTGGCCCGGGACATCATCACCCGCGGCGGGTATGGCAATGAATTCGGGCACGGGCTGGGTCATGGCATCGGACGCGAGATTCACGAGCTGCCCACGCTCCGTCGAACCGGCGGCGAGGAAGAGTTGCGGCCGGGCATGATTGTGACCGTTGAGCCGGGAATTTATCTGCCCGGCTTTGGAGGCGTGCGGATTGAGGATGATGTCCTCATCACGCACTCCGGTTGCGAGGTTCTGTCCAGCCTCGACCGTAGTTTTGAAGCCAACCATATGGAATAGCCGTCCTCGGACGGCCGACCCTGAACAAGGACCTGGACCTTGAGCGAGAAAAAAACAAAGAAAACTTCCGAACCGGCGACCAGTTCCCCCATGGACGTTCGTCTGTTGCAGGAGATCGTCCGGCTGATGGCCGACAACGACCTGACGACCGTGGACGTCCGCGAAGGCAAACAGCGGATCATCCTCAAACGCGGCCCGCAGGGCGTGGTGATGGGGGCGCCAACCTATGCCGCCCCACCCGCCGCCGTCGTTTCGCCCGCGGCATCGTCCGCTCCCGCCGCGGCAACGCCGGCGACGGCCGACGCGGATGCGGGGCTGGTCCCCATCAAATCCCCCATGGTCGGCACTTTTTACGCCGCCTCATCGCCGGATGCCAAGCCGTTTGTCTCAGTCGGCACGCGCGTCGACGAGGAGACGGACGTGTGCGTCATCGAGGCGATGAAGGTTTTCAACAACATCAAAGCCGAGACCCGCGGCACCATCGCCAAGGTTCTGATCAACAACGGCCAGAGCGTCGAATTCGGACAAACCCTCTTTCTGGTCAAGCCATGAACCAGCGACGATCGCTCAATTTCAACACCGAAGATGACGTCATCGCGGACGTCAGGAAATTGAGGAGCGGCTATACGCAGGCCGGTAGATGGAATTTGCCACAGGTGTGCTGGCATCTGAATGTCGGCGTGCATAATCGCATGAAAGCCGGGCCGTTTGCCCCAAACACGCCCGAACAGGATGCCCGCAAGGCGCAATTTCAGCAGGTGCTGGCGACCGGCCGGCTTCCGGATGGAATCGTCGCGCCGGAGGGGATGGTTCCTCCGCCGGATGCGGGCGATTCGGCGATCGACGCCCTGATCGCCAGCCTTCAAACCTTCAAGACGTTTCCTGGCCCGATTCCGCCGCACCGGATATTCGGCCAACTCAATGACGCCGATGCCCGGAAATTGAATCTGATTCATTGCGCGCATCACTTGTCGTATCTGTCACCGGTTTCCGCGGGGAGCTGAATTTCCACCCATGTTTTCCAAGATTCTTATTGCCAACCGTGGTGAAATCGCCCTACGAATCATTCGCGCCTGCCGCGAGATGGGGGTGCAGACCGCCGTCGTCTATTCGACCGCCGACAAGGATGCGGCCTATCTGAAGCTCGCCGACCAGGCCATTTGCATCGGCGACGCCCCGCCGGCCGAATCGTATTTGAACATACCGCACATCATCTCCGCGGCCGAAATCGCGGACGTGCAGGCGATTCATCCGGGGTATGGGTTTTTGGCGGAAAACGCCCATTTCGCGGAAATCTGCCGAAGTTGCAAGATCGAATTCATCGGCCCGCCGGTCAGCGCCATGGCGGCCGTGGGCGACAAGGTGGCCTGCAAGAAACTGGCGAAAAAAGCCAAGGTTCCCACCGTTCCCGGCTCGGATGGGGCCATCGAAGACGAGAAGACCGCGCTGAAACTCGCGGCCGAGATCGGCTATCCGGTCATCATCAAGGCCGCGGCCGGCGGCGGCGGGCGCGGAATGCGGGTGGCTCACAATGATGTGTCCTTGCGCGCGGGATTGAAGCAGGCGCAGGCCGAGGCCGAAAACGCCTTCAAGGATTCCACCGTCTACATTGAAAAATACGTCGAATTCGGCCGGCACGTCGAGGTGCAGGTGCTGGCCGACAACCATGGCAACGCCGTGCATCTGTGGGAGCGGGACTGCTCCATGCAGCGGCGTCACCAGAAGCTGGTCGAGGAATCCCCCTGCCCGGTATTGAAGCAGGATGTCCGCGAAAAACTGTGCGAATCGGCCGTCCGGCTGGTCAAAGCCGCCGGCTACACCAACGCCGGCACGGTGGAATTCCTGGTCGATAAAAAACAGAATTTCTACATCCTCGAAGTCAACGCCCGCATCCAGGTCGAGCATCCGGTCACCGAACAGGTCACCGGCATCGACCTGATCAAGCAGCAGATTCGCATCGCCGCCGGCGAGCCGCTTCCGTTCAAACAAAAAGAGATCCCGCAGCTTGGCTGCGCCATTGAATGCCGCATCAACGCGGAGGATCCGGCCCGCAATTTCGCCCCGTCGCCGGGATTGATTGAGGAATTTCGCGCTCCCGGCGGGCCGGGCGTTCGATTGGATTCGCACGCCTACGCGGGATACCGCATCCCGCCCAACTATGATTCGATGATCGGCAAGCTGATCGTACACCGCCCCACCCGCGCCCAGGCGATCGCCGCCATGCGGCGGGCGCTGGGAGAGTTTCACATCTGGCCGGTCAAAACCACCATCCCGCTGCACCTTCAGATCATGGACAACCAGTTTTTCCAGTCCGGCGACGTGGACACCGGGTTTGTTGAGCGCGCGCTGCTGGGAAAATAAAGCCGTCCACCCCGGCCTTCATCCCGCGATGTGTTCAATAGATCGGCAATTACGCCTGCACCAGCGTCCCCGCTCCTTCGCGCTGCTTCAACCGCGTCGGATAGACCCTCACCGCCACCCCTGGCGACCCGGGAATCTGCCCGTTGTCCAACTGAAAACACCAGTGATGCACCGGGCAGACCGCGCAGCCCTCTTCAACGTGGCCGCCCGCCAGGCTCCCTCCCGCGTGCGGGCAAAGATTGTCCAGCACGTGGACCTTGCCGGCGCTTAAAAAGACCGCCAGTTGGAATCCGCCGATCTCGACGTATGTCCCCTGGTTTTCGGTCAGCTCACTTAGCTCGCACAGGCTCGTCCAGGGCATGTTCGTTCATCCTCCCGCTGAATCGCCGGCCGGTTGGATCAACTGAATCTGATCCTGCCACCGATCAATTGTCGTTTGAGACATCTCCGACACCGCCTGAGACATCAATTCCAGGCATCGGGCCACCACCAGCCGGTGGATCGCCCCGTGGGTGGTGTCCAATTCGCCGATTTTCTCCTTGATCTGCCGCAGAGCCTCCAAAACCTGTGGTTGATCGGCAAAACGATCCTCCGTGATTCGTTCCAGCGATCCCGAAGCGCTGCGCAGGGCGGTGTTGATGGTCGGCTCGGCCAGCGGTTCATCCCCCTCGTGTCGCAGTTTGTTCAGCGACGACTCGATGATCCCGATTCGTTGATCAAGGCTTCCATCGGCCCGTGACCCGGCCAGGATCGGCAGCACCTGCGCCAAACCCGCCAGGGACTGCCCGACCAGCATCCGATGATCCTGGTCGGTCCGGCCGGCCAGTTGTTCGGCGTGATCGGCCAACGCCTCCGAACGCTGTCGCAACTGTTGGATCTTCTGTTCCAGTTCCGAGCGGGTTGACACGGCCGTCGGCAGCGTCGCCGGTTGCGTGGCCGGCGGTCCTTTTTTGGCGCAACCCGCCAGCACCGCGCATCCCGCCGCCATCCCCAAAATCCATCTCATCCGATTCATGTCTGCTCCGAAAACCAGCTTTATTTTATTTCGTTCAATTTCACCGCGCACCACTGGCGGGCGCTGACGACCGCCGCCTCCATCACGCGCTGGGTCTGATAGGCATCTTCAAAATCCGGCATCGGAACCAGGGGCTTTTGCCCGCCCAGCACTTTCATGATGTCGGCCGCCTGATTGACGAAGGTGTGCTCATAGCCAAGCCCATGTCCATCCGGCCACCACGCCGACGCATAGGGATGATTCGGCCCGTTGGTCACCAGGATCCGCTGCCATCCCTGCACTTTTCGCGGCAGCGTGGCATCATAATACATCAGCTCGTTCATCGACTCGAAGTTGAAATAAATCGAGCCTTTGTCCCCGTTGATCTCCAGCCCGTTTTTATTCTGATTGCCGGTGGCCATGCGGGTCGATTCAAACGACGCCACCGCCCCCTGCCTGAATCGCGCCAGAAAAAGCGTGGCGTCGTCGATGGTGACTTTTCCTTTGCGCTGACCGGTCGATCTGGCCCCGCCGGCGATGCCCCCTTTGGCGCCTTGCGATGGGATGTCGCGTTCCTTGATGAATGTTTCCTGAATCGCTCCGCTGACCTCGACGATCTCATCGGCGGTGATGAACCGCGCCATGTCGATGATGTGCGCCCCTAAGTCGCCATGCGCCCCGGATCCGGCCGCCTGCTTGTCAAATCGCCACAGGAGCGGCACCTCCGGTTTGGCCCATTCCTGCAAATAAAACGCCCGAACGTGATAAATCCGCCCCAGCCGACCCTCGCGGGCCAGTTGATACGCCAGCGCCACCGCCGGCGTGCGTCGATAGTTGTACCAGACGAAGGTTTTTTGCCGCCGGTGTTTTTTGGCCGCATCACGCATCTGACGGGCCTCATCCAGCGTGCCGGCCAGCGGCTTTTCGCAGGCGACGTGCTTGCCGGCCTCCAACGCGGCGATCGACATTTCGCAATGCAGGTGATTGGGCGTGCCGACATCCACCAGCCCCACCTGCGGGTCCGATACGGCCTGCCGCCAGTCGGTCCGCGCATGCTGCCAGCCCCATCGATGGGCAAAAGCCTCCAGTTCCATCCGGTTTCGACCAGAGATGCAATACATCCTCGGCTCGACCGGCAGATCAAAAAACTTCGCTACGTTCAGATAGGCGTTGCTGTGCGTCCGCCCCATGAATTTCTGGCCGATCAGACAAACGTTCATTTCCCTGGGCATGGGTTGCTCTCCAATCGTTCCCTGAACATTCGTTTAATCTACCGAATCTATGATGCGGCACAAAGAGGGGTATAATCCCATGACATGGCGAATCCCGAACGACTTGCTCCGCCCGTGATGGCCGCCAAATTCGGCGTCGGCAAACTGAAGCGGCACCTGCTTCTCTGCATCGGCCCCAATTGCATCGACTCCGAACAGGGCCAGCAGGCGTGGGATTATCTCAAAAAACGGTTAAAACAACTGAATCTTGCTGGAAGCGACGGCCCCTGCTATCGCACCAAATGCGACTGTCTGCGCATCTGCATCGACGGCCCGATCTGCGTGGTCTATCCCGAAGGAACCTGGTATCACCACGCCAACCCGGAGAATCTCGAACGCATCATTCAGCAGCATCTCATCGGGGGCAAGGTGGTCGAGGATTTGTGCTTCGCACGCAACCCGCTGGCCGTCGAATCGTCCGGTCGATAAGATCGTCTCCTCATATGGCCACACAAGAGATCAACAAGTATTCCCTCCTCCCCTCCATGCACCGCCGCTTTGGACGTGTGAAACGATCCATGGGGCTTCGCGCCACCACCCCCGCCCAATGGCGCAAGTGGCGCAAGGCACTGCGCGAAAAACTCATGGAGCTGACCGGTTACGACACGATGGTGCGCTGTCCGCTGAAACCGAAAATCACCGATGAGGTGGACTGCGGCGAGTATCGGCGTCAGCGCGTCGAGATTCAGACCGAGCCGGGCATCATCATGCCGCTGTTCGTCCTGATCCCCAAATCCGCACGCGGGCGCACGGCGGCGGTCATCAACCCCCACGGACACGGCGGCGGTGGCAAAGTCGCCGTGGCCGGCATCCGCGACAATCCACAGGTGGCGAAATCCATCGACGATCACAATTACGATTACGGCGTGCAATTCGCCAGGGCCGGCCTGATCAGCTTCTGCCCCGATGCCCGCGGATTTGGCGAACGTCAGGAAGAACCCGCCCGCGGCGATCCGCTGGCCTCCTCCTGCACCTGGCTGAACAACATGGGCCATCCGCTGGGCCAGACCGTCACCGGCATGTGGGCATGGGAATTGCACCGGTTGATCGATTACATCCAAACCCGCAAGGATTGCGACGCCGACCGAATCGGATGCGCTGGCCTGTCCGGCGGCGGTTTGCAAACCCTCTGGACCACCGCGCTGGACGATCGCATCCGCGGCGCGGTCGTCAGCGGCTATTTTTACGGCTATCAACAGGCGTTGCTGGAACGGTTTGGAAATTGTTCGTGCAACTACGTCCCCCACCTGTATGAAACCATTGACATGGGCGATCTGGCGGCGATGATCGCACCCCGTCCGCTGATGGTCGAAACCGGAACGCAGGACCCATTGAATGGCGCGGACGGCGTGAACAACGTCCTTCCACAGATGCGAATCGCGGCCAGGGCGTATCGACTGTTTGGCGCTGGCAAAAATCTCCAACACGATGTCTTTGAAGGCAACCACCGCTGGCATGGAACCCGGTCGGTGCCGTGGCTCACGAAATTATTGACAACATGAACTCACCGACACCACCCCGTCAATGGACCACCAAGGGATTTGAAGCATTTCGGCGGGGCACATTCGGCAATGGCGGCCAGAATCTGTACGTCTCGCGCGCCGGCGTGCTTCAGCGGATCCATCAATATGACTTGAACGCCGACGGATACGTTGAGCTGCTGTTCTGCAACAGCCAGAATCACTGGGAAATTCCACCTTCGTATCTGTATCGCTGGAACCGCGATCAATTTGAACGGTTGTCCATCCCCACCAACGGGGCCAGCTGCGCCGACTTTGCCGACCTGAATCAGGATGGCCGGCCGGATCTGTTCATCGGGCGCTGGTACAATGGCATCACCTGGGATGTCAACGCCCTGGCCTATTTCGCCGGCGATCATGGCTTTGGCGAACAGGCCGTGCAATATTTCCCCGCGCCGCTGGCCTATTCAACGGCCATCGGAGACTTCAACGGCGACGGCAAGGCAGATGTGGCGGTTCAATGCCGCGACCAGTTGCGGGTTTTTTACCAGCACGACCTGGGACTTGAGCGGAGTCGATTCACCGATCTGCCGGTCAGCACCGACCGGCTGGCCTCGGCCGACCTGGATGGCGATGGATTCGCCGACCTGATTCTCCGTGATCGCGATGGAACCACCCGTATTTTGTGGGGCGGCAAAGATGGCCTCTCCATCGAGCGATCGACGTTGCTGCCCATCGACGGCGATGCGCCGGCCGACGCCAAACCCAATGCGCCCAAGCCCGTCGCCCCCAACGGCATGATGGAATGGGCCGAGGATGCCCATCCGCTGCCCAAGGTGATTGGGATACAGGGCGTGCCGCATGTTTTTGTCGCACGGCCCGATTCGGCGTATCTGGTCCCGATCCATTCCGGCCGGAAAATCGGCCAGCCCATCCACCTGAATTGCCCGCAGGCCTATTCCATCGCGGCCGCCGATCTGGATGGCGATGGCCATCTCGATCTGGCGCTGGCCTGCCGCGATCCCAACAACGGCCAGGAAAGCTCATGGATTTTCTGGGGTGGCGCCAAAGGATTCACCGGCGAACGCATTCATCTCCCCAGCGCGCGGGCCGCCGATGTCGTCATCGGCGATTTTGACGGGGATGGCCGCCTGGAAGTCACGATTTGCCAGGCCTTTAACGATGAACGGTTCACCACCACCGCGTTGATTTATCGACTGGCCGGCCGCAAACCCAGCCTCTGGCAGCAAGTTGAAGCACACGATGCCCAGCAGGGTTTTTGCGTTCGCCGCCCCGGATCAAATCAGGATGAGCTTCTGCTGATCAACCGCCAGGGACGAAACAAACTGGGCAACATCCCCGCCACCGCCTACCTCGGCGGCCCGGATGGGTACGATGTCGATCGTCGCATCGACCTGCCCGGCTGGGGCGCCACCGTCGCGGTCTGCACCGACCTCAATGACGACGGCATCGTAGATGTCGCCTTCGCCAACACCGCCGAAAATTCCATCGACCGGGACCCCGGTTCATACATCTATCTGCAAACCGACAAGGGTTTCGCCAATCGGCCCACGCAAACCCTGGCCACCACCCGCGCCCATGGCATCGCGTGCGGGGACATCGACCACGATGGATATCTTGAACTGCTCTTTGCCGGCTTCCAGAACAATGAGCTGACCATTTTCCGCCAAGGTCCCAACGGGTTCGATACGACCAACCCCCAGCGCATCAAGCTCGAACTCGATGGCCAGACGTACACCGAAGTGCGTTTCATCTACTTGGCGGATCTGAATCACGATGGATGGCTGGACCTGATTCTTCCCCTGATCGCCAGCGATCACAGCCTGATTCTCTGGGGCGGACCGCAGGGGTATGACATCAAACGATCACAAAAGATCGCCGTTCGCCATGCCTGCAGCGCCCGCGCGGCCGATCTGGATGGGGATGGATATCTCGACCTGGTGATGGGCGGTCACGCCGCGTCGTCCGTCGGGCCGCACGACTCGTTCGTCTACATCTTCTGGAACGGCCCCGATGGTCTGCGCGAAGACCGCTGCACCATCCTGCCGGCCGAAGCCGTCAATTCCATGTCGATCGCCGATTTCAACAACGATGGACACCTGGATCTGTTCGTCGGCAACTACACGGATGGCCGACACCGCCGCGACATCGACTCGTATCTGTATCTGAACGCCGGCGGGCGCGGATTCAGCAAGGAACGATACACCCGGCTGTTCAATCACTCCGCTTCCGGCGATTTCGCCGCCGATCTCAACGGGGATGGCTGGGTCGATCTGGTCGTCGCCAACCACAAGCACCACGGCGACCACGTCGGCTGGTCCCGCATCTGGTGGAACTCACCCGAAGGCTTTGACGAACGGCGCATCACCCTGCTCCCCACCGCCGGCCCGCACGGCATGGTCAGCCCCGGCCCGGGCAACATCATGGACCGCTCGCCGCACGAATACTACGTCTCCGAACCGCATCCATTGGAAGGCCCGGCCACCTTGCGCAAAATCGAATGGGAGGCACAACTTCCCCCCGCAACCAGCGTCGATGCCCAGTTGCGCACCGCCGATTCACCTGAATCGCTCGCCAAGGCCCCCTGGACCGGCCCCGCAGGCCCCGACACCTATTTCACCGCGCCGGGCAACATCCCGGCCAACTTCAATGCGTCCAAATTCGTGCAGTATCGCCTGAGACTCTCCTCCCCCAACAGCGCTGCCACCCCGCGCATCACCCGCGTCACGCTCAGCTATGATCTGTGACGTTACCGCTGGCCCTCGCTCGCCGGTTGCGTGCTGGCGGCCCGCACATCTTCGGCGATGCGATCCAGCACCGGCTTGAATTTCTGTTCCACCAGCAGGTCGGCCGCCTGATAAAGGTAATACGCCTCCGTGGGGTCGATGTTGAAATAGGTCTGGATGTTGTTCAGGCTCTCGCCAAAACCGTGAAACGGCAGCTTGCTCAACTCCGCCACCCGGCTTATCGAAAGATGCACGATCCGAACCGGCCGGCCATCGCGATCGCGCATCTCGACGTACCCATCCCGCTGCAACGCCCACATCTGCTGACGCAGGGTTTTGGCATCCACCGTATCGGGCGAATACTTGACGATCATCTCCGCCAGCGTCGCAGTGCTGGATCGATTGAGCAGATTCCTCGTCGCCACTCCCGCCCCCGCCTGCAACGTCTCCAGGATCCCCGTATCGCTCTTGCTTGAAATCTGCGAGTCGTTGTTCGTCGCCGCGTCGATCACGATCAACACCGCACCGCGCGGATAGGGCGATGGCCCGCCAGCATCCTCGGCATCGCGCAGATGGGCCTCGTACACCTCGGCCAGCGTCTGCACGCCCAGATTGTCCACCACGCCCCCATCCACCAGGTGTCGATACTGTTTGAAAATGGTTGAATAATCGCGCAACGTCACCTGGTGCATCACCACCGGCACCGCCGAGCTGGCCGCCACCGCATACGCCATGGGATATTTCGCCAGGTCCGAATTGATCTCGTCAAACGATTCGTTGCAGAACACGAAACGCCGGCCCGATTGCAAATCCGTCGCGTTGATCAGCAGATGAGGCCGGTCGTTTCGCAAATCCCCGAACGTCAACTCATGCCCATCCTGCGTGAACAGCGTCTTGCGCAGGCTCTTTGCCAGCAGGTCGCTGCGGTCGTAATCGCTGATCCCCAGCGCCACCATGTTCCATGGCATCAGAAAATCAACGATCATGTCCGTGGCAAATGAGTGCGACAATTTGGCCTGCGCGTTGGCGAGGTTCCACTGATCACCCCACAGGCAATAACAGGCCGCCGTCAACGAACCACCGCTGACGGATGAGAGATAATCCACGTGTTCCATCAACCCGATCCGCTGCAACTGGAACAAACACGCGGCCGAAAAATTCGCCGAACGCGACCCCCCGCCGCTGATCGCAACCCCGACAAAATATCCATCGTGACGAGGGTCTTCCTTCACCGCAGGCCGGCTTGCCGCAACCTCCGCCGACGCCCCCAAAGGTCGTCCCCATCGTCGCGGCCGAACCACCGTCCCACCGCGCGCATCCAACGGCGCAATTTGCGCATGCAACGCGGCACGGGTCTGATTTCCAACCCGATCTTCCAACGCCACTGCCGGACCATTCAACGGCACGTTGACGTTGCTGCATCCAATCACCGCGGCCACAGAGACTGCCGCCGCAAATTTGATGTAAGACATTGATATACAACGACTTGAAACGACCGAGAGAGATTTTCCTCGCCGCATGACGAAAATTGTACGACAAATTGGCCCCTGCTCAAATCGGATTGACTTGTCCGATTTGCCGATGATAATTGTGAATAAATTCACAACCGGCCCGCTGGCCCGGTTCATGCGTTGGCAGGAATCCTCCCGCCCATGATAATCCGGCCAGAAGTCCGGCCAACAAAAGGAGTCGTGCCATGACCGCCGCAGCCGTTCGTCCTCCTCCCGCCAAATCCCACAACACCCGACCGAACGATCTCAATCCGCTCGTCCAGCAATGGATCGACCAGTGCATCCAACTGTGCAAACCCGATCAGGTTTACTGGTGCGATGGTTCCGCCCAGGAACGCCAGTCGATGTTTGAACAAGGCGTCAAGGACAACGTCTTCATCCAGCTCAATCAACAAAAACTCCCCGGCTGCTATCTGCACCGTTCCAACCAGAACGACGTTGCCCGTTCCGAACATCTGACCTTCATCTGCACCCCCTCCGAAGACGTGGTCGGGCCGACCAACAACTGGATGAACGACAAGGCCGCCTACGCCAAGCTGAGGCCGCTGTTCGACGGGTGCATGCGCGGCCGCACGATGTACGTCTGTCCGTTTGTCATGGGGCCGATCGGATCGCCGCTGGCCAAGGTCGGCATCGAGCTGACCGATTAGCTCGATGTCGCGGTCTCCATGAGCATCATGACCCGCATGGGGGATGTCGCCTGGAAACAACTGGGCGACAGCGAGGAATTCACCCGCTGCCTGCACAGCGTCGGCGACTGCAACCCCGAACGTCGTTACATCTGCCATTTCCCGATCGACAACACCATCTGGTCCTTCGGCTCCGGTTATGGCGGCAACGCGCTGCTGGGCAAGAAATGTCTCGCACTTCGCATCGCCAGCTATCTGGGCCACCAGCAGGAATGGATGGCCGAGCACATGCTCCTGATGGGCGCCACGGCCCCCAACGGCGAAAAAACCTACGTCGCCGCCGCCTTCCCCAGCGCCTGCGGCAAAACCAATTTCGCGATGCTCATCCCGCCCCAGCGATATCGCGAGGAAGGATGGAAAATCACCACCGTCGGGGATGACATCGTGTGGATGTGGGTCGATGAAAAAACCGGCCGGCTGCGCGCCATCAACCCCGAAGCCGGCTATTTCGGCGTCGTCCCCGGAACCAACTATCACACCAACCCCAACGCCATGACCACCATGGCCAAAAACTCCATCTACACCAACGTCGCATTGCTGGGCGATGGGGATGTCTGGTGGGAAGGCAAAACCGAAGAACCTCCAAAGGAATGCATCGACTGGACCGGCCAGAAATGGACTCCGGATTGCGGCCGCAAAGCCGCCCACCCCAACAGCCGGTTCACCGCGCCCGTGGTGAATAATCCCGCGCTCGACCCGGCCACCAACGATCCCGCCGGCGTGCCGGTCTCGGCCATCATCTTCGGCGGTCGGCGCTCCCGCGCCATCCCGCTGGTCTATCAGGCCTTCAACTGGGTCCACGGTGTTTATCTGGGCGCCACGCTCGGTTCGGAAACCACCGCCGCAGCCACCGGCCAGGTCGGCGTTGTCCGGCGAGACCCGATGGCCATGCTCCCGTTCATCGGCTACAACATCCGCGACTACCTCGTCCACTGGTTCCGGATGCGCAAAAAGATGAAGGATTGCCCCCGCATCTTTCACGTCAACTGGTTCCGCAAGGACGACCAGGGCCGGTTCATGTGGCCGGGCTTTGGCGAAAACATGCGCGTCCTCAAGTGGATCATCGACCGCTGCCACGGTCGGGCCTACGCGGTTGAAACGCCGCTGGGCTGGATGCCCCGCGTCCAGGACATCGACCTCGAAGGTCTCAACATCACCCCGGCGGATTTTCTGGCAATGCAGACCATCGACAACCCTGAATTCAAAGCCGAAATTCTCAGCCAGGAGGAATTGTTCCTCAAACTCGCCGGCGACCTTCCCAAGGAAATGGTCTTCCAGCGCGAGCTGCTCATCAGTCGGCTGTAACCTCCACTCATCACCCTCCCCCGGGTCGTTCCGGGGGAGGGATGATGTGCATTTGCCTCCGGACATCAGCACGACTACAGTTAATTCGCACAACCGGAGCGGATTTTCATGCTCAGTCTCAGCAAAAAGACCGACTACGCCCTGATTGCGCTGGCCTATCTGGCCGATCGCACCGATCGCACGATCTCGGCCCGCGAAATCGCCGCCGCCCATAATCTCCCGCTGCCGTTGTTGATGAACATCCTCAAATCCCTGCACCAGGCCAAAATCCTCGCCAGCACGCGCGGAATCAAAGGGGGCTATCGCATCATCATCGACCCCCATCGCTTCTCACTGCACGATCTGGTGCTGCACGTGGACGGCCAGATCCAACTGATTGACTGCGCCAATCGCACGCCCAACAGCGATTGCGAAGATGGATGCTGCCGGATCAGCGGCGAATGCCCCGTTCAGGCCCCTTTGCAGGCGTTGCATCACCGGCTCGTGCGATTTTTGAAAGCGGTCAAACTCTCCGACCTGATCCTGCCCGGCCACCGCATCGACGTACCCCTCGAAGCCGTTGGCGTAAGCTGAAGTCGCTCTCGTCCGATAATCCATCACAACAAACAAATTTCCGCCAACTGGCCGATACAAACCATCTATGGTTTCCATTGGCCCACCCCGTCCGCACGCGCCATCTATTTCCTTGTTTCAAAAGCGTTTACGGCTCGCCGGATGGGCCATGGCCCTGTTCCTGCTGACGTTGGCGGCCGGAAACATGGTTCTGCCCGCGACCCGATCCATCACCGGCAACATGCTGGGGCATGATTTTCTCGCTTTTTACACTGCGGGAACGTTTGCCCGACAAGGGCAATTTGATCGCCTCTACGACCTCGACGCCGCCAGGGATTTTCAACACCAACTGGCTTCCACTGAACATCTGGAGATTGGCCAAAGTTTCGGCCCGTACTGGAATCCACCCTTTTATGCCTGGGTCTTCGCGCCCCTGTCCGCCCTACCGTATCACGCCGCCTTGTCGGTCTGGATGGTGTTCAACGCCATCTGCCTGGCATTGGCCCTGTTCCTGCTGATTCGATGGTTGCCGGCCAATGTCACAATTGGAACCCGGTTGATGGTTCCCCTTTTGGTGTTGGTCTCCATCCCCTGCCTGCAAGCTCTCAACCATGCTCAGAACACCTGCTGCTCATTGCTCCTGGTCACGCTCGTGGTCCATTGCTGGCGAAAAGAGCCGCGGCTCAACCCAACCTTCTGGTCCGACCCGCGACTGTGGGCCGGCCTGATTTGTGGATTGTTATTTTACAAACCACAACTGGCCACAGTCCTGGCAGGGGTTTTGATCCTGACGCGCGGCCGGCGCGCCATGATGGGGGTGGCCATCACCGGAACGGCCCTGCTGCTGATCTCTTTTCTGACGATGCCCGGCATCCTGTCCGATTATCTGTATCGCCTGCCCCAGAACATCCACTTCATGCAGGTGGAAAACACTTATCTTTGGGAACGCCATGTCACACTTAAAGCCTTTTGGCGACTGCTTTTACAAGGCCGCTCGGCCGGCGAGGCCCTGCCGCTGGCCACGATCCTGACCGGAATCTGCGGCCTGGCCTTGTCCGGCGGATTGGGTTTGATCCTGTGGCGGTATCTGCGTAACCCCAGCCACCAAAGCCATGTACAACTCGACCGCATCATTGCCGCGACCATCGTCACCACCCCCCTGCTGATGCCCTTTTATTTCGATTACGATCTGCTGCTGCTGGCGGTGCCGGCCACGTTGCTGGCCACGGAATATCGATCCGAATGGTGGCTGCGCATGAATTGGGTTGCCCTTGGAACCTGGATGATGTTCAACAGTTCCATTGCCGGATATCTTCGGGTGAACTTGGCCGTGCCGTTGCTGGCGACCTTGGCGGTGATGACGATCCGCCGGGTGGATCGTGAATCCACTCTGAAGGTCGACCAGCCTCAACCGGCGATGCTTCGCACGGCCGCTTGATTTGGACATTTTCATGGATCGCCCATACTTGGTGCTCTGGTTTGCCTTGTCGTTGTTCGCCGTGCTGCTCGGCTGGGGGTTGTATCACCAGTTGCACAATCCTCCCGCTCCCGCTTCCACTCAACCGACCACTCGTCCACTGGTTGATCGCCTTCGCGAAGAACGGCTTCGTCGCCAGCAGGAACACAACCCATCTCCCACGACGGCCACCGCCCCGTCAATGTAGGGGCGACCGGCATGAGCGAACCCGCCCCCAGCACACTCCGCCGCGACCTGATCAGCGCTTATGTCGTATCGGCCACGCGCATCGCGAGCTGGGCGGCGGTGACGGCCATTGTATTTCGCGAGCTGGGCGAATACGCCTTTGGACTGCTGGCCCTCATCCGCGGCACGATCGGACTGATGAGTTACACCATGCTGGGCCTCTCGCCGGCCATGATTCACCTGCTGGCGAAGCGCGACCATGACTCTCATCGGGCCATCCTCTCCAGTGGATTGCGGCTGGTCTTGTTGGGCGCGGGCGCGGGGTTGTTGATGCTAGGCGCCTATGCATGGGCGTTCGATTCGCTTCATTCCGTTCCGGACAATTATCTGAAAATCGCCCCGCTGACGACCTTCTGGATGGGCCTGGGCATCCTGTTTCGACTGTGCGGCGACCCGGCATCCGCCGTCCTGCAGGTTCGACACCGCATCGCCCTGGACAACATCCTGCTGGCATCGGCCGAAGCTTTCTGGGCGATTGGCGTGGGATGGGCGGTGTATTGGCACGCCGCTCAAATCGACCAGGTGGCGGCGATCTATGCCGGCGCGGGATTGTTGCTGCTGGCAGCCCGCTGGTTTTTCGCCAGTCGATTGACGCGCACCTCATCGCGCATCGGGGGGGATTGGAAAACGGTTCGGACGTTGTTGGCGTTTGGAGTGATGGTCGTGCTGGCGCAACTGGCCGATTATCTGTATGCCCCCACCGATTACATTCTGATCAACCGCCTGCTCGGCCCGCAGGTGGTGGCGGCCTATGCGCCGGCGGTGCAGATCGACGCCGGTTTGCTGGTGCTGGTGGGTGGTTTGGCGGCGGTGCTGTTGCCCAAAGCCGCGCTGGCCCACGCGGCGGGCGATTCGGCGACCGTGAGACGATATTACCTGCGCGGCACTTTCATCAGCACGCTCCTGTTGTTGATGGCCGCGGTCGCGGTCTGGCTGATCGGCCCGCGATTGCTGGAGCGATGGCTGGGCAATCCCATGCCGGAAACGGTGGCGATTTTGCCGTTGGTGTTGATTCACACGGTCATTGGCGGTTCCAGCGCGGTGGGCCGGTCGATTCTGCTGGGCATGGGAAAGGTCAAAGCCTTCACGGCCGCCGTGTTGATCGGGGGCGCGGCCAACGTGATCCTGAGTTTCCTGTTTGTTTACGCTTTTAACCTGGGCCTGGCCGGCATCGTGTATGGAACCGTGCTGGCGGTGGTCGGTCGATGCGCGATCTGGATGCCTTGGTACGTGTTGCGGTCCATCGGCCAGTCGAATCGGATTGTGCTGAGTTCCCCTATCGAGGCGATCGAATGATCCGCACCCGCCGGACGATGCCGCGCGAAAAGTGAATCGCCATTCCAAGTCTTCTGGCGGGATGAATCGGATAATACCAGGTGTCGGCGGCGAAATATGCCGGTTCGTGCGTGCCGGTTGCATGCCCATGCGGCGCGGAGGTGATCGGCGGCGGCCCCCACGCGGTCGCGACGGCCCGCATCGTGCTGCCGAGGATCGCCTGGCTCCATCGGCCGGGTGGAATGCCTTTGCCCAGTTCCCGCCACAGCCGGCGCAACCGCCCCACCGCATGATCATCGGTCACCACAAACAGGGCGGCCGCCAGCAATCCAAGCACAATGCCCGCCGTCCACGCCAGCCCTGGTAGCGGATGAAGATGGTTGCTCTGCGACTCCATCGAACGGGATGAATTATACGCCTACGTCAGCTTGTCACGCCATTGACGAATCAGGTCAAAGGCCGCGATGGGGGACAGTTGCTGGATGTCCAGCGATGCCAGTTCTTTGGCGATGGCATGGGCGGGGTCTTCAAAGAGCTGGAGTTGATCGATCTCGGCCGGCTTTTGTGCCTTGGATCGAACGCGCGGCCGGCCGACGTGCTGGACGGCCAGTTCGCCCAGCAACTGCCTGGCCCGATCCAGAACCGCCTTGGGCACGCCCGCCAACCGCGCAACGTGGATGCCATAGCTGCGGTCGGTCCCCCCTTCGACGATCCGATGCAGGAAGATGACCTGATCCTCCCATTCGCGCACCGCCACGTTGAGATTGCGCACGCCTTTGAATCGGTCGGACAGGTCGGTCAGTTCATGATAGTGGGTGGCGAAGAGGGTTCGACAGCGCACGGTGGAGGCGATGTGTTCGGCGATGGCCCAGGCAAGGCTCAGGCCGTCCAGCGTGCTGGTTCCACGGCCGATCTCGTCGAGGATGACCAGGCTCCGGTCGGTGGCGTTGTTGAGCAGATTGGCCGTTTCGGTCATTTCGACCATGAAGGTGGACTGGCCGCTGTGCAGCTCATCGCTGGCGCCGATGCGGGTGAAAAGCCGGTCAACAAGCCCCATCGTGACGCTCTTGGCCGGGACAAAGGAGCCGATCTGCGCCAGCAGAACGATCAGCGCGGTCTGGCGGATGTAGGTGCTTTTGCCGGCCATGTTCGGGCCGGTGATCAACAGCAGCGAATCATCGGAACCGAAGTTCGTATCGTTGGAGACAAATTCGCCGCCAAGCTGCTGATCCAGCACGGGATGGCGGCCATCGACGATCTGGAGCAGCCGTTCGGGGACGATTTGCGGGCGGCAATATCGCCGGTCGCGAGCCAAATCCGCCATGGAAGTCAATACATCCAGCCGCGCCAACCCATCGGCCAATTCCTGAAACGAGGCCAGGTGCGGCAGCAATTCCTGCCGGATGCGCTCAAACAGAAGTTGTTCGAGGGCGATGGATTTATCCTGCGCGCCCAGGGCTTCTTCTTCAAACGTTTTGAGTTTTTCGGTGATGTACCGCTCGGCGTTTTTGATCGTCTGCTTGCGGGTCCAATGCGGTGGGACTTTGTCGCGGTGGGTGTCGGTGACTTCAATGTAATAGCCGAAGACCTTGTTGAAACCCACCTTCAAGGATGGAATCGAGCTTTCGGCGGACAGTTCCCCCTGGTATTGGGCGAGCCACTGGCGGCTGTTGGTGGTCATGGAACGCAACCGGTCCAGTTCGGCGTCAAACCGGTCGGCGATGACCCCACCTTCGCGCAGATGGGGCGCGGGATCGGCTTGAATGGCATCTTGAAGGTATTTCGCCTGCGTTCCACAAAAATCGCGCAGCCGGAGCAGTTCCGGCGCGATGTCGGCGCTGTGGGGCAGATCTTGCAGGATGTCCAGAAGTTTGGGCAAGGCGGCCAGACATTTGCCCAGCGCCGACAGGTCGCGCGGGCCGCAACGCCCGACGGCGATGCGCGCGACGATCCGCTCGATGTCGCAGACTTTTTCGAGCTGGCCGATGATCCGCTGGAGCGCGGCCGCCTCTTCGAGCAACGCGGCGATGGCGGATTGCCGGGCCAGGATGTGTTCGACATCTCGCAATGGGAATCGCAACCACTGGCGAAGCATCCGCGCGCCCATGGCGGTGCGGGTGCGGTCGATGGCGGACAGGAGCGACCCTTCGGTGGTGCCGCTGCGAACGGTGCGGTCGATTTCGAGACTGCGCCAGCTCGCCGGGTCGATGTTGAGATGGTCGGCCGGCTCGTGACGGCGAAGGGCGCGCAGGTGCGACAGGCCGGTTTTCTGCGTCTCCTGGAGATACGCCAGGATCGCGCCGGTGGCCAGCACGGCCGGGTCCTGATCGGCAAACCCAAAACCGCCGGCGGTGGATGTCCCCCATTGCCGCTGAAACTGCTCCCGTGCGTGATTGAAGGTGAACTGCCACCCCGGCCGGGCGGTGATGGCATGAAGGCCAAGCGACTGGATGGAGGCGCCGATGGCATGGGGTTGGCCGCTGGGCAGTTCGGGGACCAGGATTTCGGCCGGTCGCAGGCGGGACAATTCATCGAGAACATCCCCTTCGCCGCCGTTCATGGCGATGCACGAACCGGTGGAGAGTTCCACCCAGACCAACCCCGCCTGATAGCCGGCGGATTTGGTCAGCGCGAAGGCGACGGCCGCCAGATAATTGTCGGCCCGGCCATCCAGCAGCGGTTCATCGGTCAACGTGCCGGGGGTCATCAGCCGAACGACTTCACGTTTCACCAGACCCTTGGCCAGGGCGGCGTCTTCCATCTGCTCGCACAGGGCGACTTTGTGACCCGCGGCGATCATTTTCCGCAGATAACCCTCCACCGCGTGAAACGGCACCCCCGCCATGGGAATGGCATCTTCCGCATCCACCCCGCCCCTGCTGCGCGAGGTCAGCGCCACCCCCAGCGCCCGCGCCGCGATCCGGGCATCCTCCCAGAACATCTCGTAAAAATCCCCCATTCGAAAAAACAGAACGTATCCCGGATATTGCGCCTTGAACTGCTGATATTGACGCATCGCCGGCGACAGCGACTGAGATTGGGAAGATGATCCGGCCTGTGCCATGGGTGAATAAGGCAAAGGTAGAGGATGGGCGGAAATGGGGCAAGCGTTCAACGACTCTGACCATCGACGCCGTCCCGCAACGGCGGCAAATCCCAGCCTCGGATCACTCCCCCCGCAATCCGATGGCGCTGGCGGTGGCGTGGGTTTCGATGTGGGAGATGGACAGATGCCAGTGGACGATGCCCATCGCCGAAGCGATGCGGGCGCATTCGCCCGACAGGCGGATGCGCGGCTGGCCGGAGGGTTCGGGAGCGATCTCGATGTCCGTCCAGGCGATGCCGCCGCGCCAACCGGTTCCCAGGACCTTCAACACCGCCTCCTTGGCGGCGAATCGGCCGGCCAGATGTTCGTAATAGCGTTTGTGGCTGGCGGCGCAATATCGCTGTTCCAGCACGGTGAAACAGCGGTCCAGGAATCGCTGGCCATGCTCATCGTGCATCCGGCGAACGCGGGAGGTTTCAACAATGTCGATGCCGTGGCCGAGAATGGGCATGGGTGAAAGCTACCGTTGAAGACGATTAAGAACCATGGGCCGACGGGATCGAGGGCGGCGCCTGTGAGGATGACTGGCCGGAGGGTGATGACCTTTCATCAACGATCTGTCGAACGGGATGGCCGTCGATGGCACCGGGCACGGCGATGTTCATCAACCAGCAGACGGTGGCAAACGTGTCTTCGGTGTGAACCTTCAATTCACGATCCAGGGTCAGATCATAACCGGCCTTGATGCCCGGCCCCGCGGTGATCCATGGGATGAACCGCGAGCGCCAGTCATCCCGGCCGTGCGTACGTCCCGAACCGCCATGGTCGGCGCTGACGAGGATGAACGTTGAATCCAGCAGACCTTGTTTTTTCAGGGCGTCGAGAACAATGCCGATGGATGCATCCGCCTCGTGCATCGCCGCAAGCTGCTGGGGCGTTCCCCACCCGATGTGATGGCCGGCCGAATCGACGCCCCCCAGGTGAACGAACAACACTTGCGGTGCGTGATCGACAATGATTTTCGCCGCCTGTTCGGCCACGTAACGATCGGGATACATCGAGCCTTTCGGCGGCAACACCAGCCAATCGACGCTTCCCGGCCGGGCCAGCGCGGCGAATTTGGATTTGCTGGCGCACAGTGCCGTGGAGTATCCCGACCGATGGGCCAGCTCAAAAAGCGTGGGCACTTTGGGATAGACCTGCGGTTGCGGGCCATCATCGTTGAACAGGATGCCGTGGTGTTCGGGAATGCAGCCGGTCAACATGCTGGTGTGCGAAGGCAGCGTGATGGAAACCTCGGTCGTCCAGGCCCAGAAGGTGAACGATCCGCGGTTCATCAGGCTGCGCAGGTTCGGCGCATCGGCCCGCAGCATCACGTCCGGCCGCATCCCATCGACCGAAATCACCACCACCTGGCGAATCTCATCCACCGGCCGGGTGGTCTGTGCAGGCGCTTTACGCCCGGTACATCCCCCCAACGCCACGATAAAAACCAGAAGAAATCGTCGCATGGCCCAACCTTGTACCCCCGTCCGCCCCACCGGGCAAGCTGCCTCGCATCCTCCATCGGAGTACAATCGACGCCATGAAACGCGACATACGGGAAATGGTGATTGTCATCACCGGCGCCAGCGCCGGCATCGGCAAGGCACTGGCCGAACAACTCTCAGCCGCCGGTGCGAAACTGGCGTTGGCGGCCCGGCGGGAGGACCGGCTGAACCAGCTCAACGCGCAACTCGGCGGCCGACACCTGGTCATTCCCACCGATGTCAGCCGGGCCGATCAATGTGAACGGCTCATTCAGCTCGCGGCCGACCATTTTGGCCGACTCGACACACTGATCTGCAATGCCGGTTACGGCCTGCCCCGTCCCGCTGCACAAATGAGCCGGCAGGAATATGAGGCGATCTTCCAGACCAATCTGTTCGGGACAATCGATTGCATCCGGCCGGCCGTGCCGATCATGGGCAGGCAAGACCTTCGCGATGGTTATCGCGGCCAGATCGTGATCGTCTCGTCGGCCGCCGGACGGCGCGGATTGCCCTGGTTTGGCGCGTACAGCGCCACCAAGGCCGCTCAACTGAGCCTGGCCGAATCGTTGCGTGTGGAGCTTCGGTCGATGAACATCGCCGTCACCAGCGTTCATCCGATCGGCACGGACACTGATTTTTTCACCACCGCCGAAAAATTATCCGGAGCCACCATCCCGCCCCGCAGCGCGGTCGAAAGACACCAGTCGGCCGACACCGTGGCGCGGGCCATCCTCCGTGGAATCCAACACCCCAAGCCGGAAATCTGGCCGCTGCGAGTGGCGCGAATTCTGGTGGGTATGGGAATTTTGATGCCCCGCCTGACCGACTGGGTCATGTCAAAACACCGCCGGGCAATGGGCAGGGCGAACGAACAAAGGATTGTCCCTTGACCCGGATTGGCCGCGTGGTCAACATGCGGGCATGTCGCTGATCTCCGAAATACTCGATCACAACGTCCGGTTTGTCCAAAATCGTGAATACGAATCGTATCGCACCGACCAGTTCCCCAATAAAAAACTGCTGGTCATCACCTGCATGGACACGCGGCTGGTGGAATTATTGCCGCGGGCGATGAATCTGCGCAACGGCGACGTGAAGATGATCAAGGTGGCCGGCGCAGTGATCACCCATCCGTTCGGGTCGGTGATGCGCAGCATCCTGATCGCGGTGCATCAGCTTCACGTCCAGGAAATCGCGGTCGTCGGCCATCACGACTGCGGCATGATCAATTTTCATTGCAAGGCCCTGCTGGACCAGGCCGTCCAATCGGGCGTTTCACAGGATGTCATCGACACCCTGAACAACGCCGGCATTGATCTGGAACGATGGCTGACCGGGTTTGAGAAAGTGGAGGAAGGGGTTCGCGGCAGCGTGAAACTGATCCGAAACCACCCGTTGATGCGGCCGGGCATCCCGATTCACGGCCTGGTCATCAACCCTGAAACGGGAAAACTGAACCTGATCCGCGACGGATACGAAACGACGAAATAAATCAAAAATAATAATCCGTGGGAAAGCGTAAAAAAAAGAACCCCGATCCGTGAGGACCGGGGTCTTGTATTAAAATGCCGGCAGTAACCTACTTTCCCGCTGAAGCAGTATCATTGGCCCGGGAGGCTTAACGACCGTGTTCGGAATGGGAACGGGTGTGACCCTCCAGGTATAGCCACCGACAAAGACCCGGTCGGCCGGTAAAGACCGACCGGGCTGAATTTCAAGTGAAAACGAGGTTCATCCGCGACTTTCGTCGAACAACTTTTCGGGATTCGCTTTTATCCACTTCGCCTGACCTGAGACTCTGACTGAACAATCAGTTTCAAGACTCACGTCCAACGATGATCGATAAAAGTGGTCAAGCAATCGACCGTTAGTACCGGTAACCTGAAGACATTTCTGTCCTTACAGCTCCGGCCTATCAACCGAGTGGTCTACTCGGGGTCTCTCGGGGACAAGCCCCGTGGAATCCTCGTCTTGGCATAGGCTTCACGCTTAGATGCTTTCAGCGTTTATCCGTTCCGGACATAGCTACCCAGCCGTGCCGCTAGCGCGACAACTGGTACACCAGGGGTCCGTCCTTCCAAATCCTCTCGTACTATGGAAGAGGTGCCGTCAAGATTCCTGCGCCCACAGCAGATAGGGACCGACCTGGCTCACGCCGGTCTGAACCCAGCTCGCGTACCGCTTTAATTGGCGAACAGCCAAACCCTTGGGACCGCCTACAGCCCCAGGATGCGATGGGCCGACATCGAGGTGCCAAACCGCCTCGCCGCTATGGACGCTCGGAGGCGATCAGCCTGTTATCCCCAGGGTACCTTTTATCCGTTGAGCTATGGCGCTTCCACACGCTACCACAGGATCACTAAGGCCGCCTTTCAGCTCTGCTCGTGCTGTAGCACTCGCAGTCAAGCAGGCTTCTACCTTTACGCTCGACGACCGATTGCCAACCGGTCTGAGCCTGCCATTGCACTCCTCCGTTACTCTTTTGGAGGAGACCGCCCCAGTCAAACTGACCACCTAGCAGTGTTCCCTGTCCGGATTCACGGAATCAGGGTGAGACGACGAATGCAAACAGGGTGGTATTTCACCGTTGGCTCCACTCTGGCCAGAACCAGAGCATCACAGCCTCCCACCTATCCTACGCAGTCCACAACCGGCGTCGCTACCAGGCTACAGTAAAGGTCCATGGGGTCTTTCCGTCTTGCTGCGGGGAGACGGTATCTTCACCGCCACTTCAATTTCACCGAGTCTGCGGTTGAGACAGCGCCCAAGTCGTTACGCCGTTCATGCACGTCGGAACTTACCCGACAAGGAACTTCGCT
>JADYZN010000013.1 GCA_020853095.1 Phycisphaerales bacterium | reverse complement strand
GCTCGATTTCATTCTTGCGCCCGATCACCGGGTCCAATTCGCCGCTCTTGGCCAGCTCGGTCAGATCACGACCGAAACTGTCCAGCGCCGGCGTCTTGCTCTTGCCTTTTTGACCTTGTTTTTCCTGAGACTGGGGTTCTTCGCTTTCCACGCCTGCTCCAAGAAGATTAAGGACCTCTTCCCGAACTTCTTCCAATTTCAAACCGAGATTCATCAGCACCTGGGCCGCCACGCCATCGTGTTCGCGCAGCAAGCCCAGCAATAAATGTTCCGTGCCGACGTAGTTGTGATTGAGATTGCGCGCCTCCTCGATGGCGTATTCAATCACCTTTTTGGCCCGCGGCGTCTGGGGCAGCTTGCCCATCGTCACCATGTCCGGGCCGCTCTTGACCAGCTTTTCGACTTCAAGCCGGACCTTCCGCAGGTCCACGTCCAGGTTCTTCAGGACGTTGGCCCCCACGCCGGAGCCTTCCTTGACCAAACCAAGAAGGATGTGTTCGGTCCCGATGTACTCGTGGTTGAAACGCTGTGCCTCCTGGTTGGCCAGCGCCATCACCTTTCGGGCTCGATCCGTAAAACGCTCAAACATATCCATCTCCTGATCGGCCGGATTGTCCTGGCCGGCTCGTCGTCGCTGCCTGATCACTGTCGCGACGTCTTATTTACGACCGCGACCGGTTCACTGTTCCCTGCCACGAATTGTAGGAGGCCAAACAGGCGAATCAAGCCGATCCACGTCATCGCATCCGGTTAATTTTCAACACGGCTCGTCCGAAGCTCATCGGCACAATTCCAACTCCATTTCACCCTCTCCGGAAGGCATTGTTGAAGAAAAACCCAACCGATTGAACGACCAATTTCCATACCTCCCATAATCAATGGATTATCAACTCAGTCACGCTCAAATGGCCGTAAAACCCCGGTTACTGGGGTCTGCGACCGCCAGGACGATGGCCGACAATTCCCCCGGATTTCCTTCGCGCAACGTCCGACCCGCCTCGCGCAACGTCGCGCCGGTGGTCATCACATCATCCACCAGCGCAACCGGTCGTCCATCGATTATTTTGGGATTGATCAGCGCAAACGCGCCGCGCACATTTTGCGCTCTTTGTTGTTTTGAATGGAGTCGGGTTTGGGTTTCGGTTGGACGGATGCGCGCCAAGGGATGGACCATCGGCCGGCCGGTCTGTCGGGCCAGCTCCGCCGCCACGACCTCCGCCTGGTTGAATCCCCGCCCGATCTGACGCCACCCATACAGCGGGATCGGGGCGATCACCACATCATCCTTCAGCAGCATCTCCACCAACCCATGCCGCAGCAGCCGCCGGGCCAGAGACTGGGCGATGGTCCACTGGCGATGATATTTCATGCGAAGAATCAGGTCGCGCAGCGGCCCGCCATACACCCCCAGCCGCAACACCTGATCAAACGGATACAAACCCTTCCCCCGACAGCGCGGACAGGCGCTTCCCGCCGGCAACGGCATCCCACATCCATAACACCCCCCGGCTCGCTCGATTTTCTGAAGCTCCTGCTCGCACCCTTCACACAAAAACCCGGCCGGTTCCTGCATTACTCCACAGGCCGCACACCCGCCCGGATAACAAATGTCCACCACCCCCCGCCCCAACTCGCGCAGCCATTGCACGATCGACAAGCCCATTGGATGAATACCATAACCTTCCATGGATCAATCGAACAGTGGGCAAAAGCCTGTGCATCTCCTATCGCGGCCGGTATTACAAGGAGGAAATCCAGCGATTTGCGGACATCATGGCGGCGACCAGGCCCGATTTCAGTTCGCAGGACATCGAGCTGTGGAGCTGGGCCGGACCCACCGACAGCGCCAAATGCACGCGCTGTCAGGCGGATTTCGCGGCATCGGGCGCCGGCTCATGGGCGACATGGCAGCAGGCCAAGGGGACACAGATGATCCAAGACCTGATCACGGCCGCGCGAAAGTCGGTCAAAGAGGCCGGCGGCAATCCAGATTTTGTCACCGGAGAGTATGACTTTCGCCCCGGCGTGGCTTATCAGCAGACATTTAATTTCGATGCGTTGTATCCCACGCTGCAGAACGTCAGCCAGGTCTCCTATTATTCCAGCCTTTTGCCGGCGGACATTGAATATTGCGGCGATGAAACCCGCAAGGATCGCTCAAAGCTGCCCCACAGCGACGTGATGCCATGGAACACGCCGGGCGATGCGGGAGTCTTTCCGGGCGAGGCATTTGAGTGGGCCTTGCTGGAGCATTATTGCAACGGCGCCAGGGGCATCTGGTTCTGGTCGAGCAGGGTATGGGATTCGGAGGACCTGATCGCGTACAACAAGGTGATCCGAGCCATCGCGCCGGTGGAAGAGGTGATCGTGGATGGGCAATTGGCCGGGGCGGATGCGTCCGTCGAGGGGCCTGGCCGGGTCAGCGGGATGAAGCTGGATGGGCGGATGGTCCTCCTGGCGGCCGATTATTACCACAGGACCGATGGAACGATTCGACTGACCTTGAATCTGTCCAAACCATCAACGCTGCGCGACCTGTTGACCGGGCAAACCGTCGGCGGGTCGTTGTCCGCGGGCCAACAGAAAGTCACGATTCCCCTCAATGGGATGCGAGGCCGACTGCTGGAAGTATTGCCCGCTTCGCACAACCCCTGATTCCGGCCGGACATAATTCCTTATGCGGGCGGCGTTTGAACATCCCATCCCCGCCCGATAGCATGTCCGGCTCACGATGGATTGTTCGAGTTCAATCGCGATTTGGCGGGATGACCGCCTGTTTCGCCCGTCCATGGAGGCTGGGCGATGAGCCGGACGTTGTTCTGGTACATTTTTAAGGACCTGC
The DNA here is from genome assembly GCA_020853095.1 of Phycisphaerales bacterium. Lineage (GTDB taxonomy): Bacteria > Planctomycetota > Phycisphaerae > Tepidisphaerales > Tepidisphaeraceae > JADYZN01. The sequence goes on along the minus strand of JADYZN010000013.1, from coordinate 5,627 downwards.
TGCGGATATTCCTTCTGGCGTCGGGGGCGATCGCGGCCATCATGAGTTTCGGCGGCCTATTACGGCCGGTGACCGAGCATGGGCTGGACGCCGCGCAGATCGGCAAGATTCTCAGTTATCTGATGGGGGCGATGACGACCTATTCACTGCCGATCGCCGCATTGTTCGCCACGACAATGGTTTACGGGCGATTGGCCGCCGACAACGAGATCACCGCCTGCCGGGCGGGGGGGATCAGCCACCTGGCGTTGGCGACGCCGGCGCTGCTGCTGGGGGTGACGGTGGCGATCATCAGCTTGCTGTATTTATGTTTTCTGGTGCCGGCGTTTTTATTGAAAGTCGAGCGGGTGGTCTATTCCAACCTCGCGTCGATGGTGGCCCACGAGATCGAGCGTTCGCACCAGATCACGCTGGGGCAGGCCGAGCGGCCGATCACGATCTTCGCCCAGCGGGCCTACGTTCTGGAAGGCAACGAAGCCCAGGGGGATCAGGCGGTGGCTCTGGAAGGGCCGACCATCGTCACCTACACCAAGGATTTGAAAAATCCCAAGCTGCGGGTGCCGAAGGATTTTTCCACCGCGCGGGAGGCGAGGGTTTTCATTCACCAGGACAGTAAAACCGGCCGGATTTCGTTGCGCATCGACATCGAAGGGGGCACGCATTTTCCGCGTGAATTCGCCGGCAACGTTCAGGGAGGCATCGGCAACCAGCCCATCGGGCCGCTGGCGGTCGATTCGCCGATCCGGTTTCGACCCAAATTCATGGATATATTCCAGCTCAAGAGCACGCTGGAGGACCGCAACAAAAGCCCCAGCATGAAGGCGTTGTTGCAGGCGTTGTCGCTGCGGTTGCAACGGGCCAACATGATGGAACGGGCCGGGGTTTCGCTCAATACGCAGGGGGTCTGGACGTTTGAGGTGGGCGATCGCGTCTGCATGTTGCAGCGCAGCGGCCCGCCGGCCGAATTGCACGGCCCGCAGGGGGAGGAGATCACGCTGGCGGGGGACAAGGACCCATCCCGCATGACCTTGCTGTTTACCGAGACCCGCGACGGCCGGACGGTCTTTTCGGCACAGGCCAACGGCGGCTCGCTGGCCTTCAGCCAGCCCGATGAGAACCACAACGTCCGCCTGACGATCTGGTTTCGCAACGCCCACGTCAAACTGGGGTCCGATTCGCTGGAAGTCCGCAGTTATCCCCGGTCGTACACCCTGCCGGTGCCGGAGGATTTGCGCGGGATCGAAACCTATACGGTGGAGGATTACCTGGCGACGAACAACCTCAGCAAGTGGGACCGCGACATGCTGATCCGCGAAAGCCTGCGGCTGCGGAACACGATCCTGGGAGAATTGTATTCACGAGCCTCGTTTTCAATCAGTTGCCTGATCCTGGTGGCGGTGGGGTGCGCGCTGGGGATGATGTTCAAGAGCGGCAATTTTCTCTCGGCCTTCGCCGTCAGCGTGATCCCGGCATTGCTGTGCGTCACGCTGATCGTCGCCGGCCAGCACAAGTGCGAAAACGTGCCGTGGGAAATCTCGCATTACACCGGCATCGGCATGGGCATCGCCATGATCTGGAGCGGCAACGCCATCGTGTTGCTGATCGCCGTGGCGTTGTTGGGACGATTGCAGCGACAGTAGGGGGCCATCCACATGAAAATCCTCGACCGATACGTCCTGATCAGTTTCCTCAAAAACTACCTCATCAGCTTCGTGGTGCTGGTGGGGATGTACATCGTGCTGGACCTGGTTTTCAACTTTGACGACCTGGCCAACCCGCGCAACGCCGTGACCGATACGGGCGTGCAGTCGGCCTGGAGTCTGCTGCTGAACATCCTCAATTATTATTTCTTCAAGAGCTTTGAATTTTACGTTTACCTGTCCGGCATCATCCCGGTCGTGGCCGCCGCGTTCACCCTGATCCGCCTGTCGCGGTTTAACGAGCTGGTCGCCATCATGGCGGCGGGGATCAACCTCTGGCGGGTGGCGCTGCCGATCGTGCTGATGGCGGTGGTGTTGCAGAGTTTTCTGGTGGTGGATCAGGAATTGATCATCCCCTCGATCATTCCCAAACTGACGCGAAAGCACGATGCGCTGCAACAGGAAACGCAGGAGGCCATTCCGATCCGTGCGATGCAAAATGATCGCGAGGCGTTGCTCTTCGCCGCCGCCTATCATCCGCCCACGCCCCACGCGCCGGCCTCCATCGACGAGCTGGACGTGGTCTATCGCAACCAGGATTTGCTGCCGGTCGCCCATTTGCAGGCGGACCGCGCTGTGTACGATCCGCGCACCCAGCAGTGGGACCTGACCAACGGCCGGCTGGTGCGCAACCTGCTGCCGGATCAGCGACGCAGCGACTACATTCGGCAGGCCGTCTACAAGAGCAACGTCACCCCGGAGGAAATTGCGCTGTTCAACGCCAGCGACACCAACATCGTGCGATACCTCTCCACCTCCCGGATTTCCGAACTGTTGGCGCGCAAAAGCTACGGCGCGATCGACCTGCTGCGAGCCAAGCACGCCCGGTTCACCCAGCCCCTGATCAACATCATTTTATTGCTGCTGGCGATTCCGTGCGTGTTGACGCGCGAAACCACAAACCTGAAAAACAACGCGATCCGTCTGCTGTTGTTGCTGGGGTTGTGCATGGGATGTTTTTTCCTGGCCTACAACATGGCCGCCAATCCGCCGGCCGACCCTCGATGGGCCAACCTGTGGCCGGCACTGATGGCCTGGGTTCCGATCTTCATCTTCGGGCCGCTGTCGGTCTGGCTGTTGGAACGCATCAAGACCTGATGCCTGCATAGGAGACCTGTCATGCGAATCTTCGTCACCGGCGCGGCCGGATTCATCGGCGGACGTCTGAGCAAACTTCTGCTGGACCGCGGCGATCAGGTCATCGGGCTGGACAATCTCAATGATTATTACCCCGTCGCGAACAAACGGCGAAACCTGACCGATCTGCTCCCCAATTCAAAGTTCACCTTTATCGAAGGAGACCTGCGGGATGCCGAGGGTCTGCGGCGTTGGTTTGATGAACACCGACCCGACGCCGTCGCCCATCTGGCGGCGATGGCGGCCGTGCGATACAGCGTGCAACACCCGCTGATTTACGGCCACGTCAACGTGCAGGGGTCGATGAACCTGCTCGATGCCGCCCGTCATCTGGGGCCGATCCCGTGCATCCTGGCCTCCACCGGTTCGGCCTACGGCGGCGACACGCCTGTGCCGTTTGAAGAATCCGCCCCGGCCGCCCATCCGCTGGCCCCTTATCCGGCCTCCAAACGATCCATGGAGATGTTCGCCCACTGTTACCACCATTTGTGGAAACTGCCGGTGACGATCCTGCGATTTTTCAACGTTTATGGCCCATTTGGCCGGCCGGACATGATGCCCTGGCAATGGTCGTGTGACATCCAGCATGGCCGGCCGATCACGCTCTACAATGCAGGCCATCTTCATCGCGACTGGACCTATATCGACGACATCCTTTCCGGGTTTGTCAGCGCGTTGGACAAGGCCTTGCCTTTTGAATTGATCAACCTCGGTTGCGGCCGGCCGGTGGAAAACATCCAATTTGTCCGAATCATCGAACAACTATTGGGCAAAACCGCCCAGATCAAGGACATTCCCTCGCCGGCATCCGAACCATTGATCACTTACGCCAACATCTCCAAGGCGCGGCGGTTGCTGGGATATGAACCTAAAACCAATGTGGAACAGGGTTTGGAGAAATTCATCCATTGGATGAAAGATAACAATCTGCTGTAAGCCAACGTATTGGACAACCTCCGGCGGGTTGCTAAAGTAGAAATTTCCGGGCCGTCGCGATTGGCGGCCGGGGCCGATGCAAGGGTCGGCTGTGAACCGGGTCAGGTCCGAAAGGAAGCAGCCCTAAACAGACCCGGTCTTGTGCCGTCGAACCCCCGGTCGCCATTCGCGGCGGCTTTTCTTTTAGAGCCTATCCGGGAGACATCCATGAAATCCCATACGGAATATTTGGTGATCAACACCCCGACCGAACGGGCGTTTATCAATCTGACGCCGCAGGTGGAGCAAATCCTGCGAAAAAGCGGCATCCAGGAGGGCCTGTTGCTGTGCAATTCGATGCACATCACCTCGTCGGTTTTCATCAATGACGATGAACGGGGGTTGCACGAGGATTTCGCAAGGTGGCTGGAGGAACTGGCCCCGTTTAATTCATCCCCCGATCATTATCACCACAACCGCACCGGCGAGGAAAACGCCGATGCCCATCTCAAACGACAGATCATGGGCCGGGAAGTGGTGGTGGCGGTAACGGGTGGCAAGCTCGATTTTGGGCCTTGGGAACAGATATTTTACGGCGAATTTGATGGCCGCCGGCCCAAACGGGTGCTGGTGAAAATCATCGGCCAGTGAACCGAACCCAACGGCACATGGGAACGTAAAATAAAATGTTGAGCGCTGGTCGCTTGACATCCATCAGGAGGCGGCGCATAATGCTTCTCGTTGGTTCTACCTACCACCGGTTGACATTTGGTCGCGGTGCTTGAACCGCGGCGATAAAGATGTTGATCGCCCGTTGCCTTGGCAACACACAATTACACGAAACCGGGTTTGGAAGCCGTTTTGGGTCGGTCAAGTCCCTTGGGATGACTGGCCGATAAGATGGGTCCGGACAGTGCTTTGCGGCGGAAAAATTCGCCAAAAAACACGCGAAAATAATTTTCGCGACACCCGGTTGACAAAGTGGAAACGGCGGATACTATTCCGCCTCCCCTGACGGGGAACACGACGAAGGCGACGAAAGTGGCCTGCGGCGTTTGAGGCGAGATGATGCGGCGGACTTTTGCAAAAGTTCATCGCATGATCAAACCCAACGGCTCTTTGACAAGTGAATAGTCGGATGCCGCGAGGATGTGAGTCCAAAAGCGCTGTGTACAGCGCGGTTTGGACAGATCCAAACGGTCGGCCTCATGGGCCGGCCTCTTTGTCTCAAACATCCTTGTGGTGCACGCAAGAAAGTGATCTTCCTTGATCAATTTTGAGTGAGTTCCGGGGTCGCACCCGGAACAGCCAGAAGTATGTTTGAGCCTTGCAATTCATTTCGTTTTAACCATCGGGCTTGCCCGGTGCGTTGGGCGGAATGACTGACCTGCCGGTTTTGCCACCGGCGGGCAGTAACATCCAGCTTGTTTGTCTTGAACAAGTTGGTGGACAAACTCGTTTCGAGGATTAACGCGATTTTCAAAACCGTCAGTCCCGGCGTCACGCCGGGCAGGAGGAGAAAATCGTGCCAAGAAATTTAATTGAAGAGTTTGATCCTGGCTCAGCCTGAACGCTGGCGGCGTGGCTAAGACATGCAAGTCGTACGGGTGTAGCAATACACCAGTGGCGAACGGGTGAGTAATGTATCGCTAACGTACCCCAGAATCTGGGATAGCTGCCCGAAAGGGCAGATAATACCAGGTAACATCACGAAGCCGCATGGTTTTGTGCTCATAGGGAAACCGTTCTGGGAGCGGGCGATATCGTATCAGCTAGTTGGTGAGGTAAAGGCTTACCAAGGCGACGACGCGTAACCGGACTGAGAGGTTGGCCGGTCACATTGGGACTGAGACACTGCCCAGACTCCTACGGGGG
>JADYZN010000012.1 GCA_020853095.1 Phycisphaerales bacterium | reverse complement strand
GCGTCGCTCCGAGAGCGGGGTCCGTAGACCCTTTGAGGAGCGACAACGAAGCAGGCGGGCCGAATCGGGCCTACCGAAGGCGGCTCGGAACCGCCTCGTCCGCGTCGTTGTCACCGCTCGAAGGGTCCATGGACCCAGTTCTCACGGTGACGCCTGGCGGCCAAGGCGGTTCCGAGCCGTCGCGAGGCCGCGGGGTTTTTAGACAGAGCCTAGGATCAGTACCAGCAATTGCGCCACAAAGACGCGCAAAAGCATCACCAGCGGGTAGACCGTGGCATACGAGATCGACGGCGCGGTCGAGGTGGCGATGGAATTGGCAAAGGCCAGCGCCGGCGGATCGGTCATGCTGCCGGCCAGCAATCCGCACAAGGTCATGTAATTGGTTTTCATGAAAACCCGCGCCACCACCCCCACCAGCAGCAGCGGAACGACCGTGATGATCGCTCCATAACCCATCCACACCAGCCCCGGCCCCATCAGCGTATCCAGGAACCGATGCCCCGCGTTCAACCCCACGCAGGAGAGGAACAGCACGATGCCCAGCTCCCGCAGCATGAAATTGGCGCTCAGCGGCATGTACCAGACCACCGGCCCGATGTTCCCCAGCCGCGACAACACGATCGCCACCAGCAAAGGCCCGCCCGCCAAGCCCAGCTTCACCGGCGCGGGCATTCCCGGCAGCGGGATCGCGATGCTCCCCAGCAGAACGCCCAGCGCAATGCCGACAAACAACGGGATGATCTGCGGATGGTTGAGGCGCTGAATCGAATCGCCCAGCTCGGCCGACGCTTTGGCGATGGCCTCTTCGCCGCCAACGATGACCACCGTGTCGCCGAATTGCAGGTGAACGCTGGAATGGGCCGACAGCTCGATCTCGGCCCGGTTGATGCGGGTGATGGTGACGCCGAGCCGCTCGGCCAGTTTCAGCTCGCGCGGGGTTTTGCCCAGGACCTGCCTTCGCGTGACCAGCACCCGACGGGTGGTGATCGGGCTGGGGAGGGTTTTGAGGTCCACCTCGCTCTGATCGCCGACGATCAACCGAAGCTCCTCCAGCCGATCCGGTTCGCCGACGGCGTGCAGGATGGTTCCGGTGCGAACCTCGGTGTCATCGCGCGGGATCAACACCGAACCACCGTTCTTGATGCGGGAGATGACCACCCCCCCGTCGCCCAGCGTGGGGATTCGACCCAGCGGCTGGCGGTCGAAATTGGGGTTTTTGATCTCGATGTTCATCGTGGACAGGCGCGGCGTCTGTTCCTCCTGCCGGTGGGCGAATTCCCGCGCCTCGGCATGGGGGTTGATGCGGAAAAACAGCCGCATCAGCAGCATTGAAACAATGATGCCGATGATGCCGAAGGGATAAGCCATGGCATAGGCGATGCCCGGCTGGGTGATCGACTCATCGGGAGCGTTCAGCCCCTTGAGCGCTTCGCGGGCGGCGCCGAGACTGGGGGTGTTGGTGGTCGCCCCGGAAAACAGCCCCACCGCCGCCGGCACGGGCACGTCGCCCAGGACGTGGATGCCGATCACGATCAACGCCCCCAGCACCACGATCGTGGCCGCCATGAGATTCAACGGCAGGCCGTTCCGCCGCAACGAGGCGCAAAACCCCGGCCCCACCTGCACGCCGATGGTGTAAACGAACAAAATGAGGCCAAATTCACGGACAAACTCCATGACCGGCTCATTGAGCGCCGGCACGTCCCGCCGGCCATAGAGATGCCCCACCAGCAACCCCGAAAACAATACGCCCGCCACCCCCAGCCCAAGGCCGCGAAACTGAATGCTCCCAATCGCCAGGCCGCACGCCGCCACCAGCGCGATCAGCAGCGCCGTGTGGGCGGCCGAATGGTTGTCTTGAAAAAGCAGTACCAGCCACTGAGGCAACGCCGTTGCGATCCATGCCATGATTGCTGCGCATCCTTATCCTGCACGGCCCATATCATACATCGGACAGGCCGAAACGACAGGTGTGATGATGTGCCGGATGGCGTTGCGATTGATTCCGAGACGCAGGATCAATTACAGCGAATGCTCGGAGGCATCCGAACGCAGCCGGATGGTTTTCATGTCCATGTTGTGACAGGTTTTGATGTAACGGACGGTATGGTATTTGGCGCGCATCAGGATGCTGGTGGTGATGGCGTGGGTTCCTTCGTAACGGATGCCCTTGAGCAGCGCCGAATCGCTGATGCCAGTGGCGGCGAAGACGATGCGGTTGCCGCGGGCCAGGTCGTCGGCCGCGTAGACCTTGTTCAGGTCCGCATCGGTGACGCCGTTTTCGCGGAGCGACTTGCGTTCGGCGTCGTCGCGCGGCCACATTTGCGCCAGAATCTCGCCGCCAAGGCATTTGATGCCGGCCGCCGCCAACACCGCTTCGGGGCTGCCGCCGGTTCCCATGTAAATGTCCACGCCCGACCCCGGCAGGCTGGGGGCGATGGCGCCGGCGATGTCGCCGTCGCTGATCAGCCGGATGGCCGCCCCGGTTCGGCGAACGTCGTGGATCAGCCGTTCGTGTCGCGGCCGGTCGAGAATCACCACCGTCAAATCCTGCACGCGCTTGCCGAGTTTGAGCGCGATGATCTCGATGTTGTCCTGCACCGAATTGTCCAGCCGGACACGGCCCGGCCCCTGCTTGACGCGCGGGCCGAAGCTGATTTTGTTCATGTAAAAACTGGGAATGTCCGCCAACAGCGAATTTGGATCATCCCCATCTTCGCAGGTGGCGGCGGCCATGACCGCGATCGCCCCCTGCAAACCCTTGGAGACGATGGTCGTGCCGTCGATCGGATCGAGCGCGATCGCCATGCGCACCGAACCGGCGGACCAGTTGCCCAGGCGTTCGCCTTTGAAAATGCCGGGGGCGTTGTCCTTGATGCCTTCGCCAATGGTGACCAGTCCCGAGACGCTGACGGTGTCGAACAGGCCGCGAATGGCGTCGCACGCGGCGAAGTCGGCCGATTCCTTGTCCCCTTTGCCCATCCATTTGTAGGCGCTCAAGGCCGCCGCCTCGGTGGCGCGGGTGAATTCCAGCCCCACCACACGCTCCAGATCGGCGGGGGCTTCGGTTGGATGGGCTTGAACGTCGGGGGGGACGACTTTGGCCATGATGACTCCGGATGAAATTCAATCGCTTCAGATGCGTCGAGTGGAACCATACCACTGATTTTGAAGCTTGAACAGACAATTTTCGTGAAAAACAGTCCGATAAACGCCCAAAACGGCCTTGTGCGTGCGACTGTATCGCTTATGCGGGCGGATCGGACAATAGCTGTTCCCATGTGATGGGATTGACATGCAAATGATATCGCCCATCCATCGTGCGGACCTGAATCGGGCAGCGGTAAACCCGCGAGACCAGGTCATCGGTCAAGACATCTTCCGGCCGGCCGGCGGCGGCCGACTGGCCATCGCTCAACAACAGGATTTGCGACGTGGCCGGAGGCAATTCTTCCACGTGATGGGTGATGATCACCATCGTCGTGGGGTGGAGGGGGTCTTGAATCAGCCGTTGCAGCGTTGCCAGGACGTGTTCCCGCGATGGAAGGTCCAGCGCGGCGGTCGGCTCATCGAGCAGCAGCAATCGCGGCCGGCGAACCAATGCCCGGCCGATCAGTCCGCGCAGTTTTTCGCCGCTGCTGAGCGTGGCATACGGATGTTCGGCCACCTGCGTCAATCCCACCGCCGCCAATATCCGCCTGGATTCCCGCTCCATGATGGGCGTGATGGCGTCATAAAGCCCCAGCGTGCCGAAAAAGCCGGTCTGGACCACCTGTCGGGCGGTCAATTGCGAATCCACCTCGTACGGCCCGGCCGGTTGAACCAGGCCGATGGATTGTCGCAGGGTGTTCAAATCCGTTTCGCCAAAGGTCTGGCCGCAAACCGAAACCCGGCCTTCGGTGGGCCACAAATAGCCGCAGATGATCCGCGCGAGGGTGCTTTTGCCCGATCCGTTGGGGCCGAGGATGGCGGCGCAGGTTCCTGTCGGGACCGACCAGTTGATGTGGCGCAATATCCAGCGCCCTTCACGAAGCACGCCCACATCCGAAAGCGAAATGGCCATATCCGACATCGCCATGGGAAACGATCATGTCGGATGAGCCGGGCAGTGGCAATGAAGCGGGCGCATCGAAATTTCTGAAATTTACCCTTACCATGATCCTCCGGCCCAAAAACCAACAGGAGACTTGATTGATGAACACCACCTATCCACGGCGATTTGTCCCGCAAAATCTTGACGTGGCCGACTTTTCACAATTGGAACCGCTGTACAACCAATTGATCGACCGGCCGATTCATTCGGCCAACGAGCTGGAACAATGGCTGGGGGATGTTTCGGAACTGTCCTCGGTGGTGGATGAGTATGGCAGCCGGCGGTACATCGACAAAAGCTGTCACACCGAAGACCCGCAAATCGAACGGGCCTACATGCACTTTGTCGAACAGATCGACCCGAAGATCAAGCCGCTGTTTTTTCAGTTGCAGCGAAAACTGCTCGACAGTCCGTTTCTCCCGCAGTTGCAGGGGCAGCGTTATCGCCTGCTGGAACGCAAATGGCGGTCGGACGTGGAACTGTTCCGAGAAGAAAACATTCCGCTGGAGACGCAGATCACGAAGCTGGTGACGGATTATGACAAAATCAGCGGCGCGATGATGGTGCAATTTCGGGGCGGGGAATACACGTTGCAGCAACTGGCCAGATTCATCGAGGAGCCGGACCGCCAGGTTCGACAGGAGGCGTGGGAGACCAGCGCCAACCGTCGTTTGCAGGATCGGGAACGGATCGACGAACTGTTCGACAAACTGCTGCCGTTGCGACAGCAAATCGCAACCAATTCCGCGATGGACAACTACCGGTCGTACGTCTGGAAGGCGTACAAGCGATTCGATTACACGCCGGAGGATTGCCTGCGCTTCGCCGATGCGATTGAGAAGGCGTGCGTGCCGGTGGTGGATGAGCTGGACCGCCAGCGGGCGGCGGATCTGAAGCTCGAGCGGTTGCGGCCGTGGGATTTGTCGGTCGATCCGAAAAACCGGCCGCCCCTGCGACCGTTCGCCGATGATCAGACGGCGGAATTCGTGCAAAAGGTGAAAACCATTTTCAGTCGCCTCTCCGGGCAACTGGCGGAGGATTTTGACGTACTCCGCCAGCGCAACAACCTGGATCTGCAAAGCCGCAAGGGCAAGCAGCCGGGCGGGTATCAATGTTCGCTGGATGAGGCACGCGAGCCGTTCATTTTCATGAACGCGGCCGGTTTGCAGCGTGACGTGGAGACGTTGCTGCACGAAGGGGGACACGCTTTTCATTGCCTGGCCGCCCGTGAGGAGCCGCTGGTCTTTTTGCGCAGCGCCCCCATGGAATTCTGCGAAGTCGCCAGCATATCGATGGAACTGTTGGGCAGCGAACATTTTGACGTGTTTTACGCGGACGTCGATGCCAACCGCGCCCGGCGGGCGATGCTGGAGGGGATCATTCGATTCTTCCCGTGGATGGCGACGATCGACGTTTTCCAGCACTGGATTTACACCCATCCCGGCCACACCGGCCGCCAACGCACCGAGCAGTGGCTGGCGATCCTGGACCGGTTTTCCAGCAAGGTGGACTGGAGCGGATATGAGGCGATGCGGCAGTCCCAGTGGCAGCGGCAACTGCATCTGTTCCATGCGCCGTTTTACTACGTTGAATACGGCATCGCGCAACTTGGGGCGCTGCAGTTGTGGATCAAGAGCAAGGAAGACCCCCGGCGGGCGGTGTCGAATTACCGCGCGGCGCTGCGGCTGGGCGGAACGAAGACCCTGCCGGAGTTGTTCGCGGTGGCCGGCATCCGGTTTGATTTTTCCGAGCGGACGCTTGGTCCATTGATGGGGGCGTTGCGGGACGAGCTGTCGGCCTTGCCGCGATGAGAAAACCGTTTGGGCGATGCCGGCGGCTTGACGACGCCGCCGGTGTCGAAATAATCGCGTGGCTCAATGGGCGAATTGACGCATGGATCCAACAAAGCCTGAATCGGTTCCCAACCCGGCGGTGCGAAGGCTCAGCCTGTATCTCAGGCAGCTTGAGGTTTTCGCGCGAAAAGGACGGCGAACCATCTCGTCCAAACAACTGGGCCAATCCCTGAACCTGACCGATGCCCAGGTGAGAAAGGACCTGGCCTATTTCGGGCAGTTTGGGCATCCCGGCATCGGCTATCGCGTGGACGACCTGATCGCGCAGGTTCGCCGCATCCTGGGCACGGACAAAATCTGGAACGTCCTGCTGGTTGGAGCGGGAAACCTTGGGCGGGCGCTGATGAGTTACAAGGGGTTTGACGCCAAAGGATTTCGCCTGGTGGCGATCTTTGACAACGATCCGTCCAAGGTGGGAAAGAGACAGGGGCCATTCGTGGTTGAATCGCTCAACGACCTGCGTTCGGTGATCGACCAACATGCCATCCGCCTGGCGATGATCGCGGTGCCGGCGGACGCGGCCCAGGAGATCGCCGACAAGCTGGTGGAGGCGGGCATTCGAGGGTTGCTGAATTTCGCGCCGATCTCACTGAACGTGCCGGCGGACGTGGCGCTCAACGCGGTGGACCTGGCGGTGCAGATGGAGCAGTTGTCGTTTCTGGTGAACGTGCCGGCCAGCCAACCGGAACGAACAGGCGCCGGCGGAGTCATTGGTGACCACAGAGGATGAGCCGTCATCGGAAGTTCGGCCGGGGCGCTGGAGGGAAGTGCGCTGGCTGGCGGGGGCGTTGTCGGCGCTGGCGGCTTTGATCCTGGGATACGTCGGCCTTCGTGAATATCTGACCCATCTGCCCGATCAACCCCATCGCACGCCGGCGGACATCCTTTACCTGACGTTCAGGTTGTTCACGCTGGATGGGGACTGGATCGTGGGCGAGAAAAACTGGCCGTTGATGGTGGCGAAATTCCTGGCGCCCGCCGTGACGGCCTACACCGCCGCCCTGACGGTGCTGGTCGTTTTTCGGCGTCAATTTCAACAACTGCGCGTTCGCCTGTTGTGGCGCGATCACGTCATTGTCTGTGGATTGGGCCGAAAAGGGATGCAGTTGCTGCGCGAATTTCGTCAGCGCGGCGATCGCGTGGTGGCGATTGAATGCCAGGAGGGCAACGACAACCTTTTTTTGGCGCGCGCGCTGGGGGCGGTGGTGCTGGTGGGGGATGCGGCCGACGAACTGATGTTGCGGCGGGCCGGCATGAAAAACGCGGGGCGGGTCTTGTGCGTCTGCGGCGAAGATGGGGTGAACGTCGAATCCGCCGTCCGCGCGTTTGAACAAATTGACGGTGGAAACAGGACGGGCACGTCGTCCGGGGCGCTCTGTTGCCGGGTTCATCTGGTGGATGGGAAACTGTGCGAATTGTTCAAACAACACGCCCTGTTTGCCCGGCGGGATGATCGTTTTGAGGCGGCGGTGTTCAACACCTACGCCAACGCCGCCCGGCTGTTGTGGAACAATCACCCGCTGGATCGGGTGCGAATCGGCCCGAACGATTCGCATCGGCCTCACCTGGTGGTGCTGGGATTTGGCCCGATGGGGCAATCGGTGCTGCTGGCGGCCGCGAGGGTGGGACATTTCGCCAATGGTCGAAAACTGGCCGTGACCGTGGCGTCGGCCGACCTGGAGACGCGGCGGCGGCATTTTGCGGCGCAATATCCGCAACTGGAACAGGTCGTTGACGTGCATTGGATCGCCCAGGATGTGGAAGACCCCCAGCCCCGAAATAAATTGGAGGAACTGGCGGCCGATGAATCATGGATCGCCACGGTGGCGGTCTGCCTGGAAGAACGGGATCGCAACCTGCCGGTGGCGTTGAATCTGCCGCGGGTGATTCATCGTCGCAAAATTCCGGTCCACGTCTGGCTGTCCGAACGAACCGGCCTGGCGAGCCTGTTGGAAGGAGATCGGCGATCGGATGCGGTGGGAGGAAACATCAATCCGTTCGGCGAGGTGGAAAAAGTCTGCTCGCTGGAGATGGTCTTGCGTGAAAAACTGGATCAACTGGCCCGGATGGTCCACCAAACTTACGTCAACAAGCGCACCCGCGAAGGGGCCAAACCACAATCGGAAGATGCGCTGGTCCCGTGGCCGCAACTGGGGGAGGGATTGAAGGATTCCAACCGCCAGCAGGCGGATCACATCGCGGTCAAATTGCGCGCGATCGGCTGCGAGATGGTCCCGGCCGGTTCATCCACCCATCCGCCGGAGCGAATCATCAGCGATCAGGAGATGGAAGTGCTGGCGAAGATGGAACACGCCCGCTGGAACGCCGACCGTTTCCTGGCCGGTTGGACGCTGGGTGAAAAGAATACCGCCGAACTGCGGACCCCCTACCTGGTCTCGTGGGATGAACTGAGCGAGGAAATTCGCGACTACGACCGCGATCCGGTGCGTAATCTGCCGGCCCTGGCGCGTGAAATGGGAATGCGGATCATCCAACGCCCGGAGTAGGCTCTGTCTAATTTGACCGTGCATCATGGTCGTCGCGATCGGCCGCACTGCACCATTTACAGTTGCAATGGCCGTCAAGTTGAACGGCCGGACGATGATTGATCGTCAGCGGGCAATGCTCATCGGGCGATTTGGCCTTGTCCTTTGTCGGGCATCCACAACCCTCCAGAGTCGATTCCCGGACGATCTGTTGCGTGAACGGACGGCCGCAATAGGAAACCCCCCGTTGAACCACGCGCAGCGGACAGCGTTCGCAAATGGCGGCCCGCCGTGCCCAGTCGGGTTCAACCGACAGGAATTGAACGCGCCTCAACTTCGCCGCGGCCGACTTGGCGGCGGCGCGTGACAAGGTTGCGAATATCCCGCTTCGGCAAAAAGTGCAGGCCATTTACAACCGTTATCGGACGTAACACCTGTGGCCGATGAGCTTTTTATCGACACCGCGCCGGACGTTGATAATGACGCTCCTTGAACGTTCCGATACCAGATTCATGGAAGCGATGTGGAAACGTGCCGTTCAACGATTTGCCGCGCGCCCGGCTCGCCGCGGGATCAGCGTCATTTATGCCATCGTCGTGCTGGTCATGCTGATCGGCGTCTGCTCGCTGGCGGTGGACCTGGGGCGGGTGCAACTGGCCAAAAACGAATTGCAACGCGCCGTGGACGCCGCCGCCCGCGCCGGCGCGGCCAAAATCTCCAGCAGCAAGAAAGCCGCCCGCAACGCCGCCAAACAGGTGGCCAAGCTGAATCTCGTCGATGGCGAACAGCTCACTCTGGCCAATTCGAACATCACCTATACCTATTACGACGAGACCACACGAACATTCAGCCCCTCGCACACGCCACCCAATGCCGTCACGGTGACAGCGAAACTGGAAGGGACCAACGGTGTTCCGTTGATTTTTGGCGCGGTGCTCGGCCGCAAATTTCAGTCCATCCACGCCACCGCGACGGCCGCCTTCATCACCCCCATCGACGTGACCGGCGACATCTCCTCGGCCGCCAACCCCTGGCTGGCCGGCATGCCCAACGGAACGGTCGCCAATCCCAACAACCCCCATCACAACCCCGACATCGCCGGCAAATCCAATCCGAACGCCGGTTATCTCAATCCCAGCCCCACGCTCATCAGCAATCTGCCCCTGCAACCTGGAACCGCCATCACGTTCGCCTCGGTCAGCGGGTTTTCCAACAACGACAACGACTGGGACCCCATTTACGATCCGGATGGCAACGGCTCGTGGGTCGTCCACAACCGCTATAGCTCCAGCGGAGGAACGGAACATGGCATGTCGGACCTGTACGCGCCGATCAACGCGGTCGTCGGTGTTTTTCTGGATGACAACGCGCCGAACATGACCTCTCCCCCGCCCACATTGAATTTCTCCTCGGAGGCCAGCCGTGATTTCAACACCCTTTCGCCGCAGCTTAAACAGGTCTTTTTCATCGGCGATGGCGTGAATTCCAGCGATGATGTTCAGCAATTCATCATCCCCTCCGGCGCCACCCGGCTCTACATCGGGCAGATGGATGAATACGAATGGAACAACAACACCGGCGAACGCACCTACCGGTTTACCCGCCCCGGCCGTGTTGAACTGGTGAAATAGCCGCCTCCCTGTGCAGATCATCCCCAGCGGCTAGAATACCCCTTCGATGCCGCTGGACACCGGCCCCATCAAACGCCCCACCTGCCCTCGATGCGGGCGGCCATTGCGCCTGGTGCGCGTGGGCGAAAGCCGGGCGATGCGTTGCCCCTTTTGTCCTGTTCTACGCGATGACGAGACGGCCCCCCCAGCTAAAAAAGACTGGCGGCTGGTCGCCCGATATTCCATCTACGGCCTTCTGGCAATCTTTTTCATCGGGTTGTCCATCTGGCTCTATGCCCACCTGACCGCTCCAAAACCCACATGGGAAGATGAGCACCGCCAGCAGATTGTCGCGTTGTTGAACCAGGCCGAATCACTGGACAAGCAAGGCCACACGGCCGAAGCATACGACCGTTATCACGAGCTGGACCAATTGATCCTCGGCCGCACGCTCGACGATCCGATGCTGCAATCCCGTGTCAATTCCGCACGGCAGAGGGGGCTGGCGCTCGCCGCACAATTGGCGGCCAGACAACAGCAGGCGGCCGCCACCCCGCCGCCGCAACCCACTCCATCCACCCCGGCCCTCCCGCCGCCTCCTCCCGCCCCCACCGTCGCGGAGGATGAAAACCTGCAAACCCCCATCGGCAAACGACCTCCTCCCCAGCCGGTGGTGGAAGAATCCTCCATCGTCAATGACCAGCGCATCGGCGAGGCCCTGAACAAGGCGATCAATTTCATCCTGTCCCATTTTGAGCAGGGCAAACTCAAACCCGACTCCGCCGGCTCTCCTGACCAGCAAAACGGACTGGATGCCCTGTGCGTCTATGCCCTGATCCAGGCCGGCCAGGCCACCGGCGATGAACGCCTGTCCATCAATGGAAATTTGATGCGGCAGATGATTGAACAATTGAAACAATTGTCGATGGATGGACACGCCGGCACCTACGCCCATTCGCTGCGCGCCACCGCGCTGGCGGTCTACAACCGGCCGCAGGATCGCCCAACGCTGTCGGCGGATGTCAAATACTTGCTGGAAGTCGCCCAGGTGGGCACTTACACCTATGGCCTGCCGACAGGCGAACAGCGCCCGTCGAGGTCCATCCGGTGGGATCATTCCAACACCCAGTACGGCCAACTCGGCGTCTGGGCCGGCGCGGATGCGGGGTTGTCCATCCCCTCCTCTTATTGGAATGATGTCCAGGCCCATTGGGATGACACCCAGCACCCAACCGGCGGCTGGGGATACGAACGCCAGAACGACCCCACCTTGACCATGACCTGTGCAGGCGTGGCCTCATTGTTCGTGGCCCACGATTTTCTGGATGGCCCGCGTTTCGGCAACAACGTCGGCCGGGAACCGTTTTCACCCGCTTTGGCACGCGGCCTCGCCTGGTTGGAAAAAGGGAACAACATCCTCGGCCCGGACAGCGGTTGGTGGGGATACGCCCTCTACGGCATCGAACGAGTGGGGCTGGCATCCGGATTCAAATACTTCGGCCCGCACGACTGGTATCGAATTCTCGCAACCCGGGCCTTGCAACGGCAAAGCGCCAACGGCGACTGGGGAAACCTGGTCGATACCGCCTTCGCAACCCTGTTTTTATCGCGCGGCCGTCATCCGATCATGATGAACAAGGGACGGTTTGACGGCTATTGGGCCAACCGACCGCGCGACCTGGCCAATCTCTGCCGGTTCGCCTCGTATGAACTGGAACAACCCGTGAACTGGCAGGTGGTGAACCTGAATCTCGACGCCGCCGACTGGATGGATGCCCCCATTCTCTACCTGGCCAGTCATCAGGCGCCCAACTGGACCGAAAGTCAGGAGAACAATCTCCGGCGATACATCGAAGAAGGCGGTCTTGTCTTCACGCAGGCCGACGGCAATAGTGCGGAATTCAATCATTTTATCGAATTATTGGGCAAGCGATTATTTCCTCAGTATGCCTGGCAAACCGTGCCGGAAGACCATTGGTTTTATTCGGCCGTCTTTCGTCTGAAACAGAAGCCGGCGCTGCGGATGATATCCAATGAATCGCGTGTGCTGATGGTTCAGAGCGAGGTGGATTTGGCGCAATACTGGCAGCTCAAGGACCAAAAAGAGCACCGCTCCGTATTTGATCTGGGCGTGAATCTGTATGCCTACGCCGGCGCCAAAAGCCGCGTGCGAAATCGCCTTGAAAGTTGGGCGATCGCTCCGGTGGATGCCCAACCGATCGCCCGAATGAAGGTGGCGCGGGTGAGATATGCCGGCAACTGGGATCCCGAGCCGGGAGCATGGGGACGATTCGGCCGGCAGATGATGCGACAGGCCCGTTATGACCTTCGACCCCAGACGGTCGATCTGTCGGAACTGGCCCAATCGGGCTTGTGGCTGGCCCATCTGACCGGCACGGGCAATTTCACACCCGATGAGAAACAAATCGAATCGGTTCACCGTTATGTAACCAATGGCGGCATCCTGCTGATCGACGTTTGCGGCGGCGATTCAACTTTCGCGCGCGATGTGAGGGAAAAACTGCTGGCCAGGGCGTTTAATGAAACCCTTTCTCCCGTGCCGGCCGATCATCCAATGTTGAAGGCAACCGAGCCGGGGATGAGTGACCTCGGCGAGGTGCGATTGCGAAAATTCGCCCGGCTGCGGATCAAACCCTCGGAGGCCCGACCGCTGTGGATTCGTTCCGGCAAAGGGGCCGTGTTGTTTTGTCCGGTCGATCTGACCACCGGATTGACCGCGTCGATGGCATGGGGCGTGGTGGGATATGAACCGGACTGGGCGCACGACCTGCTGGCCAACGTGATTTTGTGGACCTGGGATGGATCGCGTGAAAGGGCGCGGGATTGACGATATAGTACGGTCGGGGCGACACTTGCGCTTGGGCGCTGCGCCATTTTACGGGAGTCATCTACTTCACGAGGATCTCAAAGCATGATTCAACGGCAACCTGGGATGTGGATCGTGATGTTGCTGGTGGCGTTGGGATGGAATTCACCATCGGCGCTGTCGCAGGAGAACCGCACTCGCGACTCGGCCGATACCGCGATGGCCGAGCAATACGCGGAAGTTGCGCAGGAATTGTTGCGCATCCGCAACATCGTCGATCCCGCGTGGCAGGCGAGCGCCGCCTTGTTGCAGGCGGCGAATCGGCTGAATCCGGACGACCCGCGTTATCTGCGTCTGCTCAGTGAAGCCCAGTTGCAGGCGCGCAATGAAGCCGGGGCGATGGATACGTTGCGGCAACTGGTCGCCAAAGACCCCAGCAGCCAGACCGCGCAGATCCAGTTGATCGATTTATATCTGTCCAGCCTCCAGACCGCCGATGCGAAGGTGGAATATCTGAAAAAACTGCTGGATGTGCAGTCGATCCCCGAACCGGTCCGGTCGCACGTGGCGTTGCGGCTGGCGAGGCTGTACACGGAACGATCCCAATCCGATCAGGCCTTGAACATGCTCAGCCAGGCGGTTCGGCTCAATGCGCAAAACCTGCCCGCGTTGCAGATGCGGTATCAGATGCTCCAGGCCAACGGCAGCCCGCTGGAACGGGCCAAGGTGCTGATGGCGATGCTTCGTGCCAATCCCGCTCAACCGGCGACGGCCGCGGCGCTGGCGGATGAGGTCGCCGGCGTGGGGTTGATGGATGATTCGTTGGGCTGGTATGGCGTGGCGTTGAACGTCTACAACCGCATGGGACAGCTTCCGCCGCCGCACACGGCCATCAATTACGCCGCCGAACTGTTCATCAGCGGACAATCCCCCGCCGCCATCGGCTGGGTGACTCAACTGCTGCAATTCGACCCCACCAACGTGGATGCGTGGTTTTTGCGTCTGGTGATTGAACGGAGCAACGGCAACAAGGAATTATATGACAAGGCCCGACAGGAGGCCCTTGTCGCGTTGAACAACCGCCTGCAAATGGCCCGTCAGGCGGCCGGCCACAAGGATGCCACCACCCGGCCGGTCGATTCGCCCGGCGAGGTGACGATCGCGGATGTCACGGCCGAGGCCAAAACCATCATGCAGGAGCAGACGCCGCAGGAAATCCGGTCGGCCTACACCATGTCGCTGATCGACCTGGCCTGGTTTGAGGCGTATTTCAATGAGCAACCCGCGCTGGTTCGCAAACTCCTGGAACCCCTGAAGCTGCTGCTGCCGGCCGACAACGTCACGCTGGCCCGGCTGGAAGGGTGGGCTTTGCTGCTGGAAGGCAAAAAGGATGAGGCGAAGGTGAAATTGTCGGCGGTGTCGGACCACGATCCGCTGGCGGCGCTGGGGCTGATCCGGCTGGCGGACAAAAACGCGGCCGGCGAACAGTCGGCCGGGGCGATTGTCCGGCGAATCTTCAACGACAACCCCTCCGGCGTATTGGGCGCGTTGCTGTGGGGTGAATTGCGGTCCAAAGGGGCGCAGTTGATCCAGTCGCAGCAGGCGCTGGGGATCAAGATGGAGCTGGAGAAATTCCCCTCCGACTGGCTGAAGATCATCGACTCGCCCGATGGGTTTTACGTTCTGCGCGCCATGCCGGCGCAGGTGTCGCACCAGTTTGGCGAGCCGATGTTCGCGCAGATCACGCTGCGCAACATCAGCAATTATCCGCTGACCGTCTCGCCGGATGGGGTGATCCGGCCGGATTTGTGGATTGATGCCCAGTTGCGCGGCGCGGCCCAGCAGGGTGTGCCGCCGGTGTTCGACCGATTCGCGCAGCAAATTTTGTTGTTGCCCGGCCAGAGCATGACGCAAACCGTTCGGATGGACCAGGGGGCACTGGACCAGATGTTCGCCTCCAACCCCTCCATTTCGGTTCAGGTTTATGCGACGGTCATGACCAACCCGATCAGCTATCGCGGCGGCATGGGGCCGGGGCCGGCAGGGTACAAGGTCCAGTTCAGCCGGATTTTCGAGCGAGCGGGGTATCCGCTGACCAGCGAGGAAGCCAAACGCAAACTGATGGATCGCGTCAACAACGGCAGCGGCGCCGACCGCGTCCACGCCATTGAACTGTTGGCCGCATACACGCGGTTTTTCATGTCCCAGGACGCCCAATTCCGCCCGCTGGTGGATGAATTCACCGCGGCATTGCGGCGGGCCGGCACCGAAGCCTCCTCCGCATCCGTTCGCGCCTGGGCCAACTATCAGCGGCTGATGCTGTTGCCGCCGGACAAGCGGGGCGATGAGATCCAACCGCTGCTCAGGGAGTCCGACTGGCAGGTTCGGTTGATGGCATTGGTGGCGGCCGGTGGCATGGAACCCGGCCGGCATCTGCAGCTTCTTGACGGGGCGGCAAAAGAAGATGCCGATCCGGTGGTGAAAAAATACGCCTCCTCAATGGCCGCGTTGCTGAAAATCGCCACCACGCAGCCCTCGGCAACCCAACCGGCCAATGACCAGTCGCCCCCGTCCAGTGAACCGGCGCCGACAGGAGGCTAAAAACGGTGAGCGCGCAAAAGAATTCTTCCAAACGTCCGCGACGCCAGCGCATCGGCTTCGCAGACGATTTCAGACGTTTTTTTCTGCGCGGCCTGGCGACGCTAACCCCGACGCTGATCACGATTTTTCTGCTGTCGTGGGTCTGGAACCAGTTGAATGACAAGCTGGGCCGGCACATCATCACCGGCCTGCGATACGGGGTGAAATGGGTCTGGGCCACCACGTCCAACCAGCAAAGCGGGTACATCGACCGGTACTGGGACCACCTCTGGGGTTTAATGTCTCCCTGGCAGATCGAGGTGCTGGGGGTGGTGCTGGCGATCATCCTGGTCTACATCGTCGGGCTGCTGGTCGGCAATCTGATCGGGCGGACGCTGTGGCGATTGACCGAGGTGGGGGTGATGCGCATTCCGGTGGTTCGGGCGATCTACCCGGCCGTCAAGCAGATCACGGATTTCGTTCTCGCCGACCGCAAAAGCCAGTTCAGCGACAGCCGGGTGGTGGCGGTGCAGCCGCACGCGCAGGCCATCTGGTCCATCGGACTGATCACCGGGCCGGGGCTGCCGCCTTTGAGCAAGCAGGTCGGCCAGGAGATGGTGACGGTTTTCATTCCCTCCTCCCCCACCGCGTTCAGCGGATACGTGCTGGTGGTGCCCAGGGAATCGGTGGTGGAGCTTCCGCTGACGGTGGAGGAGGCGATGAGGCTGCTGATCAGCGGGGGCGTCATCACCCCATCCGGCCAGGAGCCGGCCCGATATTCGGCCGCCATGCCGCTTCCTTCGTCAACCGCGACGCCGGGATGAAAGAAAATCTTCATATTTTCCGAAGTTTGCGTGGCATTCTTTTTTGTCGTTTTCCTGTACAATGGTTGACGAGCTGGCCGGAGATGGCCGGCTGACGTTTCGACAAGGAGTGTATTTGTGCTGGTGACCGTATCTTCCCGACACATGAGCGTTTCCGAGCCGTTGAAACAGTATGCCGAGCAGAAAACCGGTAAACTGTTGAAATATTACGACCGGATTCAGGAAATCGAAGTCATTTTCGACGCCGGCAAGGACACCACCCGCGTGGAAATGATCGTCAACGCCGAACACAAGAACATGTTCATCGCCAACCACGACCAGGGCGATGCGTACGCCTGCGTTGACCAGTGCGTTCACAAGCTGGAACGCCAGCTCAGCGAACACAAGAAAAAGTACCGCAATCGCAAGCACCCCGAGGAGACGCGCGGCGACCGGGGCGCGGGCGCCGGCGCCGTGGGTTGAATCCCCCGCCGGAATTTGAAAAATTCGCCGCATCGCCGGGCGGCGGGCCGGGAAAGCCCGTCGTCGGCCCATTGAGAGGTTCGATTCTTTATGAAGTTGAAAGATTTCATCGTATCCGACGCCATCATCGCCGAATTGCAGGGAGCCGACCGCAACGCGGTTTTGCGCGAGCTGGTCAATTCGCTGGCCACCGCCGGCGCGCTGCCGGCCGATGCCGTGGAGGAAGTGGTCGCCGCGTTGATCAAACGCGAGCAGACCGGGTCCACCGGATTTGGCAAGGGCGTGGCCGTCCCGCACGTCAAACATCCGAAGATCACGAAGATGGTCGGCGCGATCGGCCGCAGCGCCGCGGGGATCGACTTTGCCGCCCTCGACCAGCAGCCGGTCTACACGGTGTTTCTCCTGCTGTCGCCGGACAACCAGCCGCAGCAGCATCTCCAGGCGATGAACATCGTCTTCAGCAACCTGCAGAAGGACATGTTCCGCCGGTTCATCCGTCAAAGCACCACCCGCCAGGCGATCGTGGAGCTGCTGGACGAGGCGGATCAGGGCAAATAACTCCGCAAAGATCGTTTTTTCGTGATACCACGGACCGCACTTGAGATGTTCATCCTTGACCGTTCCGTCGCCTACAATCATGCCCATGGCTTGCAAACAGGTTCTGGTGAAAAACAAGCTGGGTCTGCACGCGCGTCCCGCGATGCAGTTCGTGGACATGGCCAACCAGTTCACCTCGGACATCAAGGTGCTCAAGGGAGGCGAGGAACCGTGCGAGGCCGATGGCAAGAGCGTGATGCAGATGATCATCCTGGCGGCGGTGGAAGGTACCCCGCTGACCATCGAGGCCAGCGGCGAGGACGCCGACGAGGCGGTGCGGCGGCTGGGGGATTTGTTTGAATCGGGATTTGGCGAGGAAGATTGACAACGCCGCGACGATGCGGCGGCCCGACCTTGATGTCCGGCGGGCGACGGCAGACAGCGGCATTTGAATCGGCGATGATCGCATGGAGATAAAGAAAGGCATAGGCGTTTCCCCCGGCGTCGTCATCAGCACCGCGGTCGTGCTGGACGCGGAGGATTTGCTGATTCCACGCCGGCAGGTTGAAGCGACCGAAGTGCCCGCCGAGATCAAGCGGGTGGAGAAGGCGCTGGCCGAAAGCGTGGCCGACCTGACCCGCCTGCGCAAGGAGACCGCCGCCAAGCACGGCAAGGAAATCGGCAACATCTTCGATTTCCACCTGGGCATCCTGCGCGACAAGACCACCCTCAAACAGCTCCTGGGTGAAATCCAGACCAACCAGACCACCGCCGAATACGCCGTCAGCGTCGTCATGCGGCGATTCGCGGCCAATTTTCTGAAAATGTCCGACAAGTACCTGTCGGAGCGGGTCAAGGACGTTTACGACGTCGAACGGCGCATTCTGCGCCACCTGATCGGCCAGAAACACAAGGGCCTGGGCCAGTTGACGCAGAACGTCGTGGTCATCGCGCACGACCTTCTGCCCTCGCAGACCGCGGCGCTGGACCGCGTCCACGTGCGTGGATTCGCCACGGACGTCGGCGGGCGCACCAGCCACACCGCCATCGTCGCCCGCGCCATGGGCATCCCGGCGGTCGTCGGGCTGGGGAACATCACCTCCGAGATTTCCGGCGGCGACACCGTCATCATCGACGGCAACCGCGGCGTGCTGATCATCAACCCCGACGAGGAACAGCTCGCCGAACATCGCGAGTTTGAACGCAAGCTCGTTCGGCTCGAAACCGAACTGGCCGAGCTGCGCGAACTGCCGGCCCAGACGCTCGACGGGCACGCCGTCAGCCTGCAGGCCAACATCGAATTCCCCGAGGAAATCACCGACGCCACCCACCGCGGCGCGCAGGGCATCGGCCTGTACCGCACCGAGTTTCTGTACCTCGCATCGGCCAAGGAGCCGACCGAGGAGGACCATTACAATTCCTACGTCGAGGCCATCCGGCTGCTCAAGGGCAAGCCGCTGGTCATCCGAACGCTGGACCTTGGGGCCGACAAATACACGCAGGAAAAAGCCGCCAACCCCGAGCGCAACCCCTTCCTCGGCGACCGGTCCATCCGCATGTGTCTGCATGACATCCCCATGTTCAAACGGCAGTTGCGGGCGATCATGCGGGCCAGCGTCCTGGGTGACGTGCGGATCATGTTCCCCATGATCTCGACGCTGATGGAATTGCGCCAGGCCAAGATGGTCCTCAAGGACGTCACCGAGGAGCTGGAGGATGACAACCAGCCCTTCCGGCAGGACATCCCCATCGGCATGATGATCGAGGTTCCCTCGGCCGCCCTGATGGCGAATCATTTCGCCCACGAGGTGAACTTTTTCTCCATCGGGACCAACGATCTCATCCAGTACACGCTGGCCTGCGACCGGACCAACGAACGGGTGGCGGGATTGTTTTGCCCGGCCCATCCGGCCGTGCTGGCGTTGATTCGGGACGTCATCCGCGCCGGAACCCGAAATTCGATCAGCGTCAGCGTCTGTGGTGAAATGGCCGGCGAACCGTTGTACACTTTATTGCTGCTGGGGCTGGGATTGACGATCTTCAGCATGAACGGGCCGGACATTCCGGAGGTGAAAAAGATCATCCGCTCAACCACGATGGAGCACGCCAAACACGTTGCCCGCCGGGTGATGAGCTTTGACAGTGAACGACAGGTGATGCATTTCCTGCGCGAAGAGACCAGGAAAATCATCCCGGAGGCATTTTAATGGCGGAAAGCCGTTGCTGGTTGCCGGTGGCCGGTTGCCGGACAAACGCGCAGCGCTTTTCGATTTGAACGAACAACAAGCAACCGGCGACAGGCGACATCGCATCTATGTCAAAAGAAATGTTAATCAACGTCTCGGAAGGCGAGGAATGCCGCATCGCCCTCCTGGACAACGGAAAACTTGAAGAACTTTACATGGAGCGAACCAGCTCCACCTCCCACGTCGGCAACATCTACAAGGGCCGGGTCACCAACGTCGAGGCGTCCATCCAGGCGGCCTTCGTGGACTTTGGCCTGGGCCGCAACGGATTTCTGCACATCTCCGACGTGATGCCCAGTTATTTTGGCGGCGGACGGGAGGACGTTCACGAATCGGTCGGCCGCAAGATGGCCCGCCGCGACCGCCCGCCCATTCAGCGGTGTCTGCGCCGGGGGGATGAGATCATCGTGCAGATCATCAAGGAGGGCATCGGCACCAAAGGCCCCACCCTCACCACCTACTTGTCCATCCCCGGCCGCATCCTGGTGATGATGCCCGGCATGGGCAAGATGGGCGTCAGCCGGAAGATCGAGGAGGAGGAGGAACGCCGCCGCCTGCGCCAGATTCTCGACGGCCTCAAGCCGCCGCGGGACGTCGGTTTCATCATCCGCACCGCCGGCGTCGGCAAAACCAAGGCCGAAATCGAACGCGACCTGAAATACCTCACGCGGCTGTGGGAGAACATCGAGAAAAAAGCCGCCTCGTCGGCGCCCATCGAACTGTACACCGAAGGGGACCTGGTGACGCGCACCGTGCGGGATGTCTTCACCACCGAGATCGACCGGCTGATCGTCGACAACCGGGAAGTCGCCCGCAAAATCAAGGAGTTTTTCAAGATCGCCATGCCGCGCACGCGCAACAAGGTCGATCTGTACGAAGAGGGCGTGCCGCTGTTTCACAAGTACGGCATCGAACGCGAAATCGAACAGATGTACAGCCGCCACGTGCCGCTTCCTTCCGGCGGGTCGCTGGTGATCGATTCCACCGAGGCCATCGTCGCCATCGACGTCAACTCCGGAAAATTCCGCGAACACTCCGACGCCGAAACCACCGCCTTCAAAACCGACCTGGAAGCCGCCGATGAAATCCCCCGCCAGCTCAAATTGCGCGATCTGGGCGGCGTGATCATCTGCGACTTCATCGACCTGCGATTCGAGCGCCACCGCCGCGACCTTGAAAAACGCCTGCACGACAATTTCCGCAAGGACCGCGCCAAAACCAAGGTTCTGCGCATGAGCCAGTTCGGCATTATCGAACTGACCCGCCAGCGCATGCGCCCCAGCCTCAAACGTTCGATTTATTTCGACTGCCCGCATTGCAAGGGATCGGGACTGGTCAAAACCCCCGAAAGCATGGGCCTGGACGTCATGCGCCGACTCGCCATCGCCGCCCATGACCAGCGCGTCGCCCGCATCGAATTGTCGGTCTGCAACGAGGTGGCGTTTTACCTGCAAAACAAAAAGCGCGCCCAGCTCGCGCAGCTCGAATCCCACAGCACCAAGCGCATCGTCGTCCGCGTCGATCCGGCCCTGGGGCTGGATGAAGTTCAACTGGCGCTGTTTGACGCCCGCGATGGGCTGGTCTTCATCGAGGCGTTGGGGATGTCCACACAGGATGCCCACGGCGCCAACCAGAACGCCCAACGCCGCCAGGGCCGCCGTGATGATCGCGGCCGTCGCGACGATCGAGGCCGACGCGATGATCGCGGTCAACGCGGCCAATCCCAGCAGCAACCCTCCTCCCGCCACGAACCGGAAGTGGCGATGGATGAACGTTATCTGCTTGACAGTGCTGAAGATGCGGTCGAGGAGCGCGAAAGCCGCCTTGATCAGCCCAATTCATCCCGTGCCCTGCCACCGCCGCCCCCTCCGTCGGGCGATGATGAATCCGAAGATGCCGATGAACCGCAACCAACGGCCGACTCTTCGGATGCCGGCTCGGATGAGGCCAATGAAGATTCCGATGCACCGCGACGGGGCCGTCGTCGGGGCAGGCGGGGCCGTCGAGGCCGCGGACGCGATCAATCCTCCGCCCGCGACACGGGATCGGATTCGCAATCTTCATCGGATGAGGCCGAAGATGACTTCGATCGGTCTGATTCTGAACCGGATGAACAATCCTCCGACGAGGAATCCGACCGCGACGAAATCTCTGATTCAACCGATTCTCCATCGGATGAATCCGAAGAACCGGCCGAAATTGGCAATGAAAAGGAACCCCCCGCCTCCCGTCGTCGGCGGCGGCGTGGTGGCCGCCGGCATCGTTCCCGCTCCAAAACGGGCCAGAATGGAGAAGGAGAATCCGCCGCCGATACCGATGAATCGCCCCGGCCGACCCCCCCTGTCGCCAATCAGCGTCCCGCTCCGCCGCCGCCGGCGCCGGTGGTTCGCACCGGTTCCACCGACCGCCACCTGATTTCGGATGAACCGGTCAACCCCGAACCTGTCCGCCGGCCGCGATCCTATCGCGACCTGGACGCCATTCCCGACGATCTGGATTAGGCACGAGACGAAGGGATTGCCAGGCTATTCCTGCACCGAAGCGGTGGCCTGCGGCCCCTTGATCGGCGGACGGCGGTAGACCTTGGGATCATAATTGACCAGCACACCTGCGATCTGCGGCGGCGGCAACGGCAAGTCGGGCGAAGCGCTCACCTGCATGTACGCCAGCGCCCTTTCCAACGTCCGAACCGCCGCCGGCGCGGTGACCGTGCCGCCGTAATGGCCGAGTTTGCGTTCGGGGTCGTGAACCACCATGGCGATCACCAGCCGAGGGTCTTCGGCCGGCGCGCCGCCGATGAAACTGCTGTTAAACCGCGTGGGGCTGTACCCTTTCTTGCCTTCACTGATGTGGGCGGTTCCGGTTTTTCCAAACACGTTCCAGATGCCGCTGCGCGCCCCCCGCGCGGTGCCGCGAATCGGCACATCGCACAACACCCGCCGCACCTCCGCGGCCGTCACCGGGTCCACCGCTTCGGGCAGCAATTTCAAATCCGTCGGCGACGATCGCGTCACCACTGTGCCGTTGGCATCCAGAACTCCTTTAATGACATGAGGTTGCACAATCCGCCCGCCGTTGGCGTATGCGCACATCGCCCGCGCCAATTGCAGCGGCGTCACCATGACCTCGTATCCCTGGGCCACCGATTCGGTGCTTTTGCGGCCCCAGCGCTTGAGCGGATAGACCAGGCCAGGGTCCTCGCCCGGTAATTCAATGCCGGTTTTGGAACCAAAACGGAACGTGGTGATGGCCTTGTATATCCGGGGGTTTTCCATCCGCTCGGCCAACATCGACATGCCGATGTTGCTCGATTTGACCAGCACATCCCACGTCGACAACGGCCCGTAAAAATGCACGTCCGTCACCGTGCGGTGGGAGGGGGCGTAATAGGAAATCGCCTTGATCGGCCACACCTCGTTCACCCGCGTGATCCCCCATTGCAGCGCCGGGCCGACCATGAAGGGCTTGAACGTCGATCCCGGTTCGTACGGATCGGTGATCGACCGGTTGCGACGGGTTTCCATCGTCGAATCTTCCGGGTTCTGCGGATTGAACGTCGGCCAGTTCGCCATCGCCAGCACCTCGCCGGTCTGCGGGTTCATGACGACCACCTCCCCCCGCTTGGCGTTGTACTGCTCGCACGAGGCCGCCAGTTCCTGCTCGGCGATCATCTGGATGTTGGCGTCGATGGTTAATATCAAATGCTTGCCATGGTCCGGCGGAAGATAATCCTCGGCCGCCACGAAAATCCCCCGCCGCCGGGCATCCTTCAACGTCCGCTTGGAGCCATCCCTGCCGGCCAGGGTTTTTTCGTATTTCAGCTCCAACCCTTCCAGCCCGCTGCCATCCCCGCCCACGGTTCCCAGGATGTGCGCGGCGATCGACCCCATCGGATAATACCGTTCGCTGGCCGGCATCAATCCGATGCCGGGCATGTCCAGCGCCTCGATCGCCTTGCAGGAATTGTCATCCAGATGTTCGGCGATTTTCACGAATCGCGCCTCGTGGCGGTCGTTTAACAGTTGACTGATCTCAAACGCATCCTTGTCCAGAATGCGCGCCAGCTTCGCCACATCATCATCCATCCGCACCAGGCTTCGCCCCTCCTCCTGGTAGCTCTGAAACATGAACTTGGGATCGGCGTAGACCGTCTTGGACTGCACCGTGCCGGCCAGCAGGTTCCCCACGCTGTCGAAAACCGTCCCCCGACGAGCCGGCAGCCGTTCGATCATGTGCTGCTGGCGATCCGCCCGCCGCACCAGTTGCTGGGCGCCATAGGTCTGCAAATACGCCACCCGCCCCATCAACCCCACGAACGATGCGATCACCACCCCCATCACCACCAGCGCCCGGATTGGAGAAAAATTCAGCATATCGGCGAATCCTTACGGTCCAATAATCATCGGCAAAATGCCTCCGGAGTGTGGAATGAATGTTAAACAACCCCCCCGGCCACCGGATGAGGGCGGATGGAAAGGCTTTCCCCCGATGGATGTCTATTCGGCGTTCGGGTCGTTTGCCGGATCGATCCAGTTCGCCTGTTGCGACGGCAGGGGCGATTGCGGGACCATGTTCAGCTCGTGCGATCCCACCGTGCGGGCGATGGCGTTGGGGGCCACGTAGACCGCGATCTGCAACTGCTGATTCCACAGTTTCGCCTGCTGCAACTCGATCTGGCCATACAGGCGGTTGTTCTGGTAGTTCATCTCCAGCCGCTGCTGCCGCAACTGCAACACCACCACCGCCACCCCCATCCCGCACACCAGGCAGATGATCAGCTTCAACATGGCATTTCCCTCTTTGGTGATCCTATTCCACCGAAGCCACCTGCCGTGGCGGCAGCCGCAACACCATTCCCGGCTTCACCGTCTCCCCCCCTTTGAGCACATCCTTGTTCAAATCCTTGATCATCGCGTACAACCGCCCATCCCCAAGTTGTTCCTCGGCGATCCGCCAGAGGCTGTCCCCTTCACGGGCCGTGTAGGTGGCCTCGCCCGATCGGGGCGTCGTCGTGGCAACACTCTGCGTCGGCGAAGCGGGCGGAGTCGACTGGGCATTTTGCGTCGGCGACGCCGGGATCAGATAGGTCCGCCCCGCCACCACGCGGTTGGGGTCGGCCTGCAACGATGGATTGGCCCGGATGATCGCCTCCCGGTTGGCCTTGGTGTTGGCCCCCATGAACCGCCCGGCCATTTTCGAGACCGTATCCCCCGGCTCGGCCTTGTACGACCGCACGCCGGATGAATTCGATGCCGTGGAGGCGTTCGATGCGGCCGTGGACGAACCATCCGGATTGGCCGGCACGATCTGTTCGTTGTGTTCCCGCGCCACCTGATCCAGCGAACTGGCCGGCGGGGCCGAGGGCTGTGGGGTTTGGCTTATAACCGGATCGGCGGGGGTGGATGGGGCGGGCGGATTGGTCGTCTGCACCGGCGTGGGGTTGTTGTTGCCGTTGGAACCCGGCCCGACTTCCACCTGCACCACCTGCGGCCGGGGGGCCAGCTCGCGCTGGGTCGGCACCGGTTGTTCGGGCGTCACCGGCGGGGCCGTCACCGGCGGAACGGTCGTCACGGGGGGATTGCCCGAGGCGGGCACATCCACGCTGCTGCGGACGTTCGGGCCGGCGCTGGCCAGTTGAGCGCCCGGCGGCTCGGTTGAATTGGTCACGTGGTCCGAAAGCAGAATCCCGATGACGATGATGAACGCCAGGCCCACCAGCAGCCCGATCTTTGTCTCGCGTGTCATGTCCGACTTGTCCTTGCGGGTGCTCCGTTGGTCCGTTGTTCCGCCGCTCCCGCTTGAAGCACCCAACGCCTCAGGACCGGCCCGACTTTTGCATCACACGGAGTCTGGCCGATCGGCTGCGGGGGTTGGCGGATGTCTCGGCCTCGGTGGGACAGATGGGCTTGGGGGTCAATATCTTCGCCTGCCCGGTCTGCTCCGCCGACCGAAACGCCTGCTTCACCAGTCGATCCTCGGTGGACTGAAAGCTGATGATCGCCAGCCTGCCACCGTTTCCCAGAAATCCGGGCGCCTCCTTCAACAACGCCCGCAAATTGGGGATCTCCTCGTTCACCGCCATGCGCAAAGCCAGGAACGTCCGCGTCGCCGGGTCGATCCGCTCGTGCGAACCACCCCGCGAGGCATACGCCCGCCGCACCAGGTCGGCCAGTCGCTCCGTAGTGGTGATCGGCGAAATGCGCCTCGCTTCCACAATGTTTCTGGCGATTCGCCGCGAATACCGTTCCTGCGCCAGTTCATATAGGACGTCCGCCAGCGCTTCCTCCCTGATGGAATTGACAATATCCGCCGCCGATCGACGCAACCGCGGGTCGATCCGCATGTCCAGCGGCATCGGCTGCGCGAAGGACAATCCATACCGGGCATCGAACAGTTGGTTGGTGCTGATCCCCAGGTCCGCCAGGATGGCATCGACCTCTTTCAGGCCGGTTTGTTCCAGAACATCCCTCAATTCCGCGAAATTGGCGTGAAACAACCTCACCTGACAAGGAACATCCTTCAGCCGGCCCTGTGCGAATTCCAGGTTGCGCGGGTCCACATCCAGCCCGATCAGCAGCCCCTCCCTCCCCAGCCGCGATGCCATCTCCCGCGCATGCCCCCCCCGCCCCAGCGTGCAATCGACCACCACCTGCCCCGGCCGAAGGTCTAGCCAGTGCAACGTCTCTTCCAACAACACCGGATCGTGCCCGCTGACGATTGATTCCATAACCTGCCAGTGTACCCGCACCCACCCCCCCGCTTCACCCCCGCCATCCCGGAGCGATGACCTCCTCGCAGGGTCTGTGGCTTTAAGGAAGGAATGTGCCACGGAGACACAGAGACACGGAGAGGAAAAACCCGTGGCTTGCGCCTCGCGGACCTTTTAGTTTGATGATGGAATGCACCGGACCCAATGGTCCACAGCGCGGAAGCTGCAATTTTCTCTTTCTTCCCTGTGTCTGTATATCTCTGTGTCTCTGTGGCTCTGTGTCTCCGTGGCTCACCTCTGTTTTCCCCACGCGCCAAACACCCGACCGCGTTCATTCGCCCGAAATTGCGACGACCCCAACTTGCAATTTTCCCCATTCTCCGATAGAGATGATCCTTCGACTTTTTGAACCGCAAGGACCTTATATGTTGATGAAATACCGCCTGTTCACCCCCGGCCCCACCAGCGTTCCCGAAGCCACGTTGCTGGAGCTGGCCAAGCCCGTTCATCACCACCGCACCGGCGAGTTCCGGGCGATGTTCAAGGAGGTGCAGTCGCTGCTTCAATACGTCTACCAGACGACCTCGATGGTCCACACCATCACCGGATCGGGGACGGCCGCCGCCGAGGCGGGGATCGTCAACACCATCGCCCCCGGCCAGAAGGTCCTCAACATCAGCAACGGCAAATTCGCCGAGCGCTGGGCGCAGGTCTGCAAAACCTACGGCATCGACGTCAAGGAATTGAAACTGGAGTACGGCCAGCACGTCAGCCCCGACCAGATCGCGCAGGAATTGAAATCCACCCGCTACGACGCGGTCATCCTGGTCCATTCCGAGACCAGCACCGCCACCACCTGCGACCTGGAGGCGATCGGCAAGGTCATCCGCGCATCCGGCGAAACCCTTTTGATCGTGGATGGGATCACCAGCATCGGGGCGATGCCCTTCAAGATGGATGCCTGGGGGGTGGATGTGGCCATCACCGGCAGCCAGAAGGCGCTGATGCTGCCGCCGGGGCTGGCGTTTGTCTCCCTCTCCGAGCGCGCCTGGGCCGCGGTGGACAAAAACAAATCGCGCCAGGATTTTTACCTGGACCTCAAGAAGTACAAAAAGAGCCTGGCCGATGGGGACACCCCCTTCACCCCCGCCAACACCCTGATCGAGGCGCTGCGGGTCAGCTTGAACATGGTGAAGGAGGAAACCCTCGAAGGGGTCTGGAAACGGACGCACACCGTCGCCGAATCGTTCCGTCAGGGCATGAAGGCCCTGGGTTTTGAACTGTTCAGCCAACAGCCGGCCGACTCGGTCAGCGCCATCCGCTATCCGCAGGGTATCGTTGACAAGGAATTCCGCGGCCTGCTCAAGAGCAAACACAACATCCACATCGCCGGCGGGCAGGGGACGATGGAAGGGCAGATCTTCCGCGTCAACCACATGGGTTACACCGACGCCTACGACGCCCTGGCGGTCGTCGCCGCCATCGAACACGTGATCAAGGCCCTGGGCAAACCCGCCCCCTTCGGCGCCGGCGTCGCCGCGGCCCAAAAAATCCTCGGCGGCCTGTTTTGATGGCCGTCAACCCTTGACCGGCCGATGCGCCACACCGGTCGCGAGGATCAGGAATGAATGTGCCACAGAGACACAGAGACACGGAGAAGATAAACCCGTGGCTCGCACCCCTACGCCCATTTATTTTGATGATTGAATGGATCGGACCCAATGGTCCACAGCGCGGAAGCCGCCATTCTCTCTTTTTTCTCTGCGCCTCTGTGTCTCTGTGTCAAACCCATCTTCCTCCCTCCCCAGGGAATGAATGCCATCTTTGACATCCCCTGCCGGGATGTTTGAACCCAAACTTCACACGTTTGGCACGAATCGTTACACGTTCGGTGCGAATCCGCACACATTTGGCGTGAATCGTTACACTTTCAGTGCGAATCTGCACACATTTGGCGTGAATCGTTACACTTTCAGTGCGAATCTTCACACGTTTGGCGTGAATCTTCACACGTTCGATGCGAATCTTCACACGTTCGGTGCAAATCCGCACACGTTCGGTGCAAATCCGCACACGTTTGGCGCGAATCCGCACATGTTTGACCCCGCCCCCCCTTTTTTCAAGCGAAAAACCCCGCTTCCCGGTTATCGGCCCCCGCATGTTCCCATAACCCACCGTTCGTCCGGAGATGTTTGGAGGGGGGCGGTCCTCCGCCGCCGAATTCACCCCGAACCACCCATTCACCAACACGTCCCACCCTCCCGAAATCCCGACATCCCAACATCCCCGCGTCGCGGAGCGACGCCCTCCAGGGTTCGCACCGCGGAAGCTTTCAACCAATTATTGACTTGCCGACCAAGAACGGAGTGATATGAGTCAAGATCTCGTCCCTGTTCCCATCCGATGAAGCGTGTCACCACGACCGTTTCCGCGAAGGATAGTTGAGATGATTCACGTTCACTCAGGATGACCGCGTTGCCTGCCGGGATGATTCATCAAGTCCGGTGGATTTGTTGAAAATTTTGTTGACGTGATGGCCCGCACGGGAGTATGTTTCAATCACACATTTATTTCCGCTTGATGCGGGGACTGGGGATCGGGGCCATGGTGAATGCATTTCTTTTGGGTGCTAGTTGGGACACGAATGGGGCCTGGACATCTGAGCATTTCAGATTCGGGGTGGACCTGTTTGGTTTTTCAATCTTGGGCGAGTTCACTCGCGGGTTTTCCGGACAAAAATCATCAAGACCTCGTTCGATGGGCGTACTTTTTGACACACTTGAAGAGCGGCGGCTGCTCAGCAGCGTCACCGTATTGAATCCGGGATTTGAAGATCCGGTATTGACCGACGGAAACTATACGGTCAATTCCATCGCTGATTGGACGACGTCCATCTCCAACAGTGGCACGGGCGTGGGGGTGTTCAATCCCACCACGAGTTATTACACCAATCAGGCGCCGCAGGGATCCAACATCGCCTATGCGTACAACGCGGGCGGAACCTCCTCCATCTCCCAGGTGCTGTCTCAGAATCTGGAGGCGAATACCGCCTATACGCTGTCGGTGGATGTGGGCCGAAGGCTGGATATGAATGCCCATCCCTATCGGGTGCAGTTATTGGCCGGGGGATCGGTGCTGGCAGAGGATAACAACTCGCTGAATCTTTCCAGCGGTGGCTGGGCCACTTCGGTGGTGCACTTCACCGCGCCGGCAGGTCATGCGAAGCTGGGCAGTCCGTTGGAGATTCGTCTGTTGGCCGACCCGGTCTCCCCGGTCAGTGACAAGCAGGTGAATTTTGACAATGTTCGGCTGGATGCCGCGCCGGTGGCCCATTCGGTGGTGATCCCGAACTTTGGCTTTGAAAACCCGGTGCTGAGCGATAACAATTACACCACCAATTCCGTTCCCGGCTGGACGATCACGCCCGGCAGCGGGTCAGATGGCGGGGTATGGAATGCCACGGCCAGTCACTTCAGCCCGCAAGCACCCGAAGGTTCCAACATTGCTTATCTGGAGACGCCCAGCAGCAGTTCCACCGATGCAGTGCTGTCGCAGGTGCTGGGCGAGAACCTGGCCGCCAACACTCATTATGAACTGAAGGTGGAGGTGGGATATCCCAATACCACGGCCGGCAAGGGCTATAAAATTCAACTCCTGGCGGGCGGCGTGGTGCTGGCGGAAGATGACAATTCCATGACCCTCACCCAGGGCGGCTGGAAGACGGCCTCCCTCACCTTCAACACCTCCGCCAATCCCAGCCAACTTGGGCAGGCGATGGAGATTCGCCTGATCGCCAAAGCATCCTCCGGGACCTATAAGCAGGTGGAATTTGATAACGTTCGGCTGGATGCCCTTCCGATTCTTCCGGACCCGGATCCGGACCCGGCATTGGTGGGGTGGTGGCGTCTTAACGAGGGGGGCGGCAGCACCGCTTTTGATACTTCTGATTTTAACAACGATGGCGTGATCGGCGGGCGCGCGCAGTGGAGTGAAGGGCATGAAGGCGATGCTCTTTATTTCGATGGCTACAACGATCTGGTCGATCTGGGAAATTCTTCCTCATTGGACCTCTCCGGCAAGGTCACACTCTCGGCCTGGATCAAGCCGCAAGCGACCGATGGCTTTCGCACGATCATCGCTCACGGCTATCGGATAGCGCCCAATGGCGAGGTGACGCTGCGGATAGCCGAAACCGAAGAGGGGCCGGTGTACGTTGTCGGCACCTGGGGGGATGGAATTCCGCATGGGGCGGATATGCCCATGCCGCTGACGGACATCGGCCAGTGGGTGCACATCACCGGCTTGTACGATGGAACGGCCTGGAAAATTTACCGCAATGGTGTACTGGGTTTTTCCCGCACTGATTCGGTGGGCGCG
The DNA here is from genome assembly GCA_020853095.1 of Phycisphaerales bacterium. Classification (GTDB taxonomy): domain Bacteria; phylum Planctomycetota; class Phycisphaerae; order Tepidisphaerales; family Tepidisphaeraceae; genus JADYZN01. The sequence goes on along the minus strand of JADYZN010000012.1, from coordinate 2,664 downwards.
CTGCCGGTGGATGCCTCCTGGTCGATCGGGTCCAGCGGGGGTATCGGCGAGCGGATGTTCCAAGGCTCGATTGATGATGTGCACCTTTACAATTATGGCTTGAGCGATACCGAGGTCGAAGACCTGTACGAGAACTCGCCCGTGGGGCTGCCGGCGGAATTGACCGCCATGGCCCTTTCTGAAATCTCGGTGGGGTTGGTCTGGCCGCTGGAAACCGGCGATATCACCGGATACACCCTGCAACGCGCCCCGCATGGAGGATCGTTCACCACGGTGGATTCGCTCGATCCGCTGACCACTTCCTACATTGACACGGGCCTGGATGAGGGGACAACCTACGACTACAAGCTGATCACCTCTTTTGCCAGTGATCCCTCGGTGGAAGAGACGGCGACCGTGACAACGCAACTGCTGGCGCCGACGGATTTGAATCTCACGGGCGTGGGCGCCAATTCGGTCGACCTGGCCTGGAACGGACACCCGGCCGCCGGCCGGTGGTTTGAAGTCTGGCGATCCACGGACAACAAAATTTATTCCCTGGCGGGCACGACCACCTCCCAGGCTTTCTCTGACACCAATTTGGAATCCGGCCATCGGTTTTATTACAAGATACGCAACTGCTCGGCCAACGTCAGTTCCGATTTCTCCAATGTCGTCAATCATTTCTTTGACCGCTCCCTCACCGGCCCCAACTGGGGGTTTGAAAACCCCGCTCTGAGCGACAATGGCTGGACGACCGGCGACGTTCCCTCCTGGACGATCAATGCCGCGAGCGGGGTGAATGTCGGCGTCTGGAATCCTCCCCTGGATCGGTTCATACCCGCCGCCACGGAAGGGGCCAACGTCGCTTATTTTGAAACCGACGGCATCACCGATGAATCGTCGTTCTCACAGGTGCTTGGTGAATCTCTGGCCGCCGGCAGGACATACACCCTGAGCGTGGATGTGGGCTATCCGACCAACGCCGAACCACAGGGATACAAGGTTCAGCTTTTGGCCGGCGGCGTGGTGGTGGCGGAGGACAATGACATCCTCTCTCTGAACGGCGGCGCGTACCGCACCTCCACGGTCAGTTATGCCGTGGCGCCCAACGACCTCCATGTCGGCAGCGCCCTGGAAATTCGGCTGGTCGGCAAAGCCAACACCGACGGCCACCATCGCCAGGTGGAATTCGACAACGTCCGCCTCAACGTGGCGGATACCGTCGCCTTGACGGAAGTTCCCGAAGATCCGCAAAATCCGCCGGTTGAACTTCCGGCGAACAATTCCATTGCCATCCCACAGAATCTCACGGCCTTGGCCGCTTCCGTGCATCAAATTAACCTCACCTGGAGTTATGGCGGCACGGCCGATGGGTTTCGCATCTATCAAAGCATCGACGGCGGCGACACTTGGAGCCTGGTCAAGGACCTCAACGGCAGCGCCCGTTCCACCTCGATCGACGGCCTGAACCCGGTGAATCGCCACTATTATTACGCCGCCGCCTACACCGGCGATGGCCAGTCCAACCCCTCCAATCTCGCCACCGTCGCCCTGTTGGCCACCGCTCCCACGGGACTAACCGCCCAGGCGCAAAGCACCTCGTCCATTTCGTTGCAATGGGATGCCGTGGATGGCGCTGCCGAATACACCCTCCAGCAAAGTCCCGATGGCTTGGATTGGGAACTGCTGGCAGATTCCATCACCGGCACGACCTACACCGATGGCAGCATGAGCGAAGGGATGCACCGATACTACCGCGTCAGCGCCTACAACAACAACGGCGCGGGGAGCTACAGCGCTTCGACCAGCGCCACCACCGCGCCGGCCGCGCCCACCAACCTGAGCGCCAGCGCGGTTTCTTACGGCGAGATCAACCTGCACTGGACGGACAATTCCAGTCATGAAACCGCCCACGTCGTCGAGCGGCGGTTGTCGGATGATCCGCAGTCGGCTTTTTCGACCATCGCCACCCTCGACGCCAATGCCCGCTATTATTCGGATGTGGGGCTGTTTGCCGAAACCGCTTATGCCTACCGAGTGCGGGCGGCCGTCAGTGGAAACAACTCGGGTTATTCGAACACCAGCAGCGCCACCACTTTGGAATTGGAAGATCCAGAGAGTCAGGAAGAGGGAGAATGGGTGGACACCGGCACCACTGCCAGCCCGAGCATTTCTTCCGCGGCGCACCATAGCTTTGGCACGTTCAATCCCGGCCGTTATCGCGTGAAGCATCAGAGCGGTGCGATTAATTTTTATAAATATTCCAGCGAGCAATGGGGTGTCGGCGGCAGCTTTGTTTCCAACGGATCGGGAGTCGGGAGCATAGCGGTTTACCCCTACAACTCAGCATCGGCGGCCAGCAATGCGGCACAAGGCCAGTATCTGGCCTTTGATCACCCCGGGGGCGCCATCGAGGTTTATCTCGTAGACGATCCCTATGATGACAACAGCGGCGGCGTCACCTGGGGTTTGGAACGCTGGTCGCCCGCTCCGGACCAGGAGGAGTCGGATCCCATCCCCATGGTCGACGTTACGGTATCCACCTCCAGCACGACTGAGGGCGATACCGAAAACCCCCTGACTTTCACCTTCACCCGCTCGGGCCAGTACAGTTCGGCCCTGACGGTCTACTACACCCTTTCGGGCACGGCCGAGCCGGGAGCGGATTACTCGCCGCAGTCG
>JADYZN010000011.1 GCA_020853095.1 Phycisphaerales bacterium | reverse complement strand
TCAGCATCATCGGCGGCGGCGGACGGGTCGGCTCAAACGCGGCGTTCGCCATGCAATGCGCCGGCATCATCTCCGAAATGCACCTGCTGGACGCCAACGAACAGATGGCGGCGGGGGAGGCGCTGGATTTGATTCACGGCACCAGCGTCGCGGGCGACCAGAAAATTTACGCCGGCAACTACGACCAGTGCGCCGACAGCGACGTGATCGTCATCACCGCCGGACTGCGGCGCAAGCCCGATGAATCTCGGCTGGACCTGATCAACCGCAACGTCTCGCTGTTCAAGCAGATTCTCGATTCGATCAAGACCGCGGGATTGAAAAAAGACGCCATCGTCTTTGTCGTCTCCAACCCGGTGGACATTCTCACCCGACTGGCGATCGACCACCTGAAGCTGGACCCCCGCAAGGTCATCGGCCTGGGCACGCAACTGGACACCGCCCGTTTTCGCTCGCTGATCGCCCTGGAAACCGGCCTGCCCCCCACGCAGATCAAGGCACTGATCCTGGGCGAACATGGCGACAGCATGGTCCCGATCTGGTCCAGCGCCACGGCCGCCGGCGTCTCGCTGGTGAAGATGCCCAACTTCGGCGCCGCCGTCCAACAACGCATCTTTGAGCGGACCAAGACCAGCGGGGCCGAGGCCATCAAGCTCAAAGGTGGTGCCGGCTGGGCCGTCGGCCTGACCATCGCCGAGGTCGTCCACACGATTGCCTTGAATCAACCCAAGGTTCTGCCCGTTTCATCCCAGTTGACCGGCGAATACGGTATTCGGGGCACCTGCACCAGCCTGCCGACGTTGATCAACCGATCCGGCGTCGTGCAGCGTTACGAGGTTGAATTGTGGCCCCGCGAAGCGGCCGCGCTGGTCGCCGGGGCCAGGCAACTGGATGCCACCTACGCACAAGTTCAAAAGTAATTGGAAAGTCGTACCATGATTAAATCACTCGATCAGAAAATCGCCAACATTCGCGCCAATCCCTCCGGCGCCAAGGATTTCATTCTCGCCGACGCCAAGGACGCCGACATGGCCGCCGGCCTGGCCGCGCCGGGCATTGATGCCCTGACGCGCAAGGTGCGCTCGCTGGCCGAATATCGCGACCAGATGCGACAGGTGCTTCGGCAGGGGCTGGTGGACATCCTGCTGATGTCGGCCAGCTCAAGCGAGGTGCTCACCATCCAGGAAAAGCTGTTTGAAAACTCGCACGTGACCCCCGCGTGCCGGGCCAATGACACCACCGACATTCACCTGATGGCCGGCGGAACCTACCCGACCTCCCCGTCGCGCCCATTCCGCACCGCCACCATCGAGCAGATTCAAAGCGGCCGGGTCAATCCCACCCCCGAACAGCGCCGATTGGGCGCCAACCTGGGCCTTTATTCGATCACGCCCAACAACAACATCGAATTCGATTATCCCACCCTCGAAGCGTACAAGGAATTCCGCATCGAGGCCGAATTGAAGGGATTCCGGCATTTTCTCGAAGTCTTCGACCCCAACGCCTGTGGCAGCGCCTGCCCGGCCGACCTGGGGCGGTTTATCAACGACCTGATCGTCCGTTTGCTGGCCGGCGTTCCCAGTTCCGGCCGGCCGGTCTTTCTCAAAATCGCCTACCACGGCCCCAAGGCGATGGAAGAACTCGCCAGCTACGATCCGCTGCTGATCCCGGGCATCCTGGGCGGTTCCAGCGGAACGACCTATGACGCCTTCAAGTTGCTGGAACAAGCCAAAAAATATGGCGCGCGGGCCGGCTTGTACGGCCGAAAAATCAACAACAGCGAACACCAACTGACCTTTGTCAAATATTTGCGGGCCATCGCCGATGCCCAGATCACACCCGAGGAGGCCGTCCCGGCGTATCATGGCGAACTGGAAAAGCTCAAGATCCCGCCGTACCGCCCCTTGAAGGATGACATGCAGTTGACCGACACCGCCACCAGCTACAGCGGCGGCGGCAGCACCATCTCGCTGTCCGGAACCAGCACCCCAAAACCCGCGCAGAAGGCCGCCACCGCCGTCATCGCCCAACCGGCGGCATTGCCCAAAAAATCGGATGGTTCAACGGATTTTTCAAAAATGACCCCGGCCCAGAAAGTCGCCTATTCACGCCAGCGCATCCGGGCGGACCTGTCCCGCAGCGGAGCATGACCCTTTGCGACCCTGATCAATGCTCATTCCCCAGCGCCAATCCCGCCTGCAAGACCTGCTTTCCCGCCGGGGGATGGCCAATCTGGAGACCCTCGCCGGCGAGCTGAACGTCTCGCAATCAACCATCCGCCGCGACATCGACGCCATGGTTCAGCGCGGCCTGGTCACACGCACCCACGGCGGGGTCATCTGGGTGGGGGATCGCATCTCATCGGGAACGCGCCCCTACGCCTTTGACCAGCGGATGGGATATCAGCTCGATGCCAAACGACAGATCGCCCGCGCCGCCGCCGGGTTGATCCAACCCGGCGAAACCGTCCTGATCGACGGTGGCACCACCACGTTTTATCTCGCACAGGAACTGCTTGGCATCCCGTTGCAGATCGTCACCAATTCACTGCCCATCGCCAATTTGTTTCTCAACGATGAAAACGTCGAGCTGGTCCTGACCGGCGGCATCGCCTACCCGCGCTATGGCGTGCTGCTTGGCCCCATCCTCGAAAACGTGCTGGCCACCATCCACGTCAAACGCATGTTTTTCTCCGTCGCCGGGATTCACGATGGTTCGCTTTACAACCAGAACATGCTGCTGGTGCAGGCCGAAAAGACCATGATGCGGCAGACCCAGCAGGTCGTTTTGCTGGCCGATTCCAGCAAATTTGGCCAGCAGGCCCTCGCCCGGTTGTGCGACCTGGGTGACATTCATACCGTCGTCAGCGACTCCAACCTTGAATCGATCCACCAGGAGCAGACCCGCGCCGCCGGCTGTCAGTTGCTTCTGGCCGACCCGGCCGCTTCCACCGCCACCGCCGTCAGGGGATAATTGCCCTCGGCCATGAATCCGTCCAATCCCAACATCGATGGCGATATCCGCAAATTCAAACAAAGCCCAAACCGCAAGGACTGAGAAACCCAAATGACCATTGACCGGATCGACATCCACCGCGTTGCGATGCCACTGATCTATCCGTTCCGAACGGCTTTCGGCAACGATGAGTGCATTGAATCGGTGCTGGTGAAATTGACCAGTGATGATGGCTTGTGCGGGTGGGGCGAATCGGCCGCCTGGCGCAATCCCGCCTACTGTGCCGAATGGGCGCGGGGGATGTTTTTGCTGATCCGCGAGCGTCTGGCGCCGCTGATGATCGGACAAACGATCGAATCGGGGGATGAGCTGCAACGTCTGCTGCTGCCCATCAGGGACAATCGGTTTTCCAAAGCCGTCATCGACCTCGCCTGGTGGGATCTCAATGCTCGCAGTCGAAATCAACCTCTTTGGAAAACGCTCGGCGGAGCGGGGCCGGTTGTCGCCGTCGGCGCGGACCTGGGCGTCATGGAATCGATCGATGCGCTGTTGTCCGAGATCGGCAAAGCCATTGAAGAAGGCTTTCAACGAATCAAGCTCAAGTATCGTCCCGGCTGGGAGATCGACGTGATCGCGGCCGTGCGCAAAGCATTCCCCACAACGGTTTTTCACGTCGATTGCAACAGCGCCTACACGCTGGCCGATCTTCCGATGCTGAAAAAACTGGATGACTTTAATCTGGCGATGATCGAGCAGCCCCTGATGCACGATGATCTGATCGACCATGCCACGCTGGCCAAGGCGCTGGATACGCCGATCTGCCTCGATGAGAGCATCACGTCGCCGGAAAAGGCCCGCCAGGCGGTTGAGATCGGCGCCTGCAGGTGGATCAACATCAAGCATGGCCGTGTCGGCGGGATTACCAACGCCCTGAAAATCCACGACATCGCCCGGGCCGCCGGCGTCGGTTGCTGGGTCGGCGGGATGCTTGAATCGTCGGTGGGGCAGTCGTTCGCCATCGCCCTGGCGAGCCTCTCGAACATCCATTATCCGGCCGACATCTTCCCGACAAGCCGTTTTTACCACCGCGACCTGGGCCGCCGGACCATCGATCTTTGCGGCCCATCGCAGATCAGTGCGGTTGACGGCCCGGGCATCGGTGTTGTGCCGGATGAACAGATGCTTGTGCAATGCACTCTTGAACAGGCAACCCTGACCAGCAGGGGCACGGATCGAATGCGAAACTGATCTTCCCCAAGGCGGGCTTTGACCCGTATCGTCCATGAATACACCCAACCCCAAAGTCGATGGATACATCCGCAAAAACAAAAAATGGCAGGCGGAACTCCGGCTATTGAGGATGATTCTCCTCGACACCCCGCTGATCGAGCAGATCAAATGGCGCGTTCCCTGTTACACGTTTGAATCGGGCAACGTCGCATTGCTGGGCGCGTTCAAGGAGTATTGCGTTCTGAGTTTTGTCAAAGGCGCGCTGCTCAAAGACCCTGACCATGTTCTGGTTAAACCGGGCGAAAATACGCGATCGGTCCGGGTGATTCGATTTACCGACGCCGAACAAATACGATCGCGGGAAACCCTGATCAAAGATTACGTTGACCAGGCTATCGAACTGGAAATGGCCGGTCAAAAGTTTGATTTCCAAAACAGCGCCCCCATGGCCATCCCTGAAGAATTGCAGATCAAATTGGATCGGCATCCCGACTTGAAAGTTACTTTCAACCTCCTCACGCCCGGCCGGAGGCGGGCATATCTGCTCTATTTCTCCGCCGCCAAACAATCCAAAACCCGAACCGCACGGGTTGAAAAATGGGTGCCGAAAATCCTTGAAGGGAAAGGATTGCATGACTGATCCGCACGACCTGGACCGGTTTGTACGGGCACAGGAGCCGGCCTACGCGCAGGCACTGGCCGAAATCAAAGCTGGTCGCAAACGTTCGCACTGGATGTGGTTCATCTTCCCGCAGGTTGCCGGCCTGGGTTTCAGTTCAACCTCGCGGCATTTTGCCATTCAAAATCTCGCGGAGGTTCGAGCCTACCTGCGACATCCATTGCTGGGGCCGCGACTGATTGAATGTGTTGAAGCGGCATTGTCGGTCGATGGGCGCTCGGCTTACGATATCTTTGGTTCCTCCGATGACTTGAAATTGCGATCCTGTGCGACGTTGTTCGCCTGCGTTTCACCGGCCGGTTCGGTGTTCGAGCAATTGCTGGAAAAATATTTCCAATCCCACCGCGATGACAAAACGCTGCATCTGCTGGAAACGGTCGGATAGCCCTTTGGACCATGGCGATTGTCGGCCCTGACATCCATTGGGCACTATCGGACTTCAGGCAAACAGCAACAGCGTCGGCGTGCAGTAAATGCGTCTTGGTGGCCGATGTAACTGTTTATGTCGAAAGCCCGTAACGATCGAAATCGCAAGGGTCCGAAGCACGTCCGCAACGTGGATCCGCTGCTGGAGTTTCGGCGACGGTTCAAGTCGTTGCTTTCTTCGCTGGGGATGTTGGCGTCGTATGAGCGCATTCCGGCGGCGATCCGCGGGCAGATTTTCGATGCCCGCTGGCCGGACCCGGTGTTGAGGTTTGATCCTTCTTTCCCTTGTGCCCAGGCGCATGGCGGCGCGTATGCGCCGATCCGGCGGACGGTGAAGGAGGGATTCAATCGCGCGGCAATCGACGTGGGGGAGTTCGCGATGTCGGTCCGCGACTTTTACGCGCTGGCGGTCCCCTTGCGGAAATTCGTGGAGTACAATCGAAGCCATTATCCAACGGGGGATAATTCAAAGTCTCCGGCGTCGTTGATCTCGTTCCTGGAACAGGCCGGACCCGTGCTGGAGGCGATCGCCACCACGACGTGCCAAAATATGACATTTGAATCGCTGCACCGCGAGGTATTGGCGCCATTGGTGGCGCGGAGCCGATTGGATGGGAGAATGCTGTACGGCAGGCTTTCCGCGCCGCCGGGGCCGCGAGGATGCCGGCAGGTCACGCTGACGCTCCATGCCGAGCAGACTCCGATGAAATACGTTCGGCTGGAGAACGGATCGCGACCGATGCATCGTGTGGGAACGTCGAACACGTGGTACGGCGTCGACTATGCCTCCTGGACGCCCGAATCACTCGGCCCGCACTGGGCCGAGGTGCTGGGGTATGCGTCCGGCGAGGTGCGGCCGGTCTATGTGCAGAGCCACGCGCTGGAGCAACTGCGTTCGCGGCTGGATATGCATTGCTACGCGGACTGGGCGCAGCATTGGATGCACGAATCGCTGAACAAGCCGACCATTGTGCAAATGCAGCCCGACGGCGACCTGTTGGTGGCGATGAAGATCGCGGATCGGCGGGTGGGCTACCTGGTCGTGACGCCCATGCGCGACCTGGTGGCGGTGCGGACGTTTTTGTTCCTGACGATGAGCCGCACGCCCGAAGGCAGGATGCTGGAGCGGCGGCTGAAACTGACCCGCGACGAGATCGACTACCTGCGGCTGCACGAACTGAGCCGATACACGCGGACCGACCTGAAAGACGACGCCGAGCTGCGCGAGCTTTTCAGCGAATGCGGCTGCGGGCAGCTCTTCACACTGGCGGAGGAAGACCTCCTGGAGAACGCGGAATTTCATCCAACGCCGTTCGCGGCGGAGTTGAAGCGATATATCGGGCTTGCGGCGTAAGCGGCGGGGCGGATGCCCTGCTCGTGAATAGATGACCAGAAAGGGCGAACCGGCGGCGCGCTGTGATATACTCCAACGCCGCGGTGGAATTTTTCTACAAATATAGCCGGATTGACGTTATAATATTCAATTATGACGGCCGATACATTTCGGGAAATTCTTCGCCGCACCCCTTTTGAACCATTCCGTGTCGTGCTGAGCAGCGACGAAAGTTACAACATCCTGCATCCTGAAATGGCGTTTGTCACCGCCAAAGCCTTGATCCTGGCGTTGCCCGATTCATCCGCATCGGAAGGCGAACGCCTCGCATTCTGTTCGTATCTTCACGTCGCCCATGTGGAAACCTTGCGGCCGCAGACCGAACGGCGGGCAAGTTGAACAAACGGTGGGGGCTTCAACTCATGTTCAGCTTCGTTTGTCCTGTTTGATACACTGTCAGTATCACTTGCATCATCGCGGGTGTTCCGAATGAGATGAGAATGTTTTCATGCAGGCCCGACCCCGGCCGGAGAGTTCCTCCGGTATATCTGGATGCACAGAGGTTCACCCCGCCCGCCCATGAAACCGCAACCCCGCTCCCGGCGCTGATTGTGGGATTTGGACTTCTGTTCCTTCGTTGATCTGCCGATACAACGTTCGATATTGCACCAGAAACCGGCTGGTCGAGAAATATTCAAACGCCTCCACCCTCGCCCGATCGGACAATTCCCATTGCAATCCTGAATCGTATCGCAGCGCCATCACCCGCTGGGCCAACATGCGGGCCGTGGTTTTTGGGGTCATCAGGGCGTTGTGGTGATCCTCCAGCAATTCGCCGTTGGTATAAGTGACCGTTGAAACAATCGGCAATCCCGCCGCCATGCCCATCGCCAGCGGCAACGTCGGTTGTGCGCCATTGCTGGTGACCAGCAGCAGATCCGCCGCCGCCGGCAATTCTTCAAAATCCACCGCACGCCCCAGTGTCGGTTCGGCCAGCCGGATCATCTCGCCTTGCTTCAAACTTTTTGCAAACCGCACCAATTTTCCGCTGTGTCCGCCCCGTCCCCATGCCAGCAGTTTGTAACTCCGATCCAGCACGTTCAATATTCCGCTCGTCCAGACCGCCAGCTCGTGATTGGCCGGCCGGGTCGATTCACCGGCCGCCAGGATGACGAAATCCTCATCCGTAAAACCCAGCTCCCGCCGCAATCCCGCATCACGCCGCGATGCGATTTTTCCAAAATCAACCGCCGGCCGGATCAAATGACATCGCTCCAGCGCCATTCCCCGTTCCACGCAAATCCGACGGGTCGTCGCCGTCGCCGCCACGATCTGCACCGGTCGATATGCCATCACCGCCCGCAACCAACCCGACAACCCCCGCCCCGGCGGCACGGCCAGGCCGACCACCATCGGCACGCCCGCCCCAACCCCCGCCGCCAATCCCACTCCATCCCACGCATGAATCAGGTCGATTTGCCCGGCACGCCGGCGCAAATGTCTCATCGCCGCCAGCCACGACCGGCACTTTTCCCCTTGGCCGATCCGCACCACCTCCGATTCAAACCCTTCGCCCAACCCCCGCACCAGCGCATCGACCCCCCGGCGCTGCTCAAAACAGGCATCCCGTCCAATCAGATGCGCAATGCGAATCATCCGGCCATTCCCGAATCAAAAGTCAAAAAAAGATCAATCATCCGCACAACCCATATCGCTTCAACGCCGCGAACACCCCATGGTCGTTGTTCGACGGCGCCACCCAATCCGCCACCTCCTTGACCACCGCCGATGCGTTGTCCATCGCCACCGCCACGCCGGCCGACTGCAACATCCCCACATCGTTGGGCGCATCGCCAATCGCCATCACCTGTTCCATCGGCGTGCGGTAATGCCGCGCCACCTTCTCCAGTGCCACCGCCTTGGAGACCCGCTTGTCCATGATCTGAAGCATGTGATCATCGGTCTGCACAAACGTGAATTGCTCGCCAAACCGCTGCGTCAGCATCGGCTCCAATCGGCCGATCATCCTTGGCTCTCCCAAAAGCAACAGTTTGGTGATCGGCTGATTGCAAAATTCATCAATTGAAGCCACCACATCCGGCTTAAAGAGCTTGCCGGTCTCGGTGTTGAACCGGTCGTCCAGCCGGTCGGTAAACCATCGGTCCATGATCTCACAGGTGACCAGCACCTCATCGAACATATCCCGCGACACATCGATCATCTGCCGAACCAACCGGCAGTTCATCGGACGATGAAAGACCGCCTGATGACCCGGCTCATCCCAGATCAATGCCCCGTTGTAATTGATCTGCCAGGTGTCCAACCCCAGCTTCTGATAAATATGCCGAACCGACCGCGGCGGCCGGGCCGATGCGATCACCAGCTTCACCCCGCGCTCCGGCAACCCAGCCAGCGCCTCGGCCGTCTGCCGGGTCACCTGTTTGGTGTCGTTCAACAACGTCCCATCCAAATCCACCGCCACCAGGCGAATCACAGGGGGTTTTGCCGAATTGGGCGTATCAACGGTCATGCGCGGCGACAAAGACATGGCAATCCGATTCTTCCGTAAACATCCTCCCGGCCATCCCTGACCAGGACCCATAACATAACCTCAGACCCCATTGCCCGCGAGATGCGGAATTTTTTTATCGATTGGCTTTGATACCCCAACATATTGTATCTGATGGATGTAGCAGTGGAGAAAAGGCGTCCAGATGCAGCGGCCGGTGATGAATCCCGATTTTGCCCCCGACCCCATCGCTCCCGCGCCACGGCGGCGATGGGGACTGGTGGCCCGGCGTCTGTTCCGACGCACAACGTCTTTGCTGTTGATGGATGTTATCCCACGAAGGCATAAGCACTTACGAATTGAAGAAGGAACGCTGCCCACCCGGATCTTTCGCGGGGTTCTCTATCGGCTGGCGTTTTGGCAGTTGTGCATCGGCCTGCTGGTGGGGCTGTCGGTGGCGATCACCACCCATCCGCAGCAGGTCAAGGCCGGATTGACGCCACAGGATTTGGGGATTTATTACGAACCGGTCACGATGCTCAGCGAGGATCAGACCCGACTGGAAGGGGTGTTGATCCCGGCCTTGGATGCCCGTCGAGTCCTGGAAGAAAAAGACAAAATCTTGCGAAAACGCTTCCCGGCCGTGGTGTTGGTACACGACCTGGGCGGATCGAGCGAGCAGATGTTGCCATTGGTCAAACCCTTGCACAACGCAGGGCTGGTGGTGCTGGTGCTTGATTTGCGGGGCTGTGGCAACAGCGCGCCCGGGGGGCAGACATTTGGGCTGAATGAATCCAAAGATGTCCAAGCCGCGGTGCAGATGTTGCGTCGAAGGTCATACATCGATCCGGATCGGATCGCGATCATCGGTTCAGGTACGGGCGCCAATGCCGCCTTGCTGGCATCGTTGAACGACCCGGCCATCGCCGCCTTGGTGCTGGAGCGGCCGGCCTGCGACCCGCAACAGTTGATGGATCGGTTCATCCTTCGCACCCCTGCATTGAAATTCATGCAACCCCTTTACCGATGGGCATTTGAGGTTGCTTATGGGGTCAACATGGACGATTTGCGGCCGGATCGATTTTCTGAAATATTCAGCACAGGGAAAGTGCTAACTTTAGACAAGCCCGGAATTTACAACGCTTTATCCCGGGATTTGACGGTCGAGCAGATCAGTTTATTTTTGCATCGGCACCTCAATGGCAACTTTCATCCTTCCGTGGTGTCTAATACACTATAATAGTGTATTACGGGTCCGGTTGTGGGGGCGGGCGGGCCGATAAAGAGGACATCATGAGAAATAAAACCGCCGTTCGCCGATTGTCGTTGGCCGTGATTGCCGCCTTGCCGGCGGTCTTTTTGCCTGGAGTTTCACAGGCCCAGTTTCGAGCGAACAATCAGGATGGGCGGGCATTGGACGCCAACAATCGGGTTGGTTCGGGCGGGTACAACGAAGGCCGTGACATCGTACAACCCAGCGGCAACCAGATCGTGACGGGGAACGTAACGGCCGGCCGGGAGTTTCGCGGTCCGGTTCCATACAGCGATCCCAATGTTTTTGCCGGACCGAGCGGGACGGATTCAACCGATCGATTCATCCGTGGTTCGAGTGGTGCGCCGGAATATTCAACCCAGGTGGACATGACCCAGCCGAGGCCGTTTTATGGCAATCGGACGATCACGCCGCCGCCGGGGTATGTGCAGACGACCAATGGAACGTATGCGCCGGCGCCGTTGGTGACGGACACGACTGCCGGGCAGCCGCCGGTGGGGACGGTGAACAATCCAACGATGTCCGGGCCGCCGATGCCGGGCGAGATGATTTTGCCCGGGCCGGGGACCGATGCCAATTCAATTTTGACCGCATCGCCTTTGTATGGGATTCGCCAGTGGGATGTGAACAATCCCAACGACGCCTATTTTCTGAACAACTATACGAGCATGGGCGGCCAGGGGCGCGGGCCGTTGGATGCGCAGACCCTGGAGCGATATCGTCAGGAGCTTCGCAATTCCGGCAATCAGCCGCCGACGGATGGGAATGCCAATCCCAATCAGTTGAACAACCCCGCGATGAATCTGCCCCAGACGCCCGAAAACCAGGCGCTGGATAGCAGCGTGAACCGCGGACAGGTGGGGGGCGATCAGGGATTGGCCGGGAACGTCGGGACGGATCAGAGCCTGCGCAATCGACTCCTGACGCCACCCACGCAGCAGAGCCAGCAGTTTGCGGAAATGCACAACCGGTATGATCGGTTCAAGGATGAAAAGGCCAAGACCGACGCGGAATACAACCGCGAATATCAGGCGCAACTTCGGCAGAAAAAAGCACAGGAGGAAGCCAACGCAAATTCGGCCGGCCAACAGAATCAGCAAAATCAGCCAAACCAGCCGATTCTGCCAAATCAGCCGGCCCAGCCCGGCCAATCGGGTCAACCGGGCCAGGTGGCGACGCCGGGCCAGCCGGCGACGCCTCAGCAACCGGCGGCTCCGCAGGATAACGCCGAGAACAAGGAATCCCAGGAAGCCAACGCCAACAAGGGTCAACCTGAAAAGCCCGAGCCGATCAAGGTGGACACGCTGGCCAACGGCGTGCAGGCCAAGGGCCTGGCGGATGTGCTTCGCAAGGCCGAGGAGTTGATGAAGGATGGGAAATTCGCATCGGCGCTGGACCAGTATGACATCGCCCAGCAGATCGCGCCCAACAACCCGCTGATCGTGCTGGGCCGGGCGCACGCGGAACTGGGGGCGGGATATTATGCCCGTGCTGAGGCACACATCCGCGAAGCCGTCACCAAAGACCCGGCCGTCCTCGTGGGCCAATACGACCTGCGGGTGTTCATCGGCAACGACCGCCTTCAGGAGGTCGTCAAGGAACTGAAAAACATTTCAGTCAACGAGCCAAACCAGACCACGCCGGTCTTCCTTCTGGCCTACATCGCCTACAACACCGGCAACGAACGACAGGCCGCCGCCTGGCTTGACCTTGCCGAAAAACGCGCCGGCAAAACCGACGGCGTCTACCGCGCCATGCGCGAACTCTGGAAACTCCCCACCGCCCAATCCCAACCGGCGGAGCAACAACCGGGTGAGATGAACAAGTGATGCGCGACATGCGTATGATGAGGTAAGCCATCGACCGCCAGAACGTGTTCATGCATCAGCATTGACTGAGCATCTCTTGGATTTGCATGCAGATATCCCCTTTGACCATTTGGCCCTCTCGCCGTGGCACGGTACAATCTGATCCTTCAGTTTTTTGTCATTGAAGGATCGCAATCATGCAGCACATGGAAAAAACGGACCCGCAGGTCGCCAATCTCATTAAGCAGGAGCAGCTTCGTCAGCAATCGACCCTGGAGTTGATCGCCAGCGAAAACCACGTTTCGGCCGCCGTCATGGAGGCGGCCGGAAGTGTGTTGACCAACAAATATGCCGAAGGGTATCCCAGCGCCCGGTATTACGGCGGCTGCGAGTATTATGACCAGATTGAAACCCTCGCCATCGAGCGCGCCAAACAACTGTTTAATTGCAAATTCGCCAACGTTCAGCCCCACAGCGGCGCCAACGCCAATCTGGCCGCGTTCATGGCGATCATGAAGCCGGGCGATTCGTTTCTGGCGCTCGATCTGTCCAGCGGCGGCCATCTCAGCCACGGTATGAAGCTGAACACCTCCGCGATTTTTTACAAACCCGACTTCTACCGCCTCGACCCGGAAACCCAGACCATCGATTTTGAATCGGTTCGCCACAAAGCCCTGCAAAATCGGCCGAAAATGATCCTCTGCGGCTATTCGGCCTATCCCCGCATCGTCGATTTCGCGAAGTTCCGCCAGATCGCCGACGAAGCGGGGGCGCTGCTCATGGCCGACATCGCCCACATCGCGGGGCTTGTCGCCGGCGGCGCTCATCCCAGCCCGTTTCCTCATTGCCACATCGTCACCACGACGACCCACAAAACCCTGCGCGGCCCGCGCGGCGGCCTGATCCTGACCAACGACGAGGAACTGGCCAAATCCATCAACCGCAGCGTCTTCCCCGGCAGCCAGGGCGGCCCGCTGATGCACATCATCGCCGCCAAGGCGGTGGCGTTTCAGGAAGACCTTCAACCTCAATTTCGCGACTACGCCCGCCAGATTGTTGCCAACGCCAAGGCTCTGGCCGACGCACTGAAAGAACACGGTTATCGCCTGCAAAGTGGAGGCACTGATAACCACTTGATGCTGGTGGACTTACGCGCCCGCAACGAAAATTTCACCGGCGCGGATGCCGAAAAGGCGCTCGAGGCCGCCGGCATCATCACCAACAAAAACGCCATCCTGAACGATCCCCGGCCACCCAAAATCACCAGCGGCCTGCGTCTGGGCACGCCGGCGGTCACCACGCGCGGGTTAAAGGAAAACGATCTGAAAACGGTCGCCACTTTCATCGACCGCGCGCTGCATGCCAAGGAAAACCCGGCCGAACTGGCCAAAATTCGCGGCGAAGTGGCCGACTTCTGCAATCGCTTCCCGATGCCGCACTGATCGACACGGAGGTTGCCGGCGCGATGGACAATCCTTCATCAGCCGACCGAGCCACCCCCGCGGCCTATCCGTCGCTCAAGTCGCCGGTACGCATCCCGCTGGTCGTATCGGCCGATCATCCGTGCCCCTATCTGCCCGATCGCACGGCCCGCAACCGCGCTGTGCTTGTCAGCCGGATGCCGCCTCTGCTGTACCATCAATTCATGGACGCCGGCTTTCGACGCAGCGGCCGGGTCATCTATCAGCCGGCCTGCCCGGCTTGTCGGTTGTGCGTACCGGTCCGTCTTCGCGTGGGTGATTTCAAAACCTCCAAATCCCATCGCCGGTGTCTGCGTCATAACGCGGACCTGTCCATCACAGCCGGCCCGCCACAACCCAGTGATGAAAAATACGAACTGTATCGACGATACCAGGAAGGGTGGCATCAAAGCACAACCGAAGATCGACAGGCCTTCGAGTCGTTTTTGTATGAATCGCCCATCGACACGCTTGAATTTGAATATCGCGACCCGGCCGGCCGGTTGCTGGCGGTTGGAATCTGCGACCGATGCACGGAATCGCTCAGCAGCGTCTATTTCTTTTACGATCCGAACGAATCCCGGCGGAGTCTGGGCACGTTTGGCATCCTGCACGAAATCCAATTCGCCGCAGAGAATTTGATTCCCTACTATTACCTGGGGTATTGGGTGCGAGGTTGCCGGACAATGGATTACAAGGCAGCGTTTCGCCCGTGTCAGTTGCTGTGTTCCGATGGGGTATGGCGTGATTTTGAGGCCGCACAGGGGTTGGAATAATTCAGTTGCGGATGAAAACTTCATCCGTGGACCGGCATCCAAAACCTCTATATGCTTTGTTATGGATGGGTGATGGGAAGGGTTGAAGAAGGCGCAAGAAGATGAATATGCTCAGCCCCTTGTCAGCGACCACATCCTCGGCTCATAAAAAACTCCGCGTTCTGGTGGTTGAGGATCATGCCCCCACGCGGATGGCCATCAGCCGGCTGATTCGACTGGCCGGCTCCGAGGTCATCACCGCGCGCGATGGCGAGGAGGCGCTGGGTTATCTATTGACCCAGCGGTTTGATGTGCTGTTGACCGACCTGCGAATGCCGGTGATGGATGGCATGGAATTGTTGCATCACACAATGAAACTGCCCGATACGCAACGGCCTGGCCGGATCATCGCCATCAGCGGCGAATACGACGCCGGCGTCTTGCATGGCCAGCCGGTGCAATTCATCGCCAAACCCTTTGATATACATGCCTTGCTGGACATGCTGGGGGGCAAGCCCAACTAAAAAGCGGCCCCGGATGGGAGCCGCTTTAAGTGTTTTAGCAAGATTACGATATTTAGGCGATGGTCACAAATTCCGCGATGCTGTTCAGATCGCGAATGGTCTGTGGGGTGGCTTTGACGGTGGCGGAATCGCCCCGATTCAGGCCGGGGTGAAGCTTATTGGGCCGCTTGGTCCAGATTTGGCCGCCGCGGCGTTTGGGCAATTCCTTGAAATTCCGGCTGCGGATTTCCAGCGGCAGGCTGATGGTCTTGTCCTGCATGAACAGCCGTTCGATGGTTTTTCGGGCGGAATCCCGATTAATGGACTTGCTGATGGTGAGTCGGACGTTGCTGCCCGCTTTGAGATTAATGGCCATACGGATTCTCCGAGTCGTAAAGGGGAAGGAGTATAGCAGTTGCCCTGCCGGAAGCAAGCGGATGGAAGGGCTGTTTTATTGGGGTGACAGGATGACGTTGTCGATCAGCCGGGTTGATCCCACACGGGCCGCGACGGCCAAGAGGGTGGGGGAGGCGACCCGTTCGACCGGTTTGAGGGTTTTGGCATCGACTGCGGCCACATAATCGATGGCGAGGTGTTGTTCGAGCAGGGCGTGTTGGATGGTGGTCAGCAGGCGGTTGGTCTGGTCGATGCCGGAGGCGAACTGATCGCGTGCGGCGAACAGTCCGCGCGAGATGGACAGGGCCTTGGTGCGTTCTTCGGGGGAGAGATACCGGTTGCGGGAGGACATCGCCAAGCCATCGGGGTCACGCAATGTGGGGCCGGGGATGATCCGGATGGGGAAATTCATCGCCTCGGTCATGGCGGAGAGGATGCGCAGTTGCTGGTAGTCCTTTTCGCCAAAACAGGCGGCCTGCGGCTGGATGATGTTAAAGAGCTTGGCGACGACCTGGCAGACGCCGCGAAAATGTCCGGGGCGGTGTTTTCCTTCCAGGACGGTGGATAGGGAGGGCAGGTCGATCATCAGGTCGGCCGGTTCGGCGGGGTACATCTGTTCGACGGCGGGTTGAAACACCATATCGACGCCCGCCTGTTCGCAGAGTCGAAGATCTGACTCGATGGGTCGGGGGTATTTTTTGAAATCCTCCTTGGGGCCGAATTGGGTGGGATTGACGAAAATGGAGACCGCGACGGTCTCGGCGTGTTGATGGGCCAGCTCGATGAGGGACAGATGACCCGCGTGCAGCGCGCCCATCGTGGGGACCAGCGCCAGCCGGCCGAGCCGGGAGCGGGCATCCCGACAGGAATCAATCGTGGTCAAAACCTGCATGAGAGGGAGGATAACGGGAATGGTTTATCGGAGCGAGGGGGGAACGGCATCGGGCGTCCGGCCGATGGTTCGACCGGCGATTTTGTCCTGGAGCCGCATGATCCCTTCCATGAGCGCTTCGGGCCGCGGAGGGCAGCCGGGGACGTAAACATCGACCGGCACGACCAGGTCAACGCCTTTGACGACGTTGTAGCCGTATTTGAAATATGGGCCGCCGCCGACGGTGCAGGCGCCCATGGCGATGACGTATTTGGGGTCGGGCATCTGATGATAGAGGCGTTTGACCCGGCTGGCCATTTTGTAATTGACGGTTCCGGCGACGATCATCAGGTCGGCCTGACGGGGTGTGGCACGAAAAGCCCCGGCGCCGAAACGATCCAGATCAAATCGGGAAGCCCCCACGGCCATCATTTCAATCGCACAGCACGCCAGCCCGAAAGTCATGGGCCAGAGGCTGTTTTTGCGTCCCCAGTTGATGAAAAAATCGAGGCTGGTGACGATCAGGCCTTCTTCAAATCGATTTTCAATCCATGGCATGATGAGGGTTCCGTGACATGATTATCCCCATAAAGCCGCGCGGCGACAAGATTGCGGCCGGTCAGCATGATAAAACAGTCCACAAATACGATTGGTTGAGCAAAAGCCGCACAATGGCCTGACAGGTGACATTTTGCCACCAGTTGAACCTGTATGTGTGGGGATATGTTTTGTTTCCGATGAAACTCGGATACAGTTTGGGTATGGGCCAGTTGGACCGGCCCCATCCGAAAAAACCCGAATTCAACCGCGAGGTAAGGCGTGGACAAGGAACGCGTTGGCAGTTTTGAGCAGATGAAAGTCTGGCAGGAGGCGCATGCGCTGGTGTTGAAGGTTTTTCAGGCGACGCCGCAGCTTCCGCCGGAACAGCAGGAGGGGCTGGCGTTGCAGATGGAGCGGGCGGCGGTGGAGGTTCCCAGAAACATCGCCGAAGGGTTTAAGCGCCGGGGGCCGCGAAACAAGGCGCATTATTACAATCTTGCTCAAAGCGCCCTGGAGGGATTGCGGTATTATTTCATCCTCTGCCGGGATTTGAATTTTTCGATCAATTTTGAGGATTTATCCTATCGCGGCGACCAGGTGTCCCGCATGTTGGATGGGCTGGTTCGTTCGATGGGCCGATCCAACCGCGATCAAGGCGGCCGGGGAGGTCGTGGAGGACACGGCGGCCGGGGTGGACGCAATCGCGAGGATGGCCCCGAGCCGCGCGAGGCGGATTTTGATGAATCCGATGCCGGCGACGACGATGGGGATGATTGAATTGAATGCCATCGGATCACCAGCCATGCCGGAACACGTGACAATTCTGGGCGATGGGGCGATGGCCACCATCTGCTCGATTTTATTGTCCCAGGGCGGCCACCGGGTCACCATGTGGGGGGCGTTTGAAGAGTCGATCGACCGTCTGATCCAGAACCGCGAAAACATGCGATTGCTGCCGGGGGCGAAGATACCGCCGGATGTGCGGTTGACGGCCAACGATGCCGATGCGTTCGACGGCTGCACGCTGATTTTGTCGGCCATCCCGACGCAATACATGCGCGGGGTCTGGAATCGGCTCAAATCGCACGTTCCCGCCGGGATTTCTGTGGTTTCGGTCGCCAAGGGGGTGGAAAACCAGACCTTGCTGCGGCCCACGCAGGTCATCGCGGACGTGTTGGGTGGGCGGACAATGCGCGATGGACAATGGACCGAACCGGCGTGTGACCGGCCGCTGTTGGCGCTGAGCGGGCCGAACATCGCGGCCGAGATCGCGCGATATCTGCCGGCCACGGCCGTCGCGGCATCCGCCGATGGCGAGCTTGCCCGGCGGGTGCAGGCGGCATTTTCCACCCAGTATTTCCGGGTTTATACGAACGGTGATATGACGGGGGTGGAACTGGCCGGCGCGACCAAGAACGTCATCGCCATCGCGGCCGGCGCGCTGGATGGTCTGGGGGCGGGCAACAACGCCAAGGCGGCGCTGGTCACGCGCGGGCTGGTGGAGATCACCCGGCTGGGGGTGGCGATGGGGGCGCAGGAGCAGACGTTTCAGGGGTTGGCCGGCCTGGGCGATCTGATCACCACCTGCGTCAGCCCCGAAGGGCGCAACCGCCGGGTGGGCGAACAGGTGGGCAAGGGGAGGAAGCTCAAGGAAGTGCTGGCCGACATGGACAGCGTGGCCGAGGGGGTTCCCACGACTCAATCGGTGGTCCAACTGGCCCGTCGATTCAACGTGGAGATGCCCATCACGCAGGCGGTTTATGAGGTCTTGTTTGAATCCAAAGACCCCATCGCCGCATTGAGCGATCTGATGACCCGCGATCCCAAGCCTGAAGTCAACCGGCCGCGATAAGCCCTATCGGGCGACGACGTAATCGATCGGGCCGATCTCCGGCACAAGTCCAGCCTTGGCGCCAAGTTGCAACAGTTTTGTGATCGCTTCGCGGCCGCGCGGTCCGTAATCCAGCGTCCATTGATTGACGTACATGCCGACAAATTCATCGGCCAGCTTGCGGTTCAGGTCGCGGCCGAATTGCAGGGCGTAATCGACCGCCTCCTTGCGGTGGTCGAGGCTGAATTGAATGGATGTTTTCAATATGTCCGTCACCTCCTGCATCACGCTTTGGCCCAGATTTCGTCGGATGCAGTTGCCCCCCAGGGGCAGTGGCAGTGCGGTCTGTTGGTGCCACCAGACGCCCAGGTCCACCAGCAGGTGCAGGCCGGACTGGGCGTAGGTCAATTGTCCCTCGTGGATGATCAATCCCGCATCGGCCTTGCCGTCGCGGACGAAGGCGGGGATCTGGTCAAAATGAACCACCTCGAAGTCAAACGCCTCACCCGCCTTGCCGATGCACAGTTGCAAGGCGAGGAATGCGGTGGTCAGTTTGCCGGGGATGGCGATTTTCTTGCCGCGCAGTTCTTCGAGTTTCATGGGTTGGCGGGCCACCACCATGGGGCCGTATTGGTCGCCCATGGAGCTGCCGCAACTGGTCAGGGCGTATTGGTCGGCGACATAGGGGTAGGCGTGGATGGAAATGGCGGTGATTTCCAATTCCCCTTTCATCGCGCGCTGGTTGAGGGTTTGAATGTCCTGCAGGATGTGTTCAAAGCGATACCGGCCGGTGGGGATCAGGTCTTTGGCCAGGCCGTAAAACATGAAAGCATCATCCGGGTCGGGGGAATGGCCCAGTCGCAACAGTTGAGTGTCCATGAAAGCGGATTCCTTGGGTAAGATGTTCCAGAGGATGGATTGTATGCAACCGTGAAGCGCGGGGAAGGGGCCTGGGTTGGATTGGACGGCCGGCGGATCAAGGGGAGTGGAGGCGGCCAACTACCAGGTCGGGTTTTCCGGCAGCGGCACGGAATAGGGGACCGCCAGCACGTCGGCGTTCAAAAATGCCTCCCATCGGACTTTCAAATCCGGATAACGATCAATAAACCGCTGCCAAGAGGCGAAATAGGAACGCAGAAAAAAGGTTTTGCTCGCCTGGGTGGCCGCATCCCGTTGATGGGACTCCAGTTGCGCGCTGAGGATGGTTGCTTGTTTTTGCAGTTCGGCGAGTTGCGCGTGCAGTTTTTCGTTTTCGGCGGCCAGTTCGTTCTTGCGATCCTGGGCCGCCTTGAGCTGGTCCAGCGCATCATCGTACATTTTTTTCAGTTGTTCGGGATTGGGCGCATTTTGCGCAAAACAGACCCCGGCCATGATCAACAACACCACCATCCCACGCACCCAGTGCGACATACCGACCATTCCTTTCCCGCGCGCCCCATAGCGCCGGGAGCGATTGTAAAACTGCAACCCCGGACGCACAACGTATCGTAAAGATGTCAAAAATATGCGATTTTGGAAGATGGCGGATATAATAATCCATTCGCATCCTTTGATCTAATATTGCGCGGATGTAAGATCGTGCAAACGTTTGTGTCTGTGATTCGAGCGGCAATGGAGAGGGAAAAACAGGAGACTAATCATGACTTCTCGTCAACGGGTTCTGGCGGCCGTCGAACATCGTCAACCGGATCTGACGCCGATGGATTTTGGTGGGACGCCCGTGACCGGCATTCACTGTTCGATTATCGAAAAGCTGCGAAACCATTACGGGTTGGAGCGCCGGCCGGTCAAGGTGCATGAGCCATACCAGATGCTTGGGATGGTGGAGGATGATCTGAAGACCGCGATGGGCATTGACGTTGAAGGGGTTCCCGCTCCCAACACGATTTTCGGATTTCCACCGGAAAATTATAAGCCGTGGTCCACCCCCTGGGGGCAGGAGGTTCTGGTCCCCGCGGATTTTCATACCACGACCGATGAGCAGGGGGATGTGTTTATTTATCCCAAGGGCAACCGGAGCGTCGGCCCCAGCGGCCACATGCCTTCGACGAGTTTCTTTTTTGACACGATCATCCGGCAGGATGAAATTGATGAGGATCATCTGAATGTGGAGGACAATCTCGAGGAGTTTGAACTGATTTCGGAGGCGGATTTGCGTCGATTCGCCAAAATGGCGGCCGATGCGCGGAGGACGGGGCGATGCGTGATCGCCACGCTGCCGGGCGCTGCGCTGGGTGACATCGCGCTGGTTCCCGGGCCGTTCATGGTCCATCCCAAGGGGATTCGCGACATCAGTGAATGGTACATGTCATTGAGCGCCCGGCGTGAATACGTCAACGAGATTTACGCCCGGCAGACGGAGATCGCTCTGAAAAATTTCAAAACGATCAACGACGCCTGCGGCCGGGATTTGGACGTGGTGATGCTGTGCGGCACGGATTTTGGGACGCAAAGCTCGACGTTTTGTTCAAACCAGACGTTCCGTGAGTTGTGGCTGCCGCATTATCGGAAGATGAACGACTGGATTCATGAGAATACGGAGTGGAAAACCTTCAAACATTCGTGCGGCGCGGTCGTCTCGCTGGTGGACAGCTTCATCGACGCCGGTTTTGACATCCTCAATCCCGTGCAGTGTTCGGCCAGCGGCATGGATCCGCAGGTTCTCAAGGACCGATTCGGCGGGCGGATCACGTTTTGGGGTGGGGGCGTGGACACCCAGCGCGTGCTGCCGTTCGGCACACCCGATGAAGTCCGCCGGCAGGTCAGGGAACGTCTGGAGGTCTTCTCGAAGGGTGGCGGGTATGTCTTCAACACCATCCACAACATTCAGGCCAAAACCCCGATCGAAAACCTGGTGGCGATGCTGGAAACCCGCAACGAATTCAACAATTGATGGGTACGCGGACTGCGGAAATCGGTGAGTCGTGGATCAGGGTTGGGGGTTGAGAAATGATTCGATCCGTAATTCGCCTGTGTCGAGGATCGTGACGGTGATCGCGCCCCGGTCGTTGGTGCGATAGAGGGGGATGGGGTTGGCGAGCTGGTCGAATCGGCGTTGTTTGCGGGTGAGGGTGTGGTCGTTGGAACTGAGGATGGCCAGGGGGTGGATGGCGGACAGCAAATCGACGGTGGTGGGTTCGGCGCTGCCGTGGTGGGGGGCGATGAGCAGGTCGCTGGCCAGCGGCAGGGGATTAAGCAGCAGTTGTTGCTGGGCGGCGGATTGGATGTCGCCGGTGAAGAGGATGGTTTTGCCGGCGTAATGGAGCTGAAGAACCATGGACGATTCGTTTTCATCCAATGTGGGATCATCCGGCGGCCAGAACGATTCGAGTGTGACATCCGGTTCGAGTTGGATTTGATCGCCGGCGCGCACCATGCCCGTTGAGATGCGATTTTGCCACAAAGATTGCAACATGGATTCGGCCGGGCCGTTGCCGTGGGATTGGCGGCGAAATTGTGTCGTCATGAGAACCTCGCCGACCGCGCGGCGTTGGCATAAATCCTCGACGGCGCTGAAATGATCGCCGTTGGCATGGCTGATGAAGACCTGGTCGATTCGGCCGATCCGGCGATGGCGAAGAAAAGGGTCGAGGCAGTCGCGATACAGATCGGCGATGGAACTGGAGCCGGCATCGATCAGGATGACTTTGCCGCCGGGAAGCTCCAGCACCGCACATTGGCCCGCGCCGACCGACAGCAGGGTCATCCGAAGATGTTTGCCGGGCGGATGGGGGGATGACAGGCCACTGAGGGGCAGGATCAGGATCAGCAACAGGGCGGCGATGGGGGACCATCTTTTGATTTTCTTCAGGGGTTGGATGTCGCGCACCAGCAATGGCAACAGGATCAGGATGTAATAGAGGAGGATCAGCCAGATCGGGATCGTCGGCAGGACGACGTCGCTGCCGGGAAGTTGGGACAAGAGATGAACCATCTGGCGCATCAGGAACACCGGGCCGGCGGCGATCGCCGCCCAGAGGCCGGCCATGCCGGGCAACATCATCGTCAGCACGATTTTGAGCAAACCGCCCACCATGGCGGCGAAGACGGGAAGGGCCAGAAGGATGCTGGCGGCGATGGCCCATGGGTTTAATTGGCGAAAATGCCATGCGATCAACGGGAGGGAGACGGCCCAGGCGACCAACCCGGCCGACAGGGCGGCGCGAAGATGATGCCGGGCGGTTTGGATCAGTTGTTCCGCGGGCGTGCGGGGAGGTTGTAGCGGGGCGGCGATCTCCTCCAGCAGGTGTTTGCGGGCCATCCAGCCCGTGAGGGGAGTGGTGAAGATCATCAATCCCAGAACGGTGCCGAAGCTGAGTTGAAACCCGGCGTTGAAAAGGTCCATCGGTTGCCAGATGAGCATGATCAGGATGCTGGCGGCCAATAGTTGGATGGAATCGAGCCTTCTTCCGGCGACGACGCCGATCCCGAATGCCAGGCAAAGCAGCACCGACCGGACCACCGGAGGTGAAGGGATCGTCACCAGGCCGTATAGGATGACAAATCCCATCCCGATCCACGCGCTGCGGCCGGGTGGGAAAAAGAGGAGCCGGCAGAGCAGAAAGACAAATCCACCCAGCACCGCGACGTGCATGCCGCTGATGCTCAGATGATGGCTGGTTCCGGTGCGGAGAAAATCATCCTGAATGTCGCGCAATTCCGGATCGCCATCCCCCAGGACCAGCACCCGCAACAGCGCGTGATCCAGAGATCGGTCGGCTGAAAACCCTTTCGACAGGGCGCTTCGCACAAGTTGCCGCAACCATCGCAGGATTGAAAATCGGCCATCGGAGAGGATTTGCACGTTGTCCACCTCGGCCACGGAAAGGGTGGCCAGGGCGCGTTGAAGGCGGTAATGGGTTGCCCAGTCGTATTGGCCGGGGTTGGCGGGTGGCAGGGGGGAGGAGAGAAATCCAAGGGCCTGGATCGTCTGGCCGGCCGTCAGGCGGGGGTGGGGTTTGTTGAGTCGCACGCGCACCGTGCCATCGCAGGCGGACCATCCATCCCGGTGCAAAATCCACAGCGCGGTGGCGGAAAACGTCTGTTTGGGCGTTGAGGCGTTGTGCGATGGTTGTGAATTGGCCGTGATTTGCGGCGGATTATCAACTCGCAGCACCACCCGAACCAGCCGGGGTTCGGCGCGGGTGTACGATCCGATCTCGTGGGTGGAAAAATAAAAATGCCGAAGCTGCCCGCCGGCGATTCCGGCGAAGAACAATCCCACCGCCAGCAGGATGGAACCGATGCGTTCCCACCGCAACGCCACCAGGCTCGCGGCGGCGCAGAGTCCCGCCAGCGAAAGATAAAGTGCGGGTTGGATCAGGACGTGGTCGTGAGCGAAGATCCCCAGGATCAGGCAAGCCGCCACCCCCACCAACGGCCGTCTGGTCATGCCGGTCAGTTTTCTCGAATGGTTGCCCGTGGACATGCGGCAAACAGCATAACTGTCGCATCCGCGATGGAAAATATCTTTTTATTCCATCAAGGTGATTCGATGCCATCGGTCAGTGCAGTCAGATTCACTTCAACGGATGCGGTTTCTGGGAAGCACGATTGCCGGTTGGGCATGTTTTTCGATGGAACGGGTCACATTCAACATCATGTCGCGCAGAGCCTGGAACGCTCCCTGCCCTTTTTTTAAATGCAGATAAGGCTGGTTGTGACCATAGAGGATAAACTGTCGGTTTTCCTTACTGAAATAGTTATACCACCCGATGGCCAGCACCTGGTCGTCCACCAGCACCGCGCGCAGGGAAGCGGGAGATGGATAGTAATAGACACGCAGGCTGCCCCCGTCGTGCAGATATCTATTTGGGATGTCTTCATACAGCGACGCCAGCCGATTTTTGTGAAACGGAGGCTGTGCGGAGTCGGCAGCCTGGACAAACAATTGCACATCGGCGCCCTTTCTCAGCAGGCGGGAGACAATACTTTTGGCCGAGTCGCCGCTGTGCTGAATCAGGACGGCCTGTTTCACTGTCGGCAACTGATTGATCAGTTCCATCAGTCTCGCATAGTCATCGGCAGGGCAGACCGTCGCCCGCATGTCCGAGGAATGGGTCACGGGTAGAAAATGATGCCAGTGTTTTTGGCCGTCAGTATTTTGATGAACCCGCTCCAGACGGACGATTTGTATTTTCGGGCCGCCGGGTAGCGTAAATTCCATGTCCAGATGTGAATCGTTGATGGCGGAAATCGCCTGGCTGTCGTGATCCTTGCCGCTTTTTTTCCAGTTAAGGACATCCAGTTCCCAGTGGCCATCGCATTTGATGACCTGAAAACGATCAAGCACCTGGCGCGCCGCCAACAGTCGTCTTCCCTTGGCGTCGGGGTCATTGACCCGGTTTTGCAGTTCCCTGAGGAATTTTTCCAGGCCCTGCTTTGACCATTGCATCGTCATGTCCCGAATCGGTTCCATCACATGCTTCTTCAAAGGTTAATGGTAATAAAAAAGTCGGGTGACATCACCATGCTATCACGGACACGCCTGCGACCCAATGGTGAGGGGATTTGCAAAACAATAGTGAAAACGGGGGTGTAGTATTCTTCGGTCGGCCTCCCCTGATTTGCGTCTTTGTGTCGTTTAAGGCGAAGGGGAAGTGATCGGACCAATGATTTATCACAACGAAAGGACCCCATGAAGAGCAGCAAAAAAAGCGAGCAGGGTTGGGATTGGAAAAGTCTGCATTTTAACACCGACAACGAAATCGCCTCGCCAGGGGTGGTGTTTGCCCCGCAAGGGCCTTACGGCCGCAGTCGACTGGCTTCCCAGGCGGACCTGAAGGCACTGCGCCAGGATGTCGAGGCACACCCCGAGCGATATATCCGTCTGTTGGATGGTTTTGCCATCTATCACGATCCGAAAGTCGGAGTGATCGAAATGCCGGCCGTGCCATTACCGATGGGCGTGACATCGCCCAACGCCCTGTTTGTGGGATGCAGCGGTTCTGAAAAGACCATGCGCGGCATCCTGCCTGCCATTGTACACGCCATTCAGTCGGGGCTGGGATTGGTGGTGATCAACGCCAAGGGTGTGCGGCAGACGCGGTTTATCCGTGAGGTCGTTCGGCGAGCGGGCCGCGCTGATGAGTTGATGTTGCTGGCGCCGCGCAAACCCGATCGCTCCATGAGCTGGAACCCGCTGGAAGGCTGCACCGACGCCGCATGTGCGTCGACGCTGGCGACCAGCCTGATGAGAATGTCAACCTCATTGGGGAGGGCTACGGATTGGGCGGAACGGGATGGCCAGGATTATTTACAACATCTGATTCTGGCAGTTTGCACCGACCTGCCTCCCCGGCAGCGGACGCTGTATACCATTCGCAAGTTGTTGATTGAAGGCGATTTTTGCGGCATCGCCGATCGGCATCCGGCGTTCCCCGGGCTGCGGGCTTTTGCGAATTATCATCAAAACGGGAACAACAACGCCGCCACCATCGCCGGTGTCCTGCGCGGTGTAACGAGGTTTGTTGACGAGGTCGCCGCCTTTCTTTCCGGGCACGAGGTATCGCTGAGCCGGTTTGCCTCAGAAGGCGGGATATTGATCCTGGAGCTGGACCCACAGGATGTCGAGCCATTGTCCATGGTGACGTCGCTGCTGCTTTCGGGACTGCTGGCCGCACTGCAGCGTCAGGCCTGCAACTCGCCGACCGGGTCGCTGGAAAGAAAGGTCTTGTTCGCCATCGATGAGTTCGCTGCCGCGGGGCCAGTGCCCGGCATGGCCAATGCGCTGCATTTGTGCCGCGAGATGGGGTTTTGTTTCATTGCGGCGATCCAGTCGCTGGCCCAGCTTTCCGTCTACGGCAATGCCGCCAAAACGATCCTGGACGGTTTCCAGACCCATGTGGTCATGCCGGGCCTCGACCGGGAAAGCGCCGACTACTATTCGGTCAAAAGCGGCACCGCGACGATCGCAGTGCCGGCCGTGCTGGAAGTGGGCAGCGAAGAGGGTAGCACCGTCCCGACCGCGCGCAGCTGGTCGTTGGCCGCCCGACCGCTGTTGCTTCCCAGTGACATTGCCTCACCCGCCGGCCATCCGCACTACGGACCGCCGGCAACATTGTTCCTGGGCGACCGACGAACGCCTCCTTTTCAGGCGTATCTGACGCCGGTGTATGATGTCGGGCAAATGCAGGACATCCTGGAAAGTGTCACCGACTCATCCGCCAGCGATGATCGACGGAATGTGCCCTTGCTCGATCCCGCTTTCAATCTGGAGTCGCTTGCGGATAAACCCTCTGCCAACTGGTTGACGGTTGATAAAAATCTTTTCACGGACGGCAAAAAGTTACGGCCCAAAATGATCGAGAAACACAACGCCGAAGCCAAACTGCGCGTCGGCTGGGAGGCCGCTGGCATTGAAGTCCGGCAGTGGTGGGAGGATGTGGAACGAACTTGTGGGAGGGGCGATCACCGGCTGTTGCGACTGTATGAGGAATTAATCGTACGAAATGCCACGATTACGGAGTATTACAACTGTTATTTTGGAGGGGTGTTAAAATGTTCACACCAGCAGGTGCTTTGCCGGATGGACGCCCTGCGGATCAAGTCGCCGTTGGATCCATCTCATATTTCCGCAATGTCGGCGGAATTGCCTCCGGAAACAGGGTGCAACATGGACGAGCCTGATCCGGTCGAGCCTGATCCGGTCGAGCCTGATCCTGACGAAACGGTCCTGGATGAGTTCGGAGCCGGTGGCAATGGATGAATTGAAGCATTCACCCCCTTTGTTGTTCCAGATAATGAACGATGGTTTTGCTGAGAATGTCGGCTTCGAGATTGAACAACCATCCCGGCTGGCGGCCGCCGAGGGTGGTCAGGTTCAAGGTCGTGGGGATCAGCGCGATTTCAAATTCGTTTCCCTCCACCTTGGCGATGGTGAGGGAGACGCCGTCGACGGCGATCGACCCCTTGGGCGCCAGATATTTGACCAGATGATCGGGCGCGGCGATGCGCAGGCGATATTCGCGGTCGGTGGTCAGAAGTTCCACCAGCGGGCCGGTTCCATCGACGTGTCCCTGGACGAAATGGCCGTCGATCCGGTCCCCCACGCGCAGAGAACGCTCGACGTTGATCTCATCGCCGCCTTGCAGCAGCCGGAGATTGGTCTTGTTCAACGTCTCCTGAATCACGTCGAAGCCCAGTTGACCGGGCTGGATTTCGGCCACGGTCAGGCAACAGCCGTTGACCGCGATCGATTCGCCGGCGGCCACGTCGGTCCAGTCGCCGCGGATCGTCAGACGCCGGAACATCGGCCCGTCGGCCGCGCCCAGCACGGTGGTTCTTTTTTCAATGATGCCGGTAAACATGATGGATGGGTTGTCGCCGCCGGTCGGGGGGATGTCAATGAGAAAGAGGGCGTGTATGATGGGGGGCATCATGGCAGAAGAAGACAATCAACCCTCGTTGCACATCGACACCGACTGGAAAAAGCAGGCCCAGGAGGAAAAGCGCAAGCTGGCTGAGCAGGAAGCGGCCAAGGCGGCCGCATCGGCGCCGGCCGATGCGAAAGCCCCTCCCGCCGGACGAAAAGCGGCGGCCGGGGATTCGCGGAGTCAAAGGGAAGTCCCGCCGGCGAGCTTTGGCTCATTGGTGCAGTCGATTTTGATGCAGGTTTTATTTCACCTGGGCGATCTGCCGAATCGGAGCGGGGAACCGGTTCTCAACCTCGACATGGCCAAGCACCAGATCGACACGCTGGTGATTTTGGAGGAAAAATGCAAAGGGAACCTGTCGGCCGATGAACAACGGCTGATCGACACGGCATTGTACGAGGCCCGCATGCGCTATGTCGCGGTGGCACAACAATTTATCGGATGACCTTCGATTTGAGTCGGTGAGGAAAATTCCGAAACTTTCCATGAGGTGGCGCATGGATGGATGCAAGGGATGTTGGATTGACAAGGTTCAGGCGTTGTCATAGAGCATTGTCCGGCCCGCCGGTGGCGGGCAAATCACAACCGAGGTAACCGCGTGATATCGGTGTCGCAATTGACCAAGGTCTATGGTCAGGCCCTGGCGGTGGATCATATCAGTTTTGAAGTGGCCCAGGGGCAGATTGTCGGCTTTCTGGGGCCAAATGGCGCGGGCAAATCGACGACATTGCGGATGCTGACGTGCTATCTGCCCCCCACCAGCGGCGGGGCGACGGTGGATGGATTTGACATTTTTCACCAATCCGAACAGGTGCGGCGGAACATGGGATATCTGCCGGAAAACGTGCCGTTGTACACGGAGATGAAAGTCCGCGAATATCTCGATTTTCGCGGCCGGTTGCGGAAGATGGACCGGGCCACCCGGGTTCGGCGGATGGGATACGTGATGGACCGCTGCTGGCTCAAAGGGGTGGAACACAAGACGATCGGTCATTTGAGCAAGGGTTATCGCCAGCGCGTGGGGCTGGCCGATGCGCTGCTGCACGATCCCAAGGTGCTGATTCTCGATGAGCCGACGGTGGGGTTGGACCCGACGCAGATCCGCGAGACGAGGAAATTGATCGCCGACCTGGGGGGTGACCACACGCTGCTGCTTTCGACGCACATTCTGCCGGAGGTGGAGGCGGTCTGCGGGCGGGTGATCGTAATTTCAGGGGGGAAAATCGTGGCGCAGGGGTCTCCGGAAGAATTGCGCAACAGCCGGAAGTTGTCGGCCCGCGTGCTGGTGGAGTGTCGCGGCCCGGCCAAGGAGGTGGAACAGGCGCTGACACGGGTCAGCGGGGTGGGGGCGGTCGAATTGCTGGATGGGCAGGCGGATCGATCCATGGTGACGGCCGCGCTGCGTCCCAGGGAAGGGTATGACATCCGTGAAGAAGTGGCCCGGACGATCATCCAGCACGGCTGGCCGTTGCGGGAGATTCGGCTGGAACACGCGACGTTGGAGGAATTTTTCGTGCAGGTGACGGCCAACCAGGCGATGGGGCGGGTATGAACGGGGTTTTAATTCAGGAGCGACGATGAGCCGGTCGATCGTGATCGCCCGCAGGGAACTGAGCAGTTATTTTTATTCGCCGATCGCGTACGTGGCGATGACGCTCTTTTTGCTGGTGGCGGGATTTTTGTTCTGGCGGGATTTTCAGCCGGGCAAGCCGGTGGCGATGCGCACCATTTTTGACTGGATGGTCTGGCTGCTGGTTTTCATCGTGCCGGTGTTGTGCATGGGATTGCTGGCCCAGGAATGGGCGACGGGAACCATCGAGACGCTGATGACCGCGCCGGTGGATGAGACCGAGGTGGTGCTGGGAAAATTTCTGGGTTCGCTGGGATTTTTCGTGGTGCTGTTGATCCCGACGCTGGTGTACGTGGGGATGCTGGCGCTGTATGGCCGGCCGGATTACGGGCCGATTTTCAGCGGATACCTAGGGGTGGTGCTGGTGGGGGGATTGTTCATCGCGATCGGGCTGTTTTGTTCCTCGTGGACGCGCAGTCAGGTGGTGGCGGCCGTGGCGGCGGCGGCGATTTTGTTCACCGTCACCATCGCCCCCTGGTGGGCCGGCCAGCAGACGGCGCTGCCGACGTTCTGGAGGAAAGTGGTCGATCAGGGGGTCTTCACCCGGTACACCGACTTCAGCAAGGGGGTGCTGGACCTGGGGAACATCATCTTTTTCCTGGTCGCCACGGCGGTCTTTTTGTTTGTGACGATCAAAGTATTGGAATCGCGGCGGTGGAAATGAGCAAAGCGAAAAAAACCGACGTTCCGCAAAAATCATCGCGGCCCGAATCGCAAAAGGACCGCTGGTTGAAATACGGCCTGAACGTCGCCTTGAGCGTCATCGTGGTGATCGTGCTGGCGGTGGCGGTGGTCTACCTGGTCCAGAAGCACAACGTCCGCCTGGACACGACCCTGGGCCGGTCGATGAGTCTGCAACCGCAGACGGCCAACATCCTGGCCGGCATCGGCCAGCCGGTGGAGATCGTGGGGCTTTATCCCCGCCAGAAAGGTGAGGCCGACGCGCAGAATTACCGCCAGGCGGTTTCGGATCTTCTGGATGAATATCACAGCCTGAACGGCAAAATCACCGCCGAGATGATCGACCCGGCCGACGAGCCGACCCGCGTCGATCAGTTGATCGACAGGGTTTCCAAAAAATACGGCGGCGAGATCAAGCTGTACAAGGATTTTCTGGTCGATTTCCCCAAAACACTGGAGCAGATCAAGCAATTCGCCGAGCGGGAGGAGGCGATTCAACAGAAACTGCCGCTGGACAAAATCACCGATGAGAATCTTCAGCAGACGATGGTGCTGGCGATGGCGACGGTGCAGGGATTCCCCGAAATCCTTCAGCGCACGCAGGATTTGATCGACCGGGAATTGAAGCAGAAAATTCCCGATTACAAAGGGGCCACCCAGACCGTCCGGAGCAATCTCGATTCGCTCTCCCGGCTGGTGGAGCGGGTGGCCACCGATTTCGCGGCCGTCAAGGGGAACGAAAAAGCGCCCAAGGAAATCCGCGACTACGCCGCCGGGTCGCAGCCGCGATTTGAGGCGATCAAAAAGCTGGCCGACGAGCAGATCAAGCGCATCGACGGGCTGGGCGAACTGAAACTCGATGAGTTGCGACCGAAGCTCAAAAGCGGCTCGATCCTGGTGATGGGGCCGACCGACATGCGCGTGCTGGGGTTTGACGAGGTTTGGCCGTTGCCGCAGAACTCGCGGATGTTCAACACCGACGAATCCCCGCGCAGGCGGTTCGCCGGTGAACAGCGCATCAGCACCGCGCTGGTGTCGTTGACCCATCCGACCAAACCCAAGGTTGTCTTCGTTCGTCCCGGCGGCCCGCCGCTGACCACCAGCGAAACGCCTTTTGACCAGGGCGGCCCGCTGTCACAGATTGCCGAAAGACTTCGCGAATACAATTTTCAGGTCATGGAAAAGGACCTCTCCGGCCAGTGGGCCATGCAGTCGCAGATGCGCGGCCGACCGGCCGAGCCGGAACCGACGGATGAGCAGATCAAGGATGCGGTCTGGGTGGTGCTTTCCTACATGCCCGGCATGACGCAGATGGGGCCTAATCCGCTGGGGGCCAAGGTGGCCGAACATCTCAAGCAGGGTGGCTCGGCCCTGGTTTTGTTCACCCCGCAGGCGGACAATCTGGAGCCGGTGCTCAAAGACTGGGGCATCAATGTCCACACAAATATCATCGCCGTCCATGAGCCGATCAAAAACGCCGCCCCGGGGGCCGATCCGCTGGAACAGGCCCTGCGCGTGCCGTTTATTTTTGTCCTAAAACAATATGGACAGCACATCCTGACCCGGCCGCTGCAATCGCTGGAATCGCTGCTGGTTCCGTTGCTGGTGGTTCAAACCAACCCTGTCGAGGGGCACACCGTCACCCCGATCCTGCCGGTCCCGACCGACATCAAATCATGGGGTGAAAGCGACATTCAGTCGGTGCTGCAAAATGGAGCGGTGGAATTCAACCCGCCCAAGGCCGGCGAAACCGGCGGCGACATCCCGCCTCCCATCTTTGGCGGCGCGGTCTCTGAAAAACCGGACGGCGGGCGGGTCGTGGCGCTGGGGAGCCTCGAATTTGTCACCAACCAGATGCTCAACATTCCCGACCAGGATTTGCTGCGCAAGGGAATCGTGGTGTCGCGTTTCCCCGGAAACGCCGAGTTGTTTCAGAATTGCATCTTCTGGCTCTCAAAGATGGACACCATGATCGCGATATCCCCCACCGCGATGGAGGTCAGCCGCATCAAGCCGATGTCGGCGGGAGTGTTGACGGCCTGGCGCGTGGGGGTTTTGACGGTTGGCCTGCCGGGGCTGGTGATCATCGCGGGAATTGTCATGTACCTCAAACGACGGGATTAACCTTTCATTTACTGCCATGAATTTCAAAACCACCGTGATCCTGATTGTGCTGCTGGCGGCCGTGGGCGCGTATCTGCTGGTGGATCATTGGGTTGCGCCAAGCCAACCCACCGGGCAATCCGACGGACAAACCGGCCTGGCCGGCGAGGGCACGCGGCTGTTCGAGGCCCAGGCCAAGGATGTCACCAAGGTTCAGATCACCCCCGCCAACGGTCCAAAACTGGTGTTGCAGAAGATCGAGGGGCAATGGCGATTGACCGAGCCGGTTTCCGCGCCGGCCGATTCATTTGAAGCCGATGATTTTGTCCGCTCGCTGGTTGAACTGCGCACCCGCGGCCAGGTTCAGACCACCGGCGACAAGGCCGCCGCCACGGGGTTGGATCAGCCCGGATATCGCGTGGAATTGACGTTGGATTCGGGGAAGGTGATTCAATTCGCCATCGGCCAGCGTGCCGCCATCGGCGATGTCATGTACGTTCAGGTGCAAGGCCAACAGCAGGCCCAGATCGTCCCGGCCGACCTGTGGACCAAGCTGCAAAACCCTGCCGACCATTTGCGCGACAAACGGCTGGTCACCGCCAGCGCCACCGACATCCACCAGCTTCAAATCCACACGCCCAAAGCCGAACTGCGATTGCAAAAGGAGGGGGAGCGGTGGCGATTGACCGCGCCGGCCGACATGCCGGCCGAGACGTCGGCCGTTTCCGACCTGCTTTTTGACATCACCGGCCTGCGAGCGGATGGGTTTGTCGCCGCCGATTCTCCCGAAGCGGCCCGCGCCCGGTTTGATCATCCCCAGGCCACGGTTTTTTTCAGCACGACACCACCCGCCACACAGCCCGCCACCGCGCCGGCCGGCGTGAGCATCATCTTTGGCGCATATGAAAATTCCCTGCGCGACAAGGTTTACGTCAAAATTTCCGATTCCGGCGCCATCGCCAAAGTCCCCGCTTCCGCGCTGGCATCGCTGTCGAAAAAACCACTGGAATTGCGTGACAAGAACGTGGTGGAGATCGACCCCGCCAAGGTCAGCCAATGGTCGTTGACCATCGACCGGATCGCCACCACCCAACCTGCCACCCGGCCGGCCGAACATCGCACCATTGCCTTTCAACGCCGACCCCAACCTGCCACACAGCCGGCGGCCACCCAGTCGACCACGCAGCCGGTTTCACGATGGTTCGTGAGGTCCGATGCCGATGTACCGGCCGACGACGCCCATGTCGATGCCCTGCTGTCGGCACTGCATCCGCTGAAGGTGGAACGGTATCTCGAAGAATCTCCCACCACCCAGCCGGCCGATGCGTTTACGCTCACCATCCAGACCACCGAGGCCGGCGGGGCGGGTCAAGGCACTTATACGCTGCATCTGGTTGAACCCGATTCGACCGGCCCGTTGATCGGGTCGTACAATGACCTGAAGTTCGAGGTGGATCGCGAGCTGCTCTCGAAGTTGCAGGCGGATTTTAACGCCCCGCCCGCACCGGTTCCCGCGACAACACAGGCGGCACACTAATGGCCAAACTCACCCAACTCGGCGCCCGTTCGATCCTGACCGACCGGCAGATCGCATCCCCGCGCACCATCCTTGAAGCGTTCGCCAATCCCTGCCCGAATCGCGATTACGAGATCGAGTTTGTCTTTCCCGAATTCACCAGCGTATGTCCCGTCACCGGCCAGCCGGATTTCGCCACCATCACCCTCCGCTACATCCCCGATCGCCTGTGCGTTGAGATGAAGAGCCTCAAGTTGTATTTCCTCTCCTTTCGCAACAAGGGGATCTTCTACGAGGCCGTCACCAATCAGATCCTCGACGATCTCGTTCATACCCTTCGGCCCCGCCGGATGAGCGTCATCGGCCAGTTTGCCGTACGCGGCGGCACGGCCGGAACCGTGACCGTGAATTATAATAAACGCAAATAACCCCGCGCGGACGCTTTGCTCCAAATGGCGGAAGATGGGATACTTTCTCCCATGAGTTCAGCGCTTCCTCCCGGCCAAGGTCCGATCGATCCCCGTGGCGCGTTTTCCCCGCCGCCTCCTCCGCTGGGACAACCTCCCAGACCGATGCCCATGCCGCCGGCCGGCCCGCCGCCGGGTTATTATCCACCCCCCATGCCCTGGCCTGTGCCACGTCGTCGATCCATCTGGGGCGCGCTGTTTGTCATCGCGCTGGTGGTCGTGCTGATTGTTTCGGTCGGTTTGAACGTGCTGCTGCTGATCGGTTCGGCGATCGGTTCCGGCGGCGTCGACGCCCGTCAGACCATCCTCGTCAAAGGGGATGCAAACCAGAAGATCGCGGTCGTGCAGGTCAATGGCGTCATCGCCGATGAATCGGCCGAGCAATTTCGCCAACTGATCCATGCCGTCGCACAGGATTCGCAGGTCAAAGCGCTGGTCCTGGCCATCGATTCCCCCGGCGGGGCGGTCACATCCGCCGACCAGATGTACCACCAGGTTCGACGATTCAAGGCCACCCGTCCCGAAGTGCCGATCATCGTGACCATGGGATCGGTCGCAGCCAGCGGCGGATATTACATCGCCTGCGCGGGGGACTATCTTTTTGCCGAACGTTCCACGATCACGGGCAGCATCGGCGTGTTGATGCCGCGATTCAACATCAGCGGCCTGATGAGCAAGTGGGGCGTCGAAGAGACCACGCTCCATGCCACCGGCGCGGATTTCAAAAACGCCGGTTCGATGTTCTCTCCAGAAAAACCCGAGGATGTCGCCTACATGCAATCCCTGATCGACCAGGCCTTTGTGCAGTTCAAATCGGTCATCCGCGCCGGCCGGGGCAACAAGCTCAACCAGCCCCTCGACCAGATCGCCAACGGCATGGTCTACATGGGAGACACCGCCCTGAAGCTGGGCCTGATCGACCAGGTCGGCTATGCGGAGGATGCCTATGCCCATGCCGCCAAACAGGCCGGCCTGACCAACATGACCGTGGTGCTGTATCAGCAAACCCCTTCGTTGTTCCAGTTGCTCACCGCCCATTCGCCTTTGAATTCTCCCCAATCCCGCGAGCTGAACCTGCACATCGACCGGAAACTGCTCGATGAAATCTCCACCCCTCGGATGATGTATCATTGGCGCGGCCAATAGGATTCCGATGCGGCTGTGTCGAATCACCTTCGCGATTGTTTTGATCGGGTCCGTTTGTTCACATGCCGCCAATCCCCGGCAGGTCGAATTGATGCTCGACAAAGGGGTTGAATATCTCTATTCCCGCCAGAAAGAGGACAACTGGGAACAATCTGCCTTTCGTCAACAGTCGGGCGATCCATCGGTGACGACTCAATGGGGCGGCCTGACCAGCCTGGCCGTCTATGCCCTGCTTTCGGCAGGCCAAAGCCCGCAAAATCCGCGCCTCGCTCCTTCCATCGCCTTTCTCAAACAGGCCCGAATCGAAGGAATCTACGCGCTGGGCCTGCGGGCGCAGGTCTGGAATCTGTTGCCTCCCAATCCCGATATTCGACAGGCCGCCTTTGGCGATGGGCGGTTGATCTTCGCTTCCACCAAAAAAAAGGATGGGTCCAGAGGGTTTTATGACTACCTGCCCAACCCTGGCTCACGCTATGACCACAGCGCCAGCCAATACGGCGTCCTGGGGATGTGGGCCGCCGCCCAGGCGGGTTACGAAGTGCCATTGGAGTATTGGCGCACGGTCGATGCCGGCTGGAAAGCCGACCAGCACGAATCGGGTGGCTGGGCCTATGCGGCCGGGCCGCCATTTTCGGCCGATTCCTGCACGCAGACCATGACCGCCGCCGGCGTCGCCACGCTTTTTGTCACCCAGGATTATCTTTCCGCCGCCCGGGGCGCCCAATGCCAGGGCAACGTCTCCAACGACGCCATCGACCGCGGCCTTGCCTGGATGGTCGATCATTTCAAGCTGCCCGACGACGACCCATCGGGCATTCCCTGGCCGTATCTTCTCTATGGCGTGGAGCGGATCGGCGCCGCCAGCGGTTACAAATACTTCGGCGATCTGGACTGGTTCAAAATCGGGTCCGACTATCTGTTGGAACGCCAGCGCGCCGATGGCTCATGGATCAACCAGTTCGATCCTCTGGTTGAAACATCCTTCTGCATTTTGTTCCTCAGCCGCGGCCGCGCGCCGGTCGCCATCAATAAATTGATCTATCAACTCTCCGATGAAGGCCATCCCCGCGAAGCCCATTGGAACCAGCGTCCACGCGACGTCGCCAACCTCACCCGCTGGATCGGCAGGCAGATCGAACGTCCGCTGAACTGGCAGATCGTCAACCTCAACGTCTCACCCCAGGATCTGCACGATGCCCCGATTTTGTACCTTTCGGGCAACCAGAAACTGGATTTTTCGCCGGATGATCTTCGCACGCTCAAGACCTACCTCCAAACCGGCGGCCTGATCCTCGCCAATGCCGACTGTGGCGATGCGCGCTTCGCCGACAGTTTCCGCCGGCTGGGCCAAACGTTGTTTCCGGGTTACGAATTTCGCGAATTGCCTCCCGATCATCCCATCTACCGGGCGCAGTTTCACCGCGACCGATGGAAAAACAAACCTTCGGTCCTGGCCTTGAGCGATGGCAAACGCGAGTTGATGATCCTGATCCCCGCGGCCGACCCGGCTCGATATTGGCAGACCCAGTCGGTTGGTGGCCACGAAGAACTGTGGCAATTGATGGCCAATGTTTATCTTTACAGCGTTCATCACCGCATCCCTTCCTCAAAAGGGTAGGGTTGATGAACCGCGGCGGGCTTAGAGCCTATCCGGATAGGCTCTTACAACTGGGAGGAATCCAGCGAGGAGTTGAGATTGATCCCGCACTCGACCTTGTCCTTGCCCGACCATCGGCCGGCGCGCGGGTCTTCCCCCGGTTGGATCGGTCGCGTGCAGGAAAGCGGATTGCACCCAATCGAGGCGTATCCCTTTTCATACAGCGGGTGATAGGGCAGGTCGTGGGCCTTCATGTAGGCGAAAATCTCCCGCCCGGTCCAGTTCAGCAGCGGCGAGATCCCATACGCGGAATATCGCCCCGACCATTCCACGAACGTGCGGTTTCGCCGCGTATCGGCCTGGTTTCGCCGAATGCCGCGCAGCCACGCCTTGGGCGCCAATTCGCGCATCGCCCGTTCGGTCGGTTCGTTCTTGTTGATCGCGCAGCACGCCTCCACATCCTTGCGCCAGGTGGGGTTGTCCTCGCCCGATTGATGCAGATAGGCGATGGGGTCGTTCTTCGTCCGGTACGTCCAGACGTTCAGATCAAACCGCCGCCGCAACTGCTCCATGAACTGGTGGGTTTCGGGAAACAAATACCCCGTATCGATCATGATGATGCGAATGTCCGGCATGACCCGCGTGGCCAGGTGGATCAGCAGCGCCGATTCGGCCCCGAAACTGGACCACATCACCAGGTCGTTGCCGAATCGTTCGGCCGCCCATTGGATGATCCGTTCCGGCGGCGCATCCTCCATGGAGGCGTTGATCGCCGGCAGGTCCATCGCGTTGGCCGTGTCCGTCAGGGTCATCGAACCATCTCATCTGGCAATCGCCCGTTCGCGCGTCTGGTTCAGCCGTAGACGCAGCGCATCAAAAAAATCCCTCGGAATCCTTCTTCCGGCGGCCCGGCCCAGTTGGATGTCCTTCTTGTTGGAGCCGTGAAAATCCGACCCGCCGGTCTTCAACAAACCGAACCGATCCGCCAGATGCGAACACTTCTCCACCATCGCCTCATCGTGATCCGAATGAATCACCTCGATCCCTTCCAGTCCCAGATCAACCAGGTCCTTGACCGTCCGTTCCAGTTGGGCGTCGTTTTCGGCGCGCAGTTGCACGGGATGGGCCAGCACCGCCACGCCGCCGGCCTGGCCGATCCGCTCGATCGCCTGCCGTGGCGTCAGTCGTTCCTTGTCAAAATAGGCCAGCCCGCCGGGGGCGAGATACTTGTCAAAAGCCTGCTTGATGCTCGTGACGTACCCTTTTCGCAGCAAAATCGCCGCGATGTGCGGCCGGCCGATCGGCTTGTGCTTCAATTCATCCGATCCGGCCCGCGCCTCCTGTTCCACCTCCGCCATCGTGATCGCCACGCCCAGCGACCGCAGCTTTTCGACGATTCTCGGATTGCGATTGTCGCGGCCTTCCAGCAGCGTTCGCATCATCTCGTTGAGTTGTGGCGACAGGGGGTCGATCCCATATCCCAGGATGTGCAACGTTCCCGGTTGTGGATATTCCGCTGATATCTCGATGCCGGCCAGAAAATCCAGCCCGATCCGCCGGGCCTGGGCCTGCGCCTCGGAGATGCCCCCCACGGTGTCATGGTCCGTCAGCGCCAGCGCCGACAAACCCGACTCCCCGGCCAGCCGCACCACCTGTGCCGGCGGCAACGTCCCATCCGAGGCGGTCGAGTGACAATGTAAATCCACGAACGACATCTGGTCGATTCTCCGGCGCGATCAGGCCGACAGGTATCCGCCGCGTTCCAGATAATCCAATATCTGTTTGGCCGCCACATCCGGCTTGGTGGTTTCCGTGTCGATCACGATTTCGGCCTTGGTCGGCGCTTCGTAGGGGTCGTCGATGCCGGTGAATCCCTTGATCTGGCCGGCCCGCGCTTTTTTGTACAAGCCCTTGGGATCGCGCTGTTCGGCCGCTTCGAGGCTCACCTTGACGTACACCTCGACGAATTCGCCCGCCCCGGCGCCGGCCCGCACCGCGTCGCGGTCCTTCAGATACGGGCTGATGAAACTGGTGATGGCGATCACCCCCGCGTCGGCGAACAGCTTCGCCACTTCGCCGATCCGACGGATGTTCTCCGCCCGGTCTTCGGCGCTGAATCCCAGGTTCTTGTTCAGGCCGTGACGGATGTTGTCTCCATCCAGCCGGTACGCCTGTTTCTTTCGATTCAGCAGCATCTGCTCCAGAATGCACGCGATCGTGCTCTTGCCCGATGCGCTCAGGCCCGTCATCCAGACCGTCACGCCTTTCTGATTCAACAGCTTCTGCCGTTCCTGACGCGAAACCGATCCTTCGTGCCAGGTAATGTTCGTCGCCTTCTGTTCCGCCATAAAACCGTTCCAATCCTTCCGTAAAATTGTGCCCAGGTTTGAAGATCAAAAAACTCGATTATTCTTCCTCGAACAACGGCGTGCTCAAATACCGCTCGCCGATGCTCGGCAGGATCACCACGATCATTTTCCCCTTGTTTTCCGGCCGCGCAGCCACCTTGGCCGCCGCCGCCACCGCGCCGCCGGAGCTGATGCCGGCGAACAATCCCTCCTCCTTGTGCAGCCGCCTCGCCCACTCGAACGACTCCTCGTCGGTCACCGTGACCACGTCGTCCACCGCGTCCATGTGCAGGTTGTCCGGGACGAATCCCGCGCCCAGACCCTGGATCTTGTGCCGTCCCGGCTTGACCGGCTGGCCCGCCTTGGTCTGCATGATCACCGGCGAAGCCACCGGCTCGACCGCGATCGCCTTGAAGCTGGGCTTGCGCGCCTTGATGACCTCCGACACGCCGGTCAACGTCCCGCCGGTCCCCACGCCCGAAATCAGGATGTCCACCTTGCCTTCGGTGTCCTGCCAGATCTCCTCGGCCGTGGTCTTGCGATGAATCTCCGGGTTGGCCGGATTTTCAAACTGCTGCGGCATGAAGCTCTTTTTGTGCTCGGTCAGAATCTGCTGCGCCCTGGCGATCGCCCCTTTCATCCCTTCGGCCGCCGGCGTCAACACCACCTGCGCGCCCAGGGCTTTTAACAACCGCCGCCGCTCGATGCTCATCGATTCGGGCATCGTCAAAATCAGCCGGTATCCCCTGGCCGCGCAGACGAACGCCAGCGCGATCCCCGTGTTGCCGCTGGTCGGCTCCACGATCACCGTTTCGGCGTCCACCTTCCCGGCGCGTTCGCCGGCCTCGATCATCGCCAGGCCGATGCGGTCCTTGACGCTGCTCAGCGGGTTGAAGTATTCGCATTTGGCCAACACCGTCGCCTGACCTTTGGGAATCACCCGGTTCAGTCGTACCAGCGGCGTTCCGCCGATGGTTTCGGTGATGTCATTAAAAATCCGACCTTGTGGTTTCAGAGGCATGAGCTACTCCCTGGGTTAAAGTTTCCAAATCTATTGAACGATCCCGTATTGA
Source organism: Phycisphaerales bacterium (assembly GCA_020853095.1). Taxonomy (GTDB): domain Bacteria; phylum Planctomycetota; class Phycisphaerae; order Tepidisphaerales; family Tepidisphaeraceae; genus JADYZN01. Next base: position 23,184 of record JADYZN010000011.1, on the reverse strand, counting down.
CAATCATCAGCCTGCCGCCAATTTCGTCCAGTGGACGATCCGACCCAATGGCACGGAAGCGGAACGTATTCAACGGTTTATTTTAATCATCTTCACTGGCATTTCACTTCAGGCAATGCGGTTCGACCCTCACCCACCTCGATCGGCGCGCCGACCAGATTGCCCCATTCCGTCCAGCTTCCGTCATAATTTTTGACGTTCTGCCGGCCCAGAAGATATCGCAGCACGAACCACGTATGGCTCGATCGCTCGCCGATGCGGCAATAGGCGATCGTCGGCTTGGCCGGGTCCACGCCCGCGTCACCGTACAGCTTTTTCAATTCTTCAACGCTTTTGAACGAGCCATCCTCGTTGGTCGCCTTGGACCAGGGGATGTTTTTCGCTCCCGGAATATGCCCGGCCCGCTGGGCCGTCTCGCTCATTCCCGGCGGGGCGATGACCTTGCCGGTGTATTCATCCGGCGAGCGCACATCCACCAGGTTGATCTGGTTCTGACCCAGGGTGGCCATCACTTCCTTGCGATACGCGCGAATGCTCTCATCGGTCGCCGGAATGGGGTAATCGCTGCGATTTACCTTGGGACGTTCGGTGGTCAATTCGCGCTTTTCCAATTCCCATTTCTTGCGGCCGCCGTTCATCAGCCGGACATCCTTGTGGTTGTAATACTTAAACTGCCACAGCGCCCACGCCGCGAACCAGTTGTTGTTGTCGCCATAAATGATGACCGTGTCATCCGTCCGCACGCCGCTGCGCCGGCACAATTCCGCGAACGTCCGCCCATCCACCACGTCCCTTCTGATTCGATCCTGCAAATCGGTCTGCCAGTTCCATCCGATCGCGTTGCGGATGTGACCTCGATCATAACTGGAGGTGTCCACATCCACCTCCAGAACCTTCACCTTCGGATCGTTCAAATGATCCGCCACCCACTGGGTCGATACCAACACTTCCGGATGCGCATACGCCTGACCCATAATCAACCTCTTTCGATAAACTGCTCTTCAAACTGTTCACTGACTTCGTTCAACACCCAACTGGTCATCTGTTTCGCCTCGCGTTTGGCGATGGCCACGATGACGTAACTGTAAAATGGCCAGGCGTGCTGACGGTCGTATTCGCTTGGCCGGGCCGGATGATCCGGGTGGCTGTGATAAAATCCCAGCACCAGCTTGCCGGCCGCGCCGGCCTCCTTGTCCGCTTCCATCAATTCCGCCGGCGAAATCGAAAATCGATGGTATTTCTCATCCTCCGCGAACGCATTGCCCGCCGGTTTCAATCGTTCAACAATCCGTCGTTCGCCTTCCTCCCGTCCGATCAGAATGCCACAACATTCGTTCGGATACGCCGCGACGCCTTCTTGCTCGATCTGTTCGGCCTGAATTTTGGTCAACGTCAGCACTTTCACGGCCAAACCTCCGCCTCCTGCGCCGCATCCGTCCAGAAACTCTCCGACAAATACTTCGACGCCGAGTCCGCGAAGATCGTCACCACCACTCCATCCTGCGCCTGTTCGGCGATTCGCATCGCCGCCACCAGGTTCGCCCCGGATGACACGCCCACCAGCAACCCCTCCTCGCGCGCCAATCGCAACACCATCTTGTGCGCATCCTCGGTCGCTACTTCCACCTGACCATCGGGCAATTCCGGGTCGTAAATCCCCGGAACCATCGCCGTCGGCATGTGTTTTAACCCCTCCAGCCCGTGCAGCGGCCCATCCGGCTGCATCGCATAACACCGGATGGCCGGATTCAATTCCTTCAACCGCCGCGTCACCCCCATGAACGTCCCGGAAGTCCCCAACCCTGTGACAAAATGCGTCACCCTTCCCCCGGTCTGGTTCCAGATCTCCATCGCCGTGGTCTGGTAATGGGCCTTCCAGTTGGCGTCGTTGTTGTACTGATCCGGATAAAAATACCGATCGGGATGCTGGTCCACCATCTGGCGAACCACCCGCTGTGCCCCATCGGTCGACTCGGTCGGGTCGGTCAATACCAACTCGGCCCCATACGCCAGCAGGCTCTGTTTGCGTTCGTGGCTCGCATTTTTCGGCAGCGCCAGCATCACCTTGTACCCCCGCTGAGCACCGATCATCGCATACGCGATGCCCGTGTTGCCGCTGGTGGCGTCGATGATGATTTTGTTTCGCTTCAACAATCCCCGGCGTTCCCCGTCCAGGATCATGCTCAACGCCGCCCGGTCCTTGACGCTTCCGCCGGGGTTGTACCACTCCGCCTTGGCCAGAACCTTCGCGTTCCCAACCCCTTCCACCACCCGCGCAAACGACAACATCGGCGTGTTGCCAATCAGCTCCAATACCGACTGCGAATGCAGCCTATGTTGTGTCGAAACCATTTCCACGGCTATTTCCTACTAATACTACAGGAAAGTAGGTAAAAGTCAAACCCCTGAATTAAATCGCCAGAAATCTCGCACAAATCGACTTGGCCCGCGCGGTGTCTTCCATCCCATGCACCAGCACCCGTCCATCCGGAAAAACCGTCAGGCCGATCCCCGCGGGGTCGGTCAACTGGCAGCGTAAAAAATAAGGCTTTCGCTCCACTTTTCCCACCAATTCAAGCTGTTGTCCAACGTCCATCAAATTAAGCGTAACCTTTTTTGCAGGCAGGATTTGCACCGATTGCCGCCCGCACAATCGAGCCATCAGATCGATCTGGTTTGCTTCGAGAAATTCAAATTGTTTTTTCCCACAACACGGACAATCCTCCCGACGGCCACCCTCGGTTGAAACCGCCCGAATTCGACCGGCCCACGGATCCAATGACCAGAGCGGGAGATGGCCTTTTTTGGCTTCTCCCATCAGGAATTTGAGCGCATACACCACCTGCATCGACGCCACCATCGCCGCCACGGATGCCAGAACGCCGGCCGTGTCGCAGGTCGCCAACGAGCCGGCCGGCGGGGGGGCTTCAAACAGACAACGCAAACAGGGTCCCACCCCTGGAACAACAGCCGCCACACGCCCTTCGGTCCCGACGCACGCGCCATAAACCCATGGTATGCCATGCTTTACGGACACATCGTTGATCAGGTAGCGAATCGCCGCGTTGTCGGTTCCATCCAAAATCAAATCAACAGGCGTTTGCCGATCGGTCAAACCACATAGCATTTCGATGTTGGTTGCGTTGACATCCAGCACCTGGGGGTCGATCGGGAGGGTGGAATTGATCACAGACAGCCGGCGTTTGGCCGCGATGGCTTTGGGGATTGATTCCGCCGCGTCGGCCTCATCGAACAGGACCTGGCGTTGCAGGTTGGTCAGTTCCACCAGATCCCGATCGGCGATCCGCAGCCAACCCACGCCGCCGCGTACCAGTTGTTCCGCGATGACCGTCCCCAGCGCCCCACATCCGATCAACAGCACGCGGGAGGCGGCGAGGCGATTCTGGCCTGCCTGCCCGATGACGGCGACGCGGCTTTGACGATGATAGCGGTCGACTTTCATGTTTGACTCATTGGACGAGGGGTCCATCTTGACTATAGTAGCCTCGACAGAGAGGAATCCCATGCCCGTTACCACTGAACAGATTCTGGAAGAGGCCGCCAAGGTCGGCCAACTGGTCGCCCAGCACCCGGCCATCGCCAAGTACAAGCAGGCACAGAAAGCCATTGCCGATGATCCGGATGCCGCCCGTTTGCTGTCCGATTTTGACCGGCAACTGGAATCCCTGGCCCGCCAGGAACAATCGGGGATGGGCGTCACCGATGCCCAGCGTCAGCAGCTTGAAACGCTGCAATCGCAGATCATCTCCCACATCAAGATCAAAGCGTTGAACATGGCGCAGGTGGAATTTGTGGACCTGCTCCGCAAAGTGACGCAAACGATTCAGGCGCCATTGTCCGAAGCCCCCAGGCAATCCGCCACCGGCCCCGCGCCGGTCGGGCCTCGATTGGCTCGATAAGTTTTCAACCATCCATCGTGCTTGAGACGATTGTGTTAATGCCCTCACCCGATCGATGATCCCCGATCGGGGTGGTTTCGTTTATGTTATCCGCCCGCGCCTATTCGTTTCGCCAGAAGTCCCGTCTGGCCATCTCTCTGTCATGGATTGGCGGATACACCAACACGGTGGCGTTTCTGGCGTGCGCTTCGCTGGTGAGCCATCATTCAGGCAATTCCACCCGGTTCGCCGAGTTGCTGGTCAAGGAGCCGGGCAGTTGGGAGACGTGGCATTTCGGGTTCCTGGTGCTGCTGTTTTTCATGGGGGCGGTGGCCAGCGCGTTCATGACCGAGGGGGCCGAAAGACGGGGTTGGCGGTCCAAGTACATTCTGCCGATGCTGGCCGAGGCGGTGCTGATCGCCTTGTTCGCCGTCGGCCTGGTCCGACAATCGCACCCGGTTCCCCTTGGTCCGACGGTTCCATTGTTCGCCCTGTCCGGCATGGCGGCGTTCGCGATGGGATTGCAGAACGCCACCATCACCAAAATCTCCGGCGCGGTCATCCGCACCACGCACCTGACCGGCGTCGTCACCGACCTGGGCCTTGAATCGGTGCAGTTGTGGCTCTGGTATCGCGACAAACTGCGCGGCCGGCGCTGGGCGCGAATGGGACGGGTCTGGCGGGTGTCGCAACGACATCCCACTTTTTTGCGCGTGCTACTGCTGGGGAGCATCTACGGATCGTTTTTATTCGGCGTGTTGGCGGGAACGTACGTCTATCTGCACTGGCCGGACTATGCGTTGATCATGCCCGTGGCGTTTTTGCTCTGGATCGTCTTTGTCGATTATCACCAGCCCATAGCGGACGTCCGCGAGCTGGATCTGCTCAGCGATCCCGAACTCAAGGGCCAGGGCATCGTCAAGACGCTGCTGCCGGCCGAACTGGGCATCTACCGGTTGCTGTGCCATCGCAATTCCACCCATCGCGCCCCCAATTTTCAGCAATGGGCCGACCGGCTGCCGGGCCATTGGCGCGTAATCATCATGGCCCTCAGCCCGCTGACCCACCTGGACGACAACGCGATGATGGACCTTCAGGAGGCCGTCATGCGGCTGCGCATCTCCCATCGCCGGCTGATTCTCTGCGGCATGACCACCAAGCAATATAAAAAGATGGACGCCCTGGGGATCATCCAAACCCTCGACGCCGAAAACGTCACCCCCGACCTCGAATTCGCCATCGCCCGTGGCATCGCGCTGCTCCAGGAAATCCACGGCCAGCACGGCGAAGACCCGGTGGCTGTTTCATGATTTGATGAAGCGAAGGTTTGAGCTTTCCCATCATCCAAGGCGATGAATGGGTGACCGGCCAACCACGGCGTTTGGATGCTATTTGCGGGGAAGGCCGGTGGTTCCCACGGGATTGATTTCCCAAACAAGAACCTCCCATGGATGCATCTCATCAATCACTGTCTGATGATCAGACCCCACATGAGGGGTGACCTGACGGCTGAAATTCCACGGTGTCACCGTTGCATTTTCGAAAGGCGCTTTCATCGCATCATTCAAGTAGACGGTGCGCTTCAGCGGGAATGTATTGATCATCACGACGTAACGTTTGCCATCGCGGCCCCAGACCCCTTCCAGCAGGTTGGAATTTCTGCCGGGCCGGATCAACTGCAGTTTCCATGCGGGTTTCACAAGTTCAGTGAAGGCCGATAGTTCATGGATCGACTGCCTGAGCGTCGTGTCCACCCAATGCGGATCGATCTGTTTGTCCCTGGTCCAGTCGGGTTCAACTTTTGCCAGAAGCTGGCTTTCCAGTTCACTTTGTATGCCGCGCAGATAGGAGTAATACATCACGCCCCGCGAACCTTGTAACAGCGTGGTGAAATTCCAATATCGCATCTCGGCCAGCGTCGGATAACGCATCGCTTTCAACCGCGGGCTGGGATTCTTGCTGTCGTACTGTCCTGCCGCAACCTCCTGTCCGGTCCACATGAAGACCCAGTTGAACGCCTGAAGACATGGGATCACGGGCTTGCCAAGCTTGACCGCCTGGCGGTTGAAGTCCGTAACGACCTGAAGGTTTGCCGACGGGAACGGCTGGTCGCTGACGGGATACGTATCGAAGGAAAAGATATCGTATCCCTGCTGATAATCCTTCCAATACGGGCCGGTTGTCATCACGATGCAGACGGGGATGTTGGGCGACGCCTGCTTGACCGCCTCGTAAAACTGCTTCACCGTGGCGGGCTTGACCCGCTGGTTGTAATCCGGTTCATCGTCCAGATACCAGAACCCCATGGCCGGATGATCTTTGAACTCGGTGACGATCCGGCGCATCTCCTCAATGCCGATGTCACCTTTTTCCATGCGGGACTGACCATCGAGATCGAACATCACTTTCAATCCGTACTTTTGGGCCATGTCAAGATACGCCCGCATCCAGTCCATCCCTTTTTGCGAGGCATCGGAACTCATCCCATACAAATGAACATAATCCGCCCCGATTTCTTTGACCCGTGCAAAATCATCATCCGTGGCCGGCACGGCCATCAGGATGACGGGATAATGGTCGCCAAATCGATCAAACGCATTGGTTGTTGTTCCGGAGGTGGATTCTGTCGGGTCGCCGGCCCATGCGCACAATGGCAGTAGAACCAGGGCGATCCATAAGACGGTTGGCATCAGATTTTTTGGTTTCATGGCGTGATGGAGCAAAGACGGAATGCGGGACCAATATTTCAAGTGATCACAATGAACAACACGCGCGGGCAGGCCCGAACGGCATGGCGCACGATTTACTTGCGATCCCATGGGTTGCCGGGGAAATCCTGGCTGCGCAGCGGCGCGGTTTCGTCATAAACATGACCGATCTGGCTGATGCTGGAGATTCGCCCGGCGCTGGTGACATGGCCGTCAACCCATGCCACGTTCACATAGCCGCCGTGACGCGGATCGGGAGGCGCGCCGAACCCGGACCCATAATTGGACTGTCTGGGTGACAGCAGAAAATAACCGAAAACGCCCGAAGGCCACGGCGCTCCGGCATCGGCCAGTATGCTGCTGCGCGAGACGGTGTCGGCCAGCATGACCGTCTCCGTGGGATGGCGGATCTGAGTGGTTTTCGCCACCACGGCCGCCGCCGGAACGCCGCCGATGAATCCGATGAACCCCTGGCCTTCGTCGTCGAACATGCGCCCGCCGAGGAAACACCAGTTATACCCATAGGAAATGAACTGATTGTACCATCCGGGAATGTTGAACGGGGAGGAGCTGTCGATGTTTTCCGCGTTGGGACAGGCGAAAATCCGCCAATCCGCCTGTGGGGTGTTGTCCGGCCACGCATTGGCTTTGGGAGGGATGAATCCCTTCAGCGCCAGGAGGGTGTGCCAGTAGTTGGTGTTGCCGTTAAAATACATGCCAATCTGATCGCTGCCGCTGAATGCCTGCGTTCCATCCGCTTTGATCGGGCCGGCCGGCGGAAAAAAACCGCGGTTTTCATTCGAATACATCAGAATCGCTTGGGCGATCTGACGCAGATTGCTCATGCATTGCACGCTTTTTGCGGATTCACGGGCCTTGTTCAACGATGGCAGAAGGATGCTGATCAGAAGCGCTATGATGCCTATGACGACCAGCAACTCTACCAGCGTGAAGGCTGATTTTTTGGGCATGTCATTCTCCTGACAAGAGGATCTGGAGCGCGGAATTGAACCTCCGCGCTCCAGATCGACATCGTAGTCACGGCCGGCATCGCCATGTTGACAGCAACCCGCCGACGGCCAACGCAATCATCGCGCCGGCCGGTTCAGGCACTTGCGTGTAAGTGATCTCCAGTTTCGGATTGTACATCACAGGCCAGGATGTATTTTCAGTGCGGACAATCTGGATCTGATCATAATCGTTGCCGGACATGGTTTCCGTGCCCAATCTTGCCAATACGCCGGCGTTGTTTCCACCGAGCCAGTGTTGCAGCAGCGATGCCGGAACATTGAAAGTCATCGGAATGGGCGTATTTCCTACAAAGGTGCCTGGCAGGGCATATGACCCCAATGGGTTGGCGTTGTCGTAGTCTGTGCCGGCCGTCATCAGGCCTTGCGAACCGGCCCAGGGGGTGCTGCCGTCTGTCGGCCAATTCTGGTTTTTATAGTCCCATGTTGTTTGGCCGCCGATACCGATACCGTTGTTATTACCCTGTATCCATTCATTATTCGCGTCAGTGATCGGGTTGACCACCACGCTGTTGGCTGGGTGGCCGGTACCGGCATCATACCCGTTGTAATCGAGATACAGTGTCAACGTGCCGCCGGTGATGTCGGCCGGATTCACATTCCCGTTCAAAGATGAGATGTCAAAGCGGAACAACGCGCGCTTGACAAAAGCATGCCCATTGGAATTGCCGGCTCCAACCTGTGTGATCTGGCTACTGCCGTAGTTGGTCCAATGTTCATAAATGCCCGAATCAGGCCAATCACCCCAACTGTTGACGTAGGTATTGTCCGTTCCGTAGTACGGATTACCCGTAAATGGGTCATTGGACCCTTCCTGATAGGTAATGCTGGCCGCTGATGCGCCGACCGAAAACAAGGCAACCGCTCCGGCTGCCACCAATAAAGACGCAAACGATCTCATGTCGAACCTCCGAAAACGTGTGCCCCCTGTTACTTGTTATTGCTGGCTAAAAGTACCTTCAGCTTTCACATGCGAACCTGACATACGGCAATTTTGACAACTCTTGGACAAATGTAATTTTCAATATCCATGCGAACAGGTGTTTCTTGAATAGAGCCTCCATCATCTGATTCAAGTTTAATAAACAGGACCGATGGTTTAATATATCATGCTGTTTTCCATGTGTCAAGATTTTTTTTAAATGAAGCATTTATCCTGCGATTATCAGGAGATATTATGGGTAAATAGAGCGGCTGTCGCCTGTTATATTTTGGAAATCACGACAATTCTTTTATTGTCAATTGGACATCAGGCATCGAGGCTGCGTTACTAGGAATAATCCGAGAGGATCGCATTCGATTCCGAAGTGATGGATGTAATTGAAAGCTCTGTCGAAAGAGCATGTTGCCATTGGAAACAAACCGGCCTTTCATCCGCCGTATGCCGGTGTGCAGCATTTCCATCAGCATTTGTGCGGCGGTGATTCCCATCTCGTGGATCAGGCAGCAATAGGTGGTCAGCGGGGGGGAGGTGTATTCCGAAATCTGAAGGCCGGTTGTGCTGATGACGCTGATGTCATCGGGCACGCGGATGTTCAATTGTTTCAAGGCGTGCAACGCACCGGCCGCGATCATATCCCCCAGGCAGACAAGAACCTGCGGGAAATCACGGTGGTTTTCCATGTATTTGAGGACGGCATCGGATGCCGGGCCTTGTCGCCAATCATGAAGATAAAGATATTCAACGCTCAGGAGATCCTGGGAATGCAACCAATATCCCTTGATAATTCCAGCAATTCGATCCACATCCGTCGGTGTCCGCTGGCCAAGGATCAGCGCTCGTTTCACGCCTCCGATCGCCAGGCACTGGCCGATCTGATCGCCGCATTCGACGCTGTCGCCTGAGACGAAATTTTCCAGAACCGTATTGCCCAGACGATTGATCGTTACCCAGGGCAGGCCGCGCGAGTCCAATGCGTCGAAAAGCTCGTTGTGGATTCCGCCGGCCGCGAAAGCAATCACGCCCGCCAACTGGCCGCGCAGTCGATCAATTTGCTTGACCAGCGTAGGCACCGGGTCTTCATCCATCAGGTCAAACGACAACAGGACCGGATGAAGTTCGTGCTGTTGTAATTGAAGTTCAATGCCATGAATGACAAGATTGGTTTGCTGGGTCTCATCCACCCTGGGATCTTCGCCTGGACTTATCGGACGGATGACCGCAATCTGTCGCGGGGTGCCGGCGGCGGCGTGTTCCGCCCATTGCGACACGGCCTTGACGTAGGCTCCCTGCCTTGGACGACATTCGATCAGCTCGTCGGCCACCAATTCCTGAATCGAGTCGTGAACCGTCTTGACGCTGACTTTGTATTCGTTCGCAAGTTGCCGTACGGTCGGGAGTTGCGCTCCTGCCAGCCATTTGCGCTGTTGGATTGACGCCCTGAGTTCCTGCGCCAATTGCCGCGATGCCGTCATTTTTCGAAATATTGTGGCCATAGTGCTTATTAAACAGCGTGTACTGTTATAATATGCCAAGATTTGGCGAATGGCCACAAAAATCTGTTGGAAATCAGGTCAAATTTGTTACCGCTCTGTTTTTTTTCAATATCCCGATCTGCCGGATTCCAATGCAGAGCCTGTTTCGACGTCATGCGGAGAGGCCCTTTCTGCCAGAATCAACTGGTGTGCCGTCGATAGGGTGGAATCAGTCTGTAGTGGCGCCTGCTGGGGTATGATTGGGTGGGAGAAGCCCTTGTCGGCTCTGATGCCAATCGGCCCTGTTTGGATTTCCAAACTTTCAAAGACCCTTACGCCCGGCTCATGTAGGTTCCGTTTTCAGTGCTGATGCGGACGACTTCGCCGAGGTTGATGAAGGGGGGCACGCGGGTTTTCAGGCCTGTTTCAAGGGTGGCTTCCTTGTTCTGGTTGGTGGCGGTGGCGCCTTTGATGGCGGGGGGGGTGTCGGTCACTTTCAGGTCCACCGTCTTGGGCAGTTCATAACTGACGATCTTGCCATCATGGAACAGCGCGCTCAGGGGCGTGTTGGGCTTGAGAAACAGGATGTCATCCCCGAAAACTTCCTTGGGGATCGTGTTCTGGTCGTAGGTTTCAAGATCCATCAGCACGTGCCCATCGTTGTCGCTGTACAGATATTCCACCTGCCGGCGGTCGAGGTTGACCGTGTCGATGTCATCGGTCGCCCCGACGCGCTTGTCGAGAATCGTCCCTTTGATCACATCCCGCAGCTTGAATTGCACCTTGGCCCGCAGGTTTCCCGGCGTGTTGTGGTCGGCGTTGGTGACGACAAACAGCTTGCCGTCAATCACCACCGCCTGCCCCCGTCGAATGTCACTGGCTCGCATGGCTCATCCTTTGTCAAAAATCAAACCGATTCCCCCATGATTCGCACGCACGATTCATCAGAAAAGACAGGAAACTGTACAACCCCAGCCTATCCCCGTCAAACCGCATCGGGCCGCTTCATACAATAAAATTTCGTCAAAGGAGTAGGGAAAATGCCCTCGCCGGCCGGGCTGGGGCGTGGTGTGACCCCGGTTAATCGTCACCGTCGGTACATTCCATCCTGTTTTCGGTGTGTCGGAGGATCAACCGGTTGGATTTCAACGGCCGTGCTCGCGATTGGTGATACATTTACATCGAATCGCCGGTCGCCAAAAGAAACGAGAGGCTCCCATGCTCCTGTTGGCTCAAACCACCATCCTGCAAATGTTCCTGGCCAGCGCCCTGGGCGTGTTCGCGGCCATCTTCATCATCAGCCGTGGCAAAATGGTTGAGTGTCTGCTGGCCTGCATCACGCTGGCGTTGGCGCTGTTCATGCTGCGATGATCAATCGCTGGTTGGCCGGCGGGCTATTCGCTGAATCGCCTGACCACCAGTGTGTCGTTCTGCCCGCCAAAGCCAAAGCTGTTGCTCAGCGCCACCTCCACCCTGGCCGGCCGGGCCTTGTTGGGGACGTAATCAAGGTCGCAATCCGGATCGGGCGTCTGCAAATTCATCGTCGGCGGCAGCACCTGGTCGCGGATCGCCAGCACGCATGTGATCAATTCCACCGCGCCGGCCGCCGCGATCAGATGGCCCATCATGGATTTGATCGAACTGACCGGAACTTTTTGTGCCAGATCGCCGAAGACTTTTTTAATCGCACCGGTCTCGTTGCCGTCGTTCTCCTTGGTACCCGTGCCGTGGGCGTTGATGTAATGAATATCCGCCGGCGTCAGCCCCGCATCCCGCATCGCCTCGGTCATCGCCACCACCGCCCCCAGTCCATCGGGTTCCTGGTCGGTGATGCGAAACGCATCGGCCGTTGATCCATACCCCACCACCTCCGCCAGAATCTTCGCGTCGCGTTTGCGGGCGTGGTCCAGTGTTTCCAGAATGACCATCCCCGCCCCTTCGCCCAATACAAAGCCGCCTCGATTGCCATCGAACGGCCGGCTGGCGCGAGGCGGCTCATCATTGGCCGTGGACAGGGCGGTCAGGCGGTTAAAGCCGGTCACGCCGAACGGATGAATCATCGAATGCGCCCCGCCTCCGATCATCACATCCGCCCGGCCGGCGCGCAAAATCTCGGTCGCCTCGCCGATCGCCTGCGTGCTGGCGGCACAGGCCGTCAAACAGTTGAACGCCGGCCCGCGCGCCCCCGTCAGCAACGCCAGATGCGACAGGGGCATGTTCGGTTCCTGCTCCAGCTCACGAACCACGTTCATGTGCTCAAATGCCATCTGCGCCCATTTCACCATGTCGTTGGATGAAGCGTCGGATTTCCACGAGGCGAGCGCCGCGCCGGTAAATGCCTCAAAATCCAGCGATCCTTCACCCGATCCCAGATAAATTCCCACCCGGTCCAGGTCCAGTTTGGCCGCCTGCAGCCCGGCCGACTTCCAGGCCTGCGCACAGGCCGCCAGCGCAAAATGCGTGTTTCGCCCCGCACCCTGGTGGTCTGCGATATCGCGCAGATGGTCGGCCAGCCGAAAATCCTTCACCTCGGCGCTGATGCTGGTGGGAAAGGTCGAGGCGTCGAACAACGTCGTGCGCGCAATGCCCGATTCACCGGCCAACAAACGCTTCCAGACCGACTCGATGTCGTGGCCCATCGGCGTGATCCAGCCCATTCCAGTAATGACAACTCGGTTCATGGTTTTGATTCAACTGATTTTACGAAAGACCAACGCCGCGTTTTGACCACCCAGCGAATAGATGTTTGAGACCGACACGTTGACATCCTGCGTTCGCACTTCCGGGCTGACGTTTAACTTCAGGTTGTCAATGACTTTATGAGTATTGATGGCCGCCGGTATCCGGCCGTGATACAGCCCCAGCACCGCCGCCGCCGCATCGACGCCCGAACCGGCCGCCAGATTGCCGATCTGCGACTTGATCGGCGCGATGGCCGGTTTGGACAATCCATCCCCAAAGACTGTCTTCAACCCATTCAACTCGGCCCGATCATGGGTGGGAATCCCCAACCCATTGGGGACCAGCAGGTCCACATCTTGTGCTGTCAACCGCGCATCCGCCAGGGCATTGAGGATCGACTTGGCGATGCCGTGGCCGGTGGGATCGGGTTCGGTGATTTTATAGGCATCCTGCGAGGCCCCAAATCCGACGATCTCGGCGTAAATTTTCGCGTTGCGGGCTTTTGCGTGTTCGTATTCTTCCAGGATGAACAATCCGCCCCCTTCGCCCACCACCGATCCGGCCGCATCGACATCGAACGGCCGAACCGCCTGTCCGGGGCGATCGTTGGCGGTTTCATTCACCCGCTTCAACAGGCATTGCCGCAACAATCCCATCGGAACCAGCTTTGATTCAGCGCCGCCGCAAATGGCCAGGTCGGCATCTCCCCGCTGCAACGTGCGAAAGGCCTCGCCAACCGCCAGATGGGATGAGGCGTCCGCGCAGGTGATGGTGTTGGACGGCCCTTTGAGTCCGTGAATGATCGTCACGTGGCACGCCAGCATGTTGGGCAGATATTTCAGAAGCCACAGCGGCGTCAACTGCGACATGCCGGTGGTGCCCCATTGCTTCAGATCCAGCCGATCGCCATCCCTGGCGGCATCCATGGCCGTGGACAATTCACCGATCTCGGCGCTGATCAACCCGGCGCCGATGTTGCATCCAAACCTCTGGCCGTCGATGGTGGGGGAGTCGGTGTGGGCTTTGGATTGCAATCCTGAATCGCGAAAAGCATGATCGGCGGCAATCACTGCCAGCTCGATGTCGCGAGCCATGACCTTAGTGGCTTTGCGGTAGCTCTTGGGGACAAAATCGCCGATTTTGTAGGCGGGCACTTCTCCGCCGATCTGACAGGGAAAGCCGCCCGGATCATACGATGCGATTCGGCGCAGGCCGCACTCTTTGGCCAGCAGATTGGTCCAGAAGGCTTCGGTTCCAATGCCGATCGGAGAGATGACGCCAATGCCGGTGATGACAACTCGTCGCATAAATGCCAAATCAAAAGAGGGTTTGTACCGCCCGCGGGGAGCGTTGGTCAAATCGCCACCTGCCCGCCGGTTCGGTAGGTGTTCAGCAGGTTCATGAACTGGTCCGTGAAGACGAAATTGTGTTTCGGGAATTCCAGGCCGGCCAGGTTCTGGTCGATGTGGCTGAACATCAGCTCAATCTCGGCCACGGGTTGCGAATCCACCGTGACCGTGCCGGTGATCGAGGCGCCTTGTTCGGACAACTGGTCGATTTTGGCGTGATAGGTCAGGGTCTGGCCCGGCCGGACCAGTTGATGGAACGTCGCCCGGCCGACCTTGGCGAGGATCACCTTTTCCGCGAAATTGCGGGCCTCGCCCACCAGGATGCCGGCCGTCTGCGCCATCCCTTCGATGATCAGGCTGTGCGGGACGATCGGGAAGGCCGGATGCAGGTCGTGCAGATGTTCCTCGGCCAGCGACACGTTTTTAATCGCCGTGGCGCTTTGGCGTGGGGTGAATTCGGTGAATTTGTCGATCCAGATCCATCGCATATCAACTCTTGTTAGATCAATCCCATGGCCACCATCGCCTTGGCGACCTTGATGAAACCGGCGATGTTGGCGCCGTTGACGTAATTGCCGGGCGTGCCGAATTCTTCGGCGGTGTCGTGGCAGCGCTGGTGGATGTCGGTCATGATCTGCTGAAGTTTTTGCTCGGTGAATTCAAAACTCCACGCATCCCGCGAGGCGTTTTGCTGCATTTCCAGGGCGCTGGTCGCCACGCCGCCGGCGTTGGCGGCCTTGCCGGGGCCATAAGCGATGCCGGCATCCATGAAGATGCGCACGCCCTGCGGCATGGTCGGCATGTTCGCCCCCTCGGCCACGGCGATGCAGCCGTTTTTCACCAGAATTTCCGCATCCTTGCCGTTTAATTCGTTCTGTGTGGCGCAAGGCAGCGCCACATCGCAGGGAATTTCCCAGATGTTTCCCCCTTCGCGATAGACGGCCCGGCGTTGAATCCCCGCATAATCCTTGATCCGGCGCCGTTCGACTTCCTTCAATTGTTTGATGATGTCCAGTTCCAGCCCGCGTTCATCGTAGATCACGCCATCGGAATCGGAACAGGCGACCACCTTGCCCCCCATTTGCTGCACTTTTTCGATGGCATAGATCGCCACGTTGCCCGAACCGGAGACGATGCAGGTCTTGCCCGCCAGGCTCTTGCCGCGGGATTTGAGCATTTCTTCGGTGAAGAAGACCAGCCCGTAACCGGTGGCCTCGGTGCGGACCAGAGCGCCGCCGAAATCCAGGCCCTTGCCGGTCAGGACGCCCGATTCGTAGCGGTTGGCGATGCGTTTATACTGGCCGAACAGATAGCCGATCTCACGCCCGCCCACGCCGATGTCGCCGGCCGGCACATCCGTGTATTCGCCCAGGTGGCGATACAACTCGGTCATGAAGCTCTGGCAGAATCGCATGATCTCGCGATGGCTGCGGCCTTTGGGATCGAAATCGCTGCCCCCTTTGGCGCCGCCGATCGGCATGCCGGTCAGGGCGTTTTTGAAAATCTGCTCAAATCCCAGGAATTTGATAATGCTCAGGTTCACCGAGGGTCGAAATCGCAACCCGCCCTTGTAGGGTCCCAGGGCGCTGTTGAATTCCACGCGAAAACCGCGGTGAATTTGCACCTCGCCGTTGTCATCCTCCCATGGAACGCGAAAGATGATCTGCCGTTCGGGTTCGCAGATGCGCTCGATGATCTTGTGTTCGGTGAATTCCGGGTGCTTGGTCAGCACCGGACCCAGCGATTCGAGCACCTCCCGTGCCGCCTGGTGAAACTCCACCTCGCCGGGATTGCGTTGCACAACGTGTAAAAGAATCGTTTCCAGCTTTTCGTTCATGATCCAACCTGTTGGTGTTCAAGGATTCCGCGTAGTCTAGTCTTCATGGCGCCCCTGACAAGTTTTTAGAGGGTTGTTTCAGGCGGTTGGATGGTGAATTTTCTTCAGTGGCGATAAAATCCGGCCGATGCTACCTGCGGATGCGCACCCTCAGACTTTGACGTGCCAGGCCGTGGATCGCGTTCAGGTTCTGCGGCAGAGGCTTCTCAAACAGCGGCAGGAATTGCGGAATTTTGACGCCGGTCGGGATAAGCTGGATCAGGCCCTTGAAGCCCTTGACCGAATGTTAAAGCACCTGGAATCAAAACCTTAGCGACCAGACAGGATCACCGATGACGCAAACCGACGCTCCACATGCCGCACCCACTGAAATCATCGCCCGCGCGGGTTCGTATTACCGCCGTACGCGGTACATCATGGCTCTGTTGCTGATTGCCGGCGGGGCGTGGTTTGGGTATGACGGTTTTGTTGGCTACCCGCGGGAGAACCAGCAGTTGCGCGACATCAACGCCCAACTGGCCGAGGCCCAGAAGAACCAGGACAGCCAGCGCATCCGCGAGCTGTCCGATCAACAGAAAAATTTCAAACGTCATTCCGGCGAACTGGCCCATTCGGACATGGATATCCTGATCCAGAAAGTGTTGTGCTTTACCTTGCCCCCGATCGGGCTGTTGATGCTTTTCTGGACTTTTTTCAACTCGCGCGGGGCCTATCGCCTGGCCGACCAGACGTTGTCCGTTCCCGGCCATCCGCCCGTGCCCATCGACGCCATCCGCAAGATCGACAAACGCAAATGGGACCGCAAAGGGATCGCCTATCTGGACTATGAGCTGCCTGATGGAAAATCGGGCACGATCAAGCTCGATGATTTTGTCTACGAGCGAACGCCGACGGATGCCATTTTCGCCCAAATCGAAAGCCTGACCACGCCACCGGCCTCCGCGTCGCCACAGGATTCTCAGGTTGGATAATCAGTTCTGATTGCCTGGCGCATAAAAAAACCAGGCGCGCGGTGCGCCTGGCTCGGATCGTTCATTTCAACCCGGGTCGAGCTTAACTTTTGATCACTTCGATGATCGACTGGGTCTTGATGACCATCTGCGTTTCATCGAAGAGATGGAAGCTCTGCACCAGCAGCTCGTGGCTGCGGCGCTCGATGTCCAGCACGCTGAGCGTGCCGGCGGCTTCCGCGGTGGCCGGGGTGTCGGCGGTCATCAGCTCGCGTTTGGCGGCATAGCTGGCGATCTCGTGCTTGGTGGCATCGTAGAGCGTCTGCGTCAACTGCTCTTCCTGCGTGCTGATCATGTAGCGAATCGTCCCGCCGTAGGTCTCTTCATGATACTTTTCGCCCCGGCAGGGGATCGATTGCAGCAGGCCGCGGTCGGTCAGCGGCTCGTTTTTGGTCATGATCACTTCGGTGAGCGTGTTCTTGCCGGCCGTGAAGGCGATGACATGACCACCTTCGATCAGCCAGATTTCGGCATCGTAGGCGCGGCGGCTCACCGGCTCGCTGGCCAGAATCTTAAATAATTCCGGATGAAGCGTGCGCTGGTACAACAGGAGGGTAAGACCTCCCGAACGACGTTGCTTGGTACGGTTGCTCATGGCTTCCGTGCTCTTTCCCGAAGAGGGGGATTGCCTCTTCACCTGTGACGGACAAGGGTTTGACTATCAAAGCCCTTATCGTCATACGTTACGGCGGGTTGGATGCTCGCATCTGACGAGGAATATTCTTAAAGCGAGAGATACTTTCGTCCTTAAAGGCCTCTCGACCGCCGCTATAAAAAATGGCCTCCGCACAACGCGGACGCCTCATTGCGGTCATTATAGGGGATTTTGGCCAAAACCAAAGAAAAATCTTTAGGAAAGGGTTGCCCAGGCCACGATCATCACGTCATAAGCCGCGTGGCATCCAGCAGTTATGCCAAATCCACGAATTAAAAAAACCACCCCAAAATAGACGCCCGCCAGGGTGCGAAAGATGAAACTGCGGGGCTGAAAGGCCTCATTTCCAAGGTAATGGTACAAGGAAAATAGGATCGCACTGACCAAAACGATCGAGATCATCGAAAAAATTTTGGGGAGCTTCAAAATGTCCAGAAGGAGCAAGCTCAATAAAGTGAACAGGATGAACCGAAAGACCAACTCTTCGTAAATTCCTGCCCCTAAAGACAATACGATCAACCCCTGCCAGCCCGCCCGGCCGGTGGACAGCGGGAGATAATGAGCGGTCAGAAAGCTGAGCAGGATGACGGGAAATCCCATCAGGATGCTTTCGATGCCCATCATCAGCACCGTCCGGCCGCGAAAGGTCCAGGGATCGTTGCGGGCGATATGCCAGGTGAGCAGAACCCCGACGACGGCCAAGGCCGGCAGATATCGCCCGCTGGCCCCGAACAAAGCGAAAAACCGCTGCATCAACGTAAAGGCGATGATCCGTTGTTCGGTCTGATGAAGCGGGTCAAAGGTGTAAAGCCGGGTTCCAATCTCATACAGAATGATCAATGGCAGGACGAACAACAGGCTGTTGAGCGGCAGTTCCGAACGTTTGAGATATCCACTGGGCAGCGGCAGAGGGGCATGGGACGAAGCGATGGGTCGACTGGCGGCACGGGTCATATCGCCGCCTCGGTCTTCTCCGGCGATCCCAAGTCGTTCAGTTGCTGGCATTTACGGGTAATGCGCAGGGCGCGGTTGCCGCGGAATTGGCCGATCTGGGCCAGGAATTTATTTCGGCCTTCGATTTGAATCAGGACATCCCGGCTGCTGGCTTTGTCGGTGGTGATCACATCGCCCACCTGCAACGACAACAGGTCATCCATGCGGATGGTGGTTTGTGCCAGATACGCCCTCATCTCAACCGGGGCGTTGTTGACGTTGCGGGTCAATTTGCGGACGTGGTCTTCCTGGCCACCTTTTCGTTGATAGCTGAACCAGTTCTGGGCGGCCAGAACGCCCATGATCGGTTCGATGACGTTGTAGGGGATGCACAACGACATGGTTCCGGCCCGATTCCCCATTTTCAGTTCAAAACCGACGACGACCACGGTTTCGTTGGGGGGCACGATCTGCACGAGCTGGGGGTTGGATTCAAAATCCTGAACCGAAAACGTGACCGGCGTCAGGTTGGACCAGGCTTCGGATAGAAAATGGGTTGCCCGGTCGGTGATGCGCTGAACCAGCCGTTGTTCGATCTGCGTCAACGGACGCTGCGGGATGAACAGGTCCGCATTGGACCCGCCCAAAAGCCGGTCGATGACCGGATAAATGATCAGGGGGCTGATTTCAAGACATAGCTGGCCGTCCAACTGTTCGGCTTTTAATAGATTGAAACAGGTCGGGTTTGGCAGGGAATGGATGAATTCGGAATAGGTGAGTTGTTCGATGTGGGCGACGGAGACTTCGATGATGGTGCGAAGGTATCCGGAAAGGGCGGCCCCGAAATTTCGGCCAAAGCCTTCGTGCAACCCCTCCAACGCCCGCATCTGGTCCTTGGAAACCCGTTCGGGGCGTTTAAAGTCGTACACCTGCACATCGAGCTGGGTCCGGCCGCGCGTGCCAAACACCTGCTGGGCCGGGGCGATGTCCGCGCCGGCATTGGCCGCCACCCCGCCGGTATCCACCGCCGCCAGCAGGGCATCGACTTCGGATTGTTCCAGAACATCTCCCATGGCCGGCCTCCATGCCGATAAGACCATTATCGGACCTGTCGGGGAAATTTCTATAGCGGCGTCGGCTTATACCTGCCGGCCCGGGTGTTTCGCTTTCTATTTGAGTTTAGGCGCAACCATGGGATGGCAGGCCAATGTTAATGGTTTGCGTCACCTTTAATTCTTCCTATGTGTGTGTACTCATTTAGTCAGTCGAGTCGATGAGCGCAGGGATAGACCGTCATGAATGCCCCGCGTCAGGGCCGTAGTAGAAGTTGGCGGTCGCCCCGCCGTCGATCAGAAAGTCGCTGCCGGTGATGAAGCTGCCTTCGGGGCCCATGATCAATGCGGCCAGCGCCGCAATTTCATCCGGTGTGCCGGCGCGTCCGGCGGGCATCTTCTTCAGCATCGCCTGATAGAAGTCGGCGCGTTCGCCATGCAGTTCGTCGTGCGCCAGCGGCGTGACGATGATGCCGGGGCTGATCGCGTTGATGCGCGCGCCACGTTTGGCCCAGTGGATGGCCTCCCCGCGCACCCGCAGCGAGTTGCAGCGCTTGGACATCTGGTAGGCGTGCAGCGTACTGGTGACGTTCCTGACGAAATCGAGCGCCAGCAGGTCTTCCGCCGGCGCGGTGGCCAGCAGCGCATCCTGTGCAGCGGTCAGTGCGGGCATGCGGTAGCCGGACTGCGACGAGATCACCACGCCCGAGCCACCTTGCGCCATCACCTTGCCGAACTCTTCCAGCAGCATCGCGGTGCCATACAGGTCGACCTTGAGGATCGCCTCGATCGGCGCTTGCGAGGGCGACACTCCCGCCGCCTGCACCAACGCCTTGATGGCTCCTCGTTCCTGCGCCTTGCGGATGACGGCCTGGATCGTGCTGCGATCCGAGACGTCGGCCCGCATGGCCGTGGTCTCGAATCCGGCCAGTTCGAGCAATTTCGCAGCCGCGTCGGCGGCCTCCTGACGGTGATCGGCCAGCAGGACATGGCGTCCGCTGCTGATGCGGCGGGCGATGGCCAGGCCGATGCCGCCTGCACCGAGAACCACGGTTACATCTTTCATATCAGCACTCTTTTCGAGGTTACGGATCGATCATTCATCCACGCGCAACAGGGTCTTGATGGCACGACGCTCGTCCATCGCCTTGTAACCTTCTGCCACCTGCGCGAGCGGCAGCACCAGGTCGAACACCTTGCCGGGCTGGATCGCGCCCTTGAGTACGCGATCCATCAGGTCGGGCAGAAAGCGGCGCACGGGCGCGGGGCCACCCAGCATCCGCCGCTGCCAGAAGAACAGTTTTTGGCCGTCGAAAGTCACACCATGCGGCACACCCACGTAACCAATGGTGCCGCCCGGACGGCAGACACCGATTGCCTGTCTCATGGATTCGTCCATGCCGACGCATTCGAGCACCGACTCCGCGCCAACACCCTCGGTCATGTCCATGATCCGAGCAACGCCTTCATCGCCGCGCTCTTCCACGATGTGGGTCGCTCCAAATTCGCGCGCGAGTTTCTGACGATCGGCATGGCGGCTCATGATGATGATGCGCTCGGCTCCCATCTGGCTGGCTGACAAAACGCCCATCAACCCGACCGCACCGTCTCCGACGACGACCACCGTGCCCCCTTCGCGCACTTGCGCCGCATCGGCCGCGTACCAGCCGGTGCCCAGCACGTCGGATGTCGCCAGCAAGTGCGGGATCATATCAGCATCCGGCATTTCGGTAGTGGCCACAAGCGTGCCGTCGGCCAGCGGCACGCGCGCATAGGGCGCCTGCGCACCGGTCATGAACTCACGCTGGACGCACGACGACTGGAAGCCGAAGCGGCAGTGCGGGCAGGTGTTGTCGGACAGGCAGAACGACCCGACCACGAACTGGCCGGGCTTTACCGTCTTCACTTCGGAACCGACCGCGACCACCACGCCGCAGTATTCGTGGCCCATGTGCGCTGGCCCATCCTGCGGCGACAGGCCGCGATACGGCCACAGGTCGGAGCCGCAGATGCAACTGGCCGAGAGTTTGATGATGGCGTCGGTGGGTTTTTCGATTGATGGATCGGCGACCCGTTCGTAACGGACCTCGCCGGGACCATACATGATTGTTGCGTGCATATTATTGACTCCTGTGTGAGTTGACTTCGCTCCGTTTCACACCATTTCAGCTCCGGTAGTTCGCCAACACGAGCGTGCGGTCGTCTTCGAGTGGTTCCCCAGCGGCAAAAGCGAGGCTTGCACCGTCGATGGCATCGAGCAGTTTCATGTCATTCAAGTCACGGTGTATTTCCAAGCTGCCACGGAGACCGGTGACGCCCCACTGCTCGCGTCGAGGGTTGAAGGTTTCGGTCAAGCCGTCGGATACCAACAACAGAGCGTCGCCGACAGCAAGCTGGCCCCGCCAGCTTTCGTCGGCAGATGAATCAGCGGTCACGCCCAAAGGAAGCATTTGCGAAGCGATCGACTCGATGCCGCCTGCGGCACGTCGAAGCAGGATCGGGCCGTGACCTGCCGAGAAGATTTCGAGGGTGCCATTGGGCAGGAATCGCGCAGCGGCCATGGTCACGAAACGGCCACCGGGCAGGTCATCCAGCATCAACCGGTTCATCTTCAGGATTGCATCCCTGAGCGGAAGCGACGGAGCGAGCACCCGCCAAAACGCTCGGCATTCCGCAGCCACCATCGCGGGCCCCACACCATGGCCCGACACGTCGCCAAGCATTACGGTAACCGCCCCCGATTCGTCGATCAGCCAATCATAGAAGTCGCCCCCGGCGTAGGCCGCCGGTTCGCTTCGGCCGACAAGCCCGATCCAATCGGCATCCAAAACTTGAGGTTTGAGTGATCGTTGGATGTCCCGAGCGATCTGCATCTCGCGGTCCATCACCGCAATCCGCCGCTCCTGGCGCTCCCGTTCCACCTGGGCGGTGACCTCCTGCGCCAGCCCCAACAGCATCAGCTCGCCGGTCTGCGGGTGGTGGAATGGGATGTCGTACCGCCGGTAGTAACTGGTCGTCCCGTCGGGCTCGGGATATGGCTCTCCATCCGACACACGCGGTCGACCGTCGGTCATGATCTGACGACCCAACTCGACGACTGCTCGGGCGACGGTCTGATTGGGCTCGATGGTCTGCCATTCTCTGCCGACGATCTCTTCCTTCGACAGGCGAAAATAGTCGGCCGCGGTCTTGTTGGCGTAGACCATCCGCATGTCCGAATCGATGACGTAAAAGTAATCAGGCAAGAGATCGAGCAACGGCAGGAGCAGCCCGACGCCCTTCTCGATGATCTCATCATTCACGGTTTCCTCCCTCCTTCCCTGGACGACCGACGGCCCATCGCCGTTCAAACGGAAGGTCACCGGTCGATCATTTTTTGCGCCGCCGCGGAATACCGCTCGCCCTGCACGGTGATCGCTCGCGCTGCGGCGTTGATCTCGTGGAGGTCGTCGGTCGAGAGTTCGACGGCGGCCCCGCCTACGTTCTCCTCTAGCAGCCCGTGGTTTTAGTCGCTTTTCCGCCTGGCGCGCGGCGTGACTCACGCGGCCAGGTGTGGAAGCGCCGAACTTCCACTTTTCCACTGTGATTCGTCATTTCTTCGCGCATTCACCGCCAG
>JADYZN010000010.1 GCA_020853095.1 Phycisphaerales bacterium | reverse complement strand
TCCGGGGGAGGGTTGGGGAGGGGGCTCGCGCGGGTGATGCTCTGGGAAAACCCCCACCCTACCCTCCCCCGGAGTACCGGGGGAGGGGAAAGGAGGGCTTCACCGATCCACATGCGATTGCCCTGCATGGGAGACTTGGTTCATCTGGATCGAGGGCTGATGAACCATCATGGCCAAGGCCGACCCTACATTGGCCCGGATCTCCGATTCATTTCATCGGCCGATCGGCACTGGAGGGCGTCGCTCCGCGACGCCGGGTTTGGCGCGGTCATATTCACCGCGACTCTGGGTTGAAATCACTGCGCCTGACAGTTCCATATTGCCGCGAAAGCGGGCATGGCGTTGCTTGACAGGGGCGATGGGACGGGTAGATTGGCGGGGGTTGATGGAATGCGGGGCCATAGTGAAATGGGATCACGCCACCATGGCATGGTGGAATTTGGGGTTCAAATCCCCATGGCTCCATTTGATTGATCACAAATGACCAAGACCAAGGGGGGGCCGGCGGGGGGCGGTTCATTCGAGTTAATTCAAGACGACCAGGCGTTTGAGGGATTTGGGCATTTCAAAGGAGATGTCCTCCTCCACCAGGGTGCGGGTGTCGATGGTGGCGCCGAACCGGCTTTTGAGCATTTCCAGCAGTTCCTTGACCAGATGTTCCGGGGCGGATGCGCCGGCCGTCACCAGGACGGATTTTTTGCCCTCGAACCAGTCGAGGTTCATTTCGGATTTGTCGTCGATCAGGTAGGCGGGCTTGCCGGCTTCGCGGGCGCGGTCCACGAGGCGCTGGGAGTTGGAGCTGTTTTTGCTGCCGATCACCAGCACCACATCCACTTCGGGGGACAAATCGGTCACGGCGTTCTGGCGGTTGGTGGTCGCATAGCAGATGTCCTCCTTGCCCGGGCCGCGAATCTCCGGGAAACGATCCTTGAGCGCCGCGACGATCCGTTCGGCGTCCGAGATGCTCAACGTCGTCTGGGTGACGTACGCAACCTTTTGTGTGTCAGGGATTTGCAGTTTGGCGACGTCTTCGGGGGATTCGACGACGATGATCGAACCGGGGGCTTCGCCGACGGTTCCGATGGCTTCATCGTGGTTGCGGTGGCCGATGAAGATGATTTTGTATCCATCGCGGGCGAATCGGAGCACCTCCATGTGGACCTTGGTTACCAGCGGGCAGGTGGCATCCACCTCGACGAGGCTGCGGCCTTTGGCCGATTCGCGCACGGCCGGGGAGATGCCGTGGGCGCTGTAGATGATCACGCCACCCTCGGGGACTTCGCTGATGTCGTTCACGAAGCGAACGCCGCGGCGGACGAATCCTTCGACGACGTGGCGGTTGTGGACGATCTCGTGATAGACGTAAATCGGCGGCCCTTTGAGGGCCAGCACCTGCTCGACGCATTCGATGGCCATGTTGACGCCGGCGCAAAAACCGCGGGGGTTGGCGAGAATGATGTTCATTGGCTGTAAATCGACCTCTCTGGCGGCCGTACGCCGCCATCTTGACGGAGTTTGACCTTACCCGACAATCTTAGCGTGAATAGCCCACAGGCATCAACCCGGCCAAACGGCCAACACCGCCGATATCAGGCCCGCCGGCACACGCGCGGCATCGCCTTGTCTCATTACGAGAACTTCACGGTGGTTTCACTGGCGCTGCCCCGCCATCTGCGGCAGGATTTTTATAATATCTACGCTTTCTGTCGTCATGCGGACGATCTGGCCGACGAAATCGCCGATAAAAACGAATCGTTGCGGTTGTTGGATGAATTGCGCCGGGAGGTGGGGCGGATGTACCAGCAGGGGGCGGAGGGGGTGGATCATCCGATTCTGGTCGCGTTGGCCGACACGGTGCAAAAATTTGACATTCCCGCCGATCCGTTTTTGGCGTTGATTGATGCGTTTGAACAGGACCAGCGTGTCGGCCGGTATGAGACGTATGAGCAATTGCGGGATTATTGTCGCCGCAGCGCCGATCCGGTGGGTCATCTGGTGTTGTATCTTTGCGGATATCGCGATGCGAATCGCCAGCGGCTGGCCGATTTCACCTGTACGGCGTTGCAACTGACCAATTTCTGGCAAGATGTGGTGCCGGATTTGGGGCGGGGGAGGATTTATCTGCCGTTGGAGGATTTGGAGCGGTTCGGGGTGCGGGAGGAAGAGATCATCCAGCGTCGGGTGAGTGAAAACTTTCTTCAACTGATGAAATTTGAGGTGGAGCGGGCGGAGGAGTTGTTTGTGAAGGGTGAGGCGTTGTTGCCGCTGGTGGAGGGGCGGTTGAGGACGGATGTGGCGTTGTATGGGCGGGGTGGACGGGCGATTCTGGATCGGATTCGAGGGGTGGGGTACGACGTATTGTCGCAACGGCCGACGTTGAACAAGTGGGCCAAGCTGGGGTTGTTCGCACAGGCGTTGTGGCGGGTGGTGGTGTAGGACCAATGGCCGAGAGACTGGAAGAATCATACGGATATTGCCATGGGCTGATGCGCCGGGCGGCGCGGAATTTTTATTATGGCATGAGGTTGTTGCCGCCGGAGCAGCGCGGGGCGATGTATGCGTTGTACAGTTATATGAGGCTGTGCGATGACATCGCGGACGATCAGGTGGTGGGGGTGGATGATCGGATGGAGCGGTTGGAGAGGTGGCGGGGGTCGACCCATGCGGCGATCGGGGGCAAGGTGGAGGGTCATCCGATCTGGCCGGCGTTTTGTGACATGGTGGGGCGGTTTGGCATACCGGCCAGGGTGTTTGACGATGCGATTGATGGGCAGATCCAGGATTTGCGGCAGGATCGTTACGGCACGTTCGCGGAGTTGTACGAGTATTGTTATCGGGTGGCTTCGACGGTGGGGATCGCGGCGGTGCATATCTGGGGGTTTGCGGATCGGGGGGCGTTGAAACTGGCCGAGGAGCTGGGGATCGCGATGCAGTTGACGAACATTTTGCGGGATTTGCGGGAGGATGCGGCCAGGGGGAGGCGGTATCTGCCGGATGAGGATTGCAGGCGGTTTGGTGTGGAAGGGTGGATGGCCAACGGGTCGGCGCCGCCGGAGGGGGTGGTGTCGATGCTGCGATTCGAGGCCGATCGGGCGATGGGGTATTACCGGAGATCGGCGCCGCTGGAGGGGATGATCAGCGTGACGGCCCGGCCGACGTTGCGGATCATGACGGGGATTTATCGGGGGATTCTGGATCGGATCATCGCGTCGCCGCAATTGGTATTGAGCCGGCGGGTGAGTTTGTCGGGGATGCGGAAGCTGTGGCTGGTGGCGAGGCATTCGTGGTTGTCGCGGTTGGGAAGGGGAGGATAGGCCGTGGCACGCAGCGCGATCGTGGTGGGTGGGGGATTGTCGGGGATCGCGGCGGCGGCGGCGCTGACCGATGGGGGGTATCGCGTCAGTTTGATCGAGCGGCGTGAATTTCTGGGTGGGCGGGCGACGAGTTTTCGTGAACGGCAGACGGGGCAACTGCTGGACAACTGCCAGCACGTCCTGCTGGGGTGTTGCACCGAATTGCTGGGGTTGTACCGGCGGCTGGGGGTGGGGGATCGGATCGAGTTTTTTGACACGATTCATTTTGCCGATGAGCGCGGTCGTCGGGGGGATTTGTACGCCTGCCGGCTGCCCAGTCCGTTTCATCTGGCGCCGGCGATGCTGGGGTTCGGGTTGTTGACGATGGCGCAGAAGGGGGAGATCGCGCGGGGGATGGCCGCGATGAAGGTGCTGGGCGATGAGGGGAGGGAGGCGGTTGCGGACTGGACGTTTGGCGAGTGGCTGGGGGAGCGGGGTCAGTCGGCTCAGACGATCGAGCGGTTCTGGGAGGTGATCCTGGTCAGCGCGCTCAACGCGCGGGTGGATGAGATCGGGGCGAATTACGGGATGCAGGTTTTTCAGGAGGCGTTCCTTGGGGATCGGGGCGGATATCGGATGGCGCTGCCGCGGGTTCCGTTGGCGGAATTGTACGAGAGGGCGGTGGCGGAGGAGGTGTTGTTCAATCGCCGGGTGACGGGGCTGGTGGTGGATCGGCGGGGCGGGCGAGCGAGGGTGAGCGGGGTGGAGCTGGCCGATGGGAGCCGGATGGAGGCCGACGAGGTGGTGCTGGCGACGGCGCCGGATTCGGCGAGAAGGATATTGGGGGAAGAGCCGATGTTTGAGCCGATCCGCGGCGCGATCGGGCGGTTGCGGTATGCGCCGATCATCGGGGCGCATCTGTTTTATGACCGTCAGGTGATGGATGTGCCGCACCTGGCGCTGATGGGGACGACGTTGCAGTGGTTGTTTCGCAAGGATGCGGCGGGGATGCACATTCACGGGGTGATCAGCGCCGCGCACGATCTGGCGGAGGTGGAGGTGCAAGCGCTGCAGGAGCGGTTTGAGGCGGAAATCGAGACTCTTTTGCCGCGGGCGGCCGGGGCGAAGGTGCAGCGGTGCGTGATCGTCAAGGAGAAGCGGGCGACGTATTGTCCGGGGCCGGGGATCGACCGCATCCGGCCGGATCAGCGCACGGGGATCGAAGGGTTGACGCTGGCGGGGGATTACACGCGCACGGGTTGGCCGGCGACGATGGAGGGGGCGGTGCGCGGCGGGAACCGCGCGGCGAGGGTGATATTGGAAAGCGGATCAGGGGCGCATCGGGCGTGAGAAAAAAGAATCGGACCGAAGGGGAGCCACCACCTCCGGTCCGAGCAATCGATCTACATTGATGAATGCAAGATTAGCGTGGTTTTGAGAATCGTCAACATCTTTGTTGCGACAAAATTGTTTCTGATGCGCGGATGAATGCGGATCATTGAAGCAGCGAACGCACCAGCGGAAGAAGTTGATCCCACAGTTTGGGGTCTTGTCGCGCCAGCAGAAGATTGGTCTTGAGCCAGTCAACGGGGTTGCCGATGTCGTGTCGGCGAGATTGCAGCACGATGCCGTGGATGGGTTCTTTTCGCAGCAGCAGTTTGAGGGCGTCGGTGAGCTGGATCTCGCCCCCTTTGCCGGGTGTTGTGCGATCGAGGCAGTCGAAGATGGACGGCGTCAACAGATAGCGGGCGGCGATGGCGAAGTGGCTGGGGGCGTTGTTTTTCGAGGGTTTTTCAACCAGCGTGTCGAGTTTGAGGACGCCGGGGCGAATTTCGGTTCCGCCGACGATGCCGTAGCGCTCGACGTTTTCGGGGGGGACTTGTTCCAGGCCGATCAGGGCGGTTCCCAGCTCGCGATGGGCATCGACAAGCTGCGCGGCCGGGGATGAACCGCCGCTGAAGATCGTATCACCCAGCAGGCAGAGGAACGGTTCATCGCCGACGTGCCGGCGGGCGCGGTTGACCGCATCGCCGAGGCCGCGTTGTTCGGGTTGACGCACCGAATGGACGGTCACTTTCGCCATGAGCGATTGAATGGATGACAGCAGGGATTGCTTGTTGGCCGATGACAATCGCTGTTCGAGTTCGGCATCGCGGTCAAAATGATCCTCGATGGCCCGCTTGTTGCGAGAGGTGATCAGCAGCAGATCGTCAATGCCGGCGGCGGCGGCTTCCTCGACGACGAATTGGATGGTCGGCCGGTCGAGGATCGGCAGCATTTCCTTGGGGATCGACTTGGCGGCGGGCAACATGCGCGTCCCGAAACCGGCGGCGGGGATGATGGCTTTGTGGATGGGCATAAAGAGTTTATGAGCCACGGAGGCACGCAGAACACGGAGGAAAAGCGAATAAACTCAATGACTCATTTCCAATCGTCTGGTCTTTGAAATCCTTCTCTGTGTCCTCTGTGACTTTGTGGCTCACCGATCCTGTGTTGAATTTCAGTCAAAGATCATCGGGCGGATGACGGAGCAGCGGATCTGGGCCAGGGCGTCGGAGAGTTGCTGGTAGTGACGGCCGTCGCGGTAGAGGCCGCAGATGGCGCCGCCGCTGCCGCAGAATTTGGCGCTGGCGCCCGTGGCGCGGGCGACTTCGACCATGCGGAGGTTTTCGGGGACGATGTTCATGATGGTTCGCCGGAGGTCGAAATTGGCGTTCATCACCTGTCCCAGTTGATCCCAGTCGCCGGACATCAGGGCTTGGCGGCCTTCGTCGGTCAGTCGGCGGTATTCCCGCATCGCCTGGACGACCGAGGGTTCGCCGCGGTTGAACAGTTCACGCAGGTTGCGGTGGGGGATGTCGCTGACCTCGGCGCGTTCGGGGTCGTAGGCGACGTAGAGCGGGGGCATTTTGTCGGGTTTGAGCGGGATGTATTCGCCGTAGCCGCGGCTTTCCAGCAGCTTGCGGTCGAAATCCATGTAGACGATTCCCTCGAAGGTCTGGATGACTCGATCCTGGAGGCCGGCGTTGATCCCCAGCTCCTCTTTTTCCACCGACAGGATCAGGGAGGGGAGGAAATAGGTGGGGACCTGCACGTGATAAAACTGCATCAAGGCCCGCAGGGTGGCGGTGATGATGGCGCTGCTGCCGGAGAGGCCCACCAGTCGGGGGATGTCGGTTTCGTAGCTGATGGTGAAACAGCGGCCGTGCAGGTCGGCGCCGTTCTGGAGGGCGTATTCGTGGAATTTTTTGACGGAGGCTTTGATCAGCCGCAGGCCGCCGTAATAGCCGTGGAGTTTTTGATCCCGGAGGAACGATCGGACATCCTCGAATCGGGCCAGGTCGCCGTGGGTGGGGACGATCTCAAAATGAGGGCTTTCCCACAGCCGGACGGTGGCGCTGAAGTTGCGGATGATGAAGGAGATGGTCTTGCCGAAATAACCATCGGAGGGGTTGCCGACGAGGCCGGCGCGGGCGTGGGCTTTGGCGGTGATGATCATGGTTGGTTGGCCTGCGGCTCAAGATCAACGGGTTGGATCATTTGCCGCGCCGGCAGGCCGGTGCGGGCATCGCCGCCGATGATGCACAAGGGGGTTGAGGGGTCGTTGTTGAACGCATCGCAGATGTAACGGGCCATCTGGGGGCCGATGCGCAGTCCCATCCGCCGCAGCAGCAGCGGGGGTATTTGATCCGCCTGCATGGATTGTCTCCTTCGCCGGCGGATTGTAACGCAACGCCAAACCCCCTCCAAGCATCATGTTGCGGAAGGGCCTTTTTCGGGGGTGATGCCGGCAGTCGCCAGCAGGTTGCGCGTGGCGGTCATGGGGAGGCCGACGATGTTGGTGTGGCTGCCGGACATGCGGGTGATGAAGGGGTCGGAGTCCTGGATGCCATATCCGCCGGCCTTGTCGCGCCACAGGCCGGTGGCGATGTAGTTTTCGATCTCCGGGAGGGACAGGGGTTTCATTTTCACGGCCGAGAGGACGTGAATGGTGGCGGAAAACCGGGCGGCCGGATGGACCACCGCCACGCCGGTGATCACCAGGTGGGTGGTGGCCGACAGGAGGCTGAGCATTTCATAGGCGTGCTGGGCGTCACGGGGTTTGCCGAGGATCTGTTCGCCGAACGCGACGATCGTATCCGCCCCCAGCACCACGCGATCGGGAAATTGCGCGGCCACCGCTTCGGCCTTGGCCAGCGCCAGCCGGCGGGCGACTTCGGAAGGGGCCATTCCGTTGGATGTCAGGGATTCTTCGTCGATGTTGGCCGGGTGGATGTCAAAGATGAATCCCGCATCGCGCAGCAGGGACTGTCGTCGCGGAGATGCGCTGGCCAGGATCAGCCGGGAGCCTTCCACGGGTGCATTTCTCCGGCGCCGGGTTGGCGCGTTACGGATTTCGCAGAGACACCGCCAGGTCGCCCTGCCGGGGGATGCGGCCGTCGGGCAGCGGGGCGTATTTCACGTGCAGGGCGTCCGGGGTGATGTTGACCACCGTGCCGTTGGCCACCGGTTTCTCATTGGGGTCAATGAAGGTGAGGATGTCGCCGTTGGAGAAGCTTTTGAGGTCGATGTCCCCGACGGCCGCCAGCGAAACATCCTCGGCCACCGCCGTCACCAGCCCGACGCGCGTGCCGGGGTGGATGCGCTGGTAGCTTTGACGTAATTGCTGTACCAGCTCGGCATCGCCGCTGGAGGACAACGAGCCGTTTGATGGGGGTGATTTGGGCCGGCAGCCAAGCTCCATTCCCAAAACCATCGTGGCCGTGAATAATGCCATCCCCGTCAATGCCAATCGTCTCATGGTGCGCGCTCCCGCGGTTGAATCCTGCCTGCCGCCCGCCAATGGGCCGGCCGAGGCTCTAGTAAACCATGATGGGGCCTGTTGTTGCAAGCTTTAGGGTTCTTGCGAACACGCCGTCGGGGAAAGCGGCGGCAGGGGACTGCCGCCCTCCATTGGGGGGGAGAGGGGGAAACGGCGGCAGGGGACTGCCGCCCTCCATTTAGGGGGGTGGCGGGCATAAAATGGGGATTGTGCGGGAAGGTGAGATGACTCACAATGGGTCTTCAAAGGAGCCATGCATATGAAAATCGTGAAATGGATCGTTCTGATTCTGGTTTTGATCATCGTCATCGGCGGGGTGGTTTTGTATTTGAATCTGAACCGGATCGTTCGCACCACGGTGGCCAGCCAAACCACGCAGTCGTTGAATTTGCAGACGCTGGTGGGTGGGGCCAATGTGTCGCTGGTCGGCGGCGATTTGACGTTGAGCAACATGGAGATCGCATCGCCCAAGGGGTTTTCAGCTCCGCAGTTGTTTACGTTGTCGGGGATTGACGTGGCGGTGAAATACAGCCAGTTGCGCTCCGATCCGATTCGCATCCAGAGCATCAACATTCAAAATCCCAAGCTGGTGCTGGAACAGTCCGGGGGCAAATTCAACGTGCAGGCGGTGATGGATCAGTTGAGCCAGGACAAGTCAGCGCCTTCCGGCGATGGCAAACGGCAGGAGGGCCAGCCGTTGCGGTTGATCATCGACCAGTTGAAGGTGAGCGGGGCGACGGTGACGGTGCGGCCGGGGATCCCGGGTTTGAAGGATCAATATGACCTGACGTTGCCGCCGATCACTCTGGCGAACATCGGTTCGGGGGATGGAAACCAGAACGGGGCGGCCATCAAGGAAGTGGTCATGCTGCTGGTGACGACGATGACATCCAAGGCGGCCGACTCGGATCAGGCGCCGGCGCAGCTGAAGGAATTGTTGAACTTGAACGTGAATCAACTGGCGGCCAAATTGCAGGAAAAATTCAACACGCAGATCGCCAAGGTGGCCGACGACCTGGCCAAAAAGCTGCCCGGCAAGCTGGGCGAGGCGCTGGGCGGGGCGATGAAAAACCCCGAAGAAGCGTTGAAAAATCCGGGTCAGGCGCTTGGAGGGCTTCTTCAAGGGGGCAATAAACCGCCCTCCACGCAACCGGTTAAACCCTGAACCATTGTCGCCGGTCGCGGCGTCGCACATGACATCACTGGTTTTATTCGCACAATGACCCCATGCCATCACAAACCGCGCTGAACGACTTGTCGGCGCCGATCGAAGCCGCGTTGCCATCTTCCGAAGGTCGATGGCGGATGTTGTTCGCCATCCTGTTGGGCAGCGCCCTGACGTTGAGCCTGCGCGGGTATCAATTCGGTCTGAGTAATCACACGCTCTATCTGTTGGAAGCGGTGAAAAAGACGTGGCCGGATTTGTATGTCCACGACTGGTATCTCAACAACACGCTGCAATATCACCTGATTTTCACCGAAATCACCCATGGGTTGATGCGGATGGGGTGGGAAAAGCCGGCGTTTTTGATCGCGTATCTGCTGGTTTTGGTTCTGTTTCACCTGGCGTGGCTGAAGATTGTTCGACAGTTGGGCGGGTCGGTCAGGACGTATTTGTTGTCGGTGGTGCTGTTTTATTTTTCGGCCGGCGGAACGGGGCTGGGGTCGTTTCAGTTCATTCAGGATGGGGCGTTTGTGCCCAGCAACGTCGCCAACGTGGCGATGCTCTGGGGGATTTATTTCTGGATCGCGGGGCGAAGCGGCTGGGCGGCCGGCGCGTTGGCGCTGGCGGCGGTGTGGCACATCAACCATGCCGTGATCGCGATGCTGTTGTGGGGGTATTTGTTTGTTTTGGGTTTAAGGCGGCCGGATGTCCGCAAACTGGTCGTTGGCGGAATTGTGATCGGGTTGTGTTCGCTGGTGAATCTCATTCCCGCGTTCAATGCCAAGTTGCACGCCGGCGCGCCGGTGCCGCTGGATCAATTCGTCAATTTGTACGTCAAGTTGCGCCATCCTCATCATTATGCGCCGTTGAGTTGGCCGATCGCGCTGTGGATCAGTTTTTTGTGGCCTGTTTTGCCGGCGGCGTGGATTGCCATTCGACAAATTCGGCTACGGCGGCGGCCGTGGGTTGAAACCACCAAAATCGCGGGATTTTTCATATTGTTGCTGCCGGTTGGGCTGGTTGGCGCGGGGATCTGGTTTGTCAGTGAAACCCTGGTGCAGATCGTGGTCTGGCGATTCAGCATCTACGTTCAGCTACTGGCGTGTGTCGCGGTGGCGTATCTGCTGTGCGATGCGGGGGTTGTGGCCAGAGTGACGGCCCGATGGACCGTGATTGGCGTGGTGGTCGCGGCCGGGGTGTTGATGGCGATTCTGGCGGTACAGGCGCCGCACGCCCATGGCCAGCTTGCCCGCGCGGGGGGCTTTGTTCGCGACAATGCCTGGCCGCTGGCGATGTTCCTGGCGTTGTGCGCCCTGGCGGTTTTGTACGACATCGGCGGGCGATGGAACGCCACGGCCAACCTGTTGGCTTCGATGGTTCTGATCGGACTTGTCTCATTTGTATGGAGTCGCGATGCGCTGGGGTTGAACCTGCTACCCAGGGATGATCCGGATTACATCGCCATGTGTCACTGGGCGCGCGACCACACGCCGAGGGATGCGGTTTTTCTGGTTCCACCTTCGGAGCAGGCGTTTCGGCTGGAGGCGCGGCGGGCCATTGTCGTCAATTTCAAGGGAATTCCGCAGATGAGCGCCGAGATGGCGACCTGGCGCGACCGCCTGCGGGACATTCTGCAAATGCCCGATTTGATGCGGCTGCCCGAGCCGTTTGACCGGACGCTGGAGGCGATTGATCAGCGCTATGAATCACGCGGCGATGAGCATCTGATCGCCGTGGCGCGCCGATACGATGCGCGTTACATCATCGTGGGCCACCGGATGGGCGGCGCGCACGATGGGCAACTGATTCATGCCGCCGAATCAGGGCGATATTTTCTATATGATCTGGACGCCTTGGCGGGGCAGCCCGATCAGGATCGACCATAAATATAGTCGTTGAGAAAATGGATCGTCTGCTCCTGGTGCGAGGCGTGGCAGGCGTTGATATCTCCGATGGAGATCATCCCCAGCAGGGCGCCATCGTCATCGCAAACCGGCAGGTGGCGGATGCGCCGTTGCTGCATGATGGTGCTGACGTCATCGAGGTCCATGTTCGGATCGCAGCAGATGACGTCGGAGGTCATCACCTCGGACAGGTTCACCTCGGCGGGCCGGATCTGTTCGGCGACGACGCGCCGAAGCACATCCCGCTCGGTGAACATTCCGACCACCTGGTCCTGATGCATCACCACCAGGGCGCCAACTTTGTGCTGGTTCATCAGTTGGGTGGCCTGTAATACGGTGGCTTGCGGGCCGATCGAGAAAATCTGCGAGCCTTTGGTCGCGAGGATGTCCCGGACGGTTGGCATGGTCAGCTCCTTTCGGCTTTCTTCCCCACTCCATGAAAGTGACGTGGTCCCCGGCGGACTCACTGACCCAAATATAGAACACCTTTTTTATTAAGCAATATTGTGAAATTATTCCCAAAGAATGGGATTGTTGTCGGCGATGATTGACCTTGGGCGGGCGGTGGATACGATCAGGGCGATGGAACGCCGGCGCATTCAAATTCGTACCGATTCGCCCGCGCAAGCCCCGTAGGATTTCAAAGTTCAACGATAAGACTTCATCATCCCCGAGGCATCGAAACCTCGGGGATTTGTTTTTAATCGACCGCAATCCGTTTATGAACCTGTCATTGCCCAATCAACCGCAAAACGCCGCCAAATCGCCCATCTGGGAATTGCTGGCATTGGCCGGCCCCACCGTGGCGCAAATGGCTTCGTACACGGTGATGCAGTTCATCGACACCTGGATGCTGGCCCGCGTCCACGGGACCGTCACCGAGCCGACGGCCGCGGCCAACAGCGGGATGATCTCCTTTGCCCTCATCAGCCTCGGCGTGGGGGTGCTGTTTTTGATCAACACGCTGGTCAGCCAGCATTATGGGGCCAAGGAATATCGTGCCTGCGGCCAGTATCTCTGGCAGGGGGTCTGGTTCAGTTTGATTTTCGCGGTGCTGGTGCTGCCTTTTTTGTTTTTCTCCCAAACCATTTTCCGGTCGTTGGGGCATGAGCCACAACTGGTCAGGCTGGAGTCGGCCTATTTTCAGATCAGCATCGGGTTGGCGATCCTTAAACTCGGCGGGACCGCGCTGGGGAATTTTTTGCTGGCGGTCAATCGGCCGGGTCGGGTGCTGGCGTCGGCGGTGGTGGGGGTTTCGGCCAACGCGCTGGCGGCGTGGATCATGATCTTTGGCAATGCGGGCGTTCCATCCATGGGTGTGGTGGGGGCGGCCTGGGCGCAGGGGATCGGGGTGGGATTTGAATTGGCGACGCTGATCTGGTTTGTCAGTCGGCCGGGCATCGCCCGGACGTATCACGTCGCGGACTGGCGATTGCGGTTGGTCAAATTGAAAGTTCTGCTGCGGCTGGGTTTGCCGTCGGGGTTGCAGATGGTGTCGGACGTGCTGGCGTGGTCGCTGTTCGCCATGTGGGTCATGGCGCCGTTCGGCACGCACGCCATGGCCGCCAACACGTTCATGTTCCGCTACATGATGGTCAGTTTCATGCCCGCGATCGGGTTGGGGACGGCCGTCACCGCGCTGGTGGGACGGTACATCGGCAAGGGGGAACCGGAGATGGCGAGCCGGCGGGCGGACCTGGGATTTTTGGTGGCGGCGGTTTACATGGTCTGCTGCGGCGTGTTTTTCTATCTGGGCCGGCACTGGCTGATCGGGATGTTCACCGATGAGCCGGATGTCCGGCGGATGGGGGCGGTCCTGCTGATTTTCGCGGCGGTCTATCAGTTTTTCGACGCCTTGTATCTGCTGTACATGGGGGCATTGCGCGGGGCGGGGGATACGTTTGTGCCGGCGGTGATGACGGCGTTGCTGTGCTGGACGATGGCGGTCGGCGGGGGGGTGCTGATGGCCCACCTGTGGCCGGCTATGAACGTGGCCGGGCCGTGGATCATGGCGACGGCGTATGGGATCACGGTGGGCATCTTTGTTTTGGTGCGTTTTCGTTCGGGGGCGTGGCGGTCGATCCGTTTGGAGGATGATCCGGCATCCGATAAAGTAGACGCTTTGAAAGTCGCCCTGCCGGCCGATTGACAGAGCCGGGCAGCAGGCCCAACGAGTCGATTCATGAGCACCGATCAACCGGCCAAAAAGAATTACAAAACCACCCTTAACCTGCCGCAGACTCCATTTGCGATGGAGGCCAAGCTGGTGCAGAACGAGCCGCCGCGACTGGCGCGCTGGCAGGAGGGGAAACTGTACGATCAGATCCTGGCCGCGCGGTCCAAGGGGGAGAAATGGATTCTGCACGATGGGCCGCCGTTCGCCAACGGCGACATCCACATCGGCCACCTGATCAACAAGACGCTCAAGGATGTCATCCTGCGGTTCCGCACGATGCAGGGGTATCAAACCCCTTACGTTCCCGGCTGGGACTGCCATGGGCTGCCCATCGAGCACAAAATCCAGCAGGACCTGGGTCCGAAGCTGCGGCAGATGTCCACCGTCGAGGTTCGACAGCGTTGTTTCGCGTATGCCGAAAAATATGCGCAGATCCAAAGCGAGCAGTTTCAGCGGCTTGGCATCATGGGGGACTGGGCCAACCCGTATCTGACCCTCAAGCCTTCGTACGAATCGGCCGTGCTGGAGGTGTTCGCGCGCTTTGTCGAGGCGGGGCTGGTCTATAAACAGCTCAAGCCCGTCCATTGGTCCATCGCCAACCAGACCGCGCTGGCCGATGCGGAGCTGGAATATCGGGACGTGGAAGGCCCCAGCATCTTCGTTGAATTCCGCAGCACCAACCCGCAGGCGATGAACATCCTGTTCGACGTGGATGGGGAGGCGATTGATTTTCTGGTCTGGACGACCACGCCCTGGACGTTGCCGGCCAACCTGGCGATCGCGGTTCATCCCGAAGTTCAATATACGCTGGTTCGATATACGCGCAACGGCCGTTCGCGCCTGGGGGTCGTCGCGGCGGAGCTTGCGAAAAAGGTGTTTGAGGATCGCGCCGGCATCACGAATGTTCAGACATTGAAATCCACCACCGGCCGGGAGATCGTCGCGGCCGGCGCCACGTATCAGCATCCGTTTGTCGATCGTCAGGGGAGATTGCTGGAAGCCACCTACGTCACCACGACCGATGGTACGGGGCTGGTTCACACCGCGCCCGGACATGGCGAGGAGGACTATGCCACCGGCATTCTCAACCGGCTGCCGGTTTATTGCCCGGTGCTGCACAACGGCCGATTCGATCAGACCGTGCCCCAGTGGTTGCAGGGGTTGAGCGTCTGGGATGCCAACCCGTTGATCATCAACAAGCTGGTCGAGCTGGATGTGCTGTTTGACCAGGGTGTGATCAGCCACAGCTATCCGCACGACTGGCGGAGCAAAACCCCCACCATCTTCCGCGCCACCGAACAATGGTTCATCGCCATCGATCGGGAATATGGCGTGATGGGAGAGATCGGCGCCCGCCCGCGCACGCTGAGGCAGCGGGCGTTGGCGGCGGCGGGTCACGACGTGGAATTCATCCCAAAATGGGGGCAGTCCCGCCTGACCGGCATGATCGATTCGAGGCCGGACTGGTGCATCTCACGGCAACGGGCGTGGGGATTGCCCATCCCGGTCTTCTACAACGAGCAGGGCGAGGCGCTGTTGACGCCAGCCAGCGTTCGCGCGGTGGCGCGGCGGTTTGCCGAAAAAGGGTCGGATGCGTGGTTCACCGATTCGCCGGCCGAACTGCTGGGTGCGGATTTTGAGTATCCCGCCGGTTTTTCAGCCGAACAGTTGCGCAAGGAGAAGGACATCTTCGATGTCTGGTTCGAGTCAGGCAGCTCGTGGCACGCGGTGTTGCAATCCCGACCGCAATTGCGATTCCCGGCCGATCTGTACCTGGAGGGTTCGGATCAACACCGCGGCTGGTTCCAGTTGTCGATGCTGCCGGCGCTGGGGGCGGCGGGCGTGCCGCCGTTCAAAGGGGTTCTCACCCACGGCTTTGTCGTCAAGCCGGATGGCACCAAGGTGTCCAAGAGCGACAAGGAATACGTCACCGCCACGCAGGAGATCAACCGCCACGGGGCGGATCTGCTGCGGCTGTGGTGTTGCAGCGTCGATTACCAGGGGGACATCCCGGTCAGCCCCAAGATGTTGCAGGAGTTCGGCGACAAATATCGCAAAATCCGCAACACGTTGCGCTATCTGCTGTCCAACCTGTACGACTTTGACTCGGCGAAACACGCGCAAACCATTCCCCCGCGCAGTCTCGATGGGTGGGCATCTCATCAGCTTGATGAACTGATCGGCGAAGTGACGGGGGCTTATGAGTCATATCAGCTTCACCGGGCGTTTCGGTTGTTGCACGACTTTTGCGCCGTGCAGATCAGCGCCGTGTATGGCAACGCGATGAAGGATCGCCTTTATTGCGAATTGCCGGATTCGGCGATTCGACGGCGATGCCAGACGGTGATGCATCGGATGGTGATGGCCCTGACCAAACTGTTGGCGCCCATGATCGTCTTTACCGCCGATGAGGCGTGGGAGCGGATCCCCAGCAAACCCGCCGACGAGGCGGGCCTTTTCAGCATCCACCTGGCGCTGTTGCCCGAGCGATCGGGACAGACCCCATCGGATGAGCAACTGGAGGAATGGAAGCTGCTGATGGATCTGCGCGACCAGGCGTTGTCGCAACTGGATGGATTGAAAAAAGAGGTTGGCCTGAACAAGGCGCTGGATGCCGAGGTGATTTACCAGGTGGACAGCGACGAGCTTCGCCGGCGTCTGCAATCGTATGGCGTCGATCTGGAAGACCTCGTGGGGGCCGGCCATCACACCTTCGCCGAGTCGGATGACTCAGCGCCGGCCGTCACGGTCAAAATCGTCGATCGGAGGAACGATTATGCCGCCTGCGCGCGAAGCTGGAAGCGCCGGCCGGACGTGGGGCGTGATGACCAGCACCCCGATCTGTGCCTTCGCGACGCCGCGGCGGTGCGTCAACTGAACCCATGAGCGATGCCCCCATCAAACTCGCGGTGTTGCTCAGCGGAACCGGCCGGACGCTGCAAAACCTGATCGACCGGATCACCGCCGGCGATTTGGATGCACAGATATCCCTGGTCATCGGATCGCGGGCCGGTTTGGTCGGCCTGCGGCGCGCCTCCGATGCGAAATTGATGAATTTCGTCGTCGACCGGCGCGATTTTGCCGGCGTTGAGGAACAGTGCAAACAGATTTTTTCACTGTGCGACGATGCGGGCGTCGATCTGGTCTGCCTGGCCGGGTGGTTGTGTCTGTTGAACATTCCGGAAAAATACGCCGGCAGAGTGATGAACATTCACCCATCGCTGCTTCCTGGTTTTGGCGGCAAGGGGATGTACGGCCATCACGTTCATCAGGCGGTGCTGGATTACGGGTGCAAAGTCAGCGGCTGCACGGTTCATTTCGTGGACGCCGACTATGACAAAGGCCCGATCATTCTTCAGCGCGCCTGCGAGGTTCGGGACGATGACACCCCCGACACCCTCGCACGCCGTGTCTTTGAACAGGAAACCATCGCCTACCCGCGGGCGATCGAGCTATTTGCTCAAAACCGCCTGAAAATCACCGGCCGGCGCGTACAGGTGGTGGGTGCGGGTCCGGTTGTTGCCGGCCAGTAGCATGTGGTTTTTAAGACCCCATCTCATGGCTTCGTT
The DNA here is from genome assembly GCA_020853095.1 of Phycisphaerales bacterium. Lineage (GTDB taxonomy): Bacteria > Planctomycetota > Phycisphaerae > Tepidisphaerales > Tepidisphaeraceae > JADYZN01. The sequence continues at coordinate 24,521 of JADYZN010000010.1, read as the reverse complement.
TGGCGGCGGCCGACAGCGCATCCATGATGATCCGGCCCATCTGATGCGATTCCATGTGGTCGATCGCGGCGGCGGTCGTTCCGCCGGGCGTGGTCACTTTACGCCGCAGTTCTCGCGGGGAATCGGTGGAATTGACCAGCAGCTTTGACGCTCCCAGCGCGGTCTTTCGGGCCATCAGTTCCGCATCCCTGGCCGGCAGGCCCAGCCGGATTCCCGCCTCGATCATCTGTTCCACCAGGTAATAAACATAGGCCGGCCCAGACCCGCTCAGCGCGGTGACCGCATCCATCATTTCCTCTTTGACTTCAACGACGCTGGCGGCGGTCTCAAAGAGCCGGCGGGCGGTGGCCATATCCTCCGGCGTGGCCCACCGGCCGGGGGAGATCGCGACCATTCCTTCGCCGACCAGCATCGGCGTGTTCGGCATCGCCCGAACCACCCGCCAGGAGCCTTCGCCGAGGTGTTTTTCGATCGCACCGGTTCCGATCCCCGCGGCGATCGACACCACCAGCGCATCTGGCGAGACATCCGCCCGAATCTCACCCAGCACCTGGGCCATCTGGTAGGGCTTGACGCTCAAGAGCACGATTTTGGCGCCGTGAGCGGCCTGGGCGGGCTTTTCGACTGTTTTGATGCCGAGTTGATGGGTGAACAGGTCGCGCCGCTGGGCAGACACATCCGCGGCCACCATTTTGGCCGGCGTCACCACGCCGCCGTCGATGACCCCCCGAGCAATCGCCTCCGCCATGTTCCCCGCGCCGATGATGCCCAATTCATATTCCATCCCCAGACGATACCACAAACCGCTTGATCGGGGTCGATTTGGGATTTATTCTCTTTACAGGATGTCGATTCATGCCTTAATCACCGGCGGCGCGGGTTTTATCGGCTCGCATCTGGCCGAGCGGCTGCTGGAGCGGGGGGACCGCGTGACGATTTTGGATGATTTATCCACGGGGCGGGTGGAAAATATCGACAAATTGCGCAATAATACTAAATTTCAGTTTGTTCGTGATACGGTTGAGCATGTTGCGACGGTCAATACGTTGGTTCATGCGGCGGATGTGGTCTATCACCTGGCCAGCGCGGTGGGGGTGCAGTTGATTCTGGATCAGCCGGTGAGGACGATCCGGACGACGATTCATGGGACCGAGGTGGTTTTGGAGGCGGCCCATCGATTTGGCCGGCCGACGTTGATCACCAGTTCATCGGAGGTGTATGGCAAGGGGGCGCGGGTTCCGTTTGACGAGCTGGATGATGTGGTGATGGGCGCAACCCATTCCAGCCGCTGGTGTTATGCGTATTCCAAGGGGATCGACGAATTTCTGGGGCTGGCGTATCACCGGCAATATCAATTGCCCGTGGTGCTGGTGAGGTTGTTCAATACGGTCGGGCCGCGACAGGTCGGGATGTATGGGATGGTGTTGCCGCGGTTCGTGTCGGCGGCGTTGGCCGGAAGGCCGTTGGAAGTGTATGGCGATGGGAATCAGACCCGTTGTTTTTGCCACGTATCGGATGTGACCGATGCGCTGGTTCGACTGATGGGCGAGCCGAGGGCATTGGGACAGGTGTTTAATCTGGGTTCGGATGAGGAGGTTTCGATCAACCAACTGGCCGGGCGGGTGATACGGCAATGTCAATCCAGCAGCCTCATCCACCATTTGAGTTATGAGCAGGCGTATGGTCATGCTTTTGACGATCTGCCGCGGCGCGTGCCCAAACTTGATCGCCTGCGATCCGTAATATCCTTCAGGCCGTTGTTGAATCTGGATCAGATCATCGAGTCGGTGATCGCTGAGCAGCGTGCGGCGATAAGATGATTGTTCCTGTTATTATCGGTCCAGCGGGCGATTGTCGCGGTTGACTTGAGAGCGATGCGATTTGCGCCGAAAATTCTATTAAGAATGACATTATCCGTGGCAGTGGGAGCCGGTGCGTCTTTGGGATGTTGGGTTTAGAGAATGATCAGCGTATTGCTGGGACAAGTCGGCCGGCCGTTCACCGCGGATGAGGTGTTGTCGCCTTACATCTACGTTTTTTACGTGGCGTTCGTGGTGGCGTTCATCTTCACGCCGATCATGCGGTCGGTGGCGATGTATTACGGGATCATCGACGAGCCGGATCGCATCCGCAAAATGCACGCCGTTCCGGTGGCGTATCTGGGCGGGGTGGCGGTGTTTCTGGGGTGGGTTTGCGGGTTGGCGGTCAGCCAGTTTTTGCGGCTTCATCAGGTTCCGCTGGGATGGACGACGACCCACCTGGTGATCAAATTCAGCATCGTGGTGGGGGCGTGCTGCATCGTTTTGCTGGGGTTGTGGGATGACATTCTGCGGCTCAAGCCCTCGGTGAAGATCATGGGGCAGGTGCTGGCGGCGGTCATTTTGCTGGCGGATGGCATTGGGACGAAGTTGGCCGAGCCAGTTATGGTTCCGGTCAGTTTGCTGCTTCACAATCGTTTTGGGATGCCGTTGATACCGGATTGGTTCATGGTCGCCGTCAGCGGGATCATGGTGATCTGCATCGTGGTTTTCTGTTGCAACGCCACGAATCTCATGGATGGTTTGGATGGGCTGTGCGGCGGGGTGACCGGTGTCATTTCGGCGGGGTTGCTGTTTCTGGCGATTCACCTGGCGATGGCCGGTTCGGGGTTGAACACCAACTGGGATGGCTTGCGGGTGGTGCTGGGGCTGGCGTTGCTGGGGGCGGTGCTGGGGTTTGTGCCGTACAATTTCAATCCGGCTTCGATCTTCATGGGGGACACCGGCAGCATGTTCCTTGGGTTCTGCTGCGCGGTGATGATCATTCTCATGGGGCAGGGTCAGCATCCCAAGTGGTTCATGGCGTCGACGGTCATGTTCGCGCTGCCGGTGCTGGATACGATGCTGGCGTTTACCCGGCGATACGTGAACGGGCGGCCGTTGTTCAGCGCGGACAAGTTTCACATTCATCACCAGCTTGTGGCGCGCGGGTTCAGCGTCAAGCAGACCGTCATGATCATGTACGGGCTGGCGATATTCTTCGCCCTGCTGGGGGCGTCGATCGTTTACATGCGGACCCGTTACGTCGGCGCGATTTACCTGGTGATTTTTGGATCGATCATCGTCGCGGCTTACAAGATGGGCATGGTGCATGAAAAACCGCGGTCGGTGGTCCGGCGGGATTTAAGTTCCAGCGAGGTCATCGCCAGCACGTCGGCCATCGAGCCGGGTTCGGTGCTGGAGATCAAGGATGAACCGGCCGCGGCGGCGGATGAGGGCACATGGGCCACGCCGCACGATTCGACCCCGATGAAAATCGGGTAACAAACAAATAGAAACCAACGTTAATGTAAAGGGATTGAGGATTTATTTATGGATGTCACTGTCATTGGTTGCGGGTACGTGGGTCTGGTTACGGGAACCTGTCTGGCGAGCCTTGGGCATACGGTTCGCGGGGTCGAAAAGGACCCGCGAAAGCTCAAGATGCTTCAGGATGGGCATTGCCCGGTTTTTGAGCCGGGTTTGCAGGAGCTGATGCAGGAGCATTACGCATCGGGTCAGTTGCAATTCACCGGCAACGTCAAGGCCGCGCTGAAGGATGCGGAGGTTGTTTTCCTGGCGGTCGGCACGCCGCCCAAGGACGATGGCACGGTGGACATGAGTTTTCTGGAAGGGGCGGGCAAGGAAGTCTGCGATGCGCTGGTGGCGCTGAACAACGAATACATGGTGACGATCGTGGTCAAATCGACCGTCCCGGCGGGAACCAACCGCAAGTTGTACAATTTTCTCAAGCAGCAGACCAACGCCTACGTGCAGGTGGTTTCCAACCCGGAATTTCTGCGAGAGGGGTCGGCGGTCAAGGATTTTCTTGAGCCGGACCGCATCGTCATTGGCGGCGAATCGCCCGAGGCGTTTCGCATGATGAGAAGGTTGTACGACCCGATCATCAAGCGCGAGGAGCATTTCATGACGATGGCCTGGGAATCGGCCGAACTGACCAAATACGCCGCCAACGCGATGCTGGCCGCGCGCATTTCGTTCATGAACGAGATGACGATTTTGTGCGAGGCGTATGGCGCGGACATCGAGGACATCCGCAAGGGGATCGGCACTGATTTTCGGATCGGGCCGGCGTTTTTGCGGGCCGGATGCGGGTATGGCGGCTCGTGCTTCCCCAAGGATGTGGCGGCGCTGGAACACATCAGCAAGGCGGTGGGTCACGAGAACCTGTTTGTCGAAGCGATTCAGACCGTCAACAAGAACCAGAAGCAGCGGTTCGTGCAGAAAATCGTCGAGAAACTCGGCCGGCCGATCGAAGGGGCGACCATCGCGGTCTGGGGATTGGCGTTCAAGGCCGATACCGATGACATCCGTGAATCGGCGGCGATCGACGTGATTCGATATCTTTTGGAAAAAGGGGCGCACGTTCGGGCGACCGATCCCAAGGCGATGGAGAACATGAAACAGCTCTTCAAGGAGCAGGTGGAGTGGTTCCCCGATCCGGTCAGCGCCGCCGCCGGCGCCGACGCGGTGGCGTTGTTGACGGATTGGCCGCAATATTCGACGTTGCCATTCCGAAAAATCGCGGCGACGATGAACCAGCCGATCATTTTTGACGGACGCAACTGTCTGCACCGCGATCTGATGCGCGAAACCGGCTTTCAGTATTACCCGATGGGCCGGCCGGCGGTGGAGAACACGCTGCGGCTGAAAACCCGGGTGTAACGTTGGCGGGGCCGCATGGAGCGCGGTCCCAGGCGGGAAAGAGGATTGCCGTGGATCAGGAGTTCGCCGGCCGGGTGGTGGTGGTGACGGGTGGGGTTGGGGCGTTGGGTTCGGCGGTGGTCCGGATGCTGCTGGATCAGGGGGCGGTCTGCCATGCCACGTGGCGATCCGCCCACGAGTTGGATCAGGCACCGAAGCACGATCGTTTACACCTGCACCAGGTCGATTGCACCGATGAGCGGGCGGTGGTTGAATTTTATGCGCATGTCGGGCCGCTTTGGGGTTCGATCCATACCGTTGGCGGTTTTTCGGCTTCTCCCATCGAGCAAACCAGCGCCGACGATCTGCGGCGGATGTTCAACTTGAACGCGCTGAGTTGTTTTCTTTGCTGCCGCGAGGCGATTGGCGCGATGCGCAAAATCGGCCAGGGTGGCCGGATCGTCAACGTCGCGGCACGGGCGGCCATCACGCCCACGGCCAACCTGATCGCATACGTCACGGCCAAGTCGGCGGTCACCGCGATGACCCAGTCGATGGCTCTTGAGACGCGGGTTGATCGGATTTGGATCAATGCGGTGTTGCCTTCGATCATGGACACGCCGGCCAACCGAAAATCGATGCCGGAGGCGGATTTTTCGCGGTGGCCCAAGGTCCAGCAGGTCGCCAAAACCATCTGTTTTCTGGCCAGCCCCGCCAATGCGTTGACCAGCGGCGCGCTGCTGCCGGTTTATGGTCAGGCCTGATTCACTCAATGCAAAAAAAGCCGCGCGGGCATGACACCGCGCGGCAATCATCAATCGATCAAGGCGAATCTTTTATGAGAGACGCCGGCGAAGTTTGGACACCACGCCAAGGCCACCCAGGGCGCTGAGCGCCATCCATGCCGCTGCGGGCAGGGGGATGGCCGGCGGCGGAGGAGGAGGCGGGGGCGGCGGGGGAGTGCCACCCCCTTCGCCCAGCAGGATCGAGGTTTCCATCAAGATGGTGGATTTGCTCGTGTTGCGCTCGGCGTAGAAGAAGTCAAAATCAAATGCCTGTCCCTTGGTCAAACCCAGATCGTCCAGGTTCACCACAAAGGGACTGCCTTCGGGCAGTGGGTTGTGAACGCCGCCGAGGTCCATCACCAGTTGGCCGTTGATGAACAGGAATACATCGTCATCGCCGACAAACCGGAACGTTTCGCCGCCGTTGTAGACCGGGGTGTCGTGCAACTCCATGGTGAAGCTGTAATTGTGATCGCGGCCTTCATTGCCGTACCCGGTGAATCCGCCGGTGTCCGCGCCGCCGATGTCGCCGGCGATGACCGCGGGGTTGTCCAGCGGGAAAAAGGTCTGGTCGGACAAGGTGAAAATGCCATCGCTGTCGTTATCGACCAGCGTCAGGTCGATGTCGTGCGACAGATTGACATCGGTTGTGTCGTTGTACCACTGGTTGAATCTGGCCGCATCGTGGGTGGATTTGTAAAACCCTGGATTGGATTGGCCTTTGTAGACGGGATTGCGATCGAGTCCCAATGTTGATTCGACGATGCCCGGCTCGACCTTGCGGGTTTGGTCGTTGCCGCCGGTGCTGATGTCGAGGTTTGGATAGGAGGGATCAATGTCATGCGGATTGATCGTGGGAGGGAAATATTCCTTGGGGAAGCGGTCTTTGAAGGTGATGGTATAAAACGGGGGCAGGGCGGAGATGGCGACATCCGGCTTGCCAAATCCATCCGGCCTGAAATCAAACTGTTCAAAGTCGGGATGGCCATCGGGGTTGGGGTTGCCCGAGATGTCAAATGCCCCACGGAAATCACGGATTGTGGCCGTCATGGTCCGTTGGTCGGGTTGGGCGGCCGCCCATGAAGCCTGCAGGCCGGTGACGAATAAAGTACCCGTCATGGCCGCAAAAACGACGCATCGCATATTCCAGCTCCTTTCCGGGGTATCCGCGCATCGGGTATGGACGTGAGATGCCTAAAGCACTTTACTGAAAGCACTTACGTTACTACCTGCGACGGGATCACCAAGAACAAAAAAATGACTTGCGACGGCCTGAACCGAGATACGAATCTCAATTAACAAGCCGAATTACCCACACAAGCATCATATAATGCACAACAGAACACCATTTGTCAATATAATTTTGGCAAATAATTGATAAGTAGGCAATATTGATGCGTTTGGCTGCGACACGTTGTCCTATAATGCTAAAGTTTTCTGCATCATCTCACCGATGAAACGCCAAGGAGAACGGAAATTCTCCGAAAAAATCCATATTAAACGCGGCCGAAGGATTGGCCGCATTTGAGCCAAGGAAGGTTTTGGGCATGCGAACCATCGCCATTATCAACCAGAAGGGCGGTTGTGGGAAAACGACGACCAGCATCAATCTGGCCGCCTGCCTGGCACGTCTGGGGCAAAGAGCGTTGCTTGTGGACATGGACCCGCAGGGCCATTGCGGTGTCGGCCTGGCGGTTCCAGAAGACCAGATTGAGCGCACGATCTACGATGCGTTGCTTGAAGAGCGGGATGGGGCCACGGCGCGGGTCAATGAGATCGTCTGGCAGATCGCCAGCAATTTCGATCTGGCGCCCTCCAACATTCGACTGGCGGCATTTGAGCAGGTTTTCGCCGGCCGGCCGGGGCGTGAGGATCGACTGCGCGAGGCGCTGGAGAAGGTGAGCGGCAATTACGACTGGGCGATCATCGACTGCCCGCCCAGCGTGGGGTTGCTGACGTTCAACGCGCTGCGGGCGTGCGATGAATGCCTGGTGCCGGTGGAGACGGGATTTTTCAGTCTGCACGGGCTGACCAAGATGATGGAGACGCTGGAGGAGCTGCGCGACCGCTGCGACAAGGAGATTCTCATCCGCGTGCTGCCGACGTTGTACGACACGCGCACGAAGCTGGCCCGCGAGGTGTTGTCGGAACTGCGGAGCAAATTCCGCGAATACCTGACGGAGAGCACGGTCAATTTCAACACCAAGCTCAAGGAAGCCGCCAGTTTTGGCCAGCCGATCACCGAGTACGATCCGGGGAGCCGGGGATACAAGGATTTCGTGAATCTGGCGCGTGAATTGATGGGGGATCGCCCCGTCGACATCGAGCCGGTCGTGGTGGAGAAGCTTTCGCGGCCGGCGGAGCTGGTGCAGCGCGCCAAGCAACTGGCCCAACTGACCAATTTCCAGTTCGGCCGCAACACGGTTCCCACGACAGCGCCGGTGGAATCGGTCAAGGTGCAGGAGAAGACAAGCGAGAAAATCGGCGGCCGGTTCGCCGAATCGGAGGAACAGACCGATGCGCCCGAGCCGGCGGCCACCCCCGCGGCGCGGAGCACGCGGGAGAAAATCGACGCATTTTACGGCGTGAAACGCATCGGGGCGGAGGTTGTTTTCTCGGCTCGATTTGAGGCGGCCAAAAACGTGTTGATCGCGGGCGATTTCAACAACTGGTCGTCGGTTTCCACGCCGATGCGGACCAGCGGCAAGCCGGGCGAATGGTTCATGAGCCTGCCGTTGCGGCCGGGACGGTATCGTTACCGGTTCATCGTGGACGGGCAATGGACGACCGATCCGCACAACAGTTACGTCGAGGCCAACCAGTTTGGCGAATTGAACAACATCGTTGAAGTCGATTGACGGTGGGGCGATTGTCAGTTGGAAAGTGAAACCGCCATGCCGGATGATCCCAAGCCAAAGCGAAATCTCAGCGAGATCAGCCACCTGTTTCTCAGCAGCGTGCGGGATCGTCAAACCCACGGCGCATCGCGGCCGCAACGCACCCCGCCGCCCCGGCCGGACGTCAGCATCGACCTGACGGCCGAGGAATTCGCACAGGTCTATGGGAACGAACCAGCACCCGACCCGCAGAACAAGATCGCACCGGTGACGGCGCTGATCGGCGCTCATCTCAATGGGCGGCAGTTTGACCGGGCCAGGGAAGTCGCCCGTCATCTGGCCGCTTCGGGAACCCGCGTCGGGTTGATCGAGGTGGATGCTTCCGAGTTTCGTCTGATGTGTTTTGATCGCGGCGTGCAGACCGACGGCGAAGGATCAGCCGCCGATTTGAGCATCGAGCCGCGGCAGATGTCCGAAGCGCTGTATGAATTGAACTGGGATGTGGACCAGTGGCTGCTGTTGCTGCCCAATCCGCGCATCCCCGAAGCCCGCACCCTGCTGCGGGACGTGGATCACTGGTCGTTGCTGACCACCTGCGACCACGATGGGATCGTCTCCAGCTATCGCACGCTCAAGGGACTGGCCGATCTGCATCATCCGGCGTTGTCGCTGGTGATGCTGGATGCCCAAGATGAGCAGGAGGCGAGCCGGGTGAGCCGTAAAATCACCAGCGTCTGCCGGCAATTCATGAACTGGGCGGTGGAATCCGAGCAGGTGGTGAAGAGCGCGCCGGATGTTTCCGAACACACCGTCCTGGTCTGGCGGCCGACCCGTGACAAGGCACAGATGGCGGCCGGCCCGCAATGGCAGATTGTCGCCGGCTTCCTGGCCAAGGCCAAAAGCAGTCCGCGTGACAAATCGCCCCAGCCGGCGGTGGATCAAGTTGAGCCTGCCATGCACAAAGCACCCGTCATTCCGCAAATGCTGGCCGAGGTGGTCATCCCGACGGCCCCGACGCCCAAAAAGCCGGCCGTCGCGGCAATCGAATCGGCTCCCATTCCGATGAGGCCAACTCCCAACACCCCGTCGGCGGGTGGTGGCGTTGGGATGGCGGGTGATTCGGATGTCATCGAGCTGCCGGCGGACGATTCGGAAAGCGACATTTTGCAGGCATTTTTGCAGCATACCGGGGCGGAATGGGTGCAATGCCCGGTTCGCGCTCCCAATTGCCCGCAGGCCCGGCTGGCGGTGGGGCGGGATCATGCCGTGACGTTGCTGGCGGTCGCATCGCATGGACTGGCGGACCTTCGGCACATCGGCGAGGCGTATCGCTGGCTGATCGAAAACCGGGCGTTGATTTCCATGGCGATGCCGCAACTGTCGATCGACGCCCATCAACATCCCCGGTTGCGGCTGCTGGTGGAACAGGCCGATCGTGGGGGCGAATTGCTTCAACCATTGCTGCAAAGCGGGAGCGTGACCGTTCAGTCTTATCGAAAATTGCGATGGGGCGGCCGGCGCGGACTGCTGCTTGAGGCGGCCTGATCCCCATTGGCGGGATTATTCGGCCGAATCGGCCAATGGGGGGCCGACGTTTTCCACATCTCCGGCATCCGTGGCGTTTTCAAAATCCATCAGGAAGTGGATGTTTTGGATCCTCGCATCGCCGATTCGCTTGCGCAACAGGTATTTGGCCCGCCCGATGCCCGTTCGACGCGAGACGTGGATGATGACGATGTCCTGGTTCTTCAGCTTGGGCAGAATCTCCAGAAAATGCTCCAAGTGCAGATGTCGGCCGACTTTTGCACGCTGGCGATGGTCGGCATCATAGAACGTCAGTTCCGTCAGCAGGACCTGCGCGTTTTGCACATCCGGATGATCGAATACCGGCCCGATGGTGGTGTCGCCGAGGTAGGTGACCAGCGGGACTTCCAGACGGTATTGGATTTCGACCCCGTTTTTGCGCATTTCCGCCAGTTGAGCGCCGGGGATGCCGTGGTATTCGGGCTTGAGTTTTTCGCGCACGTTGATGAGCGAATAGCCGAGGCTGGTTCCACTGTGGTGGGTGGCCAGGGCGCGGATGACGAAATCCTTGCGGACTTCGTGATCCTGATTGGGGGACAATCCGATCAGTTTGTAGGGTGTTCGCTGTCGTTCCAGCTCCCTCCAGCATCGCAATAAATTGTCAACCGGGCGTTCCAGCTCGATTGGGACGATGATGGTCCCCGGCTTCATCCCTTGAAAGTGCCGTTGCGAGAGGTAATAGGCCAGGCCGGCGATGTGGTCCATGTGCGCGTGGCTGATGCAAACGATGTCGCTGGTCAACGCGAAATGGGGGCCGCGGCCGATGTCAAAGCAGACGTTTAACTCCGGCACCTGTACGACCGTTTCCTCGCCGGCGACGGAATAGCCGATGACGTGAAATTGCCCGAATGGAATCCGGGCGAACCGCTGAACGAGAAAAGACTTGCCTTCTGCCATGCACGGCGGAAGGTAATCGCCGGGGCGGTTTTGTTCCACTGCCGGAGAGGAGATGGCAAGCAGTCTGGCGCGAAGTGTCTGATCCAAATCATTACATCTCGTCCTGATAACGCCAAGCCGGGGTCGGCAAAGCACTTGTAAATTAGATTTGTGGTCGAGTGGACCTGGAGGGCGTCGCTCCTGCGACGCCGGGGTTTTCGGGAGGAATCGGGGGAACGGCGGCGGAGGACCGCCGCCCTCCAATTGTGGTGGGTGATTGGGATTGAGGGTGGCTCTTTACAATTGGCCTCGCAGCGCTACACTGGTTGGCCTGTGCACAGTCACGCGGGCGGTTGGTTGTGGGCTGACGGGCCGGCGAGAGTGTTTTGTAAGTTCATTTGTAATAATAACTTAGCTTCCACGAAGGAAATGGGCCAATGGCCAAGGCACGAGCGATTGTCAAACGCCGCAAGGCGGTTCGCAACATCCGCAAGATCACCAAGACGATGCAGATGATCGCGACGGCGAAGTTTCAAAAATCGCTCAAGCGGGCGGTGGGGACCAAGCCGTACACGCTGAAGGTGCGTGAATTGGTGCGTGAGTTGGCGGCCAGCGTGGGGAATGTCGAGCATCCGTTGTTGCGCCGGCCGGGCGCGGCCGATTCGACCGGGCGGATCGCGTTGATCGTCATGTCCAGCAACCGAGGGCTGGCCGGGGCATATAATGGCAGCGTGTTGCGGACGGCGGCGGCGTACATTCGCCAGCAGGAGTCGGCCGGCAAGACCATTGATCTGTATGTCGCGGGCAAAAAGGGGATTTCCTACTTCAATTTCCAGAAGCGGGTTATCACCCAGCGTTATGACCAGTTCGCCGATCTGCCGCGATTTTCAGACGTGGAACAGGTGGCGCAGTTTTTCATGCAGCAATTCACCACCGGGGCGCTGGATTCGGTCCATGTGGCTTATATGAACTTCATCAGCACCTCGACCCAGAAGCCGGAGGTGATGACGTTGCTGCCGTTGGCGGGGGTGACCGAGGCGGCCGATCACATTGCCCAGCAGGTCGCGGAAAAAGAAGCGCAAGTCAAGGCTGGTGCGATGGATGCGCGACGGAGCGGGGCGGATGTCCAGACGACAGCGCATGTTTACGACACCCAGACGATTTACGATTTTTCACCCGCGCCGCGGGAATTGCTGGATGAATTGCTGCCGTTGACGGTGAAGTCGGCGCTGTTCCAGGCGTTTTTGGATGCCACCACCAGCGAGCACGTGGCGCGAATGGTCGCCATGAAGAGTGCCACCGACAACGCCGACAAGATGGTCAAATCGCTGACCATGCAATACAACCGTGCCCGTCAGACGCAGATCACCACCGAGCTGTCCGAAATCATGGGCGGCGTCGAGGCGATGGGATAAGTCGGCGCAGGCGAATTTTTATCAGGCGATCCAATGCCCCGATCCACGCAGGATCGGGGTATTTTGTTGGCGCGGGCGGCCTGGTTTGATCTTTAAGGGGCACAGCCGAGGGCCGATAACAAGGCGAAAATGCCGGAGGGGCGTTGCGGGGACGATTGGAGGTGGCAGGAGCGATATTTATTTCAAATTTAGCGGATTGTGAGGGAAATCCCGCCGATAGAATCTACAGAGGCACATTTCGTGGAGGAGTATTTTCATGAGATGGTTCTGGATTGTGATGGGATTGCTGGGGGTTTTTGGCGCCACCTCGGCGGCGCAATCGACCCGGCCGGCCCGGATGACGTGGGAATCGGCGGTGGAGCAGTTCACGCGGGATGTGCTGGATGGGGAGCTGGTGGGCGTTCGCGCGAACCTGGATGAGAAGACGATCATCCGGCAATTCGGCGCGCAGGAGACGTGCGACCTTGTGCTGTTGATGGATCGGATTCGCGAGGCATCGTTGCTGGGCCAGCATGCGTATGATGATCTGCCGGCGACGATGGCGGGCGATATCGCGGCGGATTTCAGGTCGGCCGGCAACGTTCCGGATGATTTTCGCCAGTACATGAACCCCCAGGATGAGCAGCAGATGCAGCAGGCGAACCAGATCGCCCGGCAATGGGTTGGGGATGTGTTGTCGGCCGCGGAGCAGGAGCCGGTGGGGATCATCGTCTGCTGGCAGGGGGGAACCCACGATGCGGAGCTGGGGGCGACCCGGCCTCAGCCGCTGTTCGTGCTGGTCAAAGGACGACGGAACGTCGATGGGGAATATCGCATCGCCCAGATCGTTTTTGGCAATCCGTTGTCGTCCGGTAAACCGTGAGGGGCGAATTGCGGTGGGGGGACAAGTCTTAAAATTCAGGATTTTTTGCAGACTCTGTGGCCGGTCAGCCGCTTGTTTTATATAGTTGCAGGTGGAAAGCGTGGATGTTTGGCGTTGGCGGCGGCCTTGGCGGGTCTGATCCTTGTCGGATGATATCTTTAATTTCGGCAATTTTTTCCGGTCGGTAGTCAGTTACGGCTGGTGGCGGGTGGCCATCGAGCTGTTTTTGATCGGCTTGGTGATCTATTGGGTGGTCAGTTTCCTGCGCGGCACGCGCGGGGCGCGCATGTTGCGGGGGGTGGCGTTCGTTTTGATCACGCTGTATCTGCTGGTGGCGCTGGTGGCGGCCAAGTGGGGGCTGGAGCGGGTGGCGTTTTTATACCAGAAATTTCTGTATTTCGCGTTTTTCGCCTCCATCGTGGTTTTTCAGCCGGAGCTGCGCCGGGGGTTGATGCGGATCGGGGAGACGAGACTGTTCAGGGGTTGGTCCAACGAGATCAGCGACGAGATCGATGCGCTGGTGGAGGCGGCGAGTTTTCTGTCGCGGCGGAAGATCGGGGCGCTGGTCGCCATCGAGCGGGATGTCGGGCTGGGTGGGATCGCCGAGAATGGGACGCGCGTCAACGCGGACCTGACGGCGGAGATACTGGAGACGATTTTCTGGCCCAATTCGCCGCTGCACGACCTGGGTGTGGTGGTGTCGCAGGGGAAGGTGGCGTATGCGGGGGTGCAGTTTCCGCTGGCGGAGTCGGGGGAACTGGAGCGGGAATTGGGGTCGCGGCATCGGGCGGCGGTGGGAATGAGCCAGGAGTCCGATTCGGTCGTATTGGTGGTATCGGAGGAGACCGGAGATGTGTCGATCGCGGAACGCGGGCAGTTGATCCGGAAGCTGACGCCGGAGGGATTAAGGGGATTGTTGAGCGAATTGCTGGGACGGGGTGAGAACGTGCGGTTCAGGAAGTCGGTGGCGTAGGCATGGCCCGCCCCCGCGACAGAGGCGATCGGTAGCAGTCAGGCGAAACGATGTCGGAACGATCCAGCAAGCCGGAGGTGGTTGATACAGCGCCCAAGGGGGCGCCGTTGCGGCTGCCGGTGCGTTCCAAGGGGCCGTGGCAGGACTTGGCGAGGTCGGCCCCGCGAAAGTTTCGGCAGTATTTTTCGGCCGACCGGTTGATCGAGATGCTCAAGACGCTGGCGTGGGTGGCTCCGCTGACGATCCTGGTGTGGGTGTATGCCGAACGGGAGCAGTTGGCCCGGCCGACGAACGTGTCGATTCCCATCGAGGTTCGCAGCACCGCGCCCAATCGGATTGTGCGGCTGCTGGGGGATAAAAACGTGATGGTGGACCTGGAAGGGCCGCGGCGGAACGTGGACGCCCTGATCGATGCGCTGTCCAAGCCCACTTCCGACCTGGACCGGTTGCAGATTGATCTGGATGCGAGTTTGACGCCCAATCGCCGTCACGAGATCAGCAGTTTGCCGCTGATCGCCGGGCAGCCGTTGTTCAAGCGCAACGCGATCACGGTGCTGGCGTGCCGGCCGCCGAGGCTGACGGTGTACGTTGACGAGGTGGTGGAGGCCGATTTGCCGTTGAAACTGCCCGACTCGATCACCAACCTTGAATCGCCGCCGGCGTTCGATCCGCAGACGGTGCATTATCGCGGGCCGAAATCCGCGTTGGATGCGGCGCGCGAGTCGGCGGGGAACGAGCCGCTGATGATCGAGGTGAACCTGAGCGGTCGCGACTCGCTGAAGACGCCGGGCCACCACGTTGAAAAGAACGTGCCGTTGCGGTCGCCGTTTGGCAAGGAGGATGGGGCATCGTTGACGCCTTCGACGGTGGATGTGACGCTGGATTTGCGGGCGGCGGATGAGGAGTGGACGTATCCTTCGATGCCGATCGTGGTCGAAGCGCCGCCGAGTTTATGGGATGATTTCAAGATCGCGTACGATGGGCCGTCCGGGCCGACACTGGCGAACGTGGTGTTGATCGGCCCGCCCAAGCTGCACGAGGCGATGATGGATCCGCAATACGCGCCCAAGCCGTATGCGCGGCTGAAGGTGACCAGCGACGATGCCACGGGCAACCGGATCACCCGGATGCCGGAGTACGTGCTGCCCAAGGATGTGAGGGTGAAAGACCCGACGAGGGCGATTGAGTTTCGGTTGTTGCCGCGGGAGCCGCAATAAAGAATAAATGCGCCACGGAGACACTGAGAGCACAGAGTACAGAGAAGAGGATTTGTAATTTCAAAATTGATGTTTTGAGATTGGATAGGGATAAGCTGGTGAGCGATTTTCAAAGTTATGTCGAGCGACTGGGGCGGCGGGCGCGGGAGGCATCGCGGCGGGTGGCGGTGTTGAGCGGGCAGGCGCGGCGGGAGATTTTACGTCGAATCGCCGATTCCATCCGGCAGGGTCGCGGGGAACTGCTGGAGGCCAATGCGAAGGATGTGCAGTCGGCCGAACAGGCGAAGCTGCCGGTGGCGATGGTGGAGCGGCTGAAACTGAACGACAAGCGCATCGCGGCCATGGCCGACGGGGTGGAACAGATCGCGGCGCAGGTCGATCCGGTGGGGCAGGTGATCGAGGGGTACATCCGGCCCAACGGGCTGCGCATCCAGAAGGTGCGCGTGCCGATCGGGGTGGTGTTGTTCTTTTATGAATCGCGCCCGAACGTCACCAGCGATGCGGCGGCGCTGTGTCTTAAAAGCGGCAACGCGATCATCTTGCGCGGCGGCAAGGAGGCCTTTGAAACCAATCGCGCCATCGTGCGGATGATCCATCAGGCGCTGAAGTCGGCCGACGAGGGGTTGGTGGATGCGGTGCAACTGGTTGAATCGACCGACCGGGCGCTGGTTCCGCTGATATTGAAGCAGGATCGAACGATCGACCTGGTGATTCCGCGCGGCGGCGAATCGCTGATCCGGGCGGTCGTGGCCGACTCGACCATCCCGGTGCTGAAGCATTTTACGGGGAATTGCCATATTTACATCGACCGCGACACGCGGGGGATGGAACAGCAGGTTCGGCAGATTTGCGTCAACGCCAAGACGAGCTATCCGGGCGGTGGGGTGTGCAACGCGGTGGAGCATCTGTTGTTCCATCGCGAGGCGGCTGAACGGCTGCTCAAAAACGTCTGCGAGGACCTGGCGGCCAAAGGGGTGGAGATTCACGGGGATGAACGCACGCGGGTGCTGTATCCGGATGCCAGGGCCGCGACGGATGAGGATTGGGACACCGAATATCTGGCGTTGGTCGTGGGGGTGAAGGTGGTTGATTCGATGGAGGAGGCGATCGGCCACATCAACGAGCATGGATCGCACCATACGGATGCGATATTGACCGATTCCAAGCGGTCGGCCGATGAATTTGCCCAGCGCGTGGACAGCGCCAGCGTCATGATCAACGCCTCCACGCGGTTCGCGGATGGGGGGGAATATGGCCTGGGGGCGGAGATCGGCATTTCCACCGACAAGCTTCATGCCCGCGGCCCGATGGGGGCAACCGACCTGACCACCTCCAAATGGATCGTCACTGGCGAAGGACATTGCCGGGGATAGGCTCCAAGCACTGGCGGACTGGCCGTCCATGGCACAAAATAGCCGTGACATGAAACGCAAGCTGTACCTGGAAACGTTTGGTTGTCAGATGAACGTGCTGGACAGCGAACTGGTCCTTGGCCAGCTTCGCGCGCACGGCTACGAATCGACCGAGGATCGGGACCGGGCGGATGTCATTCTTTTCAACACCTGTTCGGTGCGCGAACACGCCGAGCAGAAGGTCTGGTCGCGGCTGGGGGAATTGCGGCCTCACAAGCAGCAACGGCCGGAGCTGGTGATCGGGGTGATCGGTTGCATGGCCGAACGGGATGGCACGGATTTGTTTCGCCGGTATCCGCACGTTGACCTGCTGTGCGGGCCGGGGGAATTGGACAAATTGACGCAGTTGGTCCACAACGCCGTCATCACCGGGGCGGATCGGACCAGGCAGGTGGCGTTGATGGGGTCCAACACCCGTCGATCGGCCACGCTGGCGGCGGCGGAGGACAACCTGGAGTTGCTGGACCTGTCCCGCAGCATCAGTTCCGAGGATGACATCGCCCAGGCGTACGTGCGCATCACGCGCGGCTGCAACAAATTTTGCAGTTATTGCGTCGTGCCGTATACGCGCGGTCCGGAGGTTCATCGGCCGCCGGGGAACATCATCGAGGAAGTCAAACGTCTCGCGCAGGCCGGTGTTCGCGAGGTGACGCTGCTGGGGCAGACCGTCAACCATTACCATTATCGCGATGGGGATGGGCGGCAAACCACGTTCGCGCAGCTGTTGTATGACATTCACGAGGCCGTGACGGAATTGCCGAGGTTGCGATTTGTCACCAGTTTTCCGCGTGATTTCACCAACGAGGCATTGCAGGCGATGCGGGATTGTTCGCGCATCTGCCGGTATCTGCACGCGCCGGCCCAGCATGGCAGCGACCGGATACTGAAGGCGATGAATCGGGGGTACACCGCGGGTCAATATTACGATTTTGTGGATCGGGCACGGGGGATGATGAGCGACATCAGCATCGCCAGCGATTTCATCGTGGGGTTTCCGGGGGAGACCGAGGAGGACTTTGAGCTGACGATGGAGATGGTTCGGCGCTGCCGGTTCAAAAATTCGTTTATTTTCAAATACAGCCCGCGGCCCGGCACGGTGGCGATCGACCGGTTTGCCGATGATGTCGCCGATGCCGACAAACGAAGCCGCAACAACCGGTTGCTGGCGGTGCAGCAGGAGGTGTCCGAGTCCATCAATCGCCAGATGATCGACAGGACCGTGCAGGTGCTGGTCGAGGGTGAAAGCAAGCTGGTCAGCCGGCAGGCGGCGGCTGTGGGCAAGGTGGAGCTGGGGTGGCAGAGAAGGGCGGATGAATCATCCGCCGGCGAAACCCAGATGGTCGGGCGCACGGCCGGGGACCAGATCGTCGTTTTTCCCGCGCCGAGGTCGCTCAAAGGGCAGTTGGTGGAGGTGAGGATCGTCGGCGCCAAAAACCTGACACTTTTCGGGAAATTGCAGGAAGTTGCGGTTTCGGTTTGAGAAAACCCTTGGCGATGAATGGGTAAAACGGTACAAATACCCCGTCGGGTTCGGGTTGGACGCCACCTCCTTCCGGTGCGGTCGAATATAACCTGTTTTTGAGGTCCTTTTACCACAGCGAGGAACAGCATCATGGCAGAGAATGAATCCGCCATTCAATCCAGTCTTCAGGAACACCGTGTTTTTCCGCCGCCGGCGGCGTTTTCGGCCAGGGCGCACGTCAAGTCGATGGATGAATACAAGCGGATGTACCGCGAGTCGATCGACCAGCCGGAGGAGTTTTTCGGCCGGATGGCCAATGAACTTCACTGGTTCAAGAAATGGGACCGGGTGCTGGATTGGAAAGCGCCGTATGCCAAGTGGTTTGTGGGGGGCAAACTGAACGTCGCCTACAACTGTCTGGATCATCAGATCGAGCAGGGGCGGGGCGACAAGACCGCCATTTTGTGGGAATCCGAGGCGCTGGATGCATCCGGCAGGCCGGAGGTGCGCAAGATCACCTATCGGGCGCTGCGGGATGATGTGTGCCGGTTCGCCAACGGTTTGAAGAAGCTGGGGGTGAAAAAAGGGGATCGGATCACGATTTACATGCCGATGGTGCCCGAGGCGGCCATCGCGATGCTGGCGTGCGCCCGCATCGGGGCGGCGCATTCGGTGATCTTCGGCGGTTTTTCCAGCCAGGCGATTTCGGATCGGGTGGAGGATGCCAAGTCCAACCTGATCATCACCGCCGATGGAGGCGTGCGGCGGGGCGGCGACGTGGCGTTGAAGGAGAACGTTGACAACGCGCTGCAAAGCACGGCGCTGGTGAAGAAGGTCATCGTCCTGAAGCGCACGGGCAAGCCGGTCAAGTGGGTCGAGGGGCGCGACATCTGGTGGAGCGACGTCGTCGCCGGCCAGAGCGCGGATTGTCCGGCCGAACCGATGGACGCCGAGGACATGCTCTACGTCCTGTACACCAGCGGATCGACCGGCAAGCCCAAGGGGATTTTGCATACGACCGCCGGGTATCTGCTGAGCTGCCAGATGACCTGCAAATACGTCTTTGATCTGCGTGACGAGGATTTGTACTGGTGCAGCGCGGACATCGGCTGGGTGACGGGCCATTCGTACGTCGTCTATGGCCCGCTGGCGGCCGGCACGACGACGCTGATGTACGAAGGCGCTCCCAATTTCCCTGATTTTTCGCGGTTCTGGGCGATCATCGAACGCCACAAGGTCAACGTCTTTTATACCGCGCCAACGGCCATCCGCGCGTTCATGCGGGCGGGGCGAGAACTGGTGGACAAGCACGACCTGTCGTCGCTGCGGCTGCTGGGAACCGTCGGCGAACCGATCAACCCGGAGGCGTGGATGTGGTATCACCAGGTCATCGGCCACGGCAAGTGTCCGATCGTTGACACCTGGTGGCAGACCGAGACCGGCGCGATCATGATCACGCCGCTGCCGGGGGCGACGCCGACCAAACCGGGCACGGCGACGCTGCCGTTTTTCGGCATTGACGCGGCCGTGGTGGATCGCACGGGCAAGGAATTGCCCGCCAACCAGGGCGGTTTGCTGGTGATTCGCAAGCCCTGGCCGTCGATGTTGCGGGGCATTTTCAACGATCCGGATCGTTATGCCCGCCAATACTGGTCGGACGTTCCGGGAGTGTATTTTTCCGGGGATGGGGCGCGTCGCGATGAGGATGGCTATTTCTGGATCATGGGCCGGGTGGACGATGTCATCAACGTTTCGGGCCACCGGCTGGGGACGATGGAGATCGAAAGCGCGCTGGTCGCCCATGAATACGTCGCCGAGGCGGCGGTCGTCGGCATGCCGCACGACCTGAAGGGGCAGGGGATCGCGGCGTTTGTCACCCTCGAATCGGGCCGGCAGCCGACCGAGGCGCTCAAGAAGGAATTGATCGCCTGGGTCGGCAAGCAGATCGGATCATTGGCCAAGCCGGATCAGATCCGCTTCACCGATTCGCTGCCCAAGACCCGCAGCGGCAAGATCATGCGGCGGCTGCTCAAGGAGCTGGCCACCAGCGGCGAAGTCAAAGGCGACACCACCACGCTGGAGGATTTCAGCGTCCTGGCGCGCCTTAAAGAGCAGGATGAAAAGTAATGTCGTTTCCCCTCTCCATTTGAGGAGAGGGGGAGGATGAACAAGTCCATGCGATACAAAACCGTTCTACTCTTTGGCGCCCCCGGAAGCGGCAAGGGAACCCAGGGGAAAATCCTCGGGTCCATCCCCGGCTTTTATCACAGCGCCACCGGCGACATCTTCCGTTCGCTGGATTTGCAGAGCCAGATGGGGCGCACGGTCTGGGAGTATTCCAGCAAGGGCCTGCTGGTTCCCGATGAACTGACGGTCAATCTCTGGCGGCAGTACATCAAGGGGATGGAGATGATCAATCAATTCCATCCCTCGACCGACATCCTCGTTCTGGATGGCCTGCCGCGCAACGTCAAGCAGGCGGCGCTGCTGGAGGACACCATCGACGTGGTGAAGGTCATCCACCTGGTCGCCGACCCTGAAAAGATGGTCGAACGGCTCCGCCGGCGCGCCTTGAAGGAAAACCGCATCGACGATGCCTCGGACACCGTCATCCGCCGTCGCATGGAAGTGTACGATCGCGACACCGCGCCGATTCTTCGCTATTACCCGGCTGACAAGATCGCCCTGGTCGAGGCCACGATGTCGATGATCCGCGTCCTGAGCGAGATCATCAAAATCATCGCCCCGCTGAAGGAACAGCACGACGATGAAAAAGAGACCCAGCCCGCCGAAACCCTGGTCGCGCATGCGTGAGCGGGGGGGCTGATTCCGTGCCGCCGCGGGAGGGGAACAAAGGTGAGCCACGGAGACACAAAGAGCACGGAGATCAGGGCGTAGGGTGGGTCTTGGCCCACCACGAGGACGGAATAATCCTCAAAATCGGTTGGCCAAGGCCCACCCTACAAGCTCCGTGATCTCTGTGCCTCCGTGGCAACATCCTCTTTTACCCTACGCCGCGACCTTCATCCCATCGCCCTCCGCGGCGACCGGTTCAGCGCTGGCCGCCGATCCGAACCCCGGCAGATTGGCGCTGACCGGCGCGGCCGGCGGGCCATATTCCATCCGGCTGTTGTACCAGCGGGCCGTCAACCAGATGGTCATCCCCGGAACGGTTGATTCGGTGAAGGTCACCTGAATCTTCGTCCTGGGATGATTGCCCATCGGCACCCACTGGCTGTCCTGCGTCGGGGCGTTGGGGCCGACGTATCCCCAGATCGTCGCGCCGGCCGCGTTGGGTGCCCGGCCGATCGCCTCCCCGTCGGCGTGCAGTCGCACCTCGGCGGTGTAACCGCTCACGCCCAGCAGGTCGATCAACGGCGACTGGTCGGGCGTCGGCGACGGCTGCGGCGGAACCTTGCGCACGTTCAACCCCAGGTCGATGCGCATCTGATCGGTCGTGTCGGGAAACGCCTGCACGATGCGTGAAAGCTCGCGGCTGGCCGACACCATCGACTTCTTCGCCGTGTTCTTGGCGAAGATGGTGGAGGTGCTCCGCGTGGTGGGCGCCAAGGCCACATCCAGCGCGGCGACGTAGGCGAGCCGAAGGGCGTGATACACCCCCGCCTGCAGGGCCGTCAGCCCGTACGTGATCGGCGCGGCCGTGATCTTCACGTCGAAGTTCAACGCCCACGCCGCCAGACCGGCATCGCTCGTCGGAAGGAAGTTCTTGTACATGACAAGTCTCCTGTGTATTCCGCTCGTCGGTTGGACCGATCCCAAGGCAGCGCCCCGGCAAAAACCAGCCCGTCGCGTGACGGCGGTGATGCTCCTTTCATCGGCCATCGGCCCCTACACTTTAATCCATTTGTGATTTTTATGCCGACTGTGCCGGTTATCGGCCCCGCGCGCCCCGTCGGAAGAAGGATTCACCACAGAGACACGGAGGCGCGGAGAGGTTGTGGCGCGGCTTGCCGCAATGAGAATTGCTCATGCGCCAACAAGTCCCAAAGCCGGTGCATACATCGGGTGGATAGCCAGCCAGAAATCCGGCGGTAGTTCTTCGCTGCCGTCTGGATTATACGGCCTTGGCTCATCCGTACGGCTAAGCTTCAGTTGCAGAACACCGCATCGGAAAAAAACATTGATAAGCTCGTGGTAGTCTTCCAGAAATCCATTCGCCCAACTGTATCGTTCGGAACCTGGTTTCTTTTCCTCAATCGCACTGGCGACGGCCACGGCCAAATCCTCGAATTTCTTTTCGGGAAACTCTTTTGGCCAGCCATTGAGGAATTTGACCAAGTAACCCATACCGCGATACTTAAAGCTCCAATCGCTCTCTAAATCCTCGATTCGTTCCTGAGAGAATGTGCGGATGGCCTTCGACACATCATCATCCAGCACGCGCTTGTGATGCGAGCTAAAGGCATTGTCCAGTGACATTTCGGCAATTCGGATCAATTCTCTTGGAGTACCTGAGGTGTGGAGCCAGATTCGATCAAAGGCGGCAGGATCAAAGACCGAGGTCCAAACGTCGGATTCCCTGCAATTGAGCGCACTCACGATGCGCTTTTGAATCATTTGCTTCACGTCGGACCGATCCCATGTCACAGGTATCACGGCAGGCCGGAGCTTGTCACGATCGGGAAGCTCCAAATCGCGATAAATGGCCTGCCTCATGGAAACAGCAAATCGGATCGCAGGAGAATTCAATTTCCGTAGTGATTGAAAAAGGGCGGCAATGAATGCGTTCTGCAGCGGTGTGCCGTTCCAGTCCTGATCCAAGTCGTCGATCAGAACCTGATACCGATGCGATACTCTACCCGGAAGCTTCCTGGCAACGGCGTTCACCAATGAGAGCAATTGAAGCTGTTGGGTGCCTGCGGTGTTGGCATTGTGCAACACCACCTTCCCGGCCACACCTCCGCCCACGGCATCACCGGATAGCTCAACTTCCTTGACCAATTGCAGAATGCGCTCTGTGAAGGTATGCCCGTTCCCCTGATCGTCGAGCGTGATTTTCAGAAGCCGCCGTGCGTCCTTGGAGTCCTTATCGGCGAACAAACTGGCAATCCAGTCTACCATACCGCCTGATGAGGCGTGTTCATGGCTGAGTATTTCAATGATGAGGACGTAATCCCAAAGGGTTCGAAAAAGATGCTGCTGGCGCTGCGGCTCTGAAAGGAGAGGTGTGCTGGCGTTCACATTTGCCAATGCGGAAAAGGCCAAGTTGTCCGGGGAAATATTGATGATCCGGTGTTGATCCTTGCTGCGCAAAAGGCGCACCATCTGCAGGATGGCGGACTTTCCCACGCCTTTGGGCGCGACGAAGAAAACCGCCGGATCGTTCAGATCAAGGGCTCGGTCCACATATTTCTGCCGGTTGACGTAATTTTGGACCAGTTCACTGTCATTTTCGGCTACAATATCCCCTAACTTGGGCGGCGTTGTACGGTGATTCGGGGAAACATAGTTTCGCTCATTTTTGGTTTTTTTCGCCATAGACTTGTCCCGCCTTACATGAAACGAATATTGAACGCTGTCAGTCCATGCACAATCCGGTTTGCGCTTTCCAGCAGCCACGGAGATGCGACGAATGCTGCGGTGTATTCACAAGAGGGGCCAATCCAACCTTTTTCCCATATAATTCACATTACGATCTTGTTCTTTAAATGCATAGACGCGAGAACAATACGCGCCATCGGAACTCCGAAACGCGCCATTGAAACTTCAAAACGCGCCACCGCGCCTCTAAAACGCGCGTTTTAGACTCGTAAACGCGCCATCAGGACTCTAAAACGCGCCACCGCGCTTCTAAAACGCGCCATCGGACCTCCCAAATGCGCCATCGGGACTCTGAAACGCGCCATCGCACGGCGAAAACGCGCCATCGAACGTCTGAAACGCGCCGATCGTGGCGGGGATGGGGTCGTTCTTACGCCGAAATTCGGCAATTGTCAACGGAAAAGCCGCAACGGAAGGTAGGCGCGGATCGACTGACCACTAGGTATAGTAGGCGGGCGTTGGCCAATCCCGCTTCCCTTGGCCTTGGTGGCGGCGGGCGATAGACTTGGCCGCCACATGAACACCTTATATTACGACGACAACCTCGACATTCTGCGGCGCTATGTCGGCGATGAGTGCGTCGATCTGATCCATCCCGATCCGGCGGATGATTGATAAGGTCCGCGAGTCGCAAACCACTATTTTTTTCTTCTCCGTGTCTCTGTGTCTCCGTGGCACATTCATTCCTTAGACCATT
This sequence comes from Phycisphaerales bacterium, assembly GCA_020853095.1. Classification (GTDB taxonomy): domain Bacteria; phylum Planctomycetota; class Phycisphaerae; order Tepidisphaerales; family Tepidisphaeraceae; genus JADYZN01. The sequence goes on along the minus strand of JADYZN010000010.1, from coordinate 157 downwards.
TTGACCGATGGGCCATCCGCCGCAAAAAATGGTCCGCGGTGCGGACCCTATCCATGAAAGGCATTTCGTTGTCAAGACCGATTTTTTCCCAATACAAAACCGTCCGCGCGTTATACTTCTCGCGCCGCCTCGGAGGATAGGGCTCCGCAGGAGTGCG
>JADYZN010000009.1 GCA_020853095.1 Phycisphaerales bacterium | reverse complement strand
GCTGCTGAGGTTCCTTTTTGCGTTTACCCATGGCCATCGACAGTCCTCCGTGACACTGCGGCGGCAGATTATCGCGGGGGCGAATCAAATTCCAGTGGATAAACGACTTTCACCACGGGCTGTTAGGCCCAAATATATGGCTGACCTTGTTGTCAAACGAATCGCATGCTCCATTATGGACCCAGACGAACTCTTTCGATCCCGCTCCATCCTCGACGAAGTAGGTGTGATCCCCTTCGACCGTCAGATTATACACCAACACGCCCTGCGGCGTATTCTCCGTCATCGACGACGTCACCGTCCGCCGCATCCCATCATCGCCCAGCAGCAGGTCCCCGGCCTCAAGCTCATCCGCCCGTGTCCAGCCTTTGCCCTGCACATAATACGGATGCTCAACGGTCGATTGCAGGGATTCGATCTGTCCAACCCCATCGGCCACCTCCACCATCTGTAACTGATAGACCTGATGCCTGGACACCGCCGTGATGGAACGCGGGTCCAGATCATCCACCTCATCCAACTGGCTGCGGGACAGCACCCGATCCCCCACCTGCAACGCCTCGATGTTGCGGGTCAGTGGCCTGCCTTGCTCATCATACCCCGCCAGCACCTGCGTGCCGGCCACAAAGCATCCCTGCTGTTGCAGCTTGGCCGCCCGCCACAGCATCACGACCTGAATCGCATCGGCTCCAATGCGGATATAGGCCGGATCAACCCCATATTGCTGCGCCAACGCCACCGCCTGCTGGGAAGCAAAGTTCACCGCCGTGCTGGCGGCGACCATCACCGCGGCTTGCCGGGCACAGGCCGCCAATCCCTGCGTGGTCAGAACCTGCACGCCAAAGTAGGCCAGTTGCGTCACCCCGCCCACCGCCAGGGCCGCCTCCGCCGCCTTGTGCAGGCTTTCAGCCGTGTTCACCACGAAGGTGTTGTTCTCCACCATCACCCCCGCCCCCGAACCAAAAGCGGCCAGGGCGGCGCCGATCTTCTGTGCCTGCTCAGGGCTTGGCTTTAACCCGGCGATGTCGCGGGGAAGCTTCTGGATGGCCGACAGCACATCCCAATCGGCCTGGCTGGTGTACCACTGGTCCCGCATGTACTGGTCGGCGGCCTGTTGAACGGAGTTGAAGGCGTTCAAATAGGCGTCATATTTGCTCTGTGCCGACTCCAACGCCGCAATCGCCGAATCGGTGGCCAGCTCCAATCAGGAAAGATGCGGTTGGCAACGCGCTCATCCATTACTCGATCAGAGCGCTCTTGATAGCCACGATCATCATCTCGTCAAACGTGTCATAAACATGACGCGGAGGACGATCCAACTCCGTATCAAGGAATTGAATAAACTGTCCGGTTTCTATCAGTTGGGCATACTGATACTCCTCGCGCCGCGCAAACAGGATCACCTCTTGGTAGGCCTCATCCTGATCACGATAGAACTGATTCTCCTCAATGATGCCGGGGATTTCCAACTCGCGCCCTATTAAGTCCGAGACTACGTTACGAACTGTCTTGCTGGCGTAGATTGTCAATGCATTCTCGGCAATTCCATCTGTAATCTGTAATATTATCAAGTAGCCGGATGGCAACCTCTCACCAAACATATTTTCTACCTTGATCGAAAGCTCAGCAATCTGCTCCATCAGACATGGTGGCTGCATTGGATAATCCCGACCGTCCCTTTGCTGGACAATGGCAGCAACAGCTTGCTCTAAATTATCAATCTCCATGCGATCTTCCTCATGGGTAAATGATATCATCGAAATCCGGCCACATTGTTTCAAAGCTGGTCCCAGATTCCAAACTATTTGTCAAACTATTCTGGTAGTTCGTTAATGCGCCATGATAGTTCGGCTTTCCATTTGCGCCTGTTTGCATGAGCATGAAATTCGACTGGCTGTTATCACCACCAAGTTTCAGTGGCGTCTTATGATGAACATCAAATCCTTCAGGTCTGAATCCCAATTTCATACTATTAATGTCTGCTGGTGTAATACCGGCGGCTTCAAGCCTGGAGACCTTTGTGGCATCATTCGCCAAATCCTTGATAAATTTTGTCTTAGCAGCCGCAGCAGCCGCGTTCATTGTCTCATATTCTGACTCGGACGCGATCACAAATGATTTGCTTGTAGCATTCACACCTGGGAACTGCAACCGCTTCGCCCCATTCGCCTGCGCCAGCTTGCCATAGAATGGTCGGGCAACATTGCTCACTTTCGGTTTGACAACCTTCAGAGCGCCACTCATTTGCAAAGCCACAACGCCGGCTTGAACGTAAAGAGGATCCACTCCTGCCTGCGCCGCCATCGCCACCGCGCCATTCATCGCAGGCGTCATCGTCGCGTTAGCGATTTCGCCAACAACGTAGTTTGTGGAGACGTGTTTAATCAATGACGTCAGACCGGCCCTGGTCGTGACTGTTGACAGATTGATCGGGACGCCCGTACCCAGTGACAGGGTATATCCCGCCGCCGCCAGCACCTTGCAAGACTCCTCGGCCGTCGTGACAATCGTTCCTGCCAAGTTGACCTGAAATACCGCCGCATCCCCAAAATCATCAAATGCCTGCGTGATTTTTCCGATAAAGTCGGAATTAGGTTGCATGCCTCCGATGTCTCGGGGTAATGCCTGTATACCCCCCAAGATGCTGGCATATGTATCCGGATCAACATAGTTATCAAACCATGCGCGAATCGTACTCTGATACGTTGTGGCATTGGCCATCAATTCCAGCCAGCCATCCAGATAAGTCAGGTACGCCGACTGAAGAAGATTGAGGTTGGTGATCACCCCATCAGCCAGCGGTAGAATGTGTTCTGCCGAGCCATCCGTAGCTGTTGCGATGGGCTGCCAAGACTCCCCCAATGCGGCAAACCTCTGAATGACAGCATTTCTCTTGGCCTGAACGAGAGACAGTTTTCCAGTCAATTGCTCAAGTGTTCCGTTAAATGCCGTGCCGGCCCATTCGCTCTTTGGAGTGTGATAGACCGGCGGGGGGACAAAATCACCCAGTTGGAGCTGAATCTCCTGCTCCAGCGGCTGGGCGCCCGGCCTTTGGATGCTGACCTTGAAGAAGTCCCACCCGTAGTACGGCTCGCCGGTTTGGGAATCGACTGTGGGTGAATAGGTGCAATATCCATCGCTTCCAACAGTGATGTTGCCATGTGCGGTGTTGGAGTCTCCAACCAGGGAATAAGTGATGTCGTTGAAGGCTTTGCTGAGAACAAACGAATTCGGCTGGATATTGGAAACCTTGTAATAAATCGAATTCGGAAGAGACACCATAGTCGGCGGTGAACCGGTGACCCGCACCTGAATGTTGTGGGCGTGTATCGGGACATCGCCCGCAATCGGAACATACGAGTAATGATCCAGCCCCTGGTATCCTTCCTGGGGCTGATAACTCATCATGTCCAACCCATTGTATTCAACACCCGTTTGCGCCGGCACCGCCCCTCCGGGGGAATTCATCGTGATGATCCACATCGTCCCGTGTTCCGGCAGGCCGCCGACGGGGAATTTCCACCTCGATCCACCTGGGACCGGCATGGTCGCCGGCATGGCCGGTGGTCCGACCCAGACCTCGCCCGACTCGCCACTGACCTGAAACTCGCCCATGACGGGAATCCGCCGGGGGGCGGATTCCTCCAGGCCGTCACCGGCCGTGTAGGTGAACGAATCGGCCCCGTTGAAGCTGGAACCCATCACGTACAGGAACTGCCCCGTCTGCGGGTCCATGTCCACCGTCCCGTGAGCCGGTTGATCCACCACCCGAAACGTCACCGGGTCAAGATCGGCATCCGAGGCGGTGGCCAGCCCGGGAACCGCCCCGAAGTACGTCTGTCCCTTCCATTGCGCGGGGTTGAACGGTGAATAAGTCGGCGCCTCCATCTTGACGAAGATGTTGCCCAGTTCCGGAAGCGCATTGGTCACATCAATCGCCACGGTCGCCGGGGCGCTGTCGGCAAAGCCGTCATTGACCCAATAAGTGAAGGTGTCGGTACCGACATATCCCGTGTTGGGCGTGTAGGTGAACAGTCCCGTCTGCTGGTCAAAAGTGATCGAGCCATTGGAAGGCTGGGTAAATCCACCGGCGGGGATAAAGATGGAACTGCTGTCGTAATCCACGTCATTGGGCACCACGCTGAAGGTCAGCGGATGATCATGTACGGTATGGAACGGGCTGAGCGTGCCGCGATCATTGGCCCCGCCGTTGTCATCATACCAGGCCACCGGCGGAGCGATGGGGACGACGGTGATCGGATCGCTTTGCGAGGTGGCCACCGTATCGACGCCGCGCCCGGCCGAGACGCGGTAATACTGGCTTCCCAGCACCGGATATTCATCGACATAACTGGTGGAATCGGCCGGCAGCTCATCAATCGTGAACCACTCCTGGCCATCGTCCGACCACTCAACCAGGTAATAATCCTCATCATCGGCATTGTCCTGCCAGGAAAACTCCACATGATCCGACCACGCCGTGCCGGTGGTCGCCAGCCCCGTCGGCGCTGATGGCGCTGTCGGCGTTGTCGGCTCTTCAACCACCACCTGCCGGGAGATTGTCCCCACGCCCCCATCCTTGTCGGTGGCCGACAGGGTGATGAGGTACGTTCCCGCCAGGCTGGGCGCGAAGCTGAAGGCCGCCTGGTCCACGGGGGTGTTGGGAACATGGGGCTGGCCATCTTTGGTCACGGACCATTGATAGGTAAACCCCGCCGCCGCATCCGCCGCGACATCCGAGACCGTGGAGATGATGGTCGCGGCCTCGCCCG
>JADYZN010000008.1 GCA_020853095.1 Phycisphaerales bacterium | reverse complement strand
CTGCTGAGATTCCTTTTTGCGTTTACCCATGGCCATCGACAGTCCTCCGTGACACAGCGGCGGCAGATTATCGCGGGGGCGAATCAAATTCCAGTGGATAAACGACTTTCACCACGGGCTGCTAGGCCCGATCGATGGACGGGCCTGCTTTGGAAAAAATTGGATCGGAAGTAAAAGCGAGCCTTAATCCACGATGCCGGCCTTGGTGGCTTCTTCCTGGGTGACCATGCGGCCTGTGCCGCTTTTGGCGGGGATGGGGCTGCCGGTTCCCTTGATCGCGAGCATCCGCTGCAACGCCACGATGGCCCATTTGCGGGTTTGATCGTCCACGCGAATCTCGTTGACGACTTTTCCTTCCAGCAGGTTGTCCAGCGTCCAGCACAGGTGCGGCAGGTCGATCCGATACATGGTGGTGCAGAGGCACTGGCAATCGCTCAGTACGATGACCTTCTGTTCGGGGTGCTGGTTTTTCAGACGATTGATCAGATGGACTTCGGTGCCGATGGCCCATTGGCTGCCCGGGGGGGCGGATTTGACGGTTTTGACGATGTACGCGGTGCTGCCGGCCAGGTCGGATTTTTGAACCACTTCCCAAGTGCATTCGGGGTGGACGATCACCTTCATGCCGGGATATTTTTGACGCACCTGATCAACGTGTTCGGGGCGAAAGAGGGCATGAACCGAGCAATGGCCTTTCCAGAGAACGAAATCCGCCTTTTCGAGCCGGGTTGGATCGTTGCCGCCGAGTTCCTGCCGGGCATCCCACACGACCATCTGGTCCAATGGATATCCCATGGCGGAGGCGGTGTTGCGGCCGAGGTGCTGGTCGGGGAAGAAAAGGATTTTGACCTTTTTGCCCGGCGGGACGTTTTCATTGGCTCCACCTTTGACGGCCCATTCGAGCACGTTGCGGCAGTTGGAACTGGTGCAGACCGCCCCACCATGTTCGCCGACGAAGGCCTTGATGGCGGCCGAACTGTTCATGTAGGTGATGGGGACGATCAACTGATCGGGGCAGGTCTCGGCGAGTTGCTCCCAGCATTCATGGGTCTGGTCAAGGCTGGCCATGTCCGCCATGGAGCAACCGGCCCCCAGGTCGGGCAGGATGACGCGAACGGATGGATCGGTCAGGATGTCGGCGGATTCGGCCATGAAATGCACGCCGCAGAAGATGACGAATTCGACGTCCTTCTGGTCGGCGGCTTTGCGGGACAGCTCAAATGAATCGCCCGCGAAGTCGGCGAAATCCATCACGCCATCCTGCTGATAGTGGTGGCCAAGGATGGCGACCCGTTTGCCTAGTTTTTGTTTGGCGTCGCTGATGCGCTGGCGCAGCTCGGGTTCTTTCATCTGACGATAGATCGGGGGAAGCGGTTGTTGCCAAACGTGGGCCATGAGATTGCGGCTCCTTTATCAATAAGGACTTTTCCGTCCGAATCCTATGATAGGCATGTTGTCAGGAAAAGTGCAGGCGAAGCGCTTTGCCCATCAAATCAACAAAGACGCCCGGTTTGCACGATAATTAAGCAACGAAAGCCATCACAGTTACTGAAAACGCTCTTGTATTGGACTGGCACTCCATTTGTTATCGGCGCGATGAGGCAGGATCGGAAGGAGTATTTGATGTCAAATGGGAAGGGTCGCGGCCTGTTGGTCATGGCGATGGTATTGGCCGGCACGGGATGGGTTTGGGCGGATGAGGAGCCGCTGCCTTTTAAGTTGTCGGGGCATGTCGAAGGTTCGTACACCTACGATGCCCAGGGCGGCTTGAACAAGATGATCACCGGCCGGGTGTTTGATTTTGAGAGCCAGGACCCCACGTTCAACCAGATAACGCTGGCCATCGAGCGGACGGTCGATCCGAGCCACGATGTCTTTGATCTGGGCGGGCGGATGGAATGGATGTACGGGGCGGATGCGCGAAAGATCCATTCCACCGGATTGTTCGATTATTTCGGCGGCGAGGTCGAAAATCAGTTTGATCTGACGCAGGCGTACGTGGATGTGGCGATCCCGCTGGGCAACGGCATCCGGCTGCGGATGGGAAAATTCGTGACGCCGCTGGGTTTTGAGGTGATCGACCCGACGGGCAACTGGCTCTATTCGCACAGTTATCTGTTTGGCGCGATCGCATTTACCCACACCGGGGCGCTGGTGACGTACGCGATCAACGAAAAGTTGACGTTGGATGGAGGGATCAGCCGGGGATGGGATGATGCCCTGGAAGACAAGAACGATGCGATGGACCTGCTGGGGCGGGTGACGTATCAGCTCACGCCGAAAACCTCAATGCTGCTGGCCATGACGGCCGGCCCGGAACGTAGCGGGAACAACGGGATTTGGCGCACCACGCTGGATGGGATGATCAACCACCAGGTGAACGACGACCTGAAACTGGGCGGTGAAGGGTTGTGGGTGATGGATGGGGGCATGGAAAGCGCCTGGTTCGGCATCGCGGGGTATGCGCAGTATCGACCCTGCGGCAGCCGGCACATCGCCTTGAATCTGAGGGCCGAATGGTTTGTCGATGAAACCGGCGCGATTTACGGAACGTCGGCCAATCTTTACGAAGTCACCCTCGGGCTGGGCATCACGCCGATGCCGGATGATCGATATGGCAAAAACCTGATGATTCGTCCGGAAATCAGGGGTGATTATGCCCAGAACGATTTTTTTGATGGCGGGACGGAGAATTTCCAATTCACCGCCGCGATCGACGCGATTTATTCATTTTGAGTCAGGTGGGTATTGGCCTGTGCGGGCGGGTTCCCTAAAATCGCGATCCTTTGCAAAGGAACCTGATGCGGATTGATGAGTTGCTGGGCCGGGGCGGGCCATCCATTTCGTTTGAATTTTTTCCGCCCAAGACGGATGCGGGATTCGGCCAGTTGTTTTCGGCAATCGAGGAGCTTCGGCCGTTGAATCCGAGTTACGTGTCGGTCACTTATGGCGCCGGCGGCGGCACGCGGCAGAAGACGGTGAACTTGGTCGAACGGATTCAAAACGAGCTGGGGATCCGGGCGATGGCCCACCTGACGTGCGTGGGGCATACGGCCGAGGAGATCGGGGGGATTCTCGATGAATTGTGGAAGTCGGGCATTCGCAACGTGCTGGCGTTGCGGGGCGACCCGCCGGCCGGCCAGAGCCAGTTCGTGGCGACGCCGGGAGGGTTCGCCTATGCCAACGAGCTGGTGAATTACGTCAAATCGCGGCATGATTTCTGCATCGGCGTGGCGGGATACCCGGAAGGCCACCCGCAATGTCTCAACCGCACGCGCGACCTGGAACATCTGAAGGCGAAGGTGGATGCGGGGGGATGCATCGTGATCACGCAGTTGTTCTTCGACAACGCGGAATTTTACCGTTTTCGCGATGAGGCGAGGTCGATGGGGATCAAGGCGCCGATCATCGCGGGGATCATGCCGATCACCAACGTGTCGCAGATCAAGCGGTTTGTCTCGATGTGCGGGGCGAAGATTCCACACCGGCTGTTGCGCAAGCTCGAATCGGTGGAAGCCGACCCCGAAACGGTGCATCGGACCGGCGTGGAATATGCGGCGATGCAGTGCGCGGACCTGCTGTTCAACGACGTGGATGGCCTGCATTTTTATACGCTGAACAAGAGCAAGGCGACGGTGGGCGTGGTGGAACGGTTGAAGGGGCAACTGGGCAAATAACCCATCCGGCCCATCGGGTTGAGGACGTTACGTCAGCAACCTGCGTTCGCGCAGATAATTCAAGACGAGCATGTCGAACGGGATGGCGGTGCTGGCGAACAGATAGTTGGCGCCCCGGCGCGCGAGATATTGTTTCAGGCCCGCGCGGTACGCATCGAGGTTGGATTTGTATTTTTTGATCAGGGGTTGGGTAATGGAGACTTCGGCCAGATCGCCATCCTCCATGTCCTTGAGCTTCAGATCGCCTTGCAGGTCGGGATCGATCTCCTGTGGGCACAGGACCTGGATGGCGAACAGGTCGTAATTCCCGCCGCACAGATAGCGAAGGCCGGCTTGGTATCCTTCCTTGTCAAAGAAATCGGAGAGGATGACGCAGATGCCCTTGGATCGGTTGGATAGGGCGAAACGCCGTGCGGATTCGGCGAATCGGCTGGAGCCGGCCGGTTCGAGCCGGGTTAAAAAGTCGATCATTCGGGGCACGCGCTGGCGGCCGCGAAGATTGCCGACCTGGGCGACGATCCGGTCGGACATCGCGGCCAGCGTCACGCGGTTGTAATTCACCAGACCGATGTAACCGAGGGCGGCGGCGACCTGTTTGATGTAATGCGCCTTGTTGGGCGTTCCATAGTCGCAGCTTTTGCTGACATCGACCAAGATGTACAGGGCGAGGTCTTCTTCTTCGAGAAACAGTTTCAAAAACAGCCGTTCGAGGCGGGCGTAGACGTTCCAGTCGATGAAGCGCAGGTCATCGCCGACGACGTAGTTTCGATAGTCGGCGAATTCGACGCTGTGCCCCCGGCGCTTGCCGCGACGTTCACCTTTTAATTTTCCCGCCAGCAGTTTGCGCGACAGAAGATCAAGTTGATCCAACCGGGCCATGAAAGCGGGATCGAGAAGCGGGGTCGGGTTTTCAGTGGTTTGCGTTGTCATGACGCAACAGAAAGGGTGTGATGAGGGCAATTGGAGGGCGGCGGTCCTCCGCCGCCTTGTTGTTCGCAAACCCCGGCGTCGCGGGAGCGACGCCCTCCAAAATCACCCGCATCCTTTTCACGTTTTTCAAGCATAACCGCCTGACCGATGGGATTTTAATCAGACCTACACTTCAATTTCTCCATCGTGCCGCTTTTTGTTGATTTTTTCGGCCAGTTCCTGGGCCTCTTTGCGGTTGCGGCAGATGATGGAAAATTCGTGTTTTCCCTGTTTGCCGTTCCAGACGACGTATTTGCCGCCAAGGCCCATGGCCACGCGGACTTTGCCGACGTTTTGGGGAATTTCGATGCGCACGGTCGTTATGTGGTTTGGCCGTCCAATGTCTGGGGGGTCTCGGTCAGCACTGATTCCAGGACCCGATCGGTGGTGATGCCCTCGGCCTCGGCTTCAAAATTCAGGATGACCCGATGCCGCATGGCCGGCAGGGCGACCTCCTTGATGTCCTGAAAGCTGACGTGGAATCGACCATCGAGCAAGGCCCGCACCTTGGACGCCAGCGTGATCGCCTGTGCGGCACGCGGGCTGGCGCCGAATCGCAGGTACTGATTGACCTGCGGCACGGCGAAGATGCCCTGCGGGTGGGTGGCCAGCACGCAACGGATGGCGTAATCCTGCACGTGGGGGGCGATGACGACCCGTTTGACCAGTTCCTGATGAAACAAGATGCGGTGAGAATCCAGCACCGGCTGGATGTCGATCCTGTGATTGGCGGTGGTGCGGTCGAGAATTTCCTTCAGTTCCTCCCGGCCGGAATATTGCACCAGCAGCTTGAAGAAAAACCGGTCAAGCTGCGCTTCGGGAAGGGGATAGGTCCCCTCCTGTTCCAGCGGGTTTTGCGTGGCCATGACGAAAAAGGGTTCGTCGAGCTTGCGGATTTTGCCGCCGGCGGTGACTTGTTTTTCCTGCATCGCCTCCAGCAGGGCGGATTGGGTTTTGGGGGTGGCGCGGTTGATCTCGTCGGCCAGCACGATCTGCGAGAAAATCGGGCCGGGCATGAATGAAAATTCGCGCCGGCCGGCCTCGTTTTCGGTGATGACGTTGGTGCCGATGACGTCGGCGGGCATCAGGTCGGGGGTGAACTGGATGCGGTTGAATTTGAGGTTCAGCGCGGCCGCGAGCGTGCGGATCAGGGCGGTCTTTCCCAGCCCCGGCACGCCTTCCAGCAGGGCGTGGCCGCCGACAAACAAACAGGTCAGCACGCCATCGACGATCGGTCCGTGGCCGACGATGACCTTGGCGATCTGTTCGCGCACCGCGTGATAATCGCGACGAAATTCCTCGCATTGCCGCTCAACGGATTGATCCGGATTGGAGTTTTCGGCGGTTTTGCCCATGAGCAGATGATAGTCCGGAACGACGAAAGTGGAAACAAACGCCCAAAGGCATCAACGCCCTTCCAGAATCGCGGTCGATTCGGCGATGGCCTGGGGCATCCGGCGGGCCAGCTCGCTGTAATCCACTTCCATCGCCTTCAAATCGGCCGATTCCTGGCGTGCGGACCAACCCGCGAAATGCATCTGGATCAGCTTGTGTTCAACCTGTTCGGACAGCAGATAATCCGCCAGTTGCCGGGCCGGCGGCTGTTGATCCGCGCCGGCGGCCAGCGCGACGGTGGTCGGAACCACCAGCGTCCCCATCTCCTTTTGATCCGGCAGCAGCGATTCGAGCTTGCCCCCTTCGGACAGGATGACGGCACAGTCGTCGCTGCTGGTCAATCCCGCGACAAAGGCCCCCCGGCCCACCTCGTCGGCGACGGCCGCATCATTGGTCACCAGTCGAATGTCATTGCGGTGAAGGGCGACGAAATAATCCTTTGTTTTTTGATCTCCCCACAGTTGATACAACGCCGCGACGTAACCGCCGCTGAAATCCATCGCCGGCCTGGCCATCACCAGCCGGCCTTTGAATTCAGGGTTGGTCAAATCCAACACCCCCCGCGGGGGCCTGGTCCAGCGCTCATCGGCCCGATAGGCGATCACCCGCGCCCTCACCCCCGTGCCGGTCCAGAATCCCTGTGAATCCTTGAATTTAGCCAGCACACCGCTGGCGGATGGTGAGGAATATTTCGCCAACTGGCCCGATTGTGCCCGGGCGATCATCTCGAAAACCCCCTGCTCCCAATAGACGGCCGCGGTCGATCCGGGCTGACGGACCACGTTGACTTCGATGCCCGTCTGGCGGGTGAACAGGCTGATGATCACCGAGGAAACCGAATCGGGGAGGCTGGTGTAGAGCGTGACCACCGTTTTGGGGGCCGGCTGTTTGTGGCATCCGCCCATCAACCCGGTCGCGAGGAACAACCCCATCAACAGCACAACCATTCGCCGCATGGTCACCAATGTACGTTTCCCGGCCGGCGTGTCATCTGTTGGCTCAATCCAAAACATGGACAATTCTTCCTGTCGTCCGATTCATCGTCACATTCTCGATTTGAACCTTGACGGCCTGTCCCGGCCGGACGTTGGCCGGATCGAAATGAACCTCAAAATACCGTTCGCATCGGCCGTGATTCGGCGGGCCGTCAAATCGCGGTTGTTCGACCAGCAACTCGACGGTCTTGCCCACAAACTGTTGCCGAAAGGAAAAACCATGCGAATCGGCGGATCGAGTCAAGGTGGCCAGCCGTTGGCGGGCGATGGGGCCGGGGACAAAATCGTCGGTCCAGCGTGCCGCGGCCGTGCCCGGGCGGGCGGAGAAGACAAAAGCGTGGACGTGAATGAACCTGGCATGATCCATCACTCGCAGGGTTTGATTGAAATCCTCATCGGTTTCGCCGGGAAATCCGACGATGATGTCGGTGGTCAGCGCCGGGCGGTCAAATGCCTGATTCACCCGATCGACCATGCGAATAAAGTCATCCCGGCCGTATTGACGATTCATCCGCCGCAAAAGCCGATCCGAACCGCATTGCAGCGGCAGGTGAAAGTGAGGCACCACCTGGGGATATTGTCGCATGACCGAGATCAATTCATCGGTCAAATCGCCCGGTTCAAGGCTGCTGAGCCGGACACGACGCAGGCCGTCAATTTGTGTGCATAGGGCCGAGATGAGGTCGCCCAGGGGCAACGATGAATCCTTGGGCTGCCTACGCCGCAGGGCAGTATCACGGCCATAGGCGCTTAAAAAAATGCCGCTGAGGATGATCTCCTTGTGGCCGCAGGCCACCAGCCGGCCGGCCTCTTTGACCACATCCTCCACCGGTTTGCTCCAGAGGTTTGGCCGAAGCTGCGGGATAATGCAATAGGTGCAATGGGCATCGCACCCATCCTGAACCTTGATAAAGGCACGTTGTTGAGCCTGCTGATGTTGATCGAGAAGGGGCAATCGGGACGTGCCAGGCCCAATGCCTCCATAAGTGCATGTATTGCCGTGACTTATATTGTCGTTGTCCGTCCATTCATTCAACAGCCGATGCAACTGGCCGGCCACATCGTCGTGATGTGTCAGGATGGCATCGACGCCGGGCAGTTCCGCCGCTTCGGTTGGGTTGCTGGTGGCCCAGCACCCCATCACGATGACCCGGCCTGAGCGGCCGGATTTCAAAAGATCGGGGGAATGATCGTTTGACCCCAGAACCGGCAGGCTGAGCATCCGCCGGCTGATCTGACGGCTCTTGGCGGCGGCTTCGGTGGTCACGCTGCAGGTATTGACGATCCGCAAATCAGCCTCGGCCGCCCTGACCTGCACCATCCCCCGGCTTCGCAGAACCACCGCGACCTGTTCGGATTCGTACTGGTTGACTTTGCAACCCAGCGTTTGAATGGAAAACGTTCGCAATAACATCTAAAAATCACACCCGTTGCGGGACAACGTTTTTCTTGACCCAAAGGACGAATCATGCGAACCTTATGCGCATTGTAAACGTCTGATAAGATACGGTTTGTGTCGGGGGGCCGCCATAAGGTTGAACTCGGTTGGTAACGCGGATACACCATAGGACCTGACACCGGGATCGCGTGCGAACGTAATTCATCGACCGGCCGACCGCACGCACGATTCCAACGCACTGAAACCCCCTGAACGCTCATCGACAGCCACGCGGCAGGGGTCACATGAGGAGACTATATGGCCAATGCCCGTTTTGCATGGGGAATCGACATCGGCAACCGCGCCTTGAAGGCGATCAAGCTGGTGCGGGATGGCGATCAGCTTCGCGTGGACGATTATGAACTGATCGAACACGAACAGGTACTCTCCAACGCGGGCGACAACCGCCCTTCCTTGATCCAAAACTCGCTGGCCCAGTTCGTCCAGCGCCATCAGACCAAGGGTGGACAGGTGGGCATCGGCGTGTCGGGGCAATCGTCCTTCGCCCGTTTCATCAAGCTGCCGCCGGTCGAGCCGAAGAAAATTCCGGAAATCGTCCGCTTCGAGGCCATTCAGCAGATTCCATTCCCGCTGGACGACGTGGAATGGAGCTACCAGCTTTTCCAGGAACCCGAATCGCCAGACATCGAAGTCGGCATCTTCGCGATGCGCAAGGAGCTGGTGAATCAGTACATCAGCTTTTTCACCGAGGTGGACCTGAACGTCCAGCTCGTCCAGATGAACCCCCTGGCCGTGTACAACGCCATGTACTACGACCAGCGGATCAAGGGGACGACGATGATCGTCGACCTGGGTGCTGAAAACACGGACCTGATCATCGCCGAAGGGGAGACCGTCTGGTTGCGTTCGATCCCCATCGGGGGCAACAATTTCACCGAATCGCTGGTCAAGAGCTTCAAACTCAATTTCGCCAAGGCCGAGGAACTGAAGCGCAACGCCAAGACCAGCAAATACGCCCGCCAGATTTTCCAGGCGATGCGGCCGGTCTTCGCCGACCTGGTGTCGGAAATTCAGCGGTCGATCGGTTTTTACGCATCGGTCCATCGCGATTCGCGCATCACCCGCATTCTGGCGCTGGGCGGCACGTTCCGGCTGCCGGGATTGCAGAAATATCTCCAGCAGAACCTGCAACTGGAGGTGGAATTTCTCAACGGTTACGGCGCCGGCGAGCCGGCCGATGGCAAGCTGGCGACCAGTTTCAACGAAAACCTCCAATCCCTGGCCGCGGCCTACGGGCTGGCGATCCAGACGATGGGGGATGGAAAGATCAACAGCTCGCTGTTGCCGCAGGCGATCCGCCGGGCAAAGCTGTGGCAGGAGAAGACCAAGTGGTTCGCCGCCGCGGCCGCGACGTTCGTCCTGGGGACGGGCGTGGCGTACGGCAGTTTGTACCTGAGCGAGGCGGCATTTAACTCCGACTCGGCCACCAACGACAAGTCGCAGGTGAACAGCATTTTGCAGAAGGCTCAAAACCTGGACCAGCAATGGTCCGAGGTCGAGCAGAGCGGCGGGCCGGACCGCCAGCAGATTCTGAATTTGTCCTCGCTGACCAATTACCGCGACCTGTGGACCAACATCCTGAGAGATCTGCACAATTCCCTGCCCAAGCCTCCGTCGGTTGATTCCACCACGGCCGACATCAAGCAGACGCCGCGCGGCCAGCGAAACCTGGTTTTCGTCGATACGATCAACAGCCGGTACTTGTCGGACATGGGACAGGTGCTCAGCGATCCGGATTTCAAACGCTGGTCGAATGAACAATTCACCGGCGGCGACAGCGGCTCATCGCGGGGTGGATACAACCCCGGCGCGATGCAACCGGGCATGATGCCGCCGGGAATGGGACCGGGTGGGATGCCGGGAATGCCCGGGATGCCTGGCATGCCGGGGATGCCCGGGATGCCGGGGATGCCCCAGCAGAACAATCCATCCGATGGTGGCGGCGGCAACAATGAAAACGGGCCGAGCGGATTTCTGCTCAACGTGACCTGCACCACGCCCAACAGCGAGGGTTATGCCCTGGTTGATAAAACTTTGATCACCGCCCTGACCAAACTGAATGCCGAGCACGCCCTGGCCGAAGGGCACAAGTATTACATAGCCAAGGCCACCATCGTTTCGGCCAATCGCATCGGCGAGAACACGGTGCGGCTGCAGAAGATGCAGCAGCAGTGGCAGGCGGCCGTGCAGGCCAAACAATCGGGAACCGTCACCAGCACGCCCGGCGGATATGGCCAGCCGGGAATGATGCCCGGCGGACCGGGGATGCCGGGGATGCCCGGAATGCCCGGTATGCCTGGCATGCCGGGAATGCCCGGCGCGCCGGGGATGATGCCGCCGGGAATGCCCGGCACGCCCAGGACCAGCACGAATCAAAACCAGAACCAGACCGACGACGCCGCTCCATATCGGGATCGGCAGACCGGCGAGGATGTCCGCAACGACTGGGAGCTTCGCGTTCTGGTGGCGGTGGTGCTGGATCCCAAGCCCGCGCCCAAGACGCCCGAATGACCGGACCGACGTGAGATTGATTCGTTAAAATCGACTTCGACACGACAAGAGCAGCTTATGGAAATCGTCAAGAAAAACATTTTCAGCGTCATCTGCGGCGTGGTGGCGCTGGTGGCGATCATCGCCTCGTTCTGGCCGCTGGGTTCCAAGACCGATGAACTGCAATCCGCCCTCACCAGCCGCAAGAGCGCGTATGATTCGATGACCAGCCTGCTGGGCAAGAGCCGCAACCTGCCGATCGTGGACCCGCAAAGCTCCGAGCAGGAACCGCTGAAAAATTTTCCCAGCCCGGACATCATTGAAAAAGGAAAGACCGCGACCAAGGAGGTCAGCGAAGAAAGCCGCAAGATGCTGATGATCGCCGAGCAGATCAACCAGCAAAACCGCCAGTTGCTGGTTGAAAACGAACTGCCCCGCCCGCACTCCACCGACCAGATCCGTTTTCAGCAGGCGTACGGCGGGTATTTCGCCGATTTGCAGGCGAAAATGCACGGCGGCACGCCCCCCACCGCCGAGCAGATCAAAGCCGCTTCGGAACAGATGTGGACGCAGAAATTCCAACCGCGCATCTTCAACACCAACGGCGTCTCCAACGAACAGCAGGTCAAGGCCCAGTACGAAGATGAAATGAAGCGGCTGCCCGACGAGTTAAAAGCGCAGGTCGCCCAGAACAGCCTGGTCTACGTCGATCCCGCCGCGTTCGACGTCAACACCACCATCACCAACGCCGCCGCCGGTTCGCTGCCGCCGGAATCGCCGGTGATCTTCTGGGCGCAGATCGGCATGTGGATTCAGCAGGACGTCGCCAACGCGATCGTGGAAACCAACAAATCCTCGCCCAACGTGATCGCGGCCCCGGTCAAACGCCTTCGTCGGATGGAGATGCCCAAGGGATTCATCACGTTCGTCAAACAGGGCGAGGGAAACCAGCCGATGGGCGGATCGCTCAACGAGCCGCTGCCGCGGGTCAAATCGATCTCGGCGACGGGCCGGGTGTCCAATGCGCTGTTTGACGTGGCGCATTTCACCATCACCGTCGATGTCGACGCCGAACAGATTCCGGCGTTTCTCCGGGAACTCAACAAGAATCGCTTTTTGACGGTTCTGAAAACCGACCTGGCCTCGGTGGATTCGGGATCCGAGCAGGCCGCCGGCTACGTTTACGGAGACAAGCCGGTCGTCACGCTCACGCTGAGCTGTGAAACGCTGTTCATGCGGTCGTGGCTGACCAAGCTGATGCCCGACAGCATCAAGGCGAGCCTCGGCATCATGCCGCAACAACCGATCTCCGGCTGATGGCGGCGATATTTTGATCGTACGGGATTGAATCGGACAGGACTGACAACGGATAGACCATGCAAAAATACGTCGACCTTCTTGAAAAGCACGTGCAGTGGATCGCGCTGGGACTGGGCGCGGTTTATCTGCTGTGGATGATCTACGGCTACGTTCTGCAATCGCCGGTCTCCACCCAGATGGGCGGCGACACCGTCACGCTGGCCAACGTGGACAAGACCACCCTGGAAGGCCCCGCGCGCCAACTGGAGGCGCGCATGAACGACAAGTCCAACCTCCAGATCAGCGCCGGCAAATTTTCAGACCAGTTCGCCGCGACGTTGCAGAGGTCGGATGAAAAACCCATCGAGCTGGCGGGCGCCTGGACCACCAGCAACCCCGAGCCGATCAACCTCGACGAAAGGCAAACCCCCGGCGGCGAATCCCATGGCCCGGCCGGCGCATTGGCCGAGCTGCCGAAATTGACCGCCCCCAAGTACATCGCCAAATCCCAGGGCCGTTCCACCGTCAGCCTGCCGCCATCCGGCAGCGCCCAGCCGTCCAACAACCCCGATGACGCCAACACCGCCGACAAACAATGGATCTCCCTGAGTTTTGACGTGGACAGTGCCGCCATGGCCAGGGCGTTCAAGGAAGCCAAAATCCCTGAACAGTTGCAGTCAACCTATTTCCTGACCGTTGACCTGGTGCGCGAAGAACAGGGTGAAAACGGCCAGTGGGGCAACGCCACCACCGTCAAGCCATTGTCGATCCACCCCCTTCCGCCGATGCCGGCCGCCAACGACTGGCAGGGGGAGGTCGCCTATGCCGACTGGGCGTCCAAAAACCAGGCGGAAATCATCCAGCCGACCTTCTACCAGGTGGTCAAAGCCGATGCGTGGTTTCCGCCGGGGTTTGACATGAAAAAATTCCAGGAGGAAAACCAGCCAAAACAGCCGTTTGATCCGGCCCATCCCCCCACCAACCGTAAATGGACCGATGAGGAGCGCAAGCAGGTTGAGCAATACCGCCGCGAGGAGGAACGTCGAAAATCCGAAGAACGTAAAAGCCGTTCACAGGAACGGCGAAACAACCGTCCCTCCGGCCCCGCCATGCCCGGCGGACCGGGAATGCCGGGAATGCCCGGACCGGGTGGTGGCGGCCGGTTTGCCCCGCGTGATGCGCAACGCCCCGGCGTGCCGCCAATGCCACCGGGGATGATGCCCGGAATGCCGGGGATGCCTCCTGGGTATCCGGGAATGCCTGGGATGCCGGGGATGCCCGGAATGCCGGGAATGCCTCCGGGCGCGAATCAGCCGCAACAGCCGTTGAACCCGAATCTGCCGCCGCCGCCGCAGATTCCCACCGGGCCGTTCAATCCTTCCCAGCAGCCGACAATCACGATCTGGATCCACGATGACAGCGTTCAGGCTGGAAAGACCTATCGTTACAAGATGCGTTACGCGGTCAAAAACCCCATTTACAAAGTGACGCCGGTCGCCAAAAACGCCAAGGACGCCGACGTGTTCGCCCTCTACAGCGATTACAGCGACTGGAGCCAGACGATCTCGATTCCGCCGCTGACCAACTTTTTCGTCAAGGCCAATTTCATGAATTCGCCGACGGTCAGCTTTGACGTGTTCACCTGGTCCAAGGGGGAAGAACACAAAACCACCGTCAAGGTCGGGCCGGGCGACGAAATCGGCGGCCTCGAAAACGGCATCGATTACGCCACCGGCTGGACGCTGGTGGACGTGCGTCAGGATGTTCGTGGCGACACCTATGTCCTGCTGGTCGATGCCAACGGCAACCTGATGCGTCGGGATTTCAGGACCGATCAGTCCAACCCCCACTACCAGGAGCTTCAGGACGCCGTTGAAGCCGCCAAGGTGGCCACGGCCCGCTGATGAATCAAAGTCGGGGTTTGTTCCTTGCACGCCATCGTCCAACGGCGTAGCATGACCACCGACCTCAACAAAGGAATTGCGCATCCATGGTGGCCAGCGACACGGGTGAACGAAAAGTCATTATTCGAATTCGACGGCAGGATGGGCCGAATCAACCCTCACGGTGGGAGGAGTTCGCCGTTCCCCACCGGCCGAACATGAACATCATCTCGTGCCTGCAATACATCGCGGCGCACCCTGTGACCACCGACGGCCAATCCACCACCACGCCCGTCTGGGACAGCGGCTGCCTGGAAGAGGTCTGTGGCGCCTGCACGATGCTGATCAACGGCCGGACGCGCCAATCCTGCTCGACGTTGGTCGACAAGCTTGATCAACCCATCACGCTGGAGCCGATGAGCAAGTTTCCGCTGGTGCGGGATCTGTTCGTCGACCGCCAGCGCATCTTCAACGATCTCAAGCGGGTCAAGGCATGGGTTCCGATCGATGGGACCTACGACCTTGGTCCCGGCCCGACGATGCCGCTGGATTTGCAGGAGGAACGCTATCCCCTGTCTCGCTGCATCAGTTGCGGCTGCTGCCTGGAGGCGTGCCCGCAATACACGCCGGTCAACCAGTTCGTCGGGGCGGCGATCATGAGCCAGGCCCGCCTGTTCAACGACCACCCCACCGGCGCGGCCCTCAAAGCCGACCGGCTCGAAGCCCTCATGGAAGAAGGGGGCGCCGGCGACTGTTCCAAGGCGGGCAACTGCGTCCAGGTCTGTCCCAAGGAAATCCCGTTGCTTGAATCCATCGCGGCCGTGCAACGCCAGGCGACGGTTCATACGATCAAGAAATTCTTCTCCCGCTGATGATGGCCGCGTGGTGGATGATCCCGTGCCGTGAAAATCGGGTTGGGCACTCATCCCAAACGTTGCGAAAGGCTCCCCGCGGGCGGTAAAGTTGCACCCAGCACGTTCGGGCGCGGCTTCCCGATGCATACCCCGTCATCGCACGACATCTTCATCAGCTACTCGATCAAGGACAAAGAGTCCGCCCAGACGATTTGCGCCGCGCTGGAACGCTCCGGCCTGCGCTGCTGGATCGCGCCGCGCGACGTCCTGGCGGGCGTGAACTGGGGTTCGGCGATCCTGGGGGCCATCAACGCCAGCCGGGCGATGGTGCTGGTCTTCTCCTCCCATGCCAACCATTCCCCCCACGTCCTGCGTGAAGTCGAGCGGGCCGTCCATCATGGCGTGCCGATCATTCCGCTGCGGATTGAAAACGTCCCGCCGATCGATGCGCTGGAATTTTTCATCAGCGTGCAACACTGGCTGGACGCCACCGATGGGCCGCTGGAATCGCACCTGGACACGCTGATCGCGACGCTCCATCGCCTGCTGGCCGAATCATCCCACCCGGCCACGCAGACCACCTTGTCAACAACGCCCCCCCTGCCACCACCCGTACCGTCCCCCGTGCCGTCCCTCCCGCCGTCTCCCGTGACATCCATTCGACAAAAGCCAAACCGCTGGATCTTGCCGTTGGCGTTCCTGATCATGTTCTCATTCCTTGGTGCCATCGCGCTGACCACCTGGATCGTGGTGCGCAACCATCGCAAGATCGCCGGAAACAATCCCGCTCAGCCCACATCCCAACCCGCTCCCCAACCCGCGCCCACCACGCAGCCCCCAACCACCCGGCCGGCCGCGCAAACTCCCCGCATCGAACTGTTCCCCCTGCCCGATCTGCCCTCCAATTGGATCAACCCCCCTCCGCCGGAATCGCCAGAGGATACCGATGAACCCCAAATCACCTGGCACGAGCTGCGCTCGCAGGCCGGCCATTTTCATCTCCTGATGCCGGGCAAGCCCAAAATGGAGCATTCCAGCCTCAACACCGACGTCGGCGTGGTGGATGTGTATTACTGGAGCGATGGGCATCCCCCCTTCTCGTTTGTCGTGATGTATTCCGATTATCCCCCTTCGGCCGTGAAGGATCAGGACCCCCAGAAAATACTCGCCAACGCCCGGGATGGGGCGGTCAACAGTGCCGGCGGATCGATCCTGAGCGATGAAAACATCGAGCTTGACGGCCACCCCGGTCGCGAGGTCCGCATGTCCACCCATGAGGGCAAAATGGTGGGCCAGGGACGGTTTTACCTGGTCCGCAACCGCCTGTTCATCGTCCTGTGCATCACCGACCGTCCACATGCTTTTTCGCCTGTCGTTCGCAAATACCTCAACAGCTTCACCCTGGATGAAGCCGACAAACGCTGAAAAATTCAAATTCGGGAAAAATTCTGTTTGCCTTCCGTTCAATGCGACAATAGGATAATCAGGTCCGTTTCGCTTCGTGTTCGGTTCTCAATGAGGATTTCCATTCATGCTGACTCAGACGGGTGAATATGCGCTGCGCGCGATGGTTTACATGGCCCGCAAGCCCGGCGAAGGGTTTTGCGGCGTCAAGGAGATCGCCGCCTCCACAGGAGTCCCGGCCAATTATCTGGCCAAAATCCTGCAACAGCTCGCTCGATCCAAGGTATTGGACAGCCAGAAGGGTTTTGGCGGCGGGTTTCGGCTCAATCGCCCGCGCGAGGAAATCACCCTGTTCGACGTGATCGACCCGCTGGAACGGGTGGAAAAATTCGACCAGTGCGTCCTGGGCCAGCGGCTGTGCAACGATCAGGTCGCCTGCCCGCTGCATGAGACATGGAAGGCCATCCGGGGCCAATATCTGGGAAGTTTGCATTCGACCACGTTGCAGGACATCGCCGATTTCCGATCCAAGGCGGAGTTGCTGGACCCAAAGTTCACCGCGCCGGCCTTGTCCAAACGATAAACCCAAACACGCTTCATCCTGTACAATAAGGGGATATGGGATCGGTACGGCTGGACCCCAAAACACTGATGGCGGCCTATGCGCAGGGGGTGTTTCCGATGGCGGATCGGGATGGGCAAATCCGCTGGTACTCGGCCGACCCGCGGGGAATTTTGCCGCTGGATCAATTTCACGTGCCGCGAACGCTGCGGGGGGTGATCCGAAGCGGGCGGTTTGAGATTCGCATCAACACCGATTTTCAAGGCGTGATGCGCGGGTGCATGGAATCGCGCGCCGATGGAACGTGGATCAACGGGGAATTGATCGCGGCCTATCACCGTCTGCACGAGATGGGATTCGCCCACAGCGTGGAGGCGTGGAGCGATGGGGAGCTGGCCGGCGGGTTGTATGGGGTCGGCATGGGGGGGGCATTTTTCGGCGAAAGCATGTTTCATCGAAAACCCCATGCCAGCAAGGTGGCGCTGGTGCATCTGGTGCAACGCCTGCGCCAGCGGGATTTTGCGTTGCTGGACACGCAGGCGACGACCGACCATCTGCGCCGATTCGGATGCATCGAGATCCCGGCCGGGGAGTATTTGACGTTGTTGCGCCGGGCGATCGGTCTGCCCAGGACGTTTTTCCCATAAAAAGGATATTCCGGTGCGGGCAACCCAACCACGCAATGGAACCAACGCGGCGATCGTCAGCGCCCTGCTGGCGGTCGCGCTTTACGCGATCACGCTGCGCGGAACCTACGTTTACGATGATCTGTACGTTCTTCGGCAGGACCCGCGGCTCAATGACCCCGGCCAGTGGGGAAGATACCTGACCGAGCCGTACATGCCGTCGATCGACCTGTTGTATCGGCCGGTGACGTCGATCAGTTACGCGGTTCAGTGGTGGATTCATGGGGATAGGCCCTGGGCGTTTCACCTGGTGAACGTGCTGCTGCACGCGGGGGTGTGCGCCTTGGTGGCGCTGGTGGCCGCGAGATTGGCCGGGCGATGGGTGGCTTATGCGGCCGGGTTGTTGTTCGCGGCCCATCCGGTTCACGTGGAGGCGGTGGCGAACATCGTGGGGAGGGCGGAGCTGCTGTGCGCGCTGGGGATGATGGGGGCGTTGTGGCTGGCGTTGTTGCGGCCGTTGACCTGGCTTCGGGCGGGCGGGATTATCGGGTTTTTTCTGTTGTCGCTGTTCAGCAAGGAACAGGGGATGCTCGTGCCGTTTATTCTCGCGGCGGCCTGGTGGGCCCGAAAATGGGAGGACCCCGTGCCATTGGGGCCGGCCGAGAAACGGCGGATGCAATGGGTGGTGATAGGATTGTGCTGGATGCTGGCCGGTTACATCGTGGCGCGGGAAAATTATCCGCCGTTGCGCTTTTCGTGGGACCGATTTTTTCTGGACTGGACGATCAACCCGATGGTGCGGGCGCGGGGGCCGGACCGGCTGTGGGTCCCGGTGGAAATCGCCGGCCGATACGCCCTGCTGCTGCTGTTTCCCGCCCGGCTGATGCCCGATTACGGCGTTCCGATCACCGGATGGACCGCCCATTGGAACCAATGGCCGATCTACGCGGGGATGGCGTCGCTGGCGTTGGGGATGGCCGGGCTGGCCATCGCGTTTTGGAAACGATCCACCGTGGCGGCGATCTGCCTGATCGGCATGGCGCTCACCTACGGGATGGTGAGCAACCTCCCCACTTTAATCGGGACGATCATGGGAGAAAGACTGATGTACCTCCCTTCGGCCTTCGGGATGATCCTGCTGGGATGGGCGCTGATGGGCCGACACGTCAGGCGGCGCATCGGCGCCGGACCGATCCTTGTTTCGATCCTGCTGGTTCTCGGTTGCGTGCGAAGTTTCACCTATGCGCGGCTGTGGAACGATCCCATCAGGCTGTACCAGTCCACCATCGCCGAAGAACCGCGATCGTTGCGGGTACGGATCATCCTGGCCGAGGAACTTCGCCGCCGCGGCCAACTGCGACAGGCGGCCGAGGTGCTGGCCGAAGCACGCGAGGTGTTGCCGGAGTATTATCTCACCTGGCTGCGATCCGCGCAGGTGGCGATGGACCGCGGCCGGCTGGATGAGGCCGAACACTATCTCGACCACGCCGACCGGATGGAAAAAGAGCGCATGACCCGAGGCTTGACCGAAGCCAGCCCCCTGCTTCTTCTGGCCCCCGCCCAGTCCGAACTCGCCCGCCTGAAAGCGGCCACCCAACCGGCGGGAAAGGCGAAGTGAAGTCCAACCAACCCCACCCTGCCGGCAATCCGCCACGTCAGCGTGCCCGACCAGAGGAGGGGTCATTTTCCATAATGACTTCATGTCGCTTCGGGAAATGAACTCTTTTTGGGTTCCGGACCACTGATAAGTAAACCCCGCCACCATATCCGCCGCGACATCCGAGACCGTGGAGGTAAAGGAGGCTGTGTCGCCGGCGGTCATCTGTCCGGGCGGATCGGCCTGAAAACCCACCGCAGGATCGGCGTTCTCCACCATCACGGCCAGGGGGAGGAGTTTGTAGTTGCCGATCCCGTCGTTGGCCGTCGCGCTGAGGGTGTAACCGGCCGGCCCATCCGCATAGGCGTGCGTGGCGACACCGGCCATGCCGGCGACTTGCTGGATCACCCCATCCCCCCAGTCGATCCGCCAATGCAGATCGGCCGGGTCCCATCCGCCGGAGTTGAGGGACAGCGAATAGGAGGATCCTTCGTCGATGCTCGAAACGCCGGAAATCACCGGTTTGACGGCCGCCCCCGCGCCGCCGGCCACCGCATCGGCATAGGTGTTGTAAAACGTGTCGCTGGGGACCAGCCCGGTCCACTGCGAGGGGGTTTTCCAGCTCCAGTTGTTGTATTGATAGGCTCCATTGTAACCGGCCGAGGGCAGCACCCAGGCGT
>JADYZN010000007.1 GCA_020853095.1 Phycisphaerales bacterium | reverse complement strand
GAAGAATTCGCAAAGGCCACGGCGCCGAGAACTTCAGCCGGCTGTGTCGTTTGTCATTGAATTTATTGAAACGGGAGCCGACCCAGAAGGTCGGCATCGCAACCAAGCGAAAAATCTGCGGTTGGGACAATGATTATCTCTTAAAAGTAGCCACAGCATGAACTTAAGCTACTCGCGATTGCCCTGACCTTCGGGAACTCTCCGGCCGTCCCATAACCTTGCTCGTATTACTTCAGTTGGTCCCGTTTTCTGCCGATGCACAAACAAGGCATTAGATGAGGTGTTGTATGGACGGTAAATCAATCAAGGGAGACAAGCAGTCGCAATCCGAAGAACAGGATGACCTTCGGTCCGACCTGCCCGATCGCCGCGCACGCGCCGATCGCCGCCAATTGACCGCCGAAGAATCCGGCTACACCGGCCCCGACCGCAGGGCGCCCATCGACCGTCGATCCGGCCTGGAGCGCCGTCGCGGCCCGGGCCATCGTCTGCCCGAAGAACGCCGCAGCGCCGAGGAAGGGGAGATGAACATCGCTCAATTCGAGTTCATCATGGCCATCGAAGCGTATAAAAAAGCCAACAAGCGGATGTACCCCACCTGGACCGAAATCCTCGAGGTGATCCAGCAGCTTGGCTATCGCAAGGTGGAACCCCGCCAGATCAATCTGGACAACGTGCCCGAAGCGCCACTGGCGCGGGTGGCCTGAGCCTCATCGCCCGCCTGCCGCCATCGGCCGCTTTCTTCGATACAACAGAAGCGCCGGCAGCAGCATTCCCGCCGAGGGTTCGGGGACGGTAAAGCTGACCACGTCATTGTACACCCGCCGTTCCCAGCCGGTGATGGCGCCGGTCGAGTCCATCAATGGAAAGACGTAAACCGGCTGCATTTCGACCTGCCATTGATCGCCCCCCAGCGGCGAGACGTTGACTTCCATGTGGCCGTAATGCTTGCCGCCGGAAATCAGTTGTTTGCCGCTCCAGACCTCCGGCGCATCATCGTGCGCCAAAAAAACCTGGTACGGATTGGTCAATCCCGCCACCGGACCTCGCAACCCATCGCCCGCGCTGCCGATGTCGAAATAGTGGATGCCGTTGACGATCGAGTGTTCGTACATCTCATCGTGCCCGTTCAGGACCGCGGCGACGTCGTACTGCTCAAACAGCGGCGAATAAATCCGCATCGGCACGCCGGACTGGTTGTCATGCCCCGCTCCCGTGCCCGCCGGCCAGCCGTGCGGACCAACCGAATAGGGGACGTGATGAAACTGCACGAAGACGATCTGGCCATCCGCCTGCGCATCGGCCAGTTGCGCTGACGCCCAGAGATATTGCTCCGATCCCTGCGCGTAATCGGGCGCGTTGGTCCCGTTGATGTAATAATTGGTGTCGTTGGCGCTTCCCTGCACGCCGCCGTTGCTCGAATCGAGCGTGATCAGCGTGACCTTGCCATAGTCGCGCCGGCTGTATCGCCCCTCCTGCGCCGGGTTGGATGCGCCGTTGGGCGGCGACTCAAAATAAGTCGTGAACTTGGCCGCGGCGAAATTGGATTGCGCGGTGGCATAACCGCCAAACGCGCCCGGACCGGCGAAATTTTCGTGATTCCCCATCGAATTCATCAACGGCACGCGCGAAGCCAGCGCGCCATAGTCGCCGGAAAAATGCTTCCAGAATTCATCCCAGTCCCGCTGCTCGCCGCCCGATTCCACCAGGTCGCCCGCGATGGAAACAAAATTGGGATTGCGCGATGCGACGACGTTCAGGTTCTGCCGCATTCCCGTGGTTTGATCGACGACGTATTTCCCATCGTTATAAGGCGCCGGCCGGACCACCCCCGTCGGCACGTCCCAGTTCACCCTCGCCCCGGTGGATTCCGGCTCGGTTTCGCTGTCGGCCATCACGATGAATCGCACCGCCCGATCGCGGGTGGCGGCCGTCGTCAACGTGGAGTTGAACGTAAATCCATTCTGGTTAACGGTATAGCCATAGGCGGTCGCCGGCGTCAGCCCGCTGACCCGCACCGAGTGCATATAAGGCAACGCCGGATGCGGCCCGCCCGGTTCCGTCCCATAAGGGTTATAACCCAGTGTGGCCGCCTGAACCGGCGTGGAATTCAACACCAAAGGCCCGCCGGGCGTCGTCACCGTCAGCGTGCCGGCCACGTTGGAATCCGACAGCCACCGCACCGTCATCTCGGTTGGCGATGGATTTTGAAGATACGGCAACACCCGAAAATCATCCGCCTGCGCTGAGGCACAAATGAACAACCCGCTATATACAACCCAATGTTTCACAACACCCTCCACAATTTTTTAACCCACCCCATATTATATCATCAAATGACCCCGGATATACGGCAGTGTCTCTCAGTTCTCTATTATTTTGCATCGGACGATTTGTAATGCCTTGGCAGGATGGGCAAGGAAGCGGCGAAGTTGAACGGCCCGATTGTTCACGCCCATGCGCCGCAGGAGGGAGGTTGAGCACGCTATTCGTGGGGAAAGTTAGTATGGATCCGTGCGGGGGGCCGCCCGAAAGGACGGTCCCTGCCGCGATCAGTTTTTTACCTTGCCCGACGAAAAGTCAAGGCGAATCCCATGATGTGTCATAACCGGCACTGTCCGCCGCTTATTGCTCCCTCGTGACCAACTCCACAATCGTATAACGGCGTACTCCATCAAGGCAAAGCGTTTCCCGGTTCAAAACGTGTGTAGGGACGGGCTTATCCAGAGCATGCACACGGACCTGACGATCACGAAAAATCGGGCCGACTAGAACCAGATTAACAGGGTTCGCATGTTCGTCCACCTGTACGAGGTGCAGCAAATCCGTCCCGTCAGATTGGTGATGGTGTTCAATGATCACGTGTGGCGGAGCTTGCAGTTGGACTCGGTGTTCGCCGTGTAAGCGATTAATGAAGGCAGCCAGTTCCACGGCCTGTTCAGGCGGCCACCATTGATCAGGACCTAGATTGTTGAAGGCCGATGATTGTCGGCATCGCGAGTGGATTGCCGGCCATATACCTATGCGTCCGCGCCCAATTTCAGTAATGGTTGGTTCGATGATTTCTGATGCATCGGCAGTTGCGACTTTTCCCTCAATCCAATCAAACCATGTTTCGCCGTCTGTGCCCTGCTCAAGAGCGTCCGGTGCAGACGAAATCCATGTGGCAAAGGGATTTTTCGGCCTGCGGCGGTGATCTTCATTGTGGCTTGCCGTGCCGGACGTTACCAATACACGCCCGCCCTCACGGATCCACGATTCAAGCCGCGCCAACTCTTCGTCTGAAAGGCAACTGGCTTCGGGCAACAGCAGGGTCTTGATTGATTGAAGTCGTGAAGCCTCCAGGTTATCGAACATCCGCCACGGCACCTGCATTTGCACGAGCAGTTGCTCGCAGGCCATCGCCGCCCACCAAGGTGACCGTGAGTTCCATGCCAGGCTCGGTTGATGACGCAGCAACGCGATTTCACCAGCGGGACGTGTTCGGCTGAACAGCCGCCAATGATCGTTGACCCATTTCGACACTTTTCGCTTCACTGACTCGCCCACCGTAAAATGCGGCAGATGGCGTATTGTGAATCCCACGCAGGCCAGATGTCCCCCATTCGCCGCGGCGCCCAATGCCAAGCTGGCTTCCAGACGTCCAGGCTCGCGCATCCAATGGTACGAACAGGTCGGAATCTCGTATTCGCGTGCAGTCTTGTGTGCCCCGATTCTCGATACGAGTCGGCCTTGATCGTAACGCAGGTGTAACGGATCTTCCGTCCATATCGCATCCACCCAGGGCAACAGACGCTCAGCCCACGAGGTAAAGATGCGGTAACTATTGTAACACTCGCCCCATGCGGGATTGATGCTGACAGCCACGTTCGGATCGAGATGGTGAACCAATCGGCGCAGGTGTCTCATCAACGCCAGTTCCCCATCCCAGCGGAAGCGAAACCATGACTGAATATCAGGCGAGTGAATGCAATCGCCCAGCCCTCTAAATGGTGCAAAGCCCGGATCGGTGGCCTGCTGGAGAGGGTCAAACCGCGGCAAGGGAATCGTCTTAAAATCAACGATGCCAAACATTTCCGCTCGCTTTCCAAGATCCGGGTAGCGATGTTCCAGCCACTGCCGGTAGGCTTGTGTACATCGTGAACAGCGGCATGTTTCGCTGGGGTAAAACGAAAAATGCAAGCCGTCAAAATGCAGAAGATTCGTACCCATCTCTTGAACGGCATGTCGAATTTCTGACTCGAGATATTGCATGGCCGACGGATGCAGCAGGCAAATTCGGGAGCGAAAAGTCTGTGCGGATGAATAGAAGCTGGAGCGTCCGAGTTCACCAATGGTCAACCATTCATCCACATCAGGATGTTCGCGACGCAATATTTCAGGAATCACGGAATCGAGCCGCAGGTAAAGCCCAACGCGAATGCCACGCTTGGTAGCCCGCGCGATCACCTCACGCTGGCGATCAAGCTCACGGGTCATCGCCTCCAAACCATACCCTTTAGTATGAGGCAAAATCAGATGATTGCA
The DNA here is from genome assembly GCA_020853095.1 of Phycisphaerales bacterium. Classification (GTDB taxonomy): domain Bacteria; phylum Planctomycetota; class Phycisphaerae; order Tepidisphaerales; family Tepidisphaeraceae; genus JADYZN01. The sequence continues at coordinate 74,233 of JADYZN010000007.1, read as the reverse complement.
GCCCATTTCAGCGATCCGATCGAGAGTTTCGTCACTGAATTCATGTTGATAAGCCTGCGATTCATCCGTCCATGCCAATCCGGCCCGTCGTCGGAATGCCAAAGATTCCCAAGCACCGACAAAAATCGACGGCTGAGCGGCAAACCATTTTACAAGGGGCGGCGCGGGCTGCTCCGGGTAGGCATACCGCCATGTGTCGAAGACCCGTGCGGGATGATCCGTTGTGAGCGACGACAACTCGTCCTTCGACGATGGCATGAGGGAAGAATTATTCATAGAAAATTAAGCTAAAAAATAATAATACACTTGACAATCAAGATTATATCCGTATCATATGACTAATACCGTATTAAATCAAGCAATGGCTATGCCCGAATTAGACATAACGATAGACCAACGAAGCAAAGTGCCGCTTTACGAGCAGATTTGTCAGCAGATTCGGCACAAAATTGAATCCCGGCAACTACAGCAGGGGATGATCCTTCCGACAAACCAATCGCTTCGCACACAGCTTCAAATCAGCTACCAGACCGCACACTTGGCCATGGCGACCTTGGCGAAGGAGGGGTACATCACTCGGCGAGCGCGTCGGGGGACGGTGGTCAAAGGGATTCCCCGTCGCGGCGTTGTGGCGATCTATTCCTATACCGACCTTCTAGACCCCGGGGGGAAGAGTGAATATTACCGCTTGATTACCGGACACTTGAGCAGGCAGTTGGAGGGTCATGCTCGCGTCCATCGCCTCTATCTGGGCAGTTCCACGCAAAATTCTACAAACTCCGCCTATGAAGACCTGCTGAGGCACTTATCGGGTGGAATGCTGTGCGGCGTACTGCTGGTCAATACTCCGCCGCGTTTAGAACAATTGGTTCTTTTGGGTCGATCTTCGCACGTGCCCGTGGTGTCCTTGTCGGGCCACGGTCATGTTGATTATTCCGTGCGAATCGACGGCGAAGGCTTCCTGCGCGCGGCAGTCGCTAGTCTGGGACAACGAGGCCGCCGCCGCGTGGGAATCATTTACAACCGACTCAGCCATTCTTCCTTACGCAATCCGGAGCAATTTGCAGACATTCTGGAACAATGCGGATATTCGTCCAAGCCATCCTGGATCGCAGGTGGCGAAGACAGCGAGCAGGGCGGCTATGAAGCGGCCGCGGCGATGCCAATGGCGGAATTGGATGGACTGATCCTGATGGACGACGTCATGGCGGTGGGTGTAGACCGCCGTTTGCGTGAAATGAACATCGACGTGCCAGGGAAATTGACGGTGGCCATGTGGTGGAATCATGGGAGCCACTTGCGATTGACTTTACCCTTTGAACGATATGAGGTGGATGTCGCACGCCAGGCCGACTTGAGCCTGCAACTGGTGCAGGATGTGATCAGCGGCCATCGGATCAGCGAGCCGCATTTGAAGATAACTCCGAATCAGATTGGAGAGCGGCACTTGTCATTTGGTCCTCATACCTTTGGAGGTACAGGATGAAATCGACTTTATGGTCAAGGCTCAGGTGTAAAAGCCGCGTTCACGGCAATCATCGCGGCTCCAACGCATTTACGTTGGTCGAACTGCTTGTCGTTATAGGGATTGTAAGCGTTCTCATCGCAATCTTATTGCCTGCCTTGAATAAAGCGCGTGAGGCGGCGAACAAGACGGCTTGCCTGAGCAACGTCCGGCAGATCGCGATGATATTCGTGATGTACGCGAATGATAATAAGGGGTCGCTGCCGCTGTTCGCGCACAGCATCTACGCTCCTCGATCAGAGCACTGGATGTTTACGATCTCAAAGTATTTCAATCGTCGAACCGACGAGTCGTTGGGCCGGGATTACCTGCTGTGTCCCTCAAACAGCATTGATGAGTACTCGTATGGCATCAATTACAGCGGCGCCAACGACATGATGCCGCCGGTGATTACCTATGTTGAGTCGACGGACTCCCGGTGGCCGGGCAGCGGCAAGATTTCGAAGCTCAAAAATACGACGATGCTGGTGATGGATGCGCGCGATCATTACGTGTTTAATCCGGCCTGGGGTGGTTGGAGGCTCGATAATGCGCCCGACAATGACTCCAATGCTGGTATTTTGACTGCGTATGGGAAGAAGTACAACCTCGCGGCATTTGATCGGCACAGGGGCACAATCAACGCGGGGTTTGTAGATGGTTCGGCACACAATGTTCCCCTTGGCGACTGGAAGAACAATAAGGATCGGATGTGGGGATACGATACGCCCTGAAGGATATATCGATATGTCCAGAGTGTGCAGGCCCGTGTTGGGTTTGTGCAAACAATGTTCCTTTATTCATTCTCTCGAAAGGAGATGAGATCATGCGCGGTTTCAGTAAATTGGCGGCAACGGTTGCGTTGCTTGGCGTCTGTTCCATGGTCGGCGCGGCACCGGTGACGTTCCAAAATGGGCAGACAACGCCCTTCATCGGCGGAACGTATAACGGTACGCAGGATACGATCCTGTTCTGGAGTACTGATTCGAATAAAAACAATGGTGCTTACCCGGCCCTTTACAGCGCGGGTGTCAACTCGCATATCCTCATTCAATTCGACGTTTCGGCGCTGGCTGGGCATGGAACGGTCCAGTCGGCCACGCTCAAGTTGGTTCAGGAAAATTCCGGACAGGCCGACGCGACTTTCACCTACAGTGTCTATCAACTCGCCGATGCCAATGCCGGCTGGCAAGAGGGAAACAAGAATTATGGCAATGCGACCGCAGGTGACGTAACTTGGGATTGGAAAATATACAATACCGTGGGATGGGCGGGCGCTGGACCATACGACGGTGGTGCCAACGACCACGGCAATCGCGGCGCTTCGAACGCGGGTGTTGATTACGTCGCGACAGCGTTGGCAACCCCCACCTATGTTCAAAAACAGGATAGCTCGAACAACGGCACGGTGCACAACATCAGCCTGCCGGCGTCGTTGGTCACGCAGTGGATTTCCGGGACCAATGCGGGGCTGATCATCATTTCCAACGGAAATATGGCGACTAATACGGCGCGGTTCGGCAGTTCCGAGACGTATCTCGGGGCCACTTATTATCCATCGTTGGAAGTCACCATGGTACCGGAGCCGACAGCGGGAATTCTGCTGTTGGGCGCAGGCGTGTTGGCGTTCGGTCGCCGGCGCAGAGCATGAATGGAATGGAGAATTACTTTCCCCCGCCGGAGAAATTCGGTGGGGGAAATTTGTTGTGAAAAGGTGGCCATTTGGGGCACCAGATTAGATTGAACACCGGAGATTCATGATGAAGCATCGACGATGGTGGGTATGGTTGGTATTGACGAGTCTGCTGATGGCAACCCAGCAATTGCCGGCGGCTGGTGTATCATCGAGCCAGACCTATGGCATTTCACAAGTTGCCGATCCACCACCGGCGATCAATGGAGATATAGATCGCCTGGGCCGGCTGCCGGGATGGATCGAGATCAACGGGTCGGAGCATGTCTCGTATGGCCACACCAGGTGGAAGGGGGATTCGGATTTATCCGGCGATGTGTTGCTCGCATGGGACCTGCGCTTTCTCTACGTCGCCGCGCGCGTGCGGGATGACGTCGTGGCGCAGAAGCGCTCGGGCACCGCGATGTGGGAGGGGGACCATGTGATGCTGATTCTGGATGTGCCGCGGCAGCAGGGAATTCGAAACAAAAGCAAAGTGTTTCAGATCGGGCTGAGCCCCGGTGATCTGCGGACGGGAACCGATCCCCTTGCGCCGGAAATTTTCCAGTGGTTTCCCCATGCGGGCGTGATTGAAGGGGCGCGCATCGGCGCCAAAAAAACTCCCGAGGGATACAACGTCGAAGCGGCCATTCCATGGAAGGCACTGGGCATCGAGAATCCTCAACGCGGCCTGGCGGTGGGGTTCGACATTTGTCTGAGCGATGCCGACAGCATGGTTGATCCTCAGCAGAGTAAGGTTATGAGTCTGTTGACCGCCCCGTGGGATCTGCGCAACCCAGACCGGCAGGTCGAAGGATTTCTGGCCGGCGGCGATGGCAAGGTGGACCCCGCGTGGCTGCCTAGGCCGGTTGAGATGATCCAGGAGGAGATCCGGATCAAGTCCCAATCATCCGTGAAGGTCGATCCGGGTCAAAAGGATGCCAGCGCGGCCCGGGAGCTGCTTGTCCGCGCCCGCATCGACAACCCGAGCGTGATCGGAGGCAACTGGCAGCTTCAGGTGAATGTCAACGGCACGGCGCTGGATGTGAATCGCATCCGCAACCGGTTGGCCCGCATCGACATCGGAGTCAATCAGCTCGCCAGCAGCGCCAACGGGTCGATCTGGTTCCTGTTCTATGCGCCCAACTTCAAACCGATCGCTGAAAGCACGGGTTATGCCCCGGCGGGCGTCGATCCCTATGAACTTCGCTTCGACATCACCGACCTGTGGAAAGCCCAGGGGGGCAACACCATTGAGCTGGTGAATACCTCAACGGTTCCGCAACCGATCATCGCCGAAGTAGGCGTCAGCACCAGTCTGTCGCCTAAGCTCGAAGAACCCAAACTGCGGCCGGCACCCACCGGGGAAATTCCGACCATTGTCCCCATTACCGAAGCCACGCCGGATTATTCCTTTCGCCAACTTCCCGGCGGAGGGATTGAGGTGAAACTGGGCAATCAGCACTGGGTGATCGAATCCGCCTTTTCAACCACCACCCCCGGATGGGCCGTCCTGCAAGCCAAGCCTGTCGAGTCCGAATGGACTGCATTCAAGGTTGATGGTACGAACTTGACCGCAGCAACGCACGAATTTGAGCTCCAGCGTGCCATCACCCGACATGACGATCATTTGCAAGTGGTCGACCGCATCACCAACACAAGTAATGATGACCTGCCGGTCATGTTCCATCATCAGACGATCGTGGATCGTGCCAGCGGAAAGATTTATATCTGCGGGTTGCCCGCCGCGCAGGCCAAGATGGATTCCAGCACCGGCGCCTACCCCGTATCCCTGGTGGTTTGGGACAAGACTGGACTGGCGCTGGTCGGCGAAGACGATCTCACACGGGCGCAAGGCTCGAATTTCGTCCAGGACAACACCATCGGCGTTCGTGATGACAAACTGGTAGTCGCCAAGGGCAAGACGGTAGAAATTGAATTTTCAATTTATCCGTTGGATTCCGGCGATCCCTTCGCTTTGATCAACCGTATTCGCCGCAACTGGGATGTTAATTTCACCATTCCCTACGGCGGCACGGATACCGGTGTCGGGCCGGCGATGAACCTGGACATGTCCGATCAGCAACTGCGAGACAGCATGCGCAACCGGAATGCGCACTATGCCATCAGCACTCTTTGGATTGGCGAATATGCCGGTCAATACACGGAATTCCTGCCAGTGGATCAGGAAAAGCTGAAGTTGATGACGCGCATGAAGCAGGCCTACCCGGAGGTCTTACGATTGGCGTATTTTCATTGTTATGCCGCTTATCAGGCGGAGGCGCATCGCACGCCTCAGGCGGTCAAGGCGCTGAAAGACTACTACCAAAAGGATCTCATCCTCCGCCCGGATGGGACGGCGGCGGATTATGGTGCTCCGTCATGGCCGCTGTTTTTGCCGACGATCGGATCTCGCATCGCCGAGGACCAGGAGAAAATCGCCTTTTACCGGCTGGAAAAAACCGGCTATGAAGGCACTTTCTGGGATGAGATTGAATACAGCGCCTACAAGTACGATTACAATCCCGAACACTGGGATGGAGTGTCGGGCGACATTGACCGCGACACCCACCGTTTGGTACGCAAGGTAACCAACGTGACGCTGGCCAGCCAGCCGTGGCGGTTGCAGTTTGCGGAAAAGCTGATGAAGCGCGGTCCTCTGGTGGGCAACTGGGCGCCGAGCACCCGTACCTTTACCAGGGTGCATTTCCCACGCTTTGTCGAGACGGGCGTTTACACTCACATCATCAGCAGCCAGCTTTATACGCCCATTGCGCTGGGTGATAATTTGACCGAACGCAACGAGATCGATTGCTATAAGAGCATGGTGCGCGGGCTGGATTATGGTGCGCTCTATTTCTGGTACTCCTACAACATCCCATGCACGCATCCGACGCTGATGACCTACATGTACCCGATCACGCCGATCAACCTCGGGCATGGATATATCATCGGCCAGGAACGCATCCTGACCAACCGCAGCGGATACTTCGGGTGGGGAGACAACAGCGATTTTGAAATCCTGATTTTTGACCAGCGAGGCGCCAAGACAGAGGAAATCAAGGTTCCCAAGGTCGATCGCGCAGGCCAACGGCTGGCCGAAATCCGCATTCCCGAAGGATATTCGGTCGTGCTGATTCGAAAATAATTACAAGGAATTCACAGATCCTTTCAATGATAGATGAAATGAACCAACGCACCCCATGGCGCATTCGCGCCGTCCAGCTTGATCTGGCGCGACAACGTGAAACCCTTCCCGCGATCGGCCAGTTCATTCGCTTTGCGAAAGACTGGGGATACAACACGCTCGTGCTGTATTTGGAAGGAATCGTACGGACCAAATCCTTTCCGTATCGGCCGAAGAGTCAGGGGTATTCGCCGGATGACATGCGGCGGATCGTCGAAATGGCGTCGGCGGCCGGGCTGGACGTGGTGCCCTGCGTCAACACCATTGGCCACGCCGAGCATTTCACCTCCTGCCGGCAGCTTCGACACCTGCGCGAAGATCTCAAGAATGCCCCGATGATGTTCTGTCCATCGAATCCGAAGGTTTACGAATTTCTCGAACGCTATCTCGCGGAGATCGTCTCGTTGTTTCCCAGCCAACATTTCCACATCGGCTGCGACGAGGCAGACCAGCTCGGATATTGTCCCACATGCCGGAAAAGGTCACGTGAAGATCTCATCATCACCCACATTCTGCGCATGCGCAAAATAATGGCCAGCCATGGCAAGCGCATCTGGATCTGGGATGACATGCTCGAGAATGCGTCGTTATCCCAGATCGCAAAATTGCCTCGCGATATTGTCATGTGCCCGTGGAACTATCGCTCAGAATTGATGGATTATGACGGTCTGCAAGGTCATTTCAATAATCTGGCCAAGCGCGATTCGCTTACGATTTATGGGGAGCTTGGATTTGATGTATTGATTTGTCCTTTTGCGATGGAAATCGGAAATACGCTGGCGTTCACCGAGATCGCCCGCCGCCACAGCGTGCTGGGCGGATTGCAAACCAACTGGGGGCACCCCGACGCCGAGTTCTTGCCTGCCGTGCTCCCCGCGACGGCATTGGCCGGCGCGCTATGGTCGCAGCCGCAACGAGAACCCGAAATAGTGCTGGCCGAGACTTTACAACGGTTGTTTCCAAGCCTCGATCCCACCGCTCGAATGGCTGTTCACGCTTTATTGCTTCGTTCACTATGGGAAGTCGTGGGACATCTCGATCAGCATTTTTACTTGCGTGGACGATTGACGGAAGAGGAGGCTCGCGAGCTATCCAGACAGAAGATCGTCGAAATGATTTTAGGCGAGTTGTTGCACAAGCTGCCGCATGGCTTGGAATATGACATGATTGAGGCCTTATTGGCAAAATCACGACTCCAGATCATTGTGGGTCGGCTGCGTCAAGTGTTGCCGGCACTGGTTGATCCACGATTGAACTCTTCCCCTGCTCTCGCCAGAGAATGCCAACGGCAACTGCAATCGCTTGCCGAATTGCGCGCGCAACAGTGGCGGCGGCATCGTGCTGGCATTCGCCCTGACCACGCTTCGGCTTTTCTGAAACGATCGATCAAGGATTTGAACGCATTGTTGAAAACTGCAAAAGAGATCAACGCACTATTACAGCTACGATTGTTTCTTCAGGATTCATACTCATGGCCGCGGCTCACGATCGAATTGCGCAACAATGCCTGCCGGTGGCGCCAGGTATATTGCGGTGCATTTAAGCCGGTGAATATGCGTGATGCGCTGTACACTTTGCAAGTTCCAGTCCGCTGGACGGGTCACCTGCCGGACAGAATTCGTCTCTCTGTCGCGGGATTCGGCGGACAGGGGATCAGTTTTGCGGCATTGCATTTTTCTGGTCGCTCACTGATACCAAAGAAAGTCACGCGACAGCATGGGCAGGTCGTCAACGCACAGGCAATTCTGAATGATGATTCATCCGTTTGTTTTCTGGGCTCAGCTGATACGGTGACAACAGTTCGAAATTATCGACAAGATGATCAATCCTGCATTGAAGCAAGGCTATCTCTGGATGGCACCACCGACTTGAGGAAACCTTCATGATTCGCAAAGAAAGGGTGCAATCGATGGGCAAGAGTGACCTTCCCCCCCCCAACTGGAGTCGCGTCGCCCGGCGCAATATCACCAGACCATCGGCTTCAAGTTGTTCGATTCCGATCTTGCCCGGGACGACACGGAGATTGAATTGAGCTTTCGTCAGGCGACTGAACCGAATCCCCATGTTGACGCCCGCCATGACGAGGCCCCCCACGCCATTTTGCCTCCCGGGTGGGTGAGTTACTGGCTGAATGAACAGGAAGTTCCCGAATCGTGGATCCGGCGGGAAAGACAACCGGCGGGAAAAATCGATTCTGGTTTTAAGTTGGCCGAGCATGAGAAAATCATCGTTACCCCGCCCGCCTCGGCATTGAAGCAAGGTGAAAACACCTTGGGCTTTTTCATCCCTCGATTTCCCGAGGAGCATGATCCATATATTTACATCTACGAACTGATCGTGGAGCTCTCTGGCGGAGGGAAATAGCATTCATATGAATTACCGATTACATGCTTGCAAGCTTCGTGACGTGCCACTGGCGGGTTGGCACGAGAGAATCGCGGGCCGATGGCACTACCGCGATCTATGCGCCGACCCAGACTGGTTTCATGGGTGGATCAGCTTCGATGCCCTGTGCTGGGATGAACCATCAGCATGTATGCCGCGGCAATGCTCCAGGGAATTGGTTTTGCCATTCCCGCCTGCTCCTTCTGTACTTTCGCCGACTCGATCATGTCCATTTATCACTGCTCGGACAACTACATCCCCTCTCTGTGCCGATTTGCTGAAATGGCCGACGTGATGGGTCTATTCGCCCCCAATCCTCTCGTAATCGTTGCAGGCCAAACCGATGACATCTTTCCCATCAAAGCCGTCCGTAAAGCCTTCAAAGATCTCCAAGCCATCTACCGCGCCGCCGGCGCCCAGGACCAGTGCAAACTCATCGTCGGTCCCCAGGGCCACCGTTTCTATGCCGACCTCGCCTGGAAAAGGATGCTGCCGATGATGAATGAAAACGTATAAAGAACACCCATGGCCAAACGGTGGAGTATGTTCGCAGTGCTCACATCGGCCGTCATGGCTTGGACGGCGGCGACGCGCGACGAGGGTGATGGGGTTGACGGCCTTAATTTATTCCTCGCTTGCCCTGTTTTTCGCCTCTGTTACAGTCGCGGGCATGGGTCGAGTATTTCTGCTGGTCCTCTTTTTGATGCCGCTGGCGTGCAAGCGCAAACCAACCCCCGCCCCGCCTCCCCCCATGCCGGCGGCCACCATTCCCATCCTGAATGTTCAATCCCTGATCCCCCTTGTGCCCGGCCGGCCGACCCACCTGGCGGTCGCCCCTCGGCAACAATTTTACTGGGTGCAGGAATCAACCACCGGCGACGACACGGTCATCGGCCTCGATTCCCGGATGATCCCCCAGGCCACGGATTTGACGGCCGGCAAAATCCTCTCCGAACTGGGCGCCTCCTCCGGCACTGGCAACATTCAATCCCTCGTCTGGGCGGATGATCAGCTTTATTTTTATTTTCTCGGCGGCCAGAACGCCCGCGTCATCGCCTGTCTGGGCCGATTTTCACCTTCCACCGGCCGCATCCGCATCCTGGCCAACACCGAATCCCTCGACCAGGCCACCGGCATGGGGCCATCCCTGGCATTGGCCCGCGCCCGGATCATCGCCACCGACGGCCCCTGGTGGCTGTGGTTGCGGCACACCGACCGCTCCATCCTTCTTCGTTTCGACCCCGCCTCCCTCGCGCCCGCCAGCCCCATCGAATTTCACCAACCCTTTGCCACCATCCAATCCCCCGATGGCCCGCTGACAATGACCCTGCCCCAGATGCACCTGTCCGCCGGTGGTGATGGCCGCCTGTTGCTGACCGATCTTCATTCCGCCACCCTCTGGACGATCGACCGCTCTGGACAGGCGACCAACACCCTTTCACTTGTCGGTCTTTCCAGCGGCCTCTCCACGCCGGCAGTCGATCCCAAACTCGGCTTCATCTTCTTCGCCGCCGCCGCCGATCCGATGTCCGCGCTGACCATCGACCGCATCGCCGAACCGCCCGTGCGAACCTCCTATCCCGCGCTGTTGATGCTGAACACCGATCATTGGGCCGCCATCGATCGCCAGCATTTTCACGTCACCGGCAATCTTGACCCTTCCACGATGCAAATCGAACAGTTGTACCCCGATCCATCCCAGCAGGGATATCTTGCATACGACAACGCCTCAGGACACCTCCTGTTGCTGAAAATCACTCAATAAGAGCTGAATCATGAACGTTTACATCGTGACCGATCTCGAGGGGATCAGCGGCATCGACTCGTGGGATCAGTGCTATCCCCCCAACCGCGACGATCCGGCCTATCAACAGGCGTTGCGGCATCTGACCGAGGAGGTCAACGCCGCCGTCGCCGGGGCTTTTGATGGCGGCGCAACGCGGGTCTTTGTCGTCGATGGCCATGGCGTCAATGAAAACAAGGGTTTTGTCACAGACCTGCTCGACCCGCGCGCCCGCAAGGTCTATTTCGCCACCCGAAATCCATTGCGATTGGAAGCGTTCGATCAGTCCATCTCCGCCGTCGCCATGATCGGCCAGCACGCCATGGCCGGCACGATCAACGGTTTTCTCGACCACACGCAAAATCCCAAGGTCATCTGCCGATTTCAGATCAACGGCCAGGAATCGGGCGAACTGAGTCAATTCGCCCTGTACGCCGGCGCGTTGAACATCCCGATGGTCTACGCCTCGGGCGATGAGGCCCTGTGCGATGAAGCCCGCCGGATCATCCCCGGCATCGCCACCACACCCACAAAACGCGGTACGGGTTGGGCGACCTGCCAGTTGTACGACACCGCCGAAGTCCGCCGGCGCATCCGACATGATTTTGCGAACATCCTCCGCGACAAAAAATCATGGCCCGCCCCGTTGCACACCCGCACCCCCATCGAAATCACCGTTGAATGGGCCTGGAGCGAACCCGCCGACAGTCTTGGTCGAATCCCCAACGTCCAGCGCCTTTCCGCCCGCACCACCCGCTGGTGGATCGACACCCCGTTGGACCTTTACGATTACCCCAACGCAAACTGGAAACCGATACCCCCGCCGGCCCAACCCTGATAAATTATCCTCCATGCCCGGTGAATCGGACTTCATCAACTGGATTCGTACCCAGCAGCGTTCTGGCCAAAACATCATCCTGCCGGCCGGTGATGATCTGGCCATCCTGCGCTGGTCATCGGATGACCTGCTGGTTGCCGGCGTCGATCAGGTCCTCGATGGCGTCCATTTTGATTCCTCCAAACACACTCCCCGTTCCATCGGCCAAAAGGTGATGAACCGCAATCTCTCCGATTGCGCCGCCATGGCCTGCCTCCCCGTGGCGGCTTTGGCCACCGTCGCATTGCCTGCTAATTGCAACCTCAGTTATGCAAAGGAGTTATACCTCGGACTCAAAAGTGCCGCCGACCCCTTCGATTGCGCCATCATCGGCGGCGACACCGCCTCATGGCCCCATCCGCTCGCCTTTACCGTGACCATCCTCGCCCGGTCGGCCGGCATCCAACCCATCACCCGGCGCCACGCCAGACCCGGCGATGCCATCTACGTCACCGGCCCGCTCGGCGGTTCCATCCTCGGCCGGCACATGACCTTTTCCCCACGCATCCACGAGGCCCGCGACCTGGCCACCCGATTTCCCCTCACGGCCATGATCGACCTGTCCGATGGACTCTCGCGCGATCTGGCCCACATCTGTCAGCAAAGCGGCGTCGGCGCGATCGTCGAATCATCCCTGGTCCCCATCCATCCGGATGCCATCGAACTATCCCGACAGGATCATCGCCCTCCCCTGCAACACGCCTTGCACGATGGTGAGGATTACGAGCTGCTGTTCACCTGCTCCGGGCCGTGCGATTCGGCCATCCGCATCGGCCGAATCACCGCCGGCCAGGGTTTGCAACTGCAAACCGACCAGGGTCTGCAACCCCTGCCATCCCTCGGCTGGCAACACTCGATATAGCATCCATGTCAACCACCTTTTTTTCCCATTCCGTTGCCCAGACCGAACAGATCGCCGCCGATCTGGCCTCCACCCTTGGGCCTGGCGATTGCCTCGCCCTGCATGGCGACCTGGGCGCCGGCAAAACCCAGTTCGTCCGGGGCCTGGTCCGCGCCTATGGCGGCCACGAACGGGCCGTCAGCAGTCCCACCTACGTCCTGCTGAACCTCTATCCCACCCCCCGCGGCGCCATTTTCCATCTCGACGCCTACCGCATCTCCGGCCCGGCGGACCTCCAAGCCATCGGATTTGAAGAATTGCTCCAGCAACAAGGCCTGGTCATCATCGAATGGGCCTCGCGGGTTGAATCGCTGCTTCCGCCCATGACCCTCCACATCACGCTCACCCCCACCTCCACCACCAGCCGGCAAATCGACATCCGCCGCCCGAATTCGCCCTGATTTATTTTCAATCGCCCGCATCTGACGCCGGATTTCCCTATCCGTGGCAATTCTCTTACAATCCCATTTCCGAGTTTTTCGCAGGAGTTTTATGCGTCACGTGATTTCAGCCCTGGTGATGAATGAACCGGGTGTTTTGGCCAATGTCGCCGGCATGTTCGCCGCGCGGGGGTTTAACATCGATTCGCTGGTTGTCGGCCGCACCGAGAACCACGACCTGTCGCGCATGACCATCGTCGTCACCGCCGATGAAAACACCCTCGAACAGGTCCGCAAACAACTCGGCAAGCTCGTGCCCGTCGTCAAGGTTCGCGACTTCAAGGACACCGCGTACGTCGAGCGCGAGATGGTGCTGATCACCGTCAGCGTCGGCCCGGATAAACGCAACGAAGTCATCGAAATCGTCCGCCTTTTTCGCGGCAAAATCGTCGACGTCGCCCGCCAGAGCCTGATCGTCGAGCTGGCCGGCACCGAAGACAAGATCGAAGCGCTGATCGAGCTGCTGCGCCCCTACGGCATCCGCGAACTGGCCCGCACCGGCGCCATCGCCATGGCCCGCGGCACACAAAACGCCAAGGATGACGCCGTCTCCACTCCCGCCGGCCCCAAGTCGCGCAAACGCTCGCTCAATGCGCCCCCCACACAGGCCCTGCCGCCAAGCTGAGGCCACGCCATCGGGCATCAAACCAGTTGCATGTCCTTGACGATCAGCTCAACGCTGGATCGCCCGTTGAATTGATTGATCGACGGCTCCACCGCCAGGTCCACCCGCCGGCCCGCCTTCAATTGATCCACCAGGCCGCCAAAACCAAACGCGACCGCCTTGATGAACACATCTCCTTGTCGGACAAACAGTTGCAGATGTTCGCCGGTTTTCCCCACCCGTCGCGCCGGCTGAGCCAGCTCCACATCGCGGCAGCATAATACCGGCTGGCGATTGCCATTCCCGAACGGCCCCAGCCGTTTGAGATCGTTCACCAACCCTTCATTCATCTGCGACAATTCCACCTGGCATTCAATCGCCAGTTCCGGGATCAGTTGATGCGGTTTCAGGACCGATCGGGCGTGTTCTTCAAAGGCGTTTTGAAATTCCTCGAACCGGCCGCTTTGCAACTTCAATCCCGCCGCCATTTCGTGCCCGCCGTGCGATTCCAGACAGTCATGGCACGCATCCAGCGCCCGTGACAAATGAAACCCCGCGATCGACCGCCCGCTCCCCGAACCGTGGCCGTTGTTCATCGCCACCAGGATCGTCGGGCGATGAAACCGTTCCACCAGCCGGGAGGCGACGATCCCGATGACGCCTGGATGCCAGTCCGTGCTCCCCAGCACGATGGATCGCCGTTCCTGTGGGTCTTGTCCCCGCGATGCGATTTGGTTCAGCGCCTCCTCCAGGATCCGCCGTTCGGTCTGTTGTCGTTGCCGGTTCTGCGTCTCCAGATATCTGGCGATCTCCAGCGATTTGGCCTGATCCGCATCGGTCAACATCTGCACCGCCAGGCGGGCATGCCCCATCCGTCCGCAGGCATTGAGCCTCGGCGCCAGCAGAAAGCCGACGTGATAGCTGTCCAGCTTCTGACCGCTCAACCCGGCCGACTCGATCAACGCCTGCACCCCGATCAGTTTGCTCTGCTTCAACCCTCCAAGCCCGAAATGCGCCAAAATGCGGTTTTCCCCAACCAATGGCATCACGTCCGCGATCGTCCCCAGCGCCGCCAGCGCCGTCGCCTCCAGCAAAAACGCCCGAAACATCTCATCCACCTTCGTGGAGCCGTTCATCGCCTGCCCGATTCCCCACGCCAGCTTGAACGCCACCCCCGCGCCGCACAGGTTGGGGTTGGGATAATCCGACCCGCCCAGCCGCGGATGCACGATGCTGTGACAGACCGGCAGATCCGCCACCCGGTTGCCCTGTTCATCCTCCCGTTCCTTCCATTCGTGGTGATCGGTGATGATCAGGTCCACCCCCCGTTCGGCCGCCACCTTTGCCTGCTCGATGGCCGTGACGCCGCAATCGACCGTGACAATCAGCTTCGCTCCCTGGTCGCAAACCTGCGCGATCGCCTCGGTGTTCAGGCCGTACCCTTCTTCGGTTCGATGGGGGATGTAATAACTCGCCTTGCCCCCCAGCGTCCGGATCGCGTGCCACAAGATGGATGTGGCGGTGATGCCATCCACATCATAGTCGCCATAGATGACGATCGACTGGCCATCGCGAATGGCCCTGGCGATCCGCCCGGCGGCGGTTTGCAGATTGGCCAATTGGTTCGGATCATGCAACGACTTGAGCGTCGGCCGCAAAAAACCCTGGCAGCTTTCCAGATCCGACAGCCCGCGATTGAGAAGAATCTGCGCCACCAATGGCGAGACGTTCAACCGATCCGCCAGTTTTTTGGCGGCTTCGACATCCACCGGCGGCATGTTCCATCGCTTTGGGGTGTGCATCCGTGCTTCTTTGATGAGTCCCGCCGCAGCTTACCGCCATCGCCAAACCTCAACAACCATGACCGCGAATCGGTCCGAAAAAAGTGCGCGGACGATGTTCGTGATCAGCGCATAAAAAAGGTGCCGTGGATCTCTCGGAACTCCACGGCACCCAGGGAAGGAGGCTCGTACGATAATTGTACGCACCGTCCACCGTGAAAGTTCAGCAAGCATCGTAAAAAAGTTCGCAAAAATCGCGCCAGTTCGTGCGGAAATTTCACGAACATTTGTAATTGATTAGCCAGCCAATGGTTACAACGATGAGCCTGCTTCAAATCGCACGCGCTGAGGATGGGTGTACACGTTCATTCGCTGATCGCGCAGAAATCCGATGAGCGTCTGGCCGCTTTGCTGGGCGAATTCGGCGGCCAAAGTCGATGGAGCGGAGACGGCCGCCAAAATCGGCACACCGCCCGCCAGCGATTTTTGCAGAATCTCAAACGACAGCCGTCCACTGACCAGCAAGATCAGGTCGTTCAGCGGCAATTGCAGCTTCAACAAGGCATATCCCAGCACCTTGTCCACCGCATTGTGCCGGCCGATGTCCTCGCGGATCACCAACAATCGGCCGGCCGCATCGAACAGCGCCGCCGCGTGCAATCCGCCCGTCCGATGAAAATCCGCCTGCGCCCTTCCCATCCGTTCGGGCAATTTTAACAACACCCCCGACTCCACCTCCACCTTCGACTCCAGATGCGGAAATTGTCGTCTCACCGCGTCGATGGATGCCTTGCCGCACAACCCGCACGAGGAGGAAGCGAACGTGTGGCGGGTGTATTGTTCAAAATCCACCGCCACCTCCGGCGCCAGCACCGCGTTGATGATGTGCCCCTGTTCGTTGCGGTCGCACGGTTCGATGCGGATCAGATCCTCGCGACGGCGGATCAATCCCTCCCCCAGCAAAAACCCCGCGACCAGCTCCTCATCCTGCCCCGGCGTCCGCATCGTCAAACTGAACGACCGCCCGCGCACCCGAATCTCCAGCGGATCCTCGCGCGCCAGATCATCCTCACGCGATTCAACCTTGCCATCGGCCCGCCAATACAGCACCTTCCGTCGAACCGGCGCATCCAGCGGCATGTCGGCCGAATCATCGCTCATGGGCATCACGCTCGGTTCAACTGCACGTAGGCGTTGTAATCGGGCACTTTTCCGGTGGGATCCAGAACGTGACGGGCCAGCAGCACGTTGCCTTCGGGCCAGTGAACCTGCAAATTGCCCCGCGCGATGGCCGCCAGATGCACCCGCGCCTCCATCCGCCCCAGTGAATTGCTCAACACCACCCGATCCCCATGTTTCAAATGACGGTCGGCCGCATCGTCGGCGTTCATCAGAACCGCATCGCGCCCCGCGCCGGTGATCGGATCGGTCGAGGCGTAAATCAGCGTGTTGAACTGTTTGCCCCGGCGGGTGCTGCAATGAAACGCGCCGGCCGGCCGGTTCCGATCGGGCAACTCCACCGCGTGCAGATGCGCCTTGCCATCGGGCGTCGGGAATTTCCAATCCGCGCACAAATGCGGCCCGCCATATTGAAACTGATCCCCCGACTGATGCAGGTTTTCGATTCCCGCGTAACTGGGAATGATCCGGGCGATCTCCTGACGGATCGCCTGCCCGCTGTCACAGCCGAACCCCGCCATCTTTTCCGCGCCAACCACCGCCTCGGCCAACTGCCGCAAAATCCGCCATTCGCATCGGGCCTCTCCCACCTCGCGCGGAATCTGCGGACTGAAAATCACCCGACGTTCGGTGGTCGTCTCGGTCCCGCCCCCTTCCTGCTCATAGCGCGTCTGGGCCGGCAGAAGTAACACCTGCTCCCCATCCACGAACATCTGGTCGGTCAGGATGATGTCCTGATGCACCCGCAGCGGAACGTGCCCCAGCGCCTCGGCCACGTAATCCGGATCGGGCAGCGTCCGCAAAAAATTGCCCCCCATGTTGTACAGCAGATCCAACTCATCCCGATGGGCCGACTCCACCATCTCGGCAGCGGTCAATCCCACCTGGTCCGGAACCGCAAACCCATATTCCTTCGATAATTCGGCCGCATTCTGCGCGTTGACCGCCTTGCCGCCGGGAAAACTGGTGGCGTACGCCCCCATTTCCGCCCCGCCTTGCACCCCCGAATGCCCGCGGATGGGCATCAGCCCGCATTGGTCCCGGCCGACGTAACCTTTGATCAATCCCAGGTTCAGGATCATCTGCACCGCATCCCCGCCAAAGGCGTGCTGCGTGATCCCCATACTCCAGACCAGCACCGCCGTCTTCGCCCCATGAATCAACTCGGCGAACTGCGCCATGTCCGCCCGGCTCGTGCCCGACTGTTGTTCCAGTTGTTCCCAGGCCATCCCAACGGCGGCCTGTTTGAGCGGCTCATATCCGTCGGCATGGACATCCAGAAAATGGCGGTCTTCCCATCCGTTTTCAAAAATGACTTTCAACACCCCATACAGAAACGCGATGTCGCCCCCCTGTGCCACCGCGAACCACCAGTCGGAAATGTCGCTGCCGAAAATGGCGCTTTTGACGGTCGAGGGGACGTAATACCGATCCATCCCCGGCTCGCGATAGGGGTTGACCAGCACGACCTTGGTCCCCAGCTTTTTGGCCGAATCGATGTATTTCATCGAGACCGGCTGGTCGTTGGCGGGATTGGCCCCGAAGAAAACCAGCAGGTCCGTTCCCCACCAGTCCTTGTAACTGCAGGTCGTCGCGGCCACGCCCAGCGACCGTTTCATCGCGCCGGTCGATGGGGAATGACACAACCGGGCGGCGTTGTCGATGTGATTGGTCCCCAGCAGCCGGGCGACTTTCTGGGCGACGTAATACACCTCGTTGGTCAACCCGCGCGAGGTCAGAAAAAACGCCAATCGGCGGGGGTCCGATGCGCGAATGCGATCCGCCATGATCCGATACGCCTCATCCCACCCGATGCGCGAAAATCCCTTTTCGCCGCGCCGGCGGAGCATCGGATGGGCCAGCCGGCCCAGTTTGCGCAACTGGCGATTGTCCAGTTTTCGCAGCGCTTCAACGTCCGCCAGCTTGCTCTCATCCAGCGGCCCCATCGTGTTGAGCCGCAGCAGGTTCAGCCGGGTCATGCACAGGTGGATGCCGTCGATCGTCCAGTCATGAAACCCCGCCACTCCCAGCGCGCACCCATCGCACACGCCGCGGCTGAGGACTTTCCATCCATACGACAAATTGTCCTTGTTCTCCCAGACGATGCGGGCCATGTCCCGGAAATGGCGCGGTTTTTTCTGGCCCACGCCGAACGGGATGAGATTCTTGAGTTTGCCGGAGATGGTACGCTTGCGCTTCAGGTGGGGGTCCATTGCAAAAATCGCTCAAAGTTGCCGCCGAAAAAGTCCTGCACGGTTTTCTGGACCTGTGGCCGGGTGACGGCCCAACCGGCGGCCGAAATGTCGTGGAATTTGTCTTTCAACACCTGGCCGATGATGGCCCGGCTGTGGTCCCATTTGTAAATGATCTGATCAAGGATACGGGCATCCGAATGCTGCGGCACAAAGCTGGTGCCCAGCAATTCCATCCTCATGCGGGTGATCTCGTCGATCAGGATGGGGTTGTTCATGAACCACCAGCAGCCGAATAGCAGCATGTTGCGGAATTTGCGCGAAGCCACCGCCAGCTCGTGCTGATTTTCGCGCGACAGCATCGTCACCAGGAATTTGTTTTTCGGATTCTCCGCACAGAGCCGCTCAAAACTGCGGGCATCGGCCTTGGCCACCGAATCGCCCGCCAGCCGAAGCGATGGATTGACCAGCTTGTTGACCCCGATCATCGTGGCAAATGGAAGGTTGCGCTCGCGGGCGATGGGCAAAATCGCTTCGTTGATGACCCGCGTGGCCGGTGAATCATCGGGATATCGCCACGATGGCGGCAACGAGCAGGCGATGTAGATCGCCTTCATGCGGTCCAGCCAGTCGGTCAGAAATCGTCGAATCTCCTTCATGTCGGCGGTGCCCAGGTTCTGGGAGACCTTGTACCCGTGGTCGGTCAATACATCCGCCACGCGCGGCCAACCCACCAGCAGCGGGTCGATCCGCAGGACCGCCTTGAAGCGCGGATCGACCTGTGGGTTGTTCAGCCACGTCTCGCGCTCGACCGATTCAAAGGGATCGTTGGTCATGACCAGCGTGCGAACGTTGGCCGTTTTCATCACAAGATCAAGATATTTCTGCGGCGTCTGCGAACGGAAAAACTCGCGGAATTGGTCCAGGTTGGCCGAGCCGACATCCAGCCCCAATCGCTGAAGAACCGTCAAAACCCCCCGGCAAGCCTCCGAAATCGGGGCGTGTTCGACAAACAACGTCTTCCAGATCAACTCGGCCTGCTGCTTCTGACTCATCGACCAGTATTGCTCGTAGGGGATCGTGGCGATGCGAAGCGTCTCGGCGATCAGATAATGATAGGTGATCAACTCATCAATCCCCCAGAGCATCAGCGGTCCGAAGGTGGGGGGGTATAAGTGAGTGTGCAGGTCCACGATGGGAGTGGATCCAACCGCTTCGTCGATCCACTGATTGATTCGCGACACGTCCGCGGCCTCGGCCATGAAATTTGCTCCCGTTGTAAAGTATGAAGGGAATCTTACAGCCAATGGTGTTCCGCGTCACGGATAAGATCAAAAAAGATGGTGATACGGAATGAATTTGAAATTCATCGCGGTCGATGGTCTGTTCCAACAGAAGTTTCCCATCGCATGGCAATGGAAGCCATTCAGGGCATGATGCCCAACAGGGCCTCGAGGCAAACCGGCAGTTGTGGATCGTTTCGCCATAGTGGATGTTCGCGCATCGCCAGCATGCCGGATGCGGCAGGGCCGTTGAAATCCGATCGCACCAGTTCGATGCAGGAGCGCACCTGGGCGTTGGTCACAAAACGGCGCAGGTTCGCCTGGACCTGATCTCGCTCCGGTTCGGTCAACATCGCCACGATGCGGAATACATCCATCGCGTGATGGCGGCCCAGATCTTTGTCCGGGTCGTTGCGCCGGTCGCGGTATGCGGTGAGTTTCATCAGGAGATAGTTGAACGAATTGGGAATCGTGACGGGCGCGGCGAACGCCCGGCCATCGGAGAGCGTGCCCGCGAGCTGGATCACCAGCGGCGATTCCATCAGCGTCAACGCGCCGTCGGTGGGGTGTGCATGGAGCATGGGATGATCCGCGGCCGTGGGCCTGGCGCGGCGGCCGTCAGCGCTGATGTCGGCAATGTTCTGGAGCAGATCAAGCTGCGCGGTCAACAGATCGACCTTGACGACATGCGTGGCGTTGATGGTTCGGACAAATTGCAGGTACTCCGACCCCTCGACGACTCTGTAATCGAGCCTGTCCAACGCGCCGCGGAGCGCGGTCATGGATCGCACCTCCGCGACGAGTTCGGCCGACAGCATCAAATCCAAATCCTCGGTTGCCCGCGGCGCCGGCCACAGTTCCGCGCCAATCAAGGTGCGCACGCCGGACCGGGCCAGATGCAGTTGTTTGAGATAAAGGCCATAGCCTCCGCCCAGAAGAACGCCCCGGGCGTCGTGACCCAGCGCATGGAGCAGGTCCAGGAGGTTGCTGCGCAGCAGGTGATCGTTCATGTCATGGTCCTGTTGCGCCGAGGATGGCGCTGCGAATCTGGCCGGCGACTTCCTTCTGCCGCTTGTCACCACTGGCCATTTCCAGGTAGGCCTGAATTGGTGAAGCGGCCAGATTTGGCCGGGCATCGAAATACGCCAGTTGGTCCTGGACCTGGATCAGCCGCAGATTGGCAAACGCACCGGTCTCTTTTGCGTCCGCGCCCAAATGCGCCAGCAACATGGCGGGAGTCGCCCGGCAGTAGTAGCAGAGAAGTGGTTCACCCGCCCAGGATGCATAGTCGATCGCCGAAGATTCGCCGGTACGCACCACGTTTCCGCCGTCGATCCCCCGCAGCTTGGCGAGCAACTCGTCGGCGCCAAGTGCGACCTTGCCCAGCCAGGTGGTTTGCGCCTTGGGTGGTTGATACGCATCCAACAGGCCGTCGAGCAGTCGTTCCGGCTGGATGACCCGCACCGCGTTGCGCCCGAGGCGTTCGATGGACAGGTCTGACTCAAGCCGCTTTAGAACCTTGGAGACCATGCCCAGTGTCAGCGCGCCGCCACGGGATCGGATGGCCTCCTGAATCTCGCTGACTGCCTGGAACTGACGCAGCAGCAGCAGCACCCGCGCCACCATCGACCCATCACCCCGATACGCCGAGCGAATGGGGGCATTGTCGGGGTACTGGTTGGGATTGCCGGTCTTGTAAAAAAGAAACTCGCCGGGAACCTCGACGACGGCGTTGCCGCAGAAATCAATGGCGCTGATCCCGGCATCAAGCAATTGGTCGAGTTTCTCGCGACTGAAATAAGGCGCGACAAGCATGGGTTGGCCCTCTCCCGATGCGCGGGCGGACTCCCGAACCTGCTCGATGGCCATCTTTATTGTCAGTGGTTTTGCATCTCGTTTGAACGTTGCCACAAACCGGCCCGACCGCCCGCGCCAGGTAACGTTAATAATGACATCCGCGCCCTGACTTTGGCTGGCCAGACTGCGAATCTCCAATGGCCTAACCACCAAACGGCCATCCCGCAACATCGTCTTGAAGTCAATTTCGTTCATTTTCCTTATATCGGTATTTTCCGATGACGGAAAATAACGTATTTTAGGAAAATAGTCAATAATGCTATATAGCGAGACAAATTCTGAGACATTATTAAAAGATCACGGGTCTACAATCTGCGCGCAGTTCTCCGTTTCCGGAAGGCGCCTGTCCGGGACACATCTGGTGTGTGGCTCTTGGCAAACCGAACTGGATCGGTTTTAGAACCAGGCTTTTTTCTGGACGACGTAAGTGTCGTAGAACTGCTGGTCGGTCTTGGTGAGGTAGATGATTCCCTCGATCAGGCCGATGATGCCGCCGATGCCGCAGGTGACAACCGTGAGGCCGATGCGGATGATGCCGCCGGTGGTGTCGCCGAGCATAAAGCGGTGAACGCCCCATCCGCCCAGGAGGATTCCCAGGACGCCAATCATCACGCGATTGCTGTTGGCCGGGCCGGGAGGGGTCGGGGTTGATGAATTCGGTGCCTGCGACATGGAGGGTCTCCTTCTCTGTAAATGACCAGCAAGGCTGGTGAAATGCGTTTGACCACACGGTCACGTTGAAAGAAAAGTGTAAATACCGGACTCAACGGCGTCAATTATCATCTCCATTGACGCTGATTTTGGGTGTTCCTATACTGCCCCGCTCAAACTGCGGGAAACCCGTTGTTTTTATGAGGGTTCGGACGAATCGGGTACGGCCATCGTAGTCGCCGTCCAACGTCCGATCCCGCCATCCGCCCAAGGAGTATCAACATGGCCGTCAAGAAGTCTCGTCCCAGCAAAAAAACCGCCCCCCGCGCCGCCGGTTCCAAGGTCAAGCGCGTCTACTTTTTCGGCGCCGGCAAGGCCGAAGGCCGCGGCGACATGAAAGACCTGCTGGGAGGCAAGGGAGCCAACCTCGCCGACATGACCAGCATCGGCCTGCCGGTGCCTCCGGGGTTCACCATCACGACCCAATCGTGCGCTGAATACAACAACCTGGGCCAGAAGCTGCCCCGCGGCCTGATGGATGAGGTTCGCGCCAACCTGCTCAAGGTGGAAAAAGCCGCCGCCAAAAAGTTCGGCGACCCCAACAACCCGCTGCTGGTGGCCGTGCGATCCGGTGCCAAGATGTCCATGCCCGGCATGATGGACACGGTGCTGAACATCGGCCTCAATGACAAAGTGGTCGAAGGGCTGGCCAGGCTGACCGGCAACGAACGTTTTGCCTACGACAGCTATCGCCGGCTGATCAACATGTTCGGCGACACGGTCATGGGGGTGGATCACGAGCATTTCGAGCACGAATTGACGGCCGTGAAAAACGCCCGCGGCGCCAAGCTCGACACCGACCTCGACACCGCCGGCCTGCGCGAAGTCGTCGAACGCTACAAAAACATCTATCAACGCCACGTCGGCGAAAGTTTCCCGCAAAACCCCCTGATTCAGCTCGAACACGCCATCGAAGCCGTCTTCAAGAGCTGGATGGGCGACCGGGCGATCAAGTATCGCGAATTGAATGACATTCGCGGCCTGCCGGGGACGGCCGTCAACGTCCAGTCGATGGTCTTCGGCAACATGGGCGAGGATTCGGCCACGGGCGTGGCGTTCACCCGCAACCCCTCCACCGGCGAAAACAAGTTTTACGGCGAATTTCTGATCAATGCCCAGGGCGAGGACGTCGTCGCCGGCATCCGCACCCCCATCCCCTGCGACCAGATGGGCCAGTGGAGCGCAAAAAGCTGGAAAGAGCTGCTGAAGATCAAGGACATCCTCGAAAACCGCTACCGCGACGTGCAGGATTTCGAGTTCACGTTCGAAAAAGGCAAGCTGTACATGCTCCAGACCCGCAACGGCAAGCGCACCGCCCAGGCGGCGGTGAAGATCGCCGTGGACATGGTGCGGGAAAAACTGATCGACGAGAAAACCGGCATCCTGCGGGTTGACCCGGCCAGCCTCGACCAGTTGCTTCACCCCACGTTCGACCCCAACGCCAAACGCAACGTGCTGGCGCGGGGTCTGCCCGCATCGCCGGGCGCGGCCGTGGGCAAGGTCGCGTTCACGGCCGAGGAGGCCGAACGTCGCGTGGCCGGCGGCGAACAGATCATCCTCGTCCGCCGCGAAACCGAGCCGGCCGACATCGGCGGCATGCACGTCTCCGAAGGCATCCTCACCAGCACCGGCGGCATGACCAGCCACGCGGCGGTCGTCGCCCGCGGCATGGGCACGCCCTGCGTGGCCGGGGCGGGCGGCGTCCTGATCGACGCGGCCAATCGCCTGGTCCGCATCGGCGAAAAGACCTTCGGACCCAACGACTGGATCAGCATCGACGGCGGCACCGGCGAAGTCATGGAAGGCCAGGTCCCGACCGTCGAACCGGGCCTCAGCGGGCCGTTCGCCCAGATCATGAAATGGGCCGACAAATACCGCACGCTCAAGGTTCGCACCAACGCCGACACCCCCAACGATGCCCAGGTGGCCCGCGGGTTCGGCGCTGAAGGGATCGGCCTGTGCCGCACCGAACACATGTTCTTTGATCCCCAGCGCATTCATCATATGCGCGAGATGATCCTCGCCGGCAACACCGAGGCCCGCAAAGCGGCCCTGTTGAAACTGCTGCCCTATCAGCGCGAGGATTTCATCGGCATCTTCAAGGAGATGAAGGGCCTGCCGGTGACGGTCCGGCTGCTCGATCCGCCCTTGCACGAATTTCTCCCGCACAGCGAAAAGGACCAGGCCGAACTGGCCCGCAGCCTCAATCTGAGCGTCGAACAGGTCCGCCAGCGCATCGCCCAGCTACACGAGGCCAACCCGATGCTCGGCCACCGCGGCGACCGCCTGGCGATCACCTATCCCGAAATCCTCGAGATGCAGGTCCGGGCGATCATCGAGGCCGCCTGCGATTGTAAAAAACAGGGCATCAAGGTGCTGCCGGAGATCATGATCCCACTGGCCGGCACGCGAAAGGAACTGGATTATCTCAAGACCTTCACCGACCAGACCGCCAAGGCCGTCATGGCCGAGAAAAAGGTGAAGGTGGATTACATGTACGGCACGATGATCGAAGTGCCCCGCGCCGCCGTGACCGCCGACGAGATGGCACGGACTGCCGAGTTCTTCAGCTTCGGCACCAACGACCTGACGCAGATGACGTTTGGTTACAGCCGCGATGACGTCAACTCGTTCCTGCCGGATTATCTGAAAAAGGAAATCCTCGAACGCGACCCCTTCCAGAGCCTCGACGTCACCGGCGTCGGCCAACTGGTCGAAATGGCCGTCCAAAAAGGCCGAAGCGTCAACCCGACGCTCAAATGCGGCATCTGCGGCGAACACGGCGGCGACCCCTCCAGCGTCGAATTCTGCCACAACGTCGGCCTGAATTACGTCAGTTGCTCGCCGTACCGCGTCCCCATCGCCCGTTTGGCCGCCGCCCACGCGGTGCTCAAATCATCATCCAAAGCCAAAGCCGGCGCCAAAAAAGGCAAAAAGCGATAATTTCCCGTTGACCCGCTCCCTCACCCTCTCCGCATTTGTGGAGAGGGTGGGGGCCGGCGGGTGCATCTCGCATCACACCCTGCCTTCGGTGACGATGGATTTCATCTCCACCGGGCGCAAATTCGTTACGGCAATTTCTTTCCCAGCAACCCCACCGCATTTTCGCGCAAAATCCGCTTTTTCTGCGAATCGCTCAATTCCGCCCGGTCGATCCGTGTTCTTTGCATGGCGGCCATGTACAGCGGTGTGTCGGTTCCGTACAACACACGGTCCACACCGATCTCCGACACCGCCCATTCGATCAAACCCGGATAGATGCTGCTGGCGCTGGAGGTGTCGGCGAACAGATTCCCCTTGCGGGATTTTGCCACCGCCCGCACCTGATGGCCCAGATCGCCATCCCATCCGCAGCCGATGTGGGCCAGGATCAGCTTCATCTCCGGATAAGCATCCGCGTACGGCACAAAATCGGCCGGAAGGCTGTTCTGCTCGCCGCTGTGGGTCAACACCAAGGCCCGCCGTTCGGCCGCGAAGGAAAAAATCCTCTCCCCAAATTCCTTGATTGGATACAGATGCTCCTCCGGATGGATTTTGATCCCGACGCACTTGGGCATCCTGAGCATCTCATCGGCCTGCTCAAACGTCCGCGGCCGGCGCGGATCAATGATCACCCACTGCAACAAACCCTCGTGTTCGGCCACCACCCTGGCCGCCTCATCGTTCCCCGCGACCGCATCCGCCTTGCCGCGCGGCAACAACCCCAGCAACGGCGACACGATCGTGTACTGCGTATTCGCCTCCTTCGCCCGCCGAACCACCGTCGCCGCATCGCCCGTCATGAACGGCTCGGCAGATGGGCGTTCCGGTTCAAGATAAATCCCATAATGCGCATGAACGTCAATCGCCTGTATCCCATCAACCGGCATGATCAAACTCCTGAGTGATTCGGAAATCCAAGTTCATCATCAGCATATCTTGCCGATGCACCCTGTTTCAAATCAGAAATGGGCATTCATTTCGCGGATGTTTCGTAAAGCCCGATAAAACAAAGGCTTGCAAACATGCTGCGCGAAGAAAATCCACGTCTGACCGGTCGATCTTCAAACGGGCGGCAAATCCGCCGATGATCTCCAATGGATTTACAGTTATGTAGTATAGTGAATGGCGTCGTTTTCTTACTGCATCAGTCACAGCGGATGAGGGATCAATTTAACGCGAATGGATCGTCCGCAACCCACTTTGCTTCCAGCCAAGGACCTGACCGCGTCGGCCGATGAGTCGGGATTGGTCTCCGCGCGCTCCGCTCTGAGCAAAGGATTCTGGAGCCTCGCCGACCAGGGGGTGGTCAGCGTCGGCAATTTCGCCACCAACATCCTGCTGGCCCGCAACGTGGCCAGTCATGATTACGGTGTCTTCGCGATTCTTTTCGGAATCCTGCTCTTTTTGAACAGCATTCATGCCGCGTTTGTGAGTTATCCCCTCTCGGTCAAAGGAGCGACGGCCGACCTGCCGGGGTTGCGGCGGCTGGCCGGACAATCGCTGTTGCTCTCAGGTTTGTTGAGCCTGCCCTTGATGGGGGCGGCGACCATCGCCGCGATCGTCCTCAAACGCGCGGACCTGGCGATCTGGTTGTGCGGTGCGATGCTCTTTTGGCATCTCCAGGAGACCATTCGGCGGGCGATGATGGCGCACCTGCGATATCGCGATGCGATCTGGGGCGATGCGATTCATTTTCTGGGCCAGTCCGTGGTGATCTTCGTTTTCGCTGAACGGGGCGGGTTGAACTTGCACATGGCGTTTGTCGCCATGTGCGTGGCGGCGGCGGCGGGGGCGGCGGTGCAGGGTTTGCAACTGGGAATTCGTTGGGCGGGAAAACAGCAATGGTGGGGGTTTGTCCAAATCAGTTGGGACCTGGGACGATGGATGCTGCTCAGCAGCCTGGTGAGCGTGGTCAGTTTGCAGGTGGTTCCCTGGGTGCTGGCCTATTTTTACACTTTGGATGAGGCCGGCCGGCTGGCGGCGATCACGATCATCCTGGGGGTGATTCACCCGGTTCTGTTCGGGATCGGCAGCCTGATCGTGCCGGCCGCCTCACGGGCGCTGCTGCGCGGGCCAAAGGCGGCGTGGCGGGTGGGGATCAAATACACCCTCCTGGGGGCCGTGCTGGTGACGCCTTATTACCTGCTGGTGGCCGCGATGCCGGTGCTGGTGCTGGAGGTGTTTTATGGGGTGGGTTCGCCATACGAAGACCTGACGCTGGCGCTCAGGATGCTGGTGGTGTGCCACGCGGTCGATTTTCTGGGCACGATGCTGGGCAGCGTATTGGGCGGAATGGGCCACAGCCGCTGGTTTTTCATCGCCAACCTGGCCGGCATGATCGCCACGGCCGCCATCGCACTGCCGCTGACGGTCTGGATGGGGATCAACGGAACCCTGATCGGCGCCATCGCAGCGGCGGTGGCCCGGCTGGCATGGTGCGTGATCTATCTGCGCTCGGCGGGATGCTTCAAATCCAGCCCGAAAGTCCAAAATCCCTCCATCGGGCTTGTGGGGGGCTGACCGGAAGTTTGACGATAACCCGCTCATAATGCTATCGTTGCGGCGAATAGAGGATCCTCGAAATCGCGGTTCCAGCGCGGTCCGCACAAGCAGGAGCACACCCGTGAATAAGCCACTGTTGAGCCTTGTGTTGGCGCTGAGCGCCGTTGGGATGGGATGTCGTCACAACCCGCCACCCCAGACCACGGACCAAAATCAGCCGATTCCCGCCCAGAGTTTTCAACAGCACTGGGAAGCTGATCTGGCTTTGAAAGACGACTCGGTCGATCGAATGTTCGTCCGCGACGACCTGATTTTCGTCTATACCCACAGCCACAAAGCCTACATCCTGTCCCGTTCCGGCGGGCAGGTGCTGAACATCGACGCCGTCGCCAGCGCCGCCATCGACCTGTTTCCGCCGGTGGTCCTGGGAGACAAACTGGTCTTCCCGACCAACACGACGTTGGAAGTCTATGACCGCCAGGGCAACCGCCAGCGCACCATCAACACCGAAAACGCCATCCGATCCCCGGCCGTGGGGAATAAAAACGTGGTCTATTTCGGCTCGGAATACCCCGGCGGCAGCCGGCTGATCGCCATGGACATCACCCGCCCGTCGGCCGTTCCCATCTGGCAGGTGATGACGCCCGGCGGAGCGCTCTCGGCAGCCCCGGCGCTCTATCAGGGCATCGTGTACGCCGGCACACAGGATGGAAAAATTTACGCGGTCTCCGAAGATCGCTCGGCAATCTGGCCCCTGGAAGGGGGCGTCTTTCTGACTTCCGGTAAGATCGTGGCCGACGTGAAGGCGGATCAGGAGGGGGTCTATTTCGCCTCGACCGACAGCAAGCTGTATTGCGTGGATCGGATGACCGGAAAGGTCAAGTGGCAGTATTTTTCCGGCCGGCCGCTGACCGCTTCGCCCCAGGTGACGGCCGATACGGTCTATCAGGCGGTCCCGGAAATCGGCGTGGTCGCCATCGACAAGACCAAAAGCAAGTTTCCGCAATACGGATCGGGCGACAACCGTGACGCCAAGTGGATCGCCCCCGACGCCGTTGAATTTCTGGCGGCCGATGAGCAGTTCGCCTACATGCGCACGCGCGACAATCGCATCACC
Source organism: Phycisphaerales bacterium (assembly GCA_020853095.1). Classification (GTDB taxonomy): domain Bacteria; phylum Planctomycetota; class Phycisphaerae; order Tepidisphaerales; family Tepidisphaeraceae; genus JADYZN01. The sequence goes on along the minus strand of JADYZN010000007.1, from coordinate 45,276 downwards.
GCCTTTGACCAGAAAACCGGCAAACAGGTCTTCCAGTCCCAACGGACCGACCTGCAACTTTTCTCCGCCAACCCCGACAAGGATGGCCTGATCTTCGCCGCCACCAAGGGGGGCAAAATCTACGCCATCAAACCCTCCATCCAGGGAGGCGGCGTGGGTGAATTGGTGATGAGGTTGACCGGGATGGAATCGTTGGCATCCGCACGATAATTGATGCGGTGTGGTGGAATGTCTGATTTGGAAGTACGGACGCTATCACTTCAGTGGCAGGCCCAGCAGGGACCGGTGGCGGACGGGCAGACCTTGCAGCCGGGGCAGCCGGGTGTATCACATCTGTCACCGCCGTCGGGGTGTTCCGGCCCGATAACGGCATCTCTGGTCGTGCCCATTGGAGGAATCAACGGCCTGTGGTTCCCGTATGGCGATCGCGGCACGTTGCAGAAGGTTGTGTGGAGGGGGAAATTTGTCGCCACACCTTATTACAAACCCGCTTTGCTGGCCCTGGTGGATCGCCATTTGCATAACCGACTGTTGCTCTTGGCCGAGCCGGCCGATCAGGAAATTCGCATCGAATGGGCGCTGGATCAAGCGAAGGCGTGCTACCGCCTGCACATTCACTGGCCAAATGCAGCGGGGACGAAGCTGTTGCTATCCACCGATCCATCGCCGGTTCACAAACTGGCCGACAGGATATGGCGTGATTTTGAATCGCCGCCGGCGCCCGCGGCTTGTTTTGAACCCGCCTACTGCACCTGGTACGCATTCCATGGCGACATGGATCAGGATCGCATTGAACGCTGCGCAAAACTGGCGGCCGAGCTGGGTTTTGGCAACCTGATTCTCGATGATGGATGGTCTTACGACGCTTCGCAGCGCGTTGGCGCGGTATTGGGGCCGTGGCATCAATGGCAGGGGGATTGGGAACCATCACCGCGAAAATTCCCTGATTTCGCCGGGCATGTCCGGCGGGTCCGTGAGATGGGGCTGCGATACACGCTTTGGATCGCGCCGTTCATGGTCGGGATGAAGAGCCGATCTCATCAGCAGTTGCAGCCGTCGTTGCTCCGTTCCTGGCTTGATGAAGGCTACGCGATGATCGACCCGCGAAACAACGCCGCCGTCGAGCACGTTCGACAGCGGCTGGAACAGTTGGTTCAAAGTTACGCGATTACCGGCTTCAAGGTGGATTATGATTACGGCCTGCTTGGGCCGGGCGAGGTGGGGCAGGATGTCGGTGAAGCCTACGCTCTGGTGGTGCGTCGATGGATCGATGCCTGTCGGTCGGTGCGGCCGGATTTTGAATGGACGCTGACGCCCAATCTTCTGGCCACGCGGTTGACTTCTTCTCTGCGCTGCCTGGATGTTCCGTTTGATCCTGAAAGCAACCGCCTGAATTTCGCCAATTTATGGCCGATGGCTTCGCGGGTGGCGTTGCAATACGATCCGAGCCTCTGGTCGGCCGCCGAGCCGGTTTCAGCAGTGCATCGGCATGTGATCCCCTCATTATTCGGCGTCCCTTCGGTTGGAGCGCCGATCCTTGAACTGCCCGAGGATCACCTCGCCGCACTGCGGAGCTGGATGGGCTTTTACCGTCGTCACCAGGCGGTGTTGAACCAGGGGGAATTGACGCCGCGTTGGGCCGGCGGAGATTTTCAGAGTTTCCATCGCCGGTTGAATGCGTTCGAGATCGCCGCCACCTTTTCGAGCCATCCCATCGCAATCCATGAAGATACGCACACGGTTCTGATCAATGCCGACGATCATCCCGCGGTCATCGTGAAACTGCCGCGGGGTGCGGCCATCCGGCCGGAAACGGCGGATGGCGTCGCGCTGGCAAAGGAATATGGCGTGGGTCCCGGCCTGCATGAGCTGGATTGTCCCAGCGGTGGTGTTCTGAACGTCCGCTTCTGACTTTGGACGCTGGCGGCGGAGGGAAAGGAGGGGCATAATGGGATTATGAGCGTTTCGTTACAGCACATGATTTTGACGCCACAACAGGAAGCGGCGGGGGGGACACAGCGCAAACCATCGTGGTTGAAAATGAAAATGCCGGGGGGCGAGGGGTACGCGCGGCTGTTAAAGCTGGTCAATGAACAGCGCCTGCACACCGTTTGTCAGAGCGCCAAGTGCCCGAACATGGGCGAATGCTGGTCGGCGGGGACCGCGACGCTGATGATCCTGGGAAACGTCTGCACGAGATCATGCGGTTATTGCAACATCGCCACCGGCCGGCCGACGGAATTGGATTTGGATGAACCCAGGCGGGTGGGGGAGGCGGTCAAGGCGATGGACCTGGGCCATGTCGTCATCACCAGCGTCAACCGGGATGAATTGCCCGATGGCGGGGCGGGCATCTGGGCCGAGACGATCCGACAGATTCGACTCCAGTCGCCTCGAACCAGCATCGAGGTGCTGATCCCCGATTTCTGCGGCAACTGGCAGGCCCTGCAACTGGTTCTGGACGCCACGCCGGTGATCCTGGGACACAATCTGGAGACCGTCCCAAGGCTGTATCGCAAGGTCCGCCCGCAGGCCAAATATCAGCGCTCGCTCAAATTGCTGCAAATATCGAAGGAAAAAGGATTTATCACAAAAGCCGGCATCATGGTCGGCCTGGGAGAACAGGGTGACGAGATCGAATCGGTCATCGACGACCTGGTGGCGATCGGGTGCGACATCCTGACCATCGGCCAGTATTTACAACCCACGGCCCACCATCTGCCGGTGGCGCGGTTCGTGCCGCCGGATGAATTTGTCCAATGGAAACGGCTGGGAGAAAGCCGCGGCCTGCGACACGTCGAATCCGGGCCGCTGGTGCGCAGCAGCTATCACGCCGAACGACAGGTCCAGGCCCACGCGGCGGCGGTGGGGTAAGCGGGATCGATGCGGATCGTTCACGTCATTACTCGACTCATCATCGGCGGAGCACAGGAAAACACGCTTCTGTCGTGCGAAGGTCAACACGATCGCGGCCACGAGGTGACGTTGATCACCGGGCCGGCCATCGGGCCTGAAGGGTCGCTGATGGAGCGGGCGCGGACATACGGTTATCGCGTGGAAGTCATCGAGCGGATGCGCCGATCGATCCTGCCGATTCAGGATTGGCGGACGTACCAGTGGCTGGCCGGCCGGCTGCGGGCGTTGTCGCCGGACATCGTTCATACGCATTCCAGCAAGGCGGGAATCATCGGCCGATGGGCAGCCCATCGCGCCGGCCGGGGCAAAATCGTTCACACCATTCACGGCCTGTCCTTCACGTCCAGCCGCTGGCGGGCGGTCAATGAGGCATACAAGGTGCTGGAACGCCAGGCCGCGCCGATCACCGACAAAATCGTCTGCGTGGCCGATTCGATGCGGGATCAGTCGCTGGCGGCACGAATCGGCCGGCCGGGACAATACACCACGGTTTACAGCGGCATGGAAACGGCCGCGTTCGTCGATAGCATCCGCACCCGCCAGGCCGTGCGCCAACGGCTGGGGATCGCCGATGACCAGATCGTCGTCGGCACGATCGCCCGTCTGTTTTATCTCAAAGGACACGAGGACCTGATCCAAATCGCCCCGGATTTATGCCGAAAATACCCGAATTTGCGATTTTTATGGGTGGGGGACGGCCTGTTGCGGGCGAATTATGAGAAGCAGATGGAACAGATGGGCCTGCGCGACCGGTTTATCCTGACCGGCATGGTCCCGCCGCAACAGGTTCCGGAACTGATTGGGGCGATGGACATCGTCGCCCACCCCTCGCGACGTGAAGGGCTGGCCCGCGCGCTGCCGCAGGGGGCGCTGGCCGCCAAGCCGGTGATCACCTACGACATCGACGGGTCCAAGGAGGCGGTGCTGGACGGCCGCAGCGGGTTTGTCCTGCCGCCGTTCGACGCGGCCAAGCTGGCCGGCGCGATCGCGACGCTCGCCGCCGATGAGCCGATGCGCCAACGCTTCGGCCAAACCGGCCGGGATTTCGCCTTGGCGCGATTCGATACGCGCGTCATGGTGGAGGCGTTGGACAATGTGTATCGGGAATTACTGAATCAGGAGTAGACATGGCATCCATTTTGGTCATTGGTCCGCATCCGGACGATCAGGAACTGGGCATGGGCGGGACGATCGCCCGGCTGGTGTCGCAGGGGCACGCGGTGCATCTGGTGGACATGACCGATGGAGAGCCGACGCCGCTGGGGTCGGTGGAGATTCGCACCCGCGAAAAAGCCGCCGCCGCCAAAGTTCTCGGCGTCGAGCGCACGCTGCTGGGTTTGAAAAACCGTGAAGTGGTGCATGACATCCCCTCGCGTCACAAGCTGGCGGCGGTGATTCGCCGGCATCGGCCCAACTGGATGTTCATCCCCTATCCCACCGATGCCCATCCGGATCACGTGGCCGTCACGCGCATCGCGGAGGATGCCCGATTCGACGCCAAGCTTTCCAAAAGCGCCATCCCCGGCGAGCCGTGGCATCCCAAGCGGATCATCTACTATTTCTGCACGCATCTGCGGATGAGTTTTCAGCCGACGTTCTGCATCGACATCACCGAACAAATGGAAACCAAGCTGAAGGCCGTCGCCTGTTACCAATCCCAGTTCGTCCAAAACAACAGCCCGGTCCCGCAGATGGTGCGCACGCTCAACGGCTATTTCGGCGGCCGGATCGACCGGCCCTACGCCGAGCCGTTTTTCACCCATGAAGTGCTCGGCCTCGGCGGGCTGGATCAATTGGTCTGATTTCCCAGCACGATCGCCGGCAGTTCGCTCATGGCGCGGATGGTGTGGTGCGCCAGCGGATTGGGCCTGGAACCGGCGAAGGGGGATTTCAGCACCGTGGTCATCCCCACCCGCCGCGCGCCCACCATGTCGGTCTTCAACAAGTCCCCCACAAACAGGCTCTGTTCGGGCCTGACATCCAGTTGTTGTAGTGCAAGCTCGAATATCCGGCGATTGGGTTTGCGAAAACCCACTTCGCTGGAATAGACCCGCACCGGAAAATAATCGAGCAATCCCACTTCCTTCAGATGCCGATCCAGTATTTTCCCCGGCACGAACGTGTTGGAGACAATCCCCATCCGGACGCCCCCCTTTTGCAACCGGTCCAGCGCTTCGGTCAATCCCGCTTCCACACTGGCGTAATCGCACAACGGGCTGTACCAGAGCCACGCCAGCTCGTACAACCCCTGTTCATCCAGCGGATGATTGATCTTTCGGCACAATCGCCGCAGCAGATGAATGCTGTTGAACTCCTTTCGCCGCAGTTTCGCCCACAGATAAGACCAGCGCAACCCCCGGTATTGCGAGCGGAAAAAAGATTCAAAATCCGGCAACTTCGCCCCGGCCGACAGCAGGTGGTCATAGCTTCGTTGGGCCGAGATGCGAAACAATTCCCGCGTGTCCAGCGGCTCAAAGTCCACCAGCGTGTCCCCCAGATCGAATAACACGGCCTGGTATGGATTCACCGGCTGCCCCCGCCGGCCATTTTCAGCACCGCCTCCACCATCCTGTCGGCCCCCTGGTAGACGATCCACGGCCCCACATCGTTCATGTAACAGGGGGTGGTCACCAGCCGGTTTTTCTCATCAACGTGAATGTCGGCCGGCCCGGTGGGATGGTGGACCGCCCCCATGGCGTTGATCGCGCCGGCCGTGCCGGCATCCGTGCCGATGGTCAACTGCGGCGACAACCCCGCCGATCCGAACACCGCCGCCGCCATCACCGGCGCGATGCATGCCAGCCCGATCGGTTTGCCGGCGCGATGCATCTCCAGCAACAACCGTCGAACATCCTCCCGCACGCGGCACTGGTCCCCCTTGAACGCGAAATCGCACAAATTCTTGGCCGCCCCGTATCCGCCGGGAAAAATCAGCGCATCCAGGTCGGCCGCCCTGACCCCCGCCAAATCGACGATCCTGCCCCGCGCGATCCGGGCCGATTCGTGCAGGATATTGCGCGCATAGGCCTCTTTTTGGCCGGTGAAATGGTTTTGCACCTCCGATTGCGGCTCGTCCGGCGCCATGCAGGTGATCGTCGCCCCGCGCCGATCCAGCGCGATGAGGATGCTGACCGCCTCGTGAATTTCGCTGCCATCCTTGAACCCGCATCCGCTGAGAATCACGCCGACACGCATGGCCATGGCCGGTCCTCCCGGTAAAAAAAGACCCGATATTGGGGATTTGCGCCGCCGCGTGGCTTGGCGGAATCCACCGGGCATGATACAGATGTATTACATTTTTGCTCGCCGGTAAATTGGGAAAGGGAATGGCATGGATTGGTTGTTGGTGGCATCGACGGTTTCCCGCTGGGTGCACGTGCTGTGCGCGTGCATCGTGGTGGGGGGCATCTTCTGGATGGTGCTGGCCCCGACGGCCGCGCCGCGCGGGCGGGCGTTCAAGCCGGTGTTTCATGGAAGCATTTTGCTCCTGATCCTGACCGGCTCGTTCAACGCCTGGCGGGCATGGGGCCAATACAGCCTCTGGCCGGGCGTGCTGCATGGCGTGTTCGGGATGCACATCCTGCTGGCGCTGGCGGCCATCATCCTGCTGATCGTGGCGACGGCCAAACCCGTTCCCAGCGGCCGGTTGATGGCATGGGGGGTGGCGTTGCTGTTCGTGGTGGTGCTGCTGGCCTCCACGCTCAAGGGACTGCGCGAACGCGCGGTCTTGAAACATTCAACCCCCATCACCTCCAATGCTTGAACCCACGCTGTCCCATTTCTGGTCGAATCTCTTTTTCCTGATCAGCCGGTATCTCCACATCGTCTGCACCACGCTGCTGGTCGGGGGAACGCTGTTTTATGAGATGGTGGTTCCCATCGCGATCGACGAGCTGAAGGCCACCCAACAATTGTCGGTGTTCGGGCGTGCCCGCTGGGTTTTTCGCTGGATCGTCTGGCTGAGCGCCGGCGTGCTGATCTTCAGCGGCGTCGTCAGCATCTATCGACACCTCACGATTTACGACATCGACGGCGCGGCCATCGTCAACCAGGTTTCAGGGCAGACCGAACCTCCCACCGCCCGCGCCCGGCTGGCGATGCGCTCGGGGTGGTGGATGGCCGCACACGCCGGCGCGGGGCTGACCGCGGTGATCGTGGCGCTGTTTTTAACCCTCGGCCGCCGCCCGCCTGAACATCCGGTTCGCTGGATGCGCATGAACCTGGTCATTTTACTGGTGGTGATTTTTCTCGGCTCGGCCACCCGCCACGTTCGACTGCTGGTCACCGAAAGCGCCGCCAAGGTCGGCATGAAACAGCTCCAATCCGCGCCCAACCCACCCTCTCCATAAACCGCCATGGCCGCGCCCGATCCATTTTCCGAGTCTGTGATCGAGTTGGCGCCGGGCCTTTGCATTCCCCGATCGGCGCTGCAATGGCAATTCGCCCGCGGCGGCGGCCCCGGCGGGCAAAACGTCAACAAGCTCAACACCAAGGCCGAAGTCTGGCTGACGATCGACCAAATCCAGGGGCTGGACCCCGCCGCCCGGATTCGATTGCGCACGCTGGCCGGCGGCAGACTGACCCGTCTGGACCAGCTTCACCTTTCCTGTGCCATACACCGCTCGCAGGAACAAAACCGCCAGGAACTGATCGACCGTCTTGGACGGCTGATCCTCGCGGCCTTCCACAAGCCTCGCCCCCGCCGCAAAACCAAACCCACCCGCGCCTCCAAAACCCGCCGGCTCGATTCCAAACGCCACCATTCCCAAACCAAATCCCGCCGCCGATCCACCGACTGGTCATAAAAAAACGCGGAACCCATCCGGGCGCCGCGTTTGAAAAAAATCAGCCGTCGCGATTCGATGATTTCAATCATTCATCGTCGAAATCATCGTCGTCATCATCGTCATCGTAGTCGTCGTCATCATCATCCGGATCGTCGAAGTCGTCCTCCTCGTCGTCATCTTCATCTTCGTCCTCGTCCTCCTCCTCGTCTTCTTCTTCATCATCGAGGTCGTCGGCTTCCTCATCCTCCTCGTCCTCCTCGTCTTCTTCCTCCTCCTCATCCTGCTCGTCATCCTGCTCGTCCTCCTCCTCGTCTTCCTCCTCATCCTCATCTTTTCGTCGTTTGGCTCCCTGTGGCAGCAGGTCGCTGTCCGGCCAGGATTGCAACGGTTCGCGCGCGACCTCCCTCTCCAGGGCCGCCCCGCACACTTCCAACGCCAGTTCGTCGTCCATCAGTTCCAATTCAGCGATCATGGATGTTCCCTCATACGAATTATGGATATTCCACCGTGGATTTCAGACAGCCCATGACGAATTTCACGGCCTGTCCGGCCATCCGACAAAGTGGCGGTATTGAACCGATCCCCCTTCCCCTCGTCAAGTCCAAATCATTACCTTTTTTTGCTCTTCACCCATCAATTTTCGCCCGCCGCAGCAACAGCGCGTTTCCAATCACCGTCACATCCGACAAGGCCATCGCCCCGGCCGCGATCAGCGGGTTCAGCAATCCCAGCGCCGCCAGCGGAATCGCCAGCACGTTGTACAAAAACGCGCAGAACAAATTCTGCCGGATCGTCCGCATCGTCGCCCGCGACAGCCGGATCGCCGCCGCGATTTCCACCAGCGACGACCCCACCAGCACGATGTCCCCGCTCTCCTTGGCGATGTCCGACCCCGACCCGATCGCGATCCCCAGATCCGCCGCCGCCAGCGCCGGGGCGTCGTTGATCCCATCCCCCACCATCGCCACCTTTCGCCGGTTCGCTCCCGCGCCGCCGGCCGTCTCCTCCTGCAATTTGCGAATCTCCGCCGCCTTCTGATCCGGCCGGACCCCCGCCCGCACATCGTCGATCCCCACCTGCCGGGCAATCGCCCGCGCGGTCGTCTCGTTGTCGCCGGTCAACAGCACCGTCCGCAGTTTCATCGCGTGCAGCAGCGCGATCGCCCGCGCTGAATCCTCCTTGATCTGATCGGTGATCTGGACGTACCCCAGCCGCCGCACCGCGCCCCCCTCCTCCTGGTGCGCCACGTGGACGATCGAACCCATCCCATCCACCGCCGGCGCATCCATCAGCGCCGACCCGTTGGCCTGTTTGCGCAACAACGCTTCGCTGCCCACCAGCAGGTTCCGCCCCTCCACCCGCGCCACCACCCCATATCCCGGCTCGTTTGAAAACTGATCCGGGGAACTCAACTTCAATCCCTCTTCGTTCGCCCTCCCGACGATCGCGCGGGCCAGCGGATGCTCGCTGAACTGCTCCGCCGACGCCGCCAGCCGCAGGATCTCCCCCTCCGACATCCCATCCATCGCCACCACCCGTCCCACCACCGGCTTGCCGCGGGTGATCGTGCCGGTCTTGTCCAGCACCACCGTGTCGATCCGTTCGGCGTTCTGCAGCGCATCAATGTCCCGCACCAGGATCCCCCGCTGCGCCCCCCGTCCGGTCCCCACCATCATCGCCGCCGGCAACGCCAGCCCCAGCGCGCACGGGCAGGCGATGATCAGCACGCTGCACACCGCCTTGGCCATCATCCCCCACGTCGCCGCCGCCTCCCAATGGTGCGCCAATCCCCACGCATGCCATCCCACCGCCGTCAGCAGCGCGATCCCCAGCACCACCGGCACGAACACCGCCGCGATCCGATCCGCCAGCCGCTGCACCGGCGGCTTGGCCGACTGCGCCTTCTCCACCAGCGCCACGATCTGCGCCAACGCCGATTCGCTTCCCACCTTCATCACCCGCACCACCAGCCGACCATCCTGGTTGACCGTCCCCCCGATCACCTCATCCCCCGCCTCCCGCAACACCGGCAACGGCTCGCCGCTGATCATCGACTCATCCACGCTCGAGCGCCCCTCGGTCACCACCCCATCCATCGGAACCCGGTCCCCCGGCCGCACCAGCACCCGCTCCCCTTTATGCAGTTGCGCCACCGGCACTTCCTCCACCTCGCCGGCTTCATTGAGCCGCCGGGCGGTGCTGGGCGCCAGTTGCATCAACTTCCGAATCGCCGAACCGGCCGAATCCCGCGCCCGCGCCTCCAGCCAATGCCCAAGGCTGATTAACGCCAGCAACCCGGAGGCTTCCATGAAATACAAATCCGGCAATTGCCGCCACGCCCCCCCCAGATACCCCAGCAACGCCACCAGGCTGTAGACGTACGCCACGGACGTTCCCATCGCGATCAGCGTGTCCATGTCCGTGGTTCGACGTTTCAACGCGCCCCACGCCCCGCGATAAAAACCCCATCCGACGTACACCATCGCCAGCGTGCTGCTGATCAACGCCGCCCAGGTCATCCAGTCCACACCCCCGGCCATCGCCTGGTGCTGGTGATCCTGCCCCATCCATTTCAATGTCCAGTGGGTCAACTCGACCGGCAGCCACAGCGCCACCCCCGCCATCGCCCGGTAAAACCACGTTCGGGCATGGGCCTGTTGCCTCAACAGCCGTTGTTCCTCCACGTTTTTCGCATCATCGATCGATTCCAGCTCGGCTGGATATCCCGACTTGGTGATCGCCTGCGAAATCGCCTCCGCATCGGTCGTCGCCGGGTTGTACCGCACCGTCGCCCGCCCCCGCGCCAGATTCACCTGGCACGCCTCCACCCCCGGAACCTGCTTCATCGCCTGTTCCACGTGGGCCACGCAACTGGCGCAGTCCATCCCATCCACGCTGATGGCCGCTTCCTTGGTCTGGTGATCAATCGTCGTCGTCATATGGACCCATTATAGCCCCCATCCGGCCACCCCGGCCGGCGCATTAAAAAAGGGCCTGTCACGCGACAGGCCCGAAATTCACTGCTTCAGATTTTTATTTTACTTCAGGTTCTTCATGTACTTCTCAGGGTCCTTCTGGAACTCGGCGATGCAATCGGAACAACAAAACCCGATCGTTTGACCCTTGTACACCACCGTCACCTCCGGGTCGATCGGATTGCCCTCGCCCTGGATGGCGCAGAACTTGTTGATTGGCTTGGCCGCCTCCTGCGTCGTCGGAGCGGTCGTCGGGCATGCAGCAGATTTCGAGGATTCTTCGGATTTCGAGCATTCAGCGCTCTTGTCGGACTGATCGCAGTCGGCAGGCTTGGCACATTTGTCGGACTGATCACAGTCAGTGGACTTGGTGCATTTGTCGGACTGATCACAGTCCGAATGCTTTGTGCATTCAGTGGTTGTCGGGCATTCGGCCGGCTTTGAGCGTTCACACGCCTCGTGGCCGTTGGCCAAAGTCCCGGCTCCCGCCAGTATCATCGCACCCAGTAAAAACATCTCTTTCATATCAAGGCTCCTTTATTTCTTCCTGGTGTAATATTCGGCGTTTCGCTCGATAAAGCTCGCCCATTCCGCCGGCAGATCCTCCTGTGGAAAGATCGCCTGCACCGGACATTCATCCACGCACAATCCGCAATCAATGCAAGTATCCGGATCGATGTACAGCATCTCCTCGGCCGAAAAATCACCATCTTCCTTGGTCGGGTGAATGCAATCGACCGGACAGACCGCCACGCATGCGGTGTCCTTGGTGTTGATGCACGGCTGTGCAATAATATGCGCCATAAAAATACCAACTCCCTAAAACCTGAAGCAGGGACCCGATTATAGGAGACAACCCCGCTGAGACAACCCAACCCCGCGATACTTTTTCCGTTCATCGCGGCCGCTTGCTTTCCCTTATCGCCCAGTTATAATCCTCCCCCTTAAATTGAATGAGGAGTCGTAACGCAATGCCCAGACCCGAAAGCAACCGCGAACGTCGCGAAAAGACCGAAAAATTCCAGACTTTCAGCCGCCCCAAGATCAAGGTCACGCGCACCAGCGCCTCCGGCGAAGTCTACATCGACTACAAGGACACCGAGTCGCTCCGCAAAATGGTCAGCGGCAACGGCAAGATCCTCTCCCGCAAACGCACCAGCGCCAACGCCATGGAACAGCGCATGCTCGCCCGCGCCGTCAAACGCTCGCGATATATGGCCCTGCTCCCTTACGTCACCACCGGCTTTTAATTCAAAATTTATCATAAACCAAGAAACGCCCGGCACTTACGAAAAAGTGTCCGGGCGTTTTTATTTGGCTGATGGCGGGCTTTTGGCTTAACTGACATGGGCCGGCGGAATCAATTGGTCAAGCTGTTTGATATGTTTTTGCTGAAATGGAATAAGTTGGTTGCGAATCATGTCGGCGGTTGGCCCATCCACGTTTTCCGCGGCATCCTGATATTTTTTCAACCCGAAATCTTCCCCTTCCTTGAGGTTTCTGAGAGCCGGGCTGTCTCCAAACAGGTCGGCCGATTTCTGAATCAGCTTCGTCCACACACCCCATGGGCCGGATGAATCGGATGACTCACCACCCAATTCCTTGATCCGATCCCGCAGGGTTTGCTCCGCCTGGCCGTGGTCCTGCTGGATCTCCCGCAGCATCCCGATTTTTTTCTTGGCCGCCTCATCGGCACAGCCGGCCTGATCAATCACCAGGCGATAAGCCTCGGTCGCTGAAATTTCTCCCCGCAACAGCGAGTTCAACTGCCGAATCGTCCCTTCTGAACCGACCGCATCCGGCGGGTTTCCTTCAGCACGATAGTCGTTCCGATATCCATGTGGGTTGTCCATCATAATTGGATCCTTGTCCAAGTTATCACTCAAACACAGCAATGACCGTGCCACCGTTGATATTGCGGCAAGAATCTGACAATCGTAAATAAAATCAAAGAAAACGAACGATTTTCCTCCTGATGGTCGAATAGAAAAAGACGGGTGAGAGGAAAAAATCGGAGCATTCACACTTTCGATCCGGTATCATCCCTCATCCGTAATCCAGCCGACATGAGGTGGTGTTGATGATGCGGCCACAATTCAAAATGCGAAAATGGATCCCAGCGGCCCTGGCGGTGTTGCTGGTGGGGGGATGCGCCAGTCAGACCACCGTGACACCCATGCGTATGGTTTCGGGCGATCCGGATACGGATGCGGCCGCTTATCAGGCCAGCCAGCGGCATTTATCCGCCGTCAAATGGGATGTGATTGAAAACACCGGCCCCCGTCCCATCTGGGATCGAATGGGAACACAATCCGCCGCCCCGACCACTTTGCCCGCCGACAAGGCCGCCAGCGATTCCAATCCGGCTCAGGCCGCCGCCACCCAGCCGGCCGAACCGATCCGCGAGATCGTCTATGTGCCGACCACCCAGCCAAACGCCGCCGCCACCACCCAGCCCTTTGTCATGCACCCCAGTTACCACCTGAAGGATTTGCCGGTGCAGGTTGTGGAATTGCCCGATCGGCGGGTTCGACTGATCTGGACGTTGCAGAATTTTGGCGGGTCCACCGTCACTTCGTCGCGGGATGCCAACACCTCCCGTCGAACCGTCACGGTCTCGGCGCCGGACCTGGTTCCATTGGTCAACGTTTTGCAGCAGCAATTGGGCGCCGCCGGCACGATCACACCGCTGCCGGCCGAGAACACCCTGGTCATCACCTGCGACCCGGCCATGAAAGCGCCCATGCTGGAGATGCTCTATCGGCTGGACGTGCCGCCGCAACAGGTGGAGATTTCCGCGCGGATTTTTGAAGCCTCGCGCGACTTTGATTTTCAACAAGGCGCCAAGGCCCTGGCCAAACGGCTGGCCAGCGACAATTCGCAGGTCGCCCAGTCCATCTTCCAGACGCCGAATTTCATCGAGGCGATGAAGGATGCCTCCGGCACGCCCTTCCAGGGATCGGTGCTGTCGTTCATGAAAATTTTCCAGGAGGCGGGAATCTCGATCGACATGTCGATCCAGCTCCTGGCCGACGCGGGGATGATCAACCTGGTCTCCTCGCCGCGCATGACCGTCGCCGCCGGCCAGACCGGCTACATGCTGGCCGGCCAGGAACTGCCGGTGCAGGCCTCCTCCATCGTCAACGGGGCGCTGACCATCTCCACCCAATACAAGCCCGTCGGCGTGCAGCTTTACATCACCCCGCAATCCATCGGCCCGGACCGCGTGAAACTGCACACCATCTCCATCGTCTCCAACGTCGCCGGCTTCGCCCCGCTGCCCAAGATCAACGGCCAGAACCCCGACAAGGTGCTGGTCAACCCCATCATCGAATCCCGCGAAGCCGAAACCGCCGTCACCGTCGCCGACGGCGACACCCTGGTCATCAGCGGCCTGCGCATGGCGCGCACCACCGTCCGCGAAAACAAAGTCCCCGGCCTGGGTGACCTGCCGCTGCTTGGATGGCTCTTCAAAAACCACCGCTCGCAGCAGCAAATGACCGACCTCTACTTCTTCGTCACCCCCACGCTGCTGGCGACGGCGGAGTAAACATTTCAAGTCATGCCAAAGGAACGAATCAGCTTTGTCGACCCGACATTTCTGGATGCCTGGTGGGACAACAATCAATTGGTGGTCATCTCGCCGGCGTTTGAGCGCCTGCGCGTGCCGGAGGACAAGCTGCCAAAGCTGAGAAACGTTTCGCCGGAGGAACGGTCAAAATTCGAGATTGATCCACAGGGCGATTTTCTCCATTGGCCCAACCTGGACCTTCATATCGGCTGGCCGCAATTGCAGCAGGCGATTGATCCCCAGGCGCGATTAAAAGCACAGCAAAAACAGGCCAGGTTCAACGAACGATACGGGCGGGCGATTCGCCTGTTCAGGGAATCGCGCGGTCTAAGCCAGCAGGAAATGACCGGCCTGGACGAGCGCACCGTCCGCCGGATCGAACAAGGAAAAACCCGCGCCACGGCCAACGCATTGGGAAAAATGGCCAAGGCTCACCGTTTGAAAACATCCGATTACATGGCCGCCGTGGCGAATGTGTTGGAAAAATCGAAGCAATGAAAAAGCCGCGACCCTGGGGTCGCGGCTGGCGTTGGCCTGTGGGTTCAGGCTCCGATTACTTGCGGCCGAGGATGGCGTCCTTGGCGGCTTTGGCAACTCGGAACTTGAGAACCTTCTTCTTGGGGACCTTGACGGTCTGCCCGGCCTTGGGGCCGAAACGCATCACCATTTCGCGGGCGGCGCGCTCGCTGAGAACCAGCTTGCCGATGCCCGGAATGACGAAGGTGTTCTTCGCCTGCTTGTAGGCCAGTTCCGACTGGGCCTGGAAAAACAACGAGACCTGCTTTTTGCTGATCCCGACCTTCTCCGCCAACTGCGCGGCCAGTTCCGACTTGGTCAGCGGCTTACCATTATTGGATGCCTTGGCCATATGCCCGATCTCCTTTCAGACGTGGAGCCATTGGATGCGGGTTCTGCCGCATCCCTCCTGAAGCCGATGGGCCTGCTCCCTGCAAGGACCTCTCGACAGCACAGGCACGGGCGGTGCCTGCGGGATGAGTGAAAAAAGTACAGTAAAACCAACGATTTTCAATCCCCCCCGCACAAAATTCTCATGTTTTCAACACCTTTTTGCACCGATGGTTCCCGACGCTGTTCCTGGCGGTCTGTTTTTATCCTCCTGTTTGAGTATGATGAACCTCCAACTTTTCATGGAGGAAAGCGTGATCACCGCATGGATGCGAAACAATGCCCCGTTCACCCTGGTCCTGTCCGTCGCCCTGCTGGCGGGTTGCAAAACCCAGCAACCCCCAGCCCAGCCCATCAATTTCAACCAAGAACTCCCCGCCGGCCAAATGGCGCTCCGCAAAATCTCCCCCAGCGAATACCCCGACTTCTCCCACCAGATCCGGGATGTGGCCGCCTTGCGTCAGTCCATCCAGAACAACCTGACCTATCTCAATGCGCCCAGCAGCCGACAGTTTTATCCCTACCTCGACATCTCCCACGAACGGGCCGTCGCCACCCAGCACGCATTATTGCGGCTGTTGGACACTCCCCAGGCTCTCAGCGGCGGCGGGTGGAATCGCGCAATTGCCGATAACTTCGAGGTTTATAAAAGCATTGGAGCGCCCAACCCCACGGGCGGATACACCGGCCGGGTCTTGTTCACCGGCTATTTCACCCCCATCTATGATGCCAGCCTGACCCGGCAGGGGCCTTATCAGTTTCCTTTATATAAACGCCCCGCCGACCTGGTGACCGACCCGGCCAACCCTGAAATCGCCCAACGCAAAACACCCGATGGCCAACTGGTTCCCTATTACACCCGCTCGGAAATCGAAGGATCCGATCGCCCGCTGGCCGGCCAGGAACTCGTCTGGCTCAAAAGCCGCTGGGAAACGTATGTGATTACCGTCCAAGGTTCCGCAAGATTGCGGCTGGTGGATGGGAAAATTTATGAAATCGGATACGCCGGCCTCAACGGGTATCCCTATACCAGTCCCGGCCAGCAGATGATCGCCGATGGGGTGATCCGCAAGGACCAGCTCAGCAATAAAACCCTGCAAACCTATTTTCAGGCCCACCCCCAGGCGATGGATCATTATTTGTCGCTCAATCGCCGCTATGTCTTTTTTACCGAACGGACCGGCGGCCCGTTTGGCGCATTGAATGTTCCGGTCACTCCCTTTGCCTCCATCGCCACCGACAAGGCGGTCTATCCACGGGCCATGCCGGCCTTTTTACAGGTTCCCGTGCCGGTCAATGAAATGGGGCAAACCCAGTTGTTCAAAGGGTTTATGATGGATCAGGATCGTGGTGGGGCGATCCGGGCGGCCGGTCGATGCGACATCTACATGGGTGTCGGCGAACAGGCCGGCCGAATCGCAGGTCATCAGTTGCACGAAGGAGAACTGTACTACATCGCGATCCGTCCCGACCGCATGGACCAGTTCGCCCCGCCTCCACCGGTGGCCATGAAGAGACCTTAATGGTACGACAATTTGGCGTACTTTTATCGGACCCAAAACTCCGAACCTGTTGATTTCAATTGGAATTTGTTGATTATGCTCTTGGCAGCCCTAAATTGGGCGGCGGAAAAAGTTCGCGCTAAGCGTGAAAAATTCTCCAGATTAAGCGTTGTCCGAAAATCATGGGCTTAATAGCTTATCTCTGGAGTTTGTGAAGCGATAATGCCGAAACTAATTCCTGTCGTCGGATGTTCCGACTGTATCGCGTATCGGGGTTGTGCGCTGTGGAGCGTATAAACCGGTCGCGCGGGCCAAGCCGCAACGGCCCGGGGCAAATTTAGCCCGATCCGCGGGGACAAGACGTCTCTCGGCTAGAAAAAATCTCTGTAATGGAGGTCAACTATGTTGCGGAAGTTAATCGTATTGGCGGCCGTGGGATGCTTGTTCCCGGCCATTGCGTCGGCTCACTTCAAGACCGGTGATTGGGATCTGACGCTGCAAGGCGCCGGCAACCATGGACCGGACCTTGACGGCGTGTCGGCTGGCGTCGGCGTCGGTCTGGGTTACCTGCTGAGCGACAACCTCGAAGTCGGTCTTCGCCAGTCGGTGAGCTTCGACGACTTCGGGGCGGGCAGCGACCTCGACGGCACGACCAGCGTGTTCGCTGACTACCACTTCCCGATGGGCGACCGCGGCCAGTGGCAGCCGTTTGTCGGAGCCAACGTGGGCTTCAGCTGGGGCCATGGCTCCAACGACAGCTTCCAGTTTGGGCCCGAAGCCGGCGTGAAGTACTTCCTGAACGAGACCACCTACGTCGGGCTGAGCATTGCATATGAAATGTTCTGCAACAACTCGGCTGGTGGCTCAACGCTGAGCAACGGCGACTTCATGTACGGCCTCCAGCTCGGTGTGCGGCTTTAAGCCAAACCTGATCTAAAGGTGAAACTCAAGGGGCGACCTTCACCGGTCGCCCCTTTTTCCATGCGCCAACCGAAACTGGCAACCCGCCGAAAGGTCCGTTACAACTCCCAAACCATGAGCAAGACCCATCGACTCGTCATCATCGGGGCCGGCGCGGTGGCCGGGGCGATTGCCAGGGCCATTGGCGACCTGCCCAACGCCACCCTGGTGGCCGCCAGCCGGCGGAATCGCGAAAAAGGGGAGGCCTTTGCCGGCCAACATGGGTGTCAGTGGTACGAAGACGCCGAGGTGATGTTGCAACGCGAACGCCCGGATGTGGCGGTCATCGCCACCCCCAGCGGGGCGCATCTGGATGGAGTGTTGCTCTGTGCCCGATATAAAGTCCACGCCCTGTGTGAAAAACCGCTGGAGATTTCCGTGGATCGCTGCCGGCGGATGATCGACGCCGCAAATCAGGCGGGAATCCACCTTGGCGGGATATTCCCACAGCGATTCGGGCCGTCCAACCAGGCCGCCCATGCCGCCATCTCCCAGGGGCGATTCGGCAAACTGGCGATCTTATCCGCCTGGGTCCCGTGGTGGCGGGAGGACAGCTATTACGGCGAAGGCCGTTGGCAGGGTTCCATGGCGCTGGATGGGGGCGGGGCGTTGATGAATCAGTCGATTCATAACCTGGATTTGCTGCAATGGTTCGCCTCCGCGGGGATCAAAGACTCTGATGCGATGCCGGTGACGGAGGTGTTCGCCTGTACGGACAAGCTGGGCCACGACCCGAAATTGATCGAGGTGGAGGATGCCGTGTTGGCGATTTTCCGCTTTGCCAATGGGGGATTGGGACAATTACTGGGCACAACCGCTGCCTGGCCGGGATCGTTGCGGCGGATGCTGCTGGCCGGCCGCGATGGGACGATCGAAATCCACGAGGATACGCTTTTAACCTATCGTTTTCGCGATCAGAAACCGGAGGATGAGGAGCTTTGCCGTCAACTGGGCGCCAAAACCGCGCACGCCGGCGGGGCGGGCGATCCGATGGCGTTTGATCATCGCAACCACAGTTTGAACATCCGGGAATTTCTGGCGGCGATGGACGAAAAGCGAACCCCGCTGATCGACGGGCGCGAAGCCGCCAAGTCGGTCGCCATCGCCGAAGCCTGCTACGAATCCGCCCGCACCGGCCGGCCGGTCAAGCCGACGCTGCGATGAGAACTTCATCCCGCCAGCCGGTTGAGGATTTCACAACCCTCCTGGACTTTCTGGTCCGTGGTGGCGTAGCTGATGCGAAAGTGGGTGTCGCGTTCGGAAAAGACGTTGCCGGGAATGATCAGGACGTTGTTTTCAATGGCCTGGGCGACGAATTGCGATGCGGTTTTGCCGGCCGGGGCCTTGGGGAAGACGTAAAACGCCCCCTGCGGTTTGACCACTTCAAATTTTCGTGACAGCAGATTGAACACCAAGTCGCGTTTGCGGCGATAGTCCGCGACCGCTTGATCCATCGACACATCCAGCGCCTTCAATGCGGCGTATTGCAGCGGCGATGGGGCGCAGACGAAGGTGTACTGCTGCAACTTGGTCATCTGCGAGAGGATCGCCTCCGGCCCGGCCGCATAGCCCAATCGCCAGCCGGTCATGGCGTGGCTCTTGGAAAATCCGCGCAGGATGATCGTCTTGTCGTACAACCTGGCGGGAGATGCGAGCGTCGGCTTTTTTCCCCCTTCATCATCGTACAAAAACGGCTCGTAAATCTCGTCGCTCAGGAGCAGCAGGTCGTGCTTGCGGGCCAGTTCCACCGCCTGGTTCACCTCCTGCTGGCTCATCACCACGCCGGTGGGGTTGCTGGGCGAATTGAGCATCAGCATCTTGGTTCGCGGCGTGATGGCCCGTTCAACCCGGTCGGCGTGAAATCGAAAATCGGGATAGCTGTCCACCGCCACCGACTTGCCGCCGGCCAGCGTCAGCAGGTGTTTGTACATGACGAAATAAGGATCAAGGAAGATCGCCTCATCGCCCGGATTGATCACCGACAAGATCGCCAGGAACAACCCGCCCGACACGCCGCTGGTGATCAGCACCTCCCCCACATCCCGCCCGACTTCGGCCGACAAATCCCGCCGCAGACGTTCGCGCAACGGGGCGATGCCCTGGGTCTGCGTATAACGGTTGTGCCCGCTTTCAATCGCCTCGATGGCGGCCAGCTTGGCCGTTTGCGGCACGTCAAAATCAGGCAGTCCGATCGAGAAATTGATCGGGTCTTTCATCTTCGCCGCCAAATCAAAAACCTTGCGAATGCCCGAAGCATCCACGGCGGTGGCGCGGGCCGAAATGTAATCGCGAGGATCCCGCATGAATTAAGTCCTGTTCAAGCAAAGACTTACAACTCAGAAAACGCGAACGCCGGGGCCTCGGCGTCTTCGGTCGGCAATTGCACGGCCGCGAACGGGTCGCCCATTTCCTGACGCACCTGTGCCGCGTTGTACAGGCCGGGACGTTCCAGCAGCGACTGATAGACATCCCCTTCGCGGCGGGCGCCTTCGGCCGGGGGGACCGCCGCCGTGAAGGCCTGCAGGATGCCCTGGAAATTTTCCCAGCATCCATCTTTTTCGGCCCAAAACGCCGAGGGCAGCAGCACATCGGCGCTGCCGGTCAGGGCGTTTTGCAGCGTATCCTGAACGACTTTGTAGCCGCGTTTCATCAGCATCGGCAGATCGGCCGGAACCCAGTTGCTCAGGTATCCGCCGACGATCCAGCCCCCTTTGAGCTTTTTGATCTCGGCTTTGGTGCCGGCGGCGAATTCTTCAAATGTCGCGGTCGGGCCACCCAGCAACTCCATCACCCGGCGGATGCCCGCGGCGTTGGGGACTTTTTCGGCCTTGATGACGAACGTCTGTTTTCCGGTCAGGGAGTTGCGGAAAATCTCATCTTCGCCGGTGGTGGGAACCGGCCCAAGCACCAGCACCGCCTGCGGGTCCACCGAACGAATCCACTGGCCCAACAGCCACGCTTCCTCGCACGCCATCATGGGGGAGAGCATCGCATAAATGCTGCCCGGGCCGTTGGTTGCGGCCAGGTTTTTCAGGTCGGCCGACGCCTGTTGCAGGGCGTTGGCGAAGGGGGTCTCCACCTGTGCGCCGTACTGGGTGCGCTGGGCGGTCTTCAGACGTTTGGAGTCGTACAACGCCTTGTAGGAGGAGCGGGTGTCATCGCTGATCCACCAGGTGTTCACCTGCGCGTTGTAACGTGGTTTGATGCGCCAGACCTGGCGGTTGTTTTCGTCGAGATAGATGTTTTCGCCGCCGCTGTCCACGGGGCTGATGGAGGGGATGCTTTTGAGCAGCCAGACGCGCTGTTTGAACAGGAAATCCTTGTCCAGCAGCGCCCCCACCGGGCACAGGTCCACGACGTTGCCGGAGAGTTTGTTGTCCAGTGGTTTGCCGGGGAAGATGTCGATTTCCTCGCGATGGCCGCGCCCGTTGACGTACAGCTCGCTGGTCCCCGAAATTTCGCGCGTGAACCGCACGCAACGGGTGCACATGATGCAGCGGTCGTTGTAGAGCAGGACGTTCAATCCCACGTCTTTTTTGGGCTTTTTATGCTTGTCTTCCTCAAAGCGGGATTCGCTGCGGCCGTATTGATAGGAATAATCCTGCAAATAGCATTCGCCCGCCTGGTCGCAGACCGGGCAATCCAGCGGATGGTTGACCAGCAGGTATTCCATCACCTGTTTCTGGTTGGCGATGGATTTGGGGCTTTTGGTATGAACGACCATCCCATCCCGCACCGGGGTCTGGCACGAGGGGATGAGCTTGGGGATGCCTTCGACTTCCATCAGGCAGATGCGGCAACTGGCTGGGATCGACAGTCCCGGATGATAGCAATAATGCGGCAGCGTGATTCCCGCATCCAGACACGCCTGCAGCACCATCTGGCGGTCCTTGCATTCGATAACTTTTCCATCCACGGTGATCTTGGGCATAGAAGGACAATGGTATACTGATTTGAGGCGAATTTCACCATCCGGGGATGCGGGTTTCAGCGATGCGACCGAGGACGCTCTTTTTTGTGATTTATTGCGTTTTGGGCGTGAATATCGCCCTTGGCGGGGGCATGGAGGGTCTTTTTCAGGCGCGGATCGAGCCGCCGGCCGATGGGCAAAATGCCACGCCGGCGATTCGTCGGGCGATCGAACAGGCAACCGAGGCGCTTCGGTCTGGCCGGGTTGTGGGGGCGGAGGTGGGGTTGGGGGCAGGGGAATATCCGTTGGAGTCGGTTGAAGATGAGTTCGCGCTGGTCAGGATTGTTGGGGCCGATCTTCTGGTGATTCGCGGGCAGGGGGATCAAACCCGGCTGGTGATCCGCGATCATGCGCCCAATCAGGCGGGGTTGTTGCGCAAAGTCTTTTTCATCCACGACACAAGGGAATTGGTGATGAGGGATTTGGTGGTCGATTTTGCGCCCGAGGCGCGGGATTGGCTGGCGGGAATCGCCCGGCAGGTGATCGTGGATGAGGCCGGTAAGGTGACTTTTGATCTGGAGCTGGATCGGGCTTCGCCGCCATTTCGGGCGGGTGTGTTTGGCCCTCCGGCCAGCGGCTGCATCGGCATGGCGTTGAATGAGGCGGGTCAGCCGCGCGAGGATTTTCTCGATTATTTTCCGGTTCTGGAAGTTTGGCCGGCACAAGGGGCGTTGCGCGTGCGATGCGGCCAGTGGGGACTGGCCGATGCGAAGGCTTTTCTGGAAAGTCAGCGGGTGGTGCTGATGCGCCGAAAGCCGGGGGAGTCGATGTTTTGTTTCACCGGCGGGAATGTCCATCCAACGCTGCGCAACCTTCGCATAGTCGGTTCGCGCGGGATGATGATCGAGGCTTATGGGTGTGACCGGCTGGAGCTGGATCGTTTGCGCATGGAACGCGCTGCCGGCCAATGGGTGGTGTCGCCGGGGGATGGGGTGCATTATCAAGGGGGCTTGAGCGGCCCGTTCATCCATGATTCGCATTTTGAAGGGCTGGGGGATGATGCGATTCATCTGTATGCCAAGCCGTTCGCCATCTCGATCGCCGCGCAAGGAGAATTGCGTTACGACTCGGCCGCCATCCCATTGAAGGAGGGGGATCGGCTGTGGGTTTACGCCAACGCCGCGCCGGGCGGGGGTCGGCTGATCACGATTCGCCGGTTGCGGAAAGATGGATTGTTCGGCGAACCGGCGTTCCCGGCGGGTTTTGTGGCGGATCGCGCGATCAATCTCTCCCGAAGCGGCGAGGGGTTTGTCATCCGCGACAACACCTTCGGCCCGTCGCGCGGGATCGGCTGCCGCATCCAGACGGGCCAGGGATTGATCGAAGCCAACGCCTTCACCCATCTGAGCGGGGCCGCCATCTCCTTTGAGTCGGGTTTGGGCGAAACGTTCGATGAAGGGCCGTTCGCGTACGATGTCACGGTGAAGGGCAATCATTTTGACCATTGCGCCACGGCCGCGGGATATGGCCGGCAGGCCGTTCGGCGCATGGTCCGTTGGAACCCCGACAAGGCCGATGGCCATCCGGCGTTCAGGAATCTGAAGTTGATCGACAACACCGTCGCCGGTGGATCGACGCTGCCGGATGGAGGGTGAAAAAAAATGCTCGCCCCGGATCGCCGGAGCGAGCATCGCCAGAAAGTGGGAAGGGAGCGTCGTGTCAGGCTTGGGCGACACATCAAACGTCGAGGCATTCGTGCGTTCGATGGGTCGCTTGTTCCTGACGAAGATGATTTACGATTCAGATGGGCCGGAGGCAAATGGAAATTTCAGGAATTTGTTTTTTCGCCCGGCAGGGTCAATTTATGGGGTATTGGCCGGTTTTTGGGCCGTGATCTGCAAATGGGCGGCGCGGGCGGCGGTGGTGGGGTCTTTGAGCAGGTCCGATTCGAGTTTTAAGAGCCGTTGCTGGGCATCCCGCCCGGCCAGCAGGTGTTTGTTCTGGCGGATCGGGAGGATGGTTTTGCCGCTGACATCCACCACCGAGAAGCCGGCGCGTTCAAAAAGCCGCCGTAACGACAGGGGGGTGAAGGTGGTCAATTCAAACCGTTCGCGCTGGTCGGCCGTCAGCCATTGGGTGCGGCCGGTTTCAAGAAATTGTTCCAGTTCATCGAGTTTGCCCCGTTCGATGAAATGGTCGATGGCCGCCAGTTTGTTGTCGGCGGTGGCGATGACCGTTCCGCCCGGCCGGCAGATGCGGAACATCTCGCGGGCCGCGCGGGTGGGGTCCGAACAGATGCTCAGCGGGTCTCCCATCGCCAGGATCAGGCCGAATTGATCATCCGGCAATTCGCGCAGATCGACCAGGTCGCCCACCACCAGCGTGGCTTTGGATGCGCGGGGATTGTCCGCCAGTTTCTGTCGCACCTGTTCGATCATCGCGGCCGCATGGTCCAGGAAGGTGATCGGGTATCCGCTTTTGAGCAGCCGCAACCCCCATTTGCCCGTGCCGGTGCCCAGGTCGGCGCACGGGGCGGTCGCATCGCGGGGCAGATACGGCTTGATCATCCGCCAGGTCAGCTCATCATGAAAATGCCAGTACGGGTCATCGTAAATGCTGTCATACTGTCGGGCGACGCGGTCGTGATAACGGCGGGAACGGTCCTTGGCCATGTCACATCTCCCGGGCCAGTTTCGCGAACATCTCTCCGCGTTGCTCGAAATTGACGAATTGATCGTAGCTGGCGCATCCGGGGGACAACAGGATGCAATCTCCCGCGATGGCGATCTGTCGGGCCATCCGCAGAGCGGTGGGCAGGTCGCCGCAGGAATAGGCCGGGGCGGGAGACCGGAGCGTTGACTGGGCCATCAGTTCGGCGATGGTCGGGCCGGTGGCACCGATGCACAAGGCGGCCTTGGCCCGTTCGGCCAGCGCGGCGCTGAGCGCGGTAAAGGGGAGGTGTTTGTCATACCCGCCGACGATCTGAATGACCGTGCGCGGGGCGAAGGCGTTCAATGCGGCGATGGCCGCTTCGGGGATGGTGGCGATGGAGTCGTTGAAATAGCGTACGCCGGCCGATTCATGGACCAATTGCAGGCGGTGGGGCAGTCCGGCGAAATGACGCAGCGATTCCTGTGCTTCCTCCCACGAGATGCCCAGCGTCGAAGCGGCCGCATAGGCGGCCTGGGCGTTGGACTGGTTGTGCGAACCGGGCAGCGCCAGTTCAAAGGGTCGCGATTCCGGCCCGCCAAAACCGATTACTTTTCCGCCGCCGGCCGTCGAGAGTTCTTTGGCGCCCGCATCGTTCTCATTGAGGATTGCGAAATCGCCCGTTCGTTGAAACTGCACGATGATGCGTTTGGCCCGGATGTAGGCTTCAAAGGATCCGTGCCATTCCAGATGATCCGGGGCGATCATCGTCACGACCGCCACGTGGGGCGACCAGGCCATCGGCCGCAGGTGTTCCAGCATGTAGCTGGACAATTCCAGCACCACGGGGTCTTTGGGATCGATGTGTGGCAGGTCGGCCAGCAGGGATCGGCCGATGTTTCCGCCGACCCAGGCGCGATGACGGGTGGATAATATCGCCCCGAGCATGGCGGTGGTCGTCGATTTGCCCTTGGTTCCGGTGACGCCCAGGATGGGGGCCGGGCAGCGTTCGATGAAGAGTTTGATTTCGGTCGTGATCGGCACGCCGGCCTGTCGGGCGGCCGCCAGATACGGGTTGTCCAGTGGAACCGCCGGCGAGGCGACCACCAGGTCGGTGTCGGTGAAATCGTCGGTTTGATGGCCGCCCAATCGCCATTGGAGGGGCAGCCCATCCAGCAATTTGATCGAATCGGCCAGTTTGTCGGCCCCATCGCGGTCGGTGACCAGAACCCGGGCGCCCTGTTCCACCAGCCAGCGCGTCACCGCGATGCCGCCGCCGAATCGGCCCAGCCCCATCACCGTGACTCGACTGGATTGCAATGGTTGCATGATGCTTGTCCGCCGGCCCGCAGGGGGTGCGGCGGTTATAAATTCGTTCCGACCACCTGGTTGATTTCCCGCTTCATCTCCAGGACGGCCGCTTCGACACATTTTTCCCACTGATCGCCGAATTGTGAAGCGAATTTTGGGGTGCGATGGGCATACAGGATGCTCCGGCTGGCGGAGACCAGCGCCCCCTGTCCATTGATGAAGGCCGCGCGGGTCATTTCGGCGGTCGCCCCTTGCGTGCCATATCCGGGGAGCAGGAAGATGCTTTTGGGCAGCCGTTGCCGCAGGGACTGGATGGTATGGGTTTGCGTCGCCCCGACCACCGCGCCGATGGCCGACCATCCGCTGGTTCCCATCATCGCCGGGTCTTCGGTCAACGGCCGAAGCTGGTCGGCCAGCGCCTGCGACCAGGTTCGCCCATCGGCCAGCACCACATCCTGCAATGCGGCCGACCCGGGATTGCTGGTGCGCACCAGCACGAACAGACCCTTGTTCTGCGATCGGGCCGCCTGGATGAACGGTTCGAGGGTGTCCAGCCCCAGCATGGGATTGACGGTGATCGCATCGGGTGCGGCGGACTCATCCATCTCGGCGAAGGGGGGCTCAACGAGATGGCCGGCCGCATAAGCCGATGCGGTTGATCCGATGTCGCCCCGCTTGACGTCGCCGATCACCACCAGCCCCAGCTCGCGGGCGGATTGCACCAGCGAATAGTACGCCTCAACCCCTTCCCACAGATACCGCTCGAAGTAGGCCGACTGGAATTTCACGCACGGGACGTGCGGGGCGACAATCTCCAGGATTTTCTGGCCAAAATGAAACAGGTCGTCCACGGCCGCATCCAGCGAATCGGGTTGCCGGCGCGATTCAACGCACGCCGATTGGGGGAACGAATCGAGGATCGGGTCGATCCCGACGCAGATGGGGGAATTTTTGCGGGCGATCTCCCGCGGCAGATGATCGGCAAAATGATCGGCCATGGGCATCTCACCAATGGACAACGAGGCAAAACAGCGGGGCTGAAAAGACAAAGCAATCGGCATCTCAACCCCAAAAGGAGTTTCAATGCCGATGGCTTGTCGTGATGCCCAATCAAATGGGCACGGGCGGAAAGTGTCCGCCGGTTCAGTGGTTATGGTTATCGCTTGCGCCGGTCACGCCGGGCTTTGCGCTTCTTGCTGCCGACTTTGCGCCGGCGCCTTGGCTTGGCCATGGGTCTCCTTTCAGGGTCGTATGCGGCGATAAATTAGCGTGCCGGGGCTTGTTCGTCCAGTGACAACCCTTCGGCCCGGACGGCCATGATCCGACGCGCGAAAAAAAAATTAAAAAAAATTTGAAAATTTCGTTGCAAAGGCATAGCGATAAAAAAACGGATCGCTATACTCCGCCGCCAACAAGAGAGGATGCGATGGGTTTTGTCGTGCTGGAGGTTCAACCGACCCCCAACCCCAACGCCCTGAAGTTCATCCTAAACCGGTCCATTTCGGAGCAGTCGACCAGTTTTTTTGACGCCGCCGCGGCGAAGGATCATCCGGTGGCGTCAGCGTTGTTCGAGATTCCCGGCGTGAGCAGTCTGCTGCTGTTGGGCGACTTCATCACCGTCAACAAGCGAGCTGAAGCGAAGTGGCCGGCAATAAAAGAAGGCGTACGCAAGACACTGAAGGTCCTATAAAAAAGAATTGTTGAATATTTTCACGGCCATTGGACGAACTTTACACAAGCGACTCGCGTAAGACAGTTGCGAAGTGTTTCTTCCCTCCTTACCCCGTAGGTTTCACCCACGCCTGCGGGGTTTTTTATTGCGCGACGTTTCGGGCAGACGGGTGAGACCGCCGCGCCGGGTTGTTTTGTCCGCCCGTGATCGGTGTGGAGGGTGAGGGTTGTCGTACTGTCGGACGATTTCCCCGGCCAGCTTCTTCACCCGCCTGGCCAGTTCGGCGGGTTTGCGGACCACGCAGTGCGGCCCCATGCTCATCACCCACCAGACGATCTCATCGAGTCCATCCACCCGGCAGCGAAACGTGATCGACTGGTCCTTGTTCCATGTCACTTCCTGGGTGGCGTGCCAATGGGTGTCGGCGATGGTCTCGGAAAAATCGGCGTCGATTCGCAATTCCACGTCATAACTTTTGTCGCCCCGGATCATGCGCCAGGCGTTGCCCAGATGGCCCGACAATGAGAAATCACGCGGCGGATCATAGGGCACGTCGGTCGGTTGCAGGGATGTGAACCGGCTGAGTTTCAGGCAGCGGGTCGCACGATGGCCATCGTGGTGGCCGACCACGTACCAGGCGCGCTGGTTGAAAAACAGGGCATAAGGGTTGAAAAGAAATTCGTGGTTGTTGGATTCCTTTCCCAGCGATTCATACCGGCATCGCAACGTCCGCCTGCGCTCCAGGGCGAGCCGAACCGCGTCGTAGACATCCCGTGACGATTCGGGGGGCATGGCGGCGGCGAGCTGAATGGACAGGTGTTTTTCGCTTTGTTCCAGTGACTGTCTCAAGTCATCCGGCAGCAGGCCGCGGATCTTGCAGATGGCCTTGGCCGCGGCATTGGTGAAGGGAACCTGTTCCTGCCCGCCCACGTGCTCGGCCAGCGCCGACAGGGCCAGCGATTCATCCAGCGTCAACTGCACCGGAGGAAGAAAAAAATCCCGCCGGATCGAATATCCTCCGGTTGGCTCATCGTAAAAATACGGAATGCCCGCCCCTTGAAGCATCTTCAGGTCGCGGTAGATCGTCCGCTGCGTCACGTTGCATTCCCGCGCCAGCCGCTGAGAGGTCCACCCTTTTCCACCCTGGATGAGCGTGAGCAACTTCAGCAATCGGTGAATCCGCGTATAGTCGGCCGCCATCCTTCGTCGCTCCTTGTTCGGCTGGCTCGATCATATCGTACGGCGGAAACGCCCTCCAACATTCAGATGCGCGTGGTGACACAGGGCTGTCAGGGGCATCGGATAGAAGAGGACTTGTCAAAGCGCTGTTTCGCCGCCGGCGCGGGACATCCGCGGGCGGGGAATCCAACCGGATTTCTCCCAGGCGATGATTGCCTCCGGCGGCGAAACCGCCTTGGTTCTCCCACCTGGATCCACCCACGCGCTGATTGATCCGGGCATTCAATGTCTGCGATCAGTAAGGCAGATCCTTCATGAACTGGACGGCGTACCCTTCGGCGGAGCCGGCCATGGCGATGACTTGATTGTTGGTCCAGAGGACGATTTCCTCGCCGTTGTCGCCATGGAAAACCCAGACGTGACCCTGAACCTCGCCGTTGGAATTCTTAACATCCCCTTCGCCGGAAAGCTGGAATTTCTGTTCAAATTCACGGGCGAGATTGTTGCCGCCCTGCGTGGCCTGGTTGGCCGATTGCAGCGCAATCAGATAATGGCCCAACGATGTGCCCTGCGAATCCTGATATTGCAGTTGCAAGGCGTCGATGGCGCCCTGCTGGATGGCGTTGTTGTCCCGTTGGGCGCTCTTCAGCTCGAAGTCGCCGACGGTGTGCTGAACAAGCTGATCCAACGCGCCGCGCTGGGGGGCCTGCTCACGAGGCTTGCGCTGGGAAGGACCTTTGCGGCGGGGCGTTCGACGGGGAGGCGGTGGCGGTTCATCTCCCTGATCGCCATAGCCACCCTGGTCGCCATAGCCACCCTGTCCGCCGTTGTCACCTTGGTCGTTGCCTCCCTGGTTTCCGCCGCCATTGCCGCCAAAGCCGCCGAACTGTGCCAGCAGCATGGGGACATGCGTGCCGGTGGGTTTGTCTTGGCGATCCAGCGCAAAGCTGATCGCAGTGCCGGCGAACACCGCCGCCAGCGCGGCCAATGCCGTGAACAGGAGCGTTCGGCGTGGTTTGGAAGGATGCGAATTCATTGCCATCTCCCTTGTACGATCGGTCCGGATGGAACCGGTTGATTCATTGATCTTTCAAGAACAAGAACGTTGAGATTCGATTGACTTACGGCTTCTGCGCCTTGGCGCGAAGAATGGTCTGGCGGATCCGGCCCACCTCGGCCTCCAGCATCTGCCGGCGTCGGGGGTCCTGTTCACGGCCAAGCCTTCGCTTGGTCATCGCCAGTTCCACCTGCCAGTTGGCCAGGGCACGCGAGGCGACGTAATCGCGATATCGGCCCGACAGAAGCATTCCCAGGTATCGGCTTTTGCGGGCGGCCGTTCCGCCCAGGATCGCCAACTCGTCGCCGGTGACCGTGCCGCCGTCGGCCTCGCCGGCCAGTTCCTCGCGGATGGCGTGTTTTTCCCACGCCAGCGAATAGATGATCAACGCCACGATAAAGGCCAGCGGGATCAGCAGCGCGATCCAGAGCCGGATCATGCCGTTGGAACCGCCCAGGGCGTTGCCATACGCCAGGTTGCGATAGCCGTAATGGGCCGCGATCGCCACGATCAGCCCGACGATGGGGTAAATGATCCGCTCGATGGCGGTGTGACGATAGGCCGCCGCCCCGAAGAACGCCCCCATGATCGCCCCGAACAACCCATCGGCCAGCCCCTTGAGGGCGGTCGTCCAGACCAGCGTCCCAAAGCTCGGCGCCATCACCGCCGCCAGCGGGCCGGCGTGCGCGGGCATCATCACATCATGGACAAACGACTGTCCCACCGCGAAACCCAGCCCGGCCGTGGCGCCGTAGACGATGCCATCCATCATTCCCCCCATCTCGCTCCAGCCGCGCGACTGGGCAAAGGCGTTCAATGCCAGCATGCCGGCGAACAACGCCA
This sequence comes from Phycisphaerales bacterium, assembly GCA_020853095.1. Taxonomy (GTDB): domain Bacteria; phylum Planctomycetota; class Phycisphaerae; order Tepidisphaerales; family Tepidisphaeraceae; genus JADYZN01. The sequence continues at coordinate 15,038 of JADYZN010000007.1, read as the reverse complement.
GGAAGCGAACGACCTCCTCCCAGATGGCCGAGGCCCAGACGTTGAATTCGAGCGTGATCGAATCGACCGCGAACATCAGGATGATCGCCCCGACGAACCCGAACAAAAAGACCACCGCCACCGCCCACAACGGCTCTTTTTCGTTCATGTCCGCCAGTCGGACCAGGATCAGATAAATGATCGCCACGATGACCGCGACCCACAACGCCGTGGCATTCGCACCGGCATGAAACATGGCCTGTCTCCCTAATTAAAACGTGTTCGACATGCGATCCACACCCTAACAGATGCGCAAAATACCCGCATCGTTAGGTTCAAGTCAAAATAATTTTTCCGCCTTCGGACGACATTCCACCCGCGCCTCTCCGGCCAACCGGCGGGTTTATTCACCGGCCAGCACGGTGGATTCGGCCGGCCGGGCGTTCTTTTTGGTCAGCAACGACACCGCCACCAGCACCACGAACCCCAGCGGGATCGTCACCAGCGCCGGTTGGGAGAAGGGGATGATCGAGCGGTTGGGATCAATGTTGTACACCTCCGAATAGGCCTGCCGGGAGAGCAAAATCCACGCGAGGCTGGAGATCATCCCCACCGCGACGGCCGCGGTGATGCCTTTGGACGTGGTGCGCTTCCAGAACAGGAGCATCACCAGCGCCGGCAAATTGGCGCTGGCGGCGATGTTGAACGCCCAACCGACCAGGAACGTCACGTTGATCTTCTGGAACGCGATCCCCAGCCCCATCGCCCCCGCCCCCAGCAGCACCGCCACCAGTTTGCCGTAAAAGACCTTCTGATGGTCATCCATCTTCATCCGGAAGAAATTTTCCATCAGATCATGCGCCACCGCCCCCGCGCCGGCCATGATCAGGCCCGACACCGTCCCCAGCACCGTCGTGAAGGCGATCGCCGAGATGATCGCGAACAGCGTGTTGCTGAAACTCCTGGCCAACAGCGGGGCGGCCATGTTGGAATCGGTCGGGTCCAGCGCCCCGCTGGTCATCGCCCCCAGCCCCAGGTACAGCGTCAGAACGTAGAAAAATCCGATCGCGGCGATGCCGACCACGGTGCTTTTGCGGGCGGCCGACTGGTCCTTGACGGTGTAATAGCGGATCAAAATATGCGGCAATGACGCCGTGCCGCAAAACAGCGCCAGCATCAGGGAGATGAAGTCGAGCTTCTTGCTGATCGACGCCGACCGCACCCCCGAAAACGTGGGCGAAGCGCCCGGTGCCAGCAGGTCCGATCCTTTTTTGGCGACCTGATAATAAACCATCGTCCAGGTTCCATCGGCCTCGGTGATCTTCTCTTTGGCCCAGGTGATGATCGTCGAGTCGTGCAGCGTGGAGAGGAACGACATCGGTCCCAGCGGGCCGGTCTGTTTTTGATCTCCCGGCAGGTCGGCGATGGTTCCGACCGATTGCAGGTCGTTGTGTTCATTTTGCGGCAGGCCATTGACCAGGGTTTGCCCATCAGGCGTTTTGGTCAGGGTTTGCGCCAGGGTATAGGTCGTTTTTCCATCCGTCGTTGAAGCGATTCGATAGGTGGCGATCCGGCCGTTGCTCTGCGGGGTGCGCAGATAAGGTTTGCCAACCCAGCCCCCTTGCGGGGCCATCGCCGCCGATGTCACCGGCCGGTCCATCTCGATTACCCCGGCCGACTTTTCCACCAGTCCCCGTTTCAGAATCATCCCCACCAGGATCGCGCAGAAGATGACCAGCAGCGAACCTTTGATGAACTGCACCCAGGTCGTGCTGACCATGCCGGCGGTGACGACGATCAGCGTCACCGTGATCCCCACCAGCAGCACGCCCCATTCATACCGCAACCCCAGCAGCGGTCGAACCAGCGCCCCGGCCCCCACCATCTGCGGGATCAGGTAAAACACCGACACGATCAACGTCGAGATCGCCACCGCCAGCTTGATGCCGCGCGAATTGAAACGTGCATCCATCGCGTCGGCGAAGGTGAATTTGCCCAGCCGTTTGATCGGCTCGGCGATGACGAACAGCGCCACGATCCACCCGGCCAGGTATCCGATGGAATACAGAAATCCATCGTATCCGTAAAAGGCGATCATCCCGCAGATGCCCAGAAAACTGGCGGCCGACAGATAATCCCCCGCGAAGGCGATCCCATTGACGAACCAGCCGATCTGACCGTGGGCGGCGTAATATCCCTTGGCGCTTTTGGCCTTTCGGCCCAGATAAAACGACAACCCCAGCACCACGGCGACAAAAAACAGGAAGATCGAGATCGCCCCGGCGGAAGTGCTATAGAGCATGCACGGCCCTCAAATGCGCCAACGTGTTCAGGATTTGCGCGCCAACGCCATGTACAGCAGCGCCAGCGCAAACGCCCCGATGATCAACCCCATTCCATAATCAATCGCCAGGTTCACCCCGCCCAGCGGACGAGAAGACATCACCTGCGGCGCAAAGGCGCTCAGGCCCATGAATCCCGCGTAGAACAGGACGTACACCGCGAACAGCATCAGTCCGATCCGGCCGGCCCGATTTGTCCCCGCCTGTTGATTGGATGGCTTGTCGCCCATGACCTGATCTCCCGGCGAATTTCAACGTCGCGAGGCCGTCGCCCCGCGTTGGCGGATTGTAAATCCCGAGGCTGAAATTGAAAAGAAATTTCCGTCTGTCATCCGCGCATCGAAACGTCAACGAACTCCCAGATCGGTTGTCGTGAACAGCGCCTCGAACACCAGCCCCGCCCCTTCGATATTTTCCCTGGCCCCTTCCTGACGGTCGATCACCGCGACGATTTTTTCGATCTTCATCCCGAGGTCTTTGAGCACTTTGGCCGCCTCCAGCACCTGCCCGCCGGTGGTCAGCACATCCTCCACGATCAGCACGGTTTCGCCGGCGTTCAACACGCCTTCAACCTGTTTGGCCGTGCCGTAATCCTTTTTCTGGTTGCGGATGAACACGCACGGCTTGCCGCTGGCCATGCTGGCCGCCGCCGCCAACGGAACCGCACCCAGTTCCGCGCCGGCGATGCGGTCCACCTTCGGGCCGACGTGTTTGGCGAACAATTCCCCCAGCGCCTTGAGCACGTCCGGCTGGGTTTCAAACCGGTACTTGTCCAGGTAATAGTTGCTCTTTCGCCCGCTGCGCAGCGTGAATTCCCCCCGCAACAGCGACACTTCCGCGATCCGTTTGGCCAGTTGTTCTTTTGTCATGGGGCGACATGATCGACGCCGGCCGCCAATCCGTCAAACCCTCATCGCCGCCACGCATGTCGATCCACCCGGCAGGCCCCGAAATGCCGCCATCCATACACCGGCACGCCATACCCATATGGCCCGTATGGCGCACTGCCATAGCCATATCCATAACCGATCCCCGGCCAGCCCAGCATGTATCGTTCGTAATAGGACTGTTGGCTTTGATAACGGTCGATCACCCCGTCGCCGTTCACCGCGCGCTGCAACGCCGAGCCTTCGTATGGCCTCAACGCATATCGGCCCAGCCGAACATCGGTCGGCGGTTCAATCTCCGGCCGCGCGACGGATTGGTTTGTTGTTACGGGTGGATTGATCATCCGTTTGATCTGCATCCCCGCCGCATCTTCCAGCGCGAACAGATCACGCACTCCGCCACTGGTTTTGATTCCACCGATCACGTCGCCGCCGGCCGATTCGATTACCTGCCCGGTAATGCGCAAATCAGGCCCAAGAATCTGAAATTCCCCTTCCACCACCCAATCCACCTCGCTCGCCTGTTGACGCGACGACATCTCCATCGCCCGCACTCCGTCCATCCGTGACAAATCCGCGATCAGGCTTTGTTGAATCGCCTTGCCCATCCATTCATGCCCGCCGGCCGGCCCGATCGCCGCGAAGGGCATCACGCCGATGCGCACCTTCGCCGGCCGGGTCGTCGGCGAGCCAAGACAGACCGCGCTCCACAACACCACCAATCCCCATCCCATCCATCGCATGATGTCGATCCTCCTTTCACCTTATATTATAGCCTGTAATTCGAGGTTGAATCTTTTTGGGAATTTCTAATTTCCCCTTTGGACCGGTTTTTGTATATACACCCCTCCGATGAGCAAGTTCTACAACAACGTCAAAACCGCCGTCCTGATGGGCCTGTTGACCGCGCTGATCCTGTTCGCCGGCCATCTTCTGGGCGGCCGCCAGGGCGTGGTCATCGCCCTGTTTTTCGCCGCCGCCATGAATTTCGCGGGGTATTTTTTCAGCGACAAAATCGCCCTGGCCTCCATGCGGGCTCAGGAAGTCGGCCCGGACCACGAGTTGTATCAGATCGTCGCCGGCCTCGCGCAGCGCGGCAACCTTCCCATGCCGCGCGTCTACGTTTCGCCGACGCCCGCCCCCAACGCCTTCGCCACCGGACGCGGTCCCAATCACGCCGCCGTCTGTGCCACCGAGGGCATTTTGCAACTGCTGGATCGCAACGAACTGACCGGCGTCATGGCGCACGAACTGGCCCACGTCCGTCACCGCGACATTTTGATTCAATCCGTCGCCGCCACCATCGGCGGCGCCATCAGCATGCTCGGTTACATGTTCATGTGGGGCGGCGGCGGGCGCGACGATGAGGGTGAATCGGTCAATCCGATCGCCGGCCTTTTGGTCATGCTGCTTGGTCCGCTGGCGGCCGGCCTGATTCAAGCCGCCATCAGCCGGTCGCGCGAATTCAACGCCGACAAGGCCGGCGCCGAATTGTGCGGCAACCCCATGTGGCTCGCAACGGCCCTTGAAAAAATCAATCTCGCCTCCCGGCGCATTCCCCTGGACGTCAACCCCGCCTTCAACAGCATGTTCATCATCGAGCCGCTCAACGTCATGCAATCGGTCGCGCAGCTTTTTCAAACCCATCCGCCGCTGGAAAAGCGTCTGATGAACCTCATCGGACGGCCCACCACCGGTTTGTTCCGGCACGCGGCCTGAAACATCCGGCCGAATCACGCCCCATCCATCATTCCCGCATGCGGGTCTGGATGTTGTCCAGCACGTTCATGAAATTGATGTAGCTGTCGTACGGACTTTCGTACGGGCTGAAATACTTGTGGACGTCGCCGTCCGACCAATATTTGGTGCACATGTAATAGAAATGATCGCTGGTCGTCAGCTTTCGCCAGTCGGCCAGCAACTGCTCATCACCCTTTTCCTTGAGCGCCCCTTCCAGCTTGTACAGCTCGTGCAGGGCGTTGGATTGCATCGCATTGCCCAGCCACGCCGACAGGTCGCGCTCGGTGTCGGCCCATGAGATCATGTGCGGCACGTCGATCTCGCCGGCCGGCTCGTACTGGTCGCACACCTGCGATGGAGTCAGGAAATTGTTGTCCGGATGTTTCAACACCTCACCGGGCAGATGTCGTAGAAAATCAAAAATCCCCGTGTCCGCCCACTGGTGTTCGCCGAAGGTTTCGTAATCCATGAACAGGTTGCAGACAAACCCGTTGCCGTTGATCTGGTTGATCCACTTGCTGAATTTTTCGGCCGTCAAAGGCCATTGTTCCCACTCGCGGTTGGAAAAACGAAACGCGATGTCGTCGCTGAGCCGGTAATTTTTCAGCAGCATCTTCAGCTTGGGCGCGTGCGGCGGGCGATAGATGAAATTGGGACTGCGAAAACCCAGGATCTGATCCGCCCCCTCGGCCAGAATCGCATCATATCCCATGTGACTGACAAAATGCGCCAGGTCGTTGTTGTAGATCAGTTCGGTGTTGCGAAAAACCCTCGGTTCCTGGCCGAACAAGCTCTTGATCTTGTTCCGATGCAACTCCACCTGCGCCCGGAATTCCTCGCGCGAATACAAAAACGACAGCGAGTGATAATACGTCTCGTTCAAAAACTCGACGCACCCGGTCGCATTGAGCTGCGACAGCGTCTCCATGACTTCCGGCGTGTACTGCTCAAACTGCTCGAGCGCCGCGCCGGTGATCGAATAGGCGACGCGAAACCGACCCTCGTGGCGCTTGATCGTCTCCAGCATCATCCGGTTGGCCGGCAGATAACATTTGTGGGCCACCTTGCGGCAGATTTCCCCGTTCTTGTGATCGTCGAAATAATGCCGGTCGGTGTCGAAAACGCTGTATCGCCGCAACCGGAACGGTTGATGCACCTGGAAATAGAAGCAGATTGACGCCATGGCGGATTCTCGACAAATTTTGAAACGTCATTGTACTCGCTTGTCCGCAACCGTAAACGGGCAATGCGAGCTACCGCCGCGGATGAAATTTCTGATGAATCGACTTCAGCCGCGACTGATCGACGTGCGTGTAGATTTGCGTGGTGCTGATGTCGCTGTGGCCCAGCAATTCCTGCACGATTCGCAGGTCCGCGCCGCCGCCCAGCAGATGGGTGGCGAAACAATGCCGCAGGACGTGGGGCGAAACGTCATTGAGCAACCCGCTGGATCGACCGTATTTCTCGACCAGCATCCACAACGCGACCCGTTCCAGCGGCTTGCCGGTGCGGGAGAGAAACACCAGCTCGCCGGGGGATTTTTCCAGTTTTGGCCTGCAATCCAGCAGGTATCGCTCCATTGCCTCGGCCGCCGCCCGGCCCATGGGGACGATCCGCTCCTTGGCGCCCTTGCCCAGCACGCGAACGCATCCAACGGTCAGGTTGACGTCGCGCAATTTCAACTCGCACAATTCGCTGGCGCGCAGGCCGCTGGCGTACAGCAGCTCCAGGATCGCCACATCCCGCGAAAAAAGCATCGATTTGGGATTGGGCGCGCCGATGAGCTGATTGACCTGCGCCCGGCTCAGAATCCTGGGCAATGACCGCTCCGGCTTGGGACGTTCCAACTGCTGGAGAATCAGCGCCGTGTCCTGTCCCTGCGCCGCCAGAAATCGCAAAAAAATGCGGATCGCCGCCAGCCGCCTGGCGACCGTGCGGGTGCTTTTGTGCCGTCGGGTCTGGTCCTGCAGATAGCCGCGGTAGTCGTCCACGTCCGCGGTTTCAGGATTTTTGCCGCGCGATTCCAGGAATCGGTCGAGGTCTTCCAGATCGCGTCGATAGGCGTGGATGGAATTGTCCGCAAGCCCCCGCTCAGACGCCAGTTCCAGCAGAAACGGCCTCGCTCGCGGCGAGCGATTGGTGGTTTCGACGGCGGACCGTGACCTTGACCGGTTCAACTTCTGGTTCATGGCTCACCCCCACGGAGATATTTCGGCGCACCCGCCGTTCCACCAGCAGTTCCAGATAAACCGGGCACGCGGCGTAGCGGTCAAAGCAGTACTTGTACGCATGTTGCAGATGATCCAGCCGAAAATGATCCCCGCACCGCGCATCGGAACGGTTGAGAAACGGACAATGTGGTCCCGTGGCCGGCATAGCTTCCTGACAGATTCTGGCAGCTTCGTTTTCATCGGCTCGATTCGTTGAAAATCATCAATACGATCTTGGCGGCGATTCGGAACGCCGGCTGTTGACGAAATAATACCGCAAGGCGTCGATCGGGTGGTCATGGGTTCCATCCTTCAGCGGCAATTCGCTGGATGGGTCGGCGTAACGATAATTGCGCAACGCCTCGATCAGCCTCGCGCAGCGCGGATGAACGAACAACGTCGGCTTGCCGGCGGCCGGACGCAAGGCGGCGCGGATCATCTCGATTCCTTCGACGATCCGGCTTTTGCGAAATCGCACCGTGTAACCGGCCGCCCGAAGCATCTGGACGTTCGACACGGCCGTCTGCTCGTTTCGCCCCGATCCCGCCGGGTCGCACGCGATTCGACGCACCCGCCCCCAGGGATGGGCCTTGACCTGCTCCAGATGCTCCTGCATCGTTCGTTGCTCCTGAACGTATTCATCAATGACGTACGTCACGTCGTCGTGCCGGACGATCCACAGGCAGACGAACGGATTGACGAATCCAAAATCCATCGCCAGCCACGTTTCAGCGGAGGTGGTGATGTCCGGAAACTGCGTGCGGACGTGGGTGTCGGCGTTGAATGCCGCGAAGACGGCGTTGCGCCGGCTGGGACGTTTGCAGAGCATTTCGGCCTCCCAGACTTCGCGGGAGACGCGCTGTTTCATGCGGATGGCGTCGTCGATGCCGATGAACCCATCGCATCGCGTCTTGGCGATCCCGCGGCATTCATCCCACAGCGGGCATGAATCGCACGATCGTTCGGGCGGGCAACGTTGCAAAACTTCCAGCAGGCACCATTTGATGATCATCGTGTGTTGTTTGCGGGCCGATTCGATGATCCGCTGCATCATGCCGCCGACGCGATGCCAGGTGGAAAAGGCCTCGATCACGCCGCGAATTTCGACGCCGCCTTCGCCATCGGATGGCGTCCGGCTTCGCGTGACGAGCTGGGAAGCCTCCCAGACTTCGGGGCGAAACAGTTCCACCTCGTCGCAACGGACCTTCTGCACGCGCACGCCGCGCACCGCGCGCTCGCTCTGGGTCAGGACCGACGCTTCGGAGCCGTTTTCAAGTCGAAAACGTCTGGCATTGCCGCGGGTGGTCAGTTGATCGGCCGCCAGACGCTGAACATCCGGCAACAGGTGATCCCACATCTTGTAACTTTGTTCCAACGATCCGCCCAGGATTCGCACCGAGCAGCCGGGCTTGTGAAACAAATCCAGCAGCGTGGCGGCCGCCCCAAGGCGGGTCTTTCCCCCGCCGCGCGGCGCCCACACCACCAAATCACCGGCCGGCTCAAAATAGGATTGAATCAGGTATTGCATCGGCGACTGGTGATACGGACAGACAGGTTGATCCGGCAGATGCAGGTTCAGATGTTGCTCGATCCAGCGACGCAACATCCGCGGAGTTGAACAGGGTTGCCACAGGTCGATCGATTCGATTGGCGAACAGGTCACGGTTTCCCCCATTGAAATGGTCGTAAATGAAATAGGCGGCATCCTCGTCGCGCAAGGCCACCCTTTTCATGCCGGCGCGCTCAAAAAAGGGATGAATGGCAGCCATTTTGGACGTGGTTTCGATGAAGCGCGTGGGACTGGAGGCGAGGATGTGCCGCACGAGATCCGACGCCAGCCCGATGCCGCGAAATTGCGGGTGGACGATGATCCGGCTGATCGTGCGCAGATGCCGGTTGATCCAACGCAGGCGCTGGCCAAACGGAGAATCCCGCGTGCGGAAATAGCGCTGGCGTCCAAGATTGCACGGGGCCGGCCACGACAGCACCGCGACGCCGGCAAGCCGACGTGGCTGGTTTGGTTCTTCATATCGCACCACCCGGATGGCGGCGAAGGTCGCTGGCGGTTTGGCGCAGTAATGAAACCGATGCAAGGCGAAATAATCCTGTCGATCGCCCGGTTCGATGATGAACCGGCCGGGCAGGAATGAACTCGGATTCATGGTTTCCCCACTTTCGATTGATTCATCGACAAACGCCAAAATCACATTGAATCACCTGGTCGGGACACAAGACGCTCAGCAAGTCGTCGCGGGAGGTGGCGATCAGGGCGCGCAGTTGAAAAGCTCGAATTTGACGATGCAGGGTATGGGCGACGATGCGAGCGGTCAGTGGATCAAGACAACCGGCAAATTCATCGGCGAACAAAATGGCCGGCCGATCGGCGTCGCGCGCATTCATCAGGGCGATGGCCAGTTTCAATCGCCATCGCTGTCCCTCGCTGAGCCGATGCGCGGGCAAAAGCCACGTGTGCGCCTCGGCCAAACCGACGCGGGACAGAAGATGCAACGCCACTTCCAGTTGCAGACGTGCGAAGCATTCGATGGTGGGGCATCGCGGGAGTTTCATCGCATCCAGATCGAAAAGGCAAAAGTCGCCGCGCCAGCGATGGCGCAGTCGGCGCATCAGGCGGGTTTTTCCCGATCCGGAAGGCCCGTTGATCAGATGGAGCCGGCCGGGTTCAGGTGGCGTCAACGCATCGGCCGGGTATTGAATCGGCCTGTTCTGACCAATGCCAAACCATTGCCGGATGCGTTGCGCGTGGTCGATTGCGGGGATTGGTTTTGACAACACGTTGCCCCCTTGTGTGCGATGGGAAATCAGCCTCGCATGGCAATTCCGCGAGACCAGCCGCGCAGAAAGGTCAAAATGCGGGAGACTTCCCGTCGGGTCATCTGATGCAGGTCCGCGAGCTGGGTGATGCTTTTGCCGTGCAGAAAATGCTCGATGCCAAGCTGGCGATGTTCCGTCCGCAGGGCTTTGCCATGGTCGATGAGGGATGCCACGACCGGATCGTGCAGGCGGCTGGCCAGTCGATGAATCCGCCGGGAGAGCGTGCCGCCATGAACGCCGGTCAGTCGGGAAATTTGTCGAAGGCTGACCGACCCCTGCTGGACGAGCGTCAGGAGCATCTGGTCGGCATCATCCAGGAATCGGATGCGATCAAGCAGCCGCGGGGATGAAAAGGAGCCGACGCGAGGATTTTCGGAGATTTCATCGAGGATGGACATGGCCGCTTCCCGTTCGACCGGAGATCTGATCGCGGCGTGTTTGATAGCCGCTAAACATCTTCCATAGCATATCTCATGTTAGGTAAATGTCAAGTATTTTTCTTGCATTATTTTTCAATATTCGTTATTCAATAGAGTATTGAGGGCGTTAAATATTCTTGCGAAGGCGAAAATCGGAGATGGCGATGGAAGGACTGGGCATACAACTTCGTCGGCAGAGGCGAAAGCTGGGTTTGACGCTGGATGAACTGGCGGGGAGGACGGGGATTTCCAAGCCGTATTTGTCGTTGATCGAGACCGGTCGGGTTCCCAATCCACCCAGCGACGAAAAATTGCGGAAGCTGGAGCAGTCGCTGGCTTTTACGCCGGGGCATTTGCTGACGCAGGCGCATCTTCAGCGTACGCCGCGGGATGTGCGGGTGGTGTTGCAGAAATTATTGTCGCAGCAGAAGCCGGATGGGGAGATCAAACCCGATGTGCCGGCCATGTCGGGCGCTGGATCGGTGAATCTGGACGATGCGTATTTATCGGGGGTGTTGCAGGAATTTGTGGACCGATCGGCCGGCAACATCGAACACGTTTCCACCAACGCGGTTCCGATCATCAACAAGGTGTCGGCGGGGTATCCGCGGGATTTTACGGACCTGTCGTATCCGCGCGGCGTGGCGGATGATTACGTCTCCTGCCCGGACCTGCACGATGACCAGGCGTTCGCGGCGCGGGTGCATGGGGATTCGATGTGCCCCAAATACCGGGCCGGCGACATCGTGGTTTTTTCGCCCGGGACGACCGTTCGCAACGGGGATGATTGTTTTGTGCGATTCGGCGATGGCCAGACGACGTTCAAGCGGGTGTTTTTTGAATCCGATGAGGGGGGAAAGCCGGTGTTGAGATTGCAGCCCCGCAACGAAAAATATCGTCCGCGGACGATCGCGTCGGAGGAGGTATCGGGTTTGTATCGGGCGGTGTTCAAATATCAGCGGGTGGATGAGGAATAGGGATATTTTTTGGCGAAATCGTCGGTGATCGTCCGATAAGTCGGATATGTCCTTCGATTCGCTGATTGCCAATCCCGGCCGGTTGAGCATTTTGACGGCGCTGGCGGTGGAAGCCGAGGTGGAATTCGTCCATCTGCGGCGGGTGACGAAGTTGACGGATGGGAATTTAAGCTGTCATGCCAAACGCCTGGCGACGGCCGGCCTGGTGGACATCGACAAGTCGTTTCGCCAGGGCAAGCCGGTCACGAGCATGAAATTGACGCCGCAGGGGCGGACGGCGCTGGAATCCCACGTCCGGCGGCTGCTGTCGGCGATGAGCCATCGTCGCCTGGAGTCGGGGCCGGCAATCGAATCGACGCCACAGACAACCCCCGACGAGCAACAATCCGCCATCACGGTCATGGCCAGCGATGAGTGGATTGATTAGGGGCCTGGAGGGCGTCGCTCCGCGACGCCGTGCCTATTGGACAAATCGGCGGCGGAGGACCGCCTCCCTCCACAGCGGGTGTCAGATCGTCTTGTGTTGTATCTCCAATGTTCATGTCCATTTGGCCCGTCCTTGGGATGATGTGGGTTGGACGGTTGCAAAGACAGGGTTTTACGGTACGATTCTTAACTTTCGCCCTTGCGGTGCGGGATGGCCGTGCGCTTTGGGAGTATTGATTTTTGATGAGTTTGTGAGGATTTGTCATGACAGAGAGTTCCACCGCCGCGGCCGAAACTGAGCAGGAATTTGCGTATCCGGTCTCCATTGAGGATGCCGGGCCGGGGACCAAGAAGGTGTCGGTGCAGATTCCACAGGAGCGGATCGCCGCCAAATTGGCCGAGCAATTCAAGGAAGTTCGCCAGCAGGCGGCGGTTCCTGGGTTTCGGCCGGGCCATGCGCCGCAAAAGCTGGTGGAGAAACGATTTAACACCGATGTGCGGGAGCAGGTTCGTCGGGATTTGATCCAGGAAAGCTACAAGCAGGCGCTGGAGAAGAACGAGCTTCAGGTGCTTGGCGAGCCGGAATTTGACAATCCGGATGACATCAAGCTGCCGGCCGATGGGGCGATGAGTTATTCGTTCCAGGTGGAGGTGCAGCCGCAGATCACGTTGCCCGAATTGAAGGGATTGAAGATTCAAAAGGCCAAGGTTCAGGTGACTGAAGCCAACGTCGATGAGGCGATGAAGAATCTTCGCCAGCAGCAGGGTGCGTTGATACCGGTGGAAGATCGGGGCGTCGAGGAGGGGGATTACATCGTCGCGGACGTGCACGTGAAGGTGGATGACAAGGAAATTACCCATCAGCACGATGCGCAGATCGTCGCCCGTCCGGGCCGGATCGCGGGGATTTCGGTGGATGATCTGGCCAAGCAGCTTCAGGGGGCAAAACCCGACCAGGTCCGCACGTTCACCGTCAAGGCCCCCGAAGGGCATTCCAATGCGGAAATCGCCGGCAAGGAAGTGCAGATCGAGATCAAGGTCAAGGACATCAAGCGGCTGGAACTGGCCGAGTTGAACGAGCAGTTTTTGACGGGATTGGGTTTTGAAACCGAGCAGCAGGTTCGCGATGCGCTGCGGGAGCAGTTGGATGAGCGAATCAAGGCGGATGTTCAGCGTCTGATGCGCGAACAGGTCAACAAGTACCTGCTGGAAGGGGTCAACATCGAATTGCCGGCCAAGTTGTCGGATCGCCAGACCGATCGGGTTGTCAATCGTCGCGCGGTCGATCTGATGCTTCGAGGCATTCCCCGCGAAGAGGTCGAAGGGCACATTGAACAGTTGCGCGGCGGGGCCAAGGAGGAGGCCGTGCGCGAGTTGAAGCTGTTCTTTATTTTGCAGAAGGTTGCCCAGGATCAGAATGTGGACGTGGACGAGGCCGAATTGAACGGGCGGATCGCCATGATCGCCGCCCAGCGCGACCGCCGTCCGGAAAAGCTCAAGCAGGAAATGTCCAAGGATGGCAGCCTGGCCAACCTGTATCTGCAGATGCGTGAGCAGAAGGCGATCGACAAGATTCTGGAATCGGCGCAGATCGAGGAAGTGGAGCCGACGCAGGCACAGGGCAACGCGGGCGCATCGGCCTGAACCGCCGCGGCTCGCGGTTGACATGACGAAAATCAACGCACCCAAAGGTTTTGTGGACATTCTGCCGGCCGACAGCGGTCGCTGGCAGGCGGTGGAGGGGGTTGCGCGCCAGGTGAGCCGGTTGTATCATTTTTCAGAGATTCGCACGCCGATCCTGGAATGCACCGAGCTGTTTCATCGCGGGGTGGGGGAGACATCCGACATCGTTCACAAGGAGACGTTCACCTTCACCGACCGGGGTGATGAGTCGATGACGATGCGCCCCGAAGGGACAGCGGGCGTGGTTCGGGCGGCCATCGAAAACAATCTGCTGGCACAGGAGGGGGCGCGGCTGAAGGTTTATTACATCGGCCCCAACTTCCGATATGAGAGGCCGCAGAAAGGGCGGTTGCGCCAGCATCATCAGTTTGGCGCCGAAGCGTTCGGCATCGCCGAGCCGCAGCAGGATGTCGAGTGCATTTTGTTGCAGTTGGATTTTTATCGCCGCTGCGGATTGAAAGACCTGAGCCTGCGGCTCAACAGCCTGGGGGATGGGGAAAGCAAGGCCCGGTATCGGCGGATGCTCCAGGAATTTTTCCGTCCGATGGCATCGAAATTGAGCGAGGATTCGCAGCGGAGATTGGAAGAAAACACGCTGCGGATTTTGGACAGCAAAGACCCCCGCGATGTCGAGGCCCGGCGGGGGGTTCCATCGGCGTACGAAGCCCTTTCGCCCCGCAGCCGGTCGCATTTTGACCGTGTGCAGCAGTTATTGAGCGAACAGAAGGTCGATTTCGCGGTCGATGGGATGCTGGTTCGCGGGTTTGATTATTACACCGATACGCTGTGGGAAGTGACGGCCGCCGGTTTGGGTTCGCAAAATGCGGTGGGGGGCGGCGGGCGATACGACAATCTCGTTGAACAACTGGGCGGCCGGCCGACGCCGGGGGTTGGGTTTGGATCGGGCATCGAACGGCTGCTGCTGGCGTTGGAGGCTCAAAAGTCGGTTCCCGCCGAGGCGTCTGCACCCTTGTTTTATCTGATCTCGCACGGCCCGGCCGCCGCCGATGCCAACTTCGTCCTGATGCAGGAATTGCGTCACGCGGGATTGGTGGCGGACATGGATTTGTCCGGCCGGTCGGTCAAGGCGCAATTCAAAATCGCCGACCGTGAACAGGCCGCGTTTTGCCTGATTCGCGGCGACAGCGAACTGGCGGAAAAGACCATCCTGCTCAAATCCCTTGCCACCGGCGAACAACGGCCGGTTCCGGTGGATCGGATCATTTCTGAATTGCAGGCGATGCGGTAGAACCGTGAATCGCGACACTGCGGAAGCGACGCCCTCCAAGGCCATCCGGCGGCGTGAATTCAATAAACTATCTGCGTATCCGTACCCGTATCCGGACCTCACGCCTTTTTCCCCGTAGGGTCCGCACCGCGGACCATTTTGACCGATGGGCGATCCGCCGCAAAAAAGGTCCGCGGTGCGGACCCTATCCATGAAAGGCATTTCGTTGTCAAGACCGATTTTTTCCCAATACAAAACCGTCCGCGCGTTATACTTCTCGCGCCGCCTCGGAGGATAGGGCTCCGCAGGAGTGCG
>JADYZN010000006.1 GCA_020853095.1 Phycisphaerales bacterium | reverse complement strand
GTCAGACGACTGAAGGTGCGATGGCAGTCCATGCCGGCGTACGATACGATTGTGGTGTTTTCCATGAGAATCTCCTTTGATCGGGTATCATACCGCTCGATCTGCAGAGCCTTTCATGGGATTACGGCTGAATCGCCCGTTTTTGATCATTCGACGTTTCCCCGCCGCCGATTCGCGATACAATGGGCGGCATGTTGCCACGCACCTTGATTCTTCGTGCCGCGGGGACGAATTGTGACCGGGAAACCGCCCATGCCTTTGAGCTGGCGGGGTCCGATCCGAGGCGGGTTCATATCAACCGGCTGCTGGAACGGCCGGCGTTGCTGGAGGAATATCAAATTCTGGCGATTCCGGGCGGGTTCAGCTATGGCGATGACATCGCCGCCGGGCGGATTCTGGCCAATCAGATCACCCATCATCTGGCCGATGTGCTCAAACGGTTTGTCGAAGCGGGCAAACCGATCATCGGCATCTGCAACGGGTTTCAGGTGCTGGTGAAGACCGAGTTGCTGCCGGGAGCGATCGGGGAGGGACAAACCGGCCACCAGACGTCGACGCTGACCAACAACGATTGCGGGCGTTTTATCAACCGATGGGTCAATTTGTGTTCCAAAAGCGACCTGTGCATCTGGACGCGGGATGCCGGCTCCTCCGAGCCGTTGCCGCTGCCGATCGCGCATGGAGAGGGGAAATTCATTCCAGCCAACGAATCGATCCGGCGGCAATTGTGGGAAAACGACCAGGTGGCGTTGATATATTGTCGGGAAGATGGTTCGCCGGCGCGGGGGGAATTTCCGGACAATCCCAATGGATCGGTGGATGACATCGCGGGGATCTGCGACCGGACGGGGTTGGTCTTCGGGTTGATGCCGCATCCGGAACGATTTGTGTCGCCGTGGCAGCATCCCGCCTGGACGAGCCTCCGCCAGTCCGGCGGCGAGGGTCGGGGGCTGAGGCTGTTCCGCAATGCCGTGGCGCACGTTCAGCAGGTCGGTGCGGGGGTTTAATCGCATGGGTTGTGGTTCAGGTGAAGTATGTCCGTGGTGAATGCCAATCCGTTACGAGAATTGCACGAACAGGCCGGGGCGGAATTTCAGGATTATGGCCAGATTCCGATCGTCAGCACCTTTGGACAGCCACAGGCGGAATACGCGGCGATCCACAAGGCGTGCGGGTTGATGGATCTGCCGCAGCGCGGGTTGATCCAACTCGCCGGGGTGGACCGGCTGGCGTTTTTGAACAATTTGCTGACCAACCAGACCTGGGACAAGTCGGCCAAAAGCGGGCTGGCGGCCGGCCGGGGGGTGTACGGTTTTTTCCTCAACGGCAAGGGACGGATCGAAACCGATGTGAACGTGCTGGAGCGGGGGGAATCGACCCTGCTGGAGATGGAAGTTCGCAAAATCGAGCCGATGGCGGCGATGCTGGAAAAGTATCTGTTCGCCGAAAAGGTGAAGATCGAACCCCAACTGGGGAAGTTGCACCAGATGTCGCTGCATGGGCCGCTGGCGGCGGAGATTTTGAATCAGTCCACGGGGCGTGAGGTGGATCAACTGATGCAACTGGGGTCGATGGAGGCCGAAGCGTTTGGTCAGGTGGTGACGATCCATCGCGATGACCGGGCGGGCGTGCCGGGGTTTTATCTGATCGTCGCGGTTTCGTCGGCGGCGACGGTGTGGAATCAATTGGTGGAGAGGTTCGGACAAGGCGAAGAACTGGGGAAACGGCGGCTGCGGCCGGTGGGGTGGGCGGCGTTCAACGCGGCGAGGATCGAGGCGGGCCGCTCGATGTACGGGATCGATTTTGATGATTCGGTGCTGCCGGCGGAGACGGGGTTGATGAACAAGGCGGTGAGCTTGACCAAGGGGTGTTACCTGGGCCAGGAGATCGTGGCGCGGATGCACGCGCGGGGGCAATTTTCGCGGCAACTGGTGGGGATGAAGATGGAAGGTGAAGCGTTGCCGATCGAAGGGGCGCCCATTCACGATGAAGGGGGCAACGTGATCGGTGGCGTGACCAGCAGCACGGTTTCGCCGGTGTTGAGCAATGCGGCGATCGCGTTGGGGTACGTCAAACGCCCCTTCGTGGCCGATGGCACGGCGGTGTGGATCGCGGCCGAAGGACGGATGAGGCCGGCCAGGGTGGCAGGTTTGCCGTTCGTGCATGGGAATTAGGGATGGCCGATGAGACCCAAAAACATCTGGAAGCCCCGGTGCGCCAATCGGGACTAGCGTATGCGTTGCGGGCATTGGGACGAGATCGGCTGCCGGACAAGGTGGAACTGATCGACGGGGAATATCTGCTGTCGCAGACGATCAAGCATGATTTTTTCGCGGTGACGGGATTTTATGAGCGGGCCGACGGCCGGCGGGCGGTGGTGAAGATGGGGCGAACCGCGCCGCTGGCGGGGTTGCCGCTGGAATGGATCGGGCGGTGGTTGTGCGGGAGGGAGCTGCGGTTTTATCAACGGCTGGCGGATGTGCCCAACGTGCCGGCGGTGTTGGGCCGGGTGGGGAGGACGGGTTTTGCGCACGAATACGTGCAGGGTCGGCCGCTTTCCAGGGAACATCCGGTGCCGGATGGTTTTTTCGCCCAGTTGCAGGAACTGATGGTGGAATTGCACCGGCGGAAGATGGCGTACGTGGACACCAACAAGCCGCAGAACATCCTGCTGGGTGACGATGGAAAGCCGCACCTGATCGACTTTCAGATCAGTTGGGAGGCCAGGGGGTTCAACCCCTTCAGCCGCTGGTGGCTGGGCCGGTTGCAACGGGCGGATGTTTATCACATTTTGAAGCACAAACGCCGGATGCGGCCGGATGAATTGACCGATGTCGAACGGAAGATCGCCGAATACAAAAGCCCGCTCATCCGGCTGCACCGGATCGTGTTCAAACCTTATTTTGTGGTCCGCCGCTGGATCATGGGGCGGCTGCGGAACTCGGGGCGGCTGCTGCCGGAGGGGAGCAAGTAGCCGCTGGCGGATTGTTTACAGCGCGATGGCGGCCTTGATGACCGGTGCGAGGGGGTCTTGCGTCAGGGAAAAGCCAAGTTTCTGACAAATGCGCTGCATTTCGAGATTGTCGGGAAGAATGTCAGCGACGATCCGCGAGAGTTTTTCATCCCGGCCAACCTGGATGAGCAGGTCGAGCATCCGGCTGCCCAGCCCGCGATTTTGCCACTGGTCGCTGATGAGCATGGCGAATTCGGCCTGATTGCCAAAGGGGAGCTTGCTGAGGCGGGCGACACCGAGGATTTCGTGTTGGCCGGTGGCGGAATCGTGGTGGTCGGCGACCAGGGCGATGTCGCGATCGTAATCGTTGAAACAGACCCGTGTCAGGCGTTCGTGGGTGGTGCGCTGGTTGAGTTTCATGGGATGAAAATAGCGAAGCCGCACGCTGCGTTCGCTGAGGGTTTTGTGGAAATGGACCAGCAGCGGTTCATCTTCGGGGCGGATGGGTCGGATGGTGACGGCCGAGCCATCCTTGAGCGCCCAGGGGGTGACGTACTGGGTCGGATAGGGGCGAATGGCGGGACGAGGGAGGGATGTTTCGGAGACATCGGGGCCTTGGACGACGACGCGGGCATCGAGCGCAATCAGCCGCTGATCGGAGACCAGCAGCGGGTTGATGTCGATCTCCCTGATCCATTTCTGCTCGACGACCAGTTGGCTGAAGCGGACCAGAAGATGATCGAGGGCGGCCAGATCGACCGGCGGGCGGCCGCGAACGCCTTTGAGGGCTTTGTATATGCGGGTCTGTTCGATCATCCGGCGGGCGAGGGTGGCGTTCAAGGGGGGCAATCCAAGTGCGCGATCCTTGAAAATTTCGACCAGTTGGCCGCCGGTGCCGAACAGCAGGACCGGCCCGAACTGGGGGTCGATGCTGCTGCCGACGATGATTTCATAACCATCGAGTCGGATCATGGGCTGGACGCTGACGCCGTGGAAATGTTCCGCGCCGGCGGTTTTGGCGACCGAGGATTGAATCTGGGCATAGGCATCGCGAACGGCGGCACTGTCGCGCAAGTTGAGCTTGACGCCGCCGACGTCGGTTTTGTGGGTGATGGTGTGGGAATAGAGTTTCAGCACGACCGGATAGCCGATGCGGTCGGCTTCGCGGACGGCCAGATCGGCGGAATCGGCGATGGAGGTTGGAACCGTGGGGATGCCGTAGGTGGAGAGGAGTTTTTTGGATTCCACCTCGGTCAGGATCGTCCGGCCATCGCGCCGGGCGGTCTGGATGATGGCATTGGCAGCGTCGCGGTTGATGGCGCTTTCGGCATCGGTGGCCATGGTGGGGGTTTCGTAGAGGCCGCGCAGGTTGTAGCTGTATTTCCACATGTAGTAGAACGCGCGGGCGGCGGTGTCGGGGTAGGGGTATGTCGGGATGCCGCTGCTGTTGAGAATGTGTTCGCCGGCGGCGACGACCGGTCCGCCCATCCAACTGGCCAGGATCGGCTTGCCCTGAATTTTCGCATAGGGCCGCAGTTTTTCGGCGGTCTGGGTGGGGTCGGTCATGTCCTGCGGGGTGAGAATGACCAGAAGGCCGTCGCTGGCGGGGTCCTGCGAGGCGACTTCGAGAGATTTGGAATAACGGTCGGGGTCGGCGTCGCCGAGGATGTCGATGGGATTGTTGCGACTCCAGGCGGCGGGAAGGAATTGATCGAGCTGCTGGGTGGTCTGCGGGGAAATCTGCGCCAGCTCGCCGCCGGCGAGGATCAGGGCATCGGTCGCCAGCACGCCCGGCCCGCCGGCGTTGGTGACAATGGTCAGACGCGAACCCTTTGGGCGCGGCTGCTTGCTCAACACCTCGGCCATGTCGAAGACTTCGGAGATGTCGTTGACGCGCAACACGCCGCAACGGCGAAAGGCGGCGTCGAGGACTTCATCGCTGCCGGTCAATGAGCCGGTGTGCGAGGCGGCGGCCTTGGCGGCGGCTTCGGTGCGGCCGGCCTTGATCACGATGATCGGTTTGTTCAGCGCCACCTCGCGGGCGGCGGATAAAAACGCGCGGGCGTCGCCGATCGATTCCATGTAGATGACGATGCTCTGGGTGCGCGGGTCATCCCCAAAATAGTCGATCAAATCGCCCCAGTTGACGTCCAGCATCGAGCCAATGGAGATAAAGGCGCTGAAACCGACCTGCTGTTTGAAACTCCAGTCCAGGACGGCCGTGCAGAGCGCGCCGCTCTGGCTGATGAAGGCGACGTTGCCCGGCCGGGCCATGGCCCCGGCGAACGTGGCGTTCAGGCCGGTGATGGGGTTCATCACGCCAAGGCAGTTGGGGCCGATGATGCGTAATTTGCCACGGCGGGCCTGTTCAAGAACGTTCTGTTCCAGCGCGATGCCCGGCGCGCCCAGTTCCTTGAAACCGGCGGAAATGATGATGCTCGCCTTGACGCCGGTGTCGATGCACTGGCCGATGATGCCGGGGACGGTCGCGGCGGGCGTGACGATGACGGCCAGGTCCACCTTGTCGGGGATGGCGCTGATGTCGGGATAGGCCTTGATGCCCAGCACGCTGGGACGTTTGGGGTTGACGGGGAAAATCGTCCCGCCGAAGGGGTTGCTGACCAGGTTCCAAAGCAGCGTCCGCCCCACGCTGCCGGGGGTTTCGGTGGCCCCGATCAGCGCGACGTTGCGGGGTGAAAAAAACGCTTCCAGCGGCTGGCGGACTTCACGAAGAACATCGTGGGAACGGTCGGTCTGGGGTTGGGAGTTGCTTTGCGTCATAAACCAATCTCCTGGGTGTACAGACTATGCTCATACGAGGAATTGGACAAGGAGGTCTTTTGACTCTGGCGGGCGGTACGTCCGGATGGATATTACGAGAGAGGTTCGGGGGTGGGGGTTTCGGTGGCTCGACGCCACAGGAGGTGGAGCCGCCAGTGGTCGTCATCGCGCTGGGGGTAATCCAGCCGATAGTGCGCCCCGCGCGACTCGGTGCGGGCATGGGCGGCGGTGGTGATCAGGAAGGAGACGGTGAGCATGTTCTGCAATTCCCAACCGGATTGTGGCGAGATCGGGCGGGCGGGGTTGGCCGGCATGTCGGGCAAAAAGACCTTGTCCAT
Organism: Phycisphaerales bacterium; assembly: GCA_020853095.1. GTDB lineage: Bacteria > Planctomycetota > Phycisphaerae > Tepidisphaerales > Tepidisphaeraceae > JADYZN01. The sequence goes on along the minus strand of JADYZN010000006.1, from coordinate 51,671 downwards.
GACGTAGCGGGACCAGAAGGCGATGATTTCGCGGGTTTCGGCGAGGCGGTCGCCGGTGCGTTCGATGCCGACGTTGCGCCACATGATGGAGCGCAGGCTGCTTTTGACGTCGGTGATGTCCAGTTCGGTGCGGCTGGAAGGGGGCACGCGGTGTTCGAGGCTGAGGGGAAAATCGATTTTGCCGGCGCGGGCCGTCTGGGCGGCGTGTTGGCCGGCGCGGGCGCCAAAGGCCAGCCCTTCGAGCAACGAATTGCTCCCCAGGCGATTGGCCCCGTGCAGGCCACTGCAACTGGCCTCTCCAACGACGTACAGGCCGGGGAGGCTGCTTTGTCCCATGTCGTCGGCATCGACGCCGCCGATCATGTAGTGGGCGGCGGGGTGAATGGGAATCAAATCCTTGGAAACGTCGATCTCGAACTGATCCACCAGTTGGGCCAGTTGGGGGAATCGCTCGCGAAACTCGGACGTGGGCAGATGTCGCACATCCAGGAAGACGTGCGTGTAATGGGTTTTGCGAATCTGTTCGACGATGGCGCGGGAGACCACATCGCGCGGGGCCAGCTCGGCCATTTCATGATAATCCTTCATGAAACGATAGCCGGTGCGATCGACCAGATAGGCCCCTTCGCCGCGCACGGCCTCGGTGACCAGCGCCCGGCTGGCGCCGGCGACGTAGAGCGTGGTGGGATGAAACTGGACCATCTCCATGTCCTGGAGGGTGGCTCCGGCACGATAGGCCATGGCGTGACCATCGGCGGTGGCGATTTCGGGGTTGGTCGATTCGCGATAGAGCTGGCCCGCCCCGCCGGAGGCGAGGATGGTGGTCTTGGCCCAGATCAGGTGAAGCTGGTTGTTGACCAAGGCCAACGCGCCCAGACAACGACCATTGTCCGTGACCAGGTCCAGCACGAAACTTTTTTCCTGGATGCGCACGGAATCGCAGTTACGGACGGTGCGGATGAGGGTTTGGGCGAGCTCCTTGCCGGTGGCATCGCCATAGGCATGAACGATGCGGGCGAAGCTGTGACCTCCCTCGCGGGTGAAGGCCAGGTTGTAGGCGTTGCCGGCCTGCCGGTCGAAATGCGCCCCCCACTGCAACAATTCGAGAACGCGCTGCGGACCTTCACGGATGACAATTTCGACCGCCTTGTGATCGCACAACCCCGCGCCGGCGACCTCGGTGTCCTGTTCGTGGGATTCGACGCTGTCCATCGGCTGAAGGACGGCCGCGATGCCCCCTTGCGCGTACCAGGTGTTGGACTGGTCGATGGTGTCCTTGGTCAGGAGCAGGACCTCGGCCCCCTCCTGTGCCGCTGCGATGGCGGCACGCAAGCCGGCCACCCCCCCGCCGATCACCAGCACCTCGGTGAACTGCTGCGGCAGCCGGGCGGCCTTGAAAGGCAGCAGATAGCGGCGTTGGGTGATCGATTCAAACATGGTCTGGAGGCTCAATTCCCGATGCGGTTTGGGTCATTTGGAATGGGCAATGATCTTAGGCGCCCTGACGGGTGACGATCTTGTAATTTTCCCGCTCGCCGATGCCGCGCAGGGGATAATCCTTGCGCAGCGGATACGAACCAAAACCGTTCCAGGTGAGGATTCGACGCAGGTCGGGGTGATTGAGAAAGATGATGCCGAACATGTCGTAGGTTTCGCGTTCCATCCATTCAGCGCCGGGCCAGATGGACGTGACCGAATCGACCTTCAGGCCGGGATCCCCCTCATCGACGATGTTTTCATCCCGCGGGGCGGTTTTGGGGGCGGTGTCATGGGTGGGGTCGAGAAAGACTTTCAACCAGAGCCGTCGGGAGGCCGTGGTTGAAACCAGGCCGTAATTGACGGCGAAGCGATGCGTGGCGCCGGGATAATTGAGATAATCGACGCCGTTCAGTTCCGACAGCAGATCGTAACGCAGCGACGGGTCATCACGCAGAAATGTTCCCACTTCGATGATCGATTCACGCGGCACGACGACGGTGGTCTGATCGCGAAATTCGCCGGCCAGCAGTTTCATCTGGGGGAATTTCGCCTTCAACGGCGGCAACGAGGGATGGTCTAAGGTTCGGGCCATGGTTTCCTTCATGATAAACAGCATTGCATTGTTGAACGTCCGGCCGGTGGCGTCAAGTTGTCGATGGGGATAGGATGTGATTCCTATGGCCAAGGACCTGGCGATCGTGCTGAACAACGGCAGCCTCAACTCGGCGGTGATCTCCGCGCTGGCGGCCCAGAAATACCGGCTGGTGATGTTGAACGGCCAGGTGATGGACCCGGCCGGTTCGCGCGGGCGGGCGGCGTACGACCTGCAGGTGGCCCATTTCAAGCCCTATCGCGAACACACGCTGGCGATGCCGTTTTTGTCGGCCGTGCAGACGTCGACGCCCCAGGCGCCGACCGTTCCCGATCCGCGATACCGGCCGGAAATGGGGCCGGCGCTGATGGAATTGCTGCCGCTGGTGTCGCTGGCCAGCCGGTTCGCCGCCCATTACCAGGCCGCGGCGATTTACATGGGCCTGCGCGTGGGGGCGGGAACCGATGAACTGGCGCGGGCGACGGAATTCGGCCAGGTCTGGAACGAGCTGATTCAACTGCCGTGCGATCAGGGTGAATTGGAGCTGATGCTGCCGCTGTTGGAACTGGAACCGTGGCAGGTGGTGGACGTGGGGTATCAGGTGGGCGCGCCCTTTGAAAAAACGTGGAGTTGCACGGCCGACACCCCCGAACCCTGCTGGGCGTGCCGGGGGTGTCGCGGCCGTGAGGCGGCCTTTCAACAATCGGGCAAACCCGACCCCCTGCGCGTGGCCAGGCGGTGATGGCGCATCCGATGCTTGCATTTAACGGCCGATGGGCGTACTTTTTTGAGCGACAGTCTGGAGAGGTGGCCGAGCGGCTGAAGGCGACGGTTTGCTAAACCGTTGTAGCGGCTAAAACTGCTACCCCGGGTTCGAATCCCGGCCTCTCCGTTTCCGTTCCGATTTCCTCGCGGCCCGGTTCAATGTCCCGGCATGGAGAAACCATGACCCCACAAGAGGTCATCAAGCTGTGCAATCAGAAAAAAGTCCAGTTTATTGACCTGCGTTTCATGGATTTTCCGGGACTGTGGCAACACACCACCTGCCCGATCAGCGAATTTGGCCTGGACAGTTTTGATCGCGGGTTTGGGTTTGACGGCAGTTCGATCCGCGGGTGGCAGGCCATCAACGAATCGGACATGCTGCTGGTCCCGGTCGCCGACACCGCCAAAATCGACCCGTTCATGCTCCACACGACCCTGTCGCTGATCTGCGACGTGCGCGATCCCATCACCAAAAAGGAATATTCCCGCGATCCCCGCTCCATCGCGCGCAAGGCGACACAATATCTGCGAACTTCCAAAATCGCCGACTCCGCCCAGTTCGGGCCGGAGCTGGAATTTTTCATTTTCGACCAGGCGTTCTACGACCAGGGGATCAATTTCTCGAAATATTACGTCGGGTCGCGCGAAGGCATCTGGGGACGCGGGGATGAGGACCCGACCAACCTGGGATACAAAATCCGACTCAAGGAAGGGTATTTTCCCACGCCGCCGATGGATTCGATGCACAACATCCGCGGCGAAATGGTGGCGACGCTCATCGACCTGGGCATCCCGGTCGAGGCCCATCATCACGAGGTCGCCACCGGCGGCCAGTGCGAGATCGACATGCGTTACCAGGACCTGGTGACCATGGCCGACAACGTGATGATGTACAAATACGTCTGCAAAAACGTCGCCGCCCGACATGGAAAGGTCGTCACCTTCATGCCCAAGCCGCTGTTTCAGGACAACGGTTCGGGAATGCACGTCCATTTTTCGCTCTGGAAGGGGGGAAAACCGCTGTTCGCCGGCAACCGATACGCCGGCATGAGCGACATGGGCCTGTACGCCATCGGCGGAATCCTCAAGCACGCCCGCGCCCTGTGCGCGCTGTGCAATCCGACGACCAACAGCTACAAGCGGCTGGTCCCCGGTTATGAAGCGCCGGTCAACCTGGTTTATTCCAGCCGCAACCGCTCGGCCGCCGTGCGCATCCCCATGTACAGCGACAACCCCAAGACCAAACGACTCGAATTTCGCTGTCCGGACAGCTCGTGCAATCCCTATCTCGCGTTCAGCGCCATCGTCATGGCGGCCGTGGATGGCATCGAAAACAAAATCCACCCCGGCGATCCGATGGACAAGGACATTTACAATCTCAAGCCCGCCGAATACGAACGCATCGGCTCGGCGCCCGGATCATTGGAAGAGGCCCTCAATGAATTGGAGGCCGACCACCAGTTTCTGCTCAATGGGGATGTCTTCACCGCGGACGTGATTCATTACTGGATCAAGTACAAGCGCGAAAACGAGGTGGATGCCATCCGGATGCGCCCCCACCCCTACGAATTCTGCATGTATTTTGACATTTAATCCCCCCCCTCCCCCCCCGCCGGCGTCAGGTCGATGGAGACCTTCAGGGGTTGGTCTTGGCGCAGAATCTGAAATTCCGTCAGGCCCGTCCGTGCCGCCATGACGGCCGCGAAGGTTGGCGTGTCCCCCACCGTTCGATCTCCCAGGGACAGGATGTAATCCCCCTTGTGCAATCCGGCGGCGTCTGCGAGCGAGCCATCATTGACCTGTTCGATGCGAATGGCCGGTCGATTGCCCAGCGCCTCATTTTGACGACGCGCTGGATCGTCCGGCCGAACCGTGCTGATCATCACGCCCAGCACGGCCCTTCTCACCTGGCCATGTTGAATCATCTGATCCACCACCGGCCGGCAAAGCTCCCCATCCATGAACTGGCCAAATCGCGAAAACCCCGCCACGCTTCCATCCAGCGCCACGACCACGCCATAATCCGGCATACCGACGGCCCAGACCGCCAGCCGCGCCGGCGTGCCGCCAGGGGACAGCATCAACACCAGGCTTCCCTCCTCCGGCTTGCGGTTGGACATGCCCACCGCCCGGCCGGCCGGATGATCCAGTTGCATCAACGTCAGATTGGTCGGGCGATCCGAAGTGACAAAATGCGCCGAGGTCAACGTGCCATCCCCCAGCATCGCCAGCGCGGATTGACCGGCGAAGGCCTCTTTTTCAATGTACAGCGGGACCAGGACATGCGCCTCATCATCGAGCAACAAACCGATGTTGTTCGCGACGAACCGACCCTGGACGGACTGCGCCCGATCCACCTGGCCGGCCGGTTCGACAACCACCACCTGGGCGCCATCCGGCAGGATCACCCGCCAGGTTCGGCCCATCGGCTGCGACGAAGCGGGGATCGTCGTCGGCATGATGACCGTCGCATAACGCGGAAGCTGATTCGGATGCGCCTGCTCCTCCTCCAACCGCCGGCGCACGTCCGGATGCAGTTGACTGTTCCATTTGCGCAGCGGGTTTTGCTGTTCGGCCAGTCGCGTCAACCAGCGCGGCGTGGGGAGTTGCAGTCGAACGATCCCACTCCGCACATTCTGATACGCAACGCGGGTCTCCTGGCTCAGTTGTTCCAGCGAGGTGGGCTGCGTGGCCGGCTCAGCGCGGGCGATCAGCCATGCCCCGCCCAGGATCAACAACGCCGCCCCCAGCACCACGCCACGGCGGCCGCTTCGGGAAACAATTGGGTCGGAAGGATGATTCATGACGCGGTTTCGCATCCACTAAAATTCATCGGCCACGAGCTGCATGTGCCCATCCTGCGCCTGCCGGCGGGTGGCCTGCCACCGGCCGACATCGTTGGCGAATTCCTGTGCCTGTTCGAGGGTGTCAAACGTCTGCGTGGCGACGACCTGTCCGGTCTCATCGACCAGACTGACGTGATATCCCCGGCGGCCGGCGGCCTCATCGGACACCTTTCGCACCCGCGATGAACCGGCTGGCTCATCCGGCCCGAACAGCGTGCCCCGATTGACGTAACCGCTCATGAATCCGATCAGCAGACAGGCCGCCACCGCGCTGACCCATCGCAAAACCCCAGCTCGCTGCCGCCAGGGATCGCGGGTTTGCATCCGTTGTTTGAGCCGGTCGTTGAATCGTTCCGTCTGAAGTTCCGTCGGCTCCATCCGTTGCCAGACTTGTTGGCGCAACAGGCGTTCCTGGCGCAGCGCTTCCAGTCGGCCGGCCAATTCCATGTCAACGCGCAGCCGCGACTCCAGCCCGGCCGATTCCTCCGCCGTCAGCGCCTGATCGAGGTGGGCATCGAGCAGTTGATCTTGTTCCATCGGTTCATCCACAAACAACACTCCTACAAGGAATCATCGTCACGTCTTTCGGTTTTCCACTTTTTCCCGTTCCCCCTCGACGTACCCTTTAAGCATCTCCGCCAACCGCCTCCGGCCGCGATGGAGCCACGTTTTCACCTGCGGGATACTCGCCTCCATCGCCTCGGCGATCTGCGCATACGACAGATTCTCATATTCGCACAGCACCAGCGCGGTTCGAAAATGTTCCGGCAACTTGTCGATCGCCCGCCGAACCTGCTGAATGGTCTCGTTGGCGATGATTTCGCCCGGCGGGGTGATCGACCGGCCCGGATGATCGTCGCCGACCAGGCCCATGCGGGGTTGTCGCAGCAGCCGCAGCGATTCGTTGACCACCGCCCGCCGCATCAACCCCCCCGGCTCGCGCCAATCGTACCGTTGACGATGCCGGTAAAGATTCATCATCGCCTGCTGCACCACATCTTCCGGAGAGCCGCGATATCCGATGATCGCCCGGGCAATGGTCAACAGCCGTTTGGAATGGGCTTCAACCGCCTGTTCAAACAGGGCGATGGTGGGGTCGAGCTTGCCGGCATCGTCGGTCCTCATTGGATCATGCGCCAACGGATCGGAAGTTGCATCCGAACGGGCTTCCATTGACTGTACCGCTTCGAGGCCGATTCCCCAACCGCCCCCCACCGCATCCCATGCCCGACCGTCGCTTGACGTCTCCGCCACCCCTCACGATAATCCCACCCATCCTGGCGGGATCAACGCCCCCAACGCCCCCATCGTCTAGTGGCCCAGGATATCTGGTTCTCAGCCAGAGGACAGGGGTTCGACTCCCCTTGGGGGTATTAGGTGTTTGACAGGGTCATCGTGCCCTGCCGCAGTCTGGCGAAAAGCCCCGCAAGTCGCGGGGTTTTTCGTTTTCCAAGCTTTATCGTGCGATGCATTGCGGTCATCCGGGTGCGGTTGCTGCGCCGGATTTTGCACCGCTTTTTTCGCCGCATTTCCCGGCCCGGTTCCGCCGCCGGCAATCGTTTGGGCCAGAATGCGGAAATGGCCGTGGCGATGTTGTCCGCCACGGCCATTTGCATTTCTCGTCCACCGGACGACCCGCCACTATCCCGTCAGGATCGTCGTCTGCGAGCCATCGCCAGGCCGCCCACGCCCAGGATCACCAGCAATGAACCCGGCTCGGGAACAGCAGCGGCGACACGGAAGCCGACGCTGCCGAATAGGTTACCCCGTGAAACGGTGCTGCTGCCGGCGGATGAGATATTTGTCGCGCCCTCGCTGTACGAACCACCTCGCAGATGGATTGACGAGGGGGAGTAGATGGTTTCATTCCATTCCCACACGTTTCCGCTCTGGTCGAGCGTGCCGTAATAACTGTCGGAACTGGAGAATGTCCCCACATCCGTCGGCCCGCCACCATAGGGGCCGCTCCAACCGTTGTAGACAGCGTCGTTGGTGACAGTCCACGGTACGTTATATGCCGGCGCGGTATCGCTCTGGGTGGCATAGGTCCAATATCCACCCGACCCGCCTTTGGTGGGGTCGTAATACGCCGCCTTGTACCACTCGTTTTCAGTGGGAAGGAAAATCGACGCATTGACGGCACGGGTGGGGGTTGACAGCGACAGGTCATAGACCCCGGTTTCGGTATCACCCGATCCCTGTCCATTGCTCATCCAGTTGATGAAACGGGCAGCGCTGTTCCAGGTCACCCTGGTCACCGGCACGTTGCCCTTCCCGCTGTTCACGGTATAGGTATAACTGCCCGATGACCCGTTTTGCGTGATCCCGCCACCAGAGACGAAAAGCGTGTGGCTGTCCGTCGCCGCGACGGCGTTCAGAAACTCCGCGTACTGCGTGTTGGTTACTTCGTACTTGGCGATTTTGTAGTCGTAACTCACCGCGCCGTAGGTGGTGGAGTCTGCCGCATTGCCGGCATTTCCCACCGTTGTCCAGTCGAACACCACCGTCGCAGGGGCGGCGGTCGTCAGAAACAATACCGCGGGCATCGCCGCGGTCGCCATGATGAACTTTTTCATTTTCTACTCCTAAAAGGAATCCTTGTGTCCCATGCGCCACAACGGCGCTTCGTGCTCAAAGGGTTGCCGCTTCAAAACAATTGTTTCATGCTCTCCTCCTGTTTGGGGTTGTTGTCAGTTTGACAGCACTCCGGTAATGGCCAGAACCACGGGGATGGCCACGTCATTGCCGCTGTGAACGTCGATGGATTCAATCCGTGCCGCGGCCCCTTTGGGGCTGGTCCAGTCGTATTGGAAGACCGACACCCGATCCGTCTGCGGGCCGGGCATTTCAAAGGCGACCCGCGCATGAGGCAGGTTGCCCTGGTGCCACCAGTCGGCCACGTTGTCCCCTTCCTTCACGGCGATCGTTTCACTCGTGCCGTCGGCGAAGTGGATGATGTAGGTGAAGGCGGATTTTTCCTGCGATCCGTATCCGGCCGCGTGGCCGTTGGTGATCAGGTGGAAGAAGCTGATCCGGCTGAGGCGTTGATTGACCTTGATGCCGTTGATTTGCATGGGAAAGTACGAGCGTAACTGGCTGCCCAGCACAAGGCACGCCCTGCCGTCGTTGGCCTGTGGGTCAATGATCCGAAAGGGCACGCCATCGGTTTTGTAGTCGCCGGGAGGAAGCAGGCTCAGATCGTTGGTTCCTTCATCCGTGAAGCCTCCGTTTTTGTCGCCGGCCACCTCGTCGGCCAGGCCGCGATTGACGTATGGCTTCAGATCAACCGGAAAATAACCCACCCAGTCCGATGGCTGGGCGGCCACCAGGGTGCCGATCTGCGGCGCGGCATCCTTCTGAGGTTGTCGCAGGTTGACCCGCATCGCCGCGAGCTGGCTCAGAAGCTCGGCATCGGATGCGCCGCTGTTGAAGGTCAGAAAGATCGGCTCCGGGCCGATGGCGGCGCTGACGTCGACGGGATTGGCGAAAAGATCGTGCGCCCGCACATCGCTCCAGGAGGCGGGCCATTGGATGGAAACGGTTTCTTCCGGATAAAACCGCTGAAGCCAGCAGACAACGACGTGCCGGTTGTCATCGGCCGAAAAGAGATACAGGGGCAGGCGTTTGTGGGAGAAATCCTTTCCGACCGGACGTTTGCCTTCCAGAAAATGATGAATGCCGCCCATCGCCACCGCCAGGGGGATGGGGGCGCCGTTGAATTCCATCGGGTGGCAGGTGTATTCGGATGAGGCATTGAACAGATGGAAGAAATATTTGACGTTGTCGGCGTAATGCACGGTGAGGATGCGCGACATGACGGCCGCCTGTTCGCGCGGGTCTGGCGATTTTTTGTCGTCCAGATACCCGACATTCTTCAGGTAACGCGGCAGGGTGAACATCGTGGCCGGCGGCGTGAGGGAGGCTTCATCGTTCCAGAGGGGCAGTTCCCGTCCGCCATACTCCCGCATCAGCTTGCGGAGGTGTGCGATCCACGTTTCCAGGCGCTGTTCCGGATTGCTGATGAGCTGGTTCGTGAAGCTGTATTGATGAAAGGACATGATGTCCATGTATTTCATGGCGCCCAGGGCGAAGAGGCTTCGATACCATTCATCGCCGATGCTGTCGGGCGGGCCGCAGACGCCGACCACCTGCAACGTCGGGTCGATCGCCTTGATGGCGGTGTAGGTCCGTTTGAGGATTTCAAAATAGACCTCGGGGTGTTCGCGGATTTCGTAATACGGTTCGTTGAGCACCTCCCAGTAACGGATGTGCCCCATGTCCTGACGCACCATCGGCTCGACCTGATTGGCGATCCAGGCGTCGATGTAGGCGTCATCGGCCGCACGGTTTTTACCCCAGTCGCTCTTGGGATGGTTGTAGTCGATCATCGCGGTGAGACTGCCCAGGGGGATGAATCCGCGTTTTTGCTCCCACTGGTTGGCGTGGCTCAGGTACTCGACGTTGGGCCTGCCATCCTTCATCGCCAGCGCTGGCCGCATGTCCCCCACCCCGCACCACCGGCGGTTCCAGGTCAGGCCGACCGCCGCGGCGATGTCTCCGAAATCTTCCATGATGCCCGATGCGCCCAGGATGTCGCTGGTGGCGCGGGCCCGGTCCAACGCCGGCGGAAAGACGGAAAAGAGCGATTCATCACGCCATGAATCCTGCCCCGAGGTCAACGTCGCTTCCAGCCGATATGAGCCGTTGCGGCCGACTTTCAGATCAAACACGTGGCGCCATTGATTGATGTCGCCCCGGATATCAATGGATCCCTGATCCTGCACGTTGCCCTGTTCGTTAATCAACCGCCATTGCACGGAACCTGCCTCATGCGGCGCAGCGCCATTGAACTGGGCCGGGATTTGAATGCTCTGTCCGGTGGTGATGAAATAAGGGGCCGGGGCCGTCAGTTGAAGCTTTCCCTGCGGGCTTGCATCGGAAGTCTGGGCCGGCTTGATCTGTTTTTTGTCCACGACCCGGATCCGGATTCTTCCCTGGACGTTCGTGGTCGTCTGGGCGGACCATGTCACCACAAATCGCAGGGAATGAGCGGCCGGCGGCTTGTCAACGCCGCGATAATCCTGCAAAAACCCGCCATAGCAGTCGGTCATCCCATCGAGGGAAATCTCCACGGCCCGTTCGCCCTGAACGATGATTTTCTGGCCGTTGGCGATGCGGATGATGTTGTTTCTGTCTCCCGCTTCCGCGGGCAGGTCGATGCGTTTCCCGTCCGGATCCAGGACCGTGATCGCCTCTCCCTTGGGCGAGAGGAACTCGATGGGTATCCAATAACCGATTTCGCCATATCCTTTGAAGGCTTTGGCTTGATGTTCATAATCCAGCACGTACCCATTGGGGGAGATCGTCACGATCTTTTTGCCGCTCCCCAGATCGCCGTCGGCTTCGTAGGTCAGTCGAACCCGATCGTCGGTCTTTTCAACTCGAGGCTTGACGTTGGCGAAGATGAACCGCTCGTTGCGCACCGGTTCATCGGAGGCCCACATGCCGTCATAATTGCCGAAGATGCGTTCTTCTTCATAAAACAGCGCCTGCGGGTGGAGCACGTACGGCCCCGCCTGCTGAATCTCCTGCGCACTGACCGCGGCGGTGAACAGCAACGTCGTCAGAATAAATCCGTTTATCCACGTTCTCATCACAACATCCTCAATTCGACCCGGATCCTCTGGTGATGAATCATCACTTCAACAAAAGCCATTTGGCGGTGAACTCGGCCGCGCCTTCGTAGATGTTCGTGCCGGCGCTGCCGACACCGACGTAATAATTTTTTGGAGCGTAGGGCCGCTGCACGACGTGGCCGTCGGCGAAGAGCCAGTTCGTGTTTTTGCTGTGCATCGGCGCAGCGCGGTTGTAATCCAACCCATACCAGTAGGTTCCACCTTCATTGCTGGACGTGGTCATCCGCAGCGAACCGCGACCCCATTCGTTTGGCTCGGCATCACACAGCAGCGCGGTCTGGGCGGTGCGGCCGCCATACTCGGTGAACTTCCGCGGGTAATAGACCGCCGAGGCATAGTATTGCTCTCCATCGCTGTTATAGCAGCGGGTCCAACCACCGGTCGTAGTGGTGTAGGTTGTCTGAATCCCATACGACAACTGATTGGGCTGGATGACCGAGGGGCAGGCGAAGACGTTGTTGGGCATCATCCGCGTGCCGATCGGGGTGCCGAAGAAACTTTCACCGCTCTTGCCCACGTAGGGGAGCATCAGGTCCACCCAGATCTGGAGATGGGGACCCGTGCCGATCATGTTATCGCCCACGGCCACGACGCACGGCAGAAATCCCTTGTTGTTCTGGGAATACATGACCAGCGCCGTCCCGATCTGTCGCATATTGGAAGCGCAGGCGACGGCCCTGGCCTGTTCGCGTGCCTTATTCAACGCCGGCAGAAGGATGCTGATCAAAAGAGCGATAATGCCTATGACGACCAGCAATTCGACCAACGTGAAACCATGTCGAGGTCGGCGATTGTCCATCATTTCCCTGTTTCCATCGGTCATAAGATTCCTCCTGACAGTGGCGCCGCGGACTTAGTCCGCGCGGGCATGCGTCTGGCTGAATCAGAGGCATCGATCCGTACCGTGCGGGTTTGAGACGCCAGGCCGGCCTTGGGCTCTTCCAATCGCACCACCCGGCCTTCCCGGCGGGACTGGATGGCGGCCTGCGTGATCCGTGCCGCCCGAAGTCCATCCTCAGTGGTGGCCAGTTCACAGGGGAGGTCTTTCAACAGACATTGTGCGAAATGATCCACCGCATGAAGCCATCCCTTGTCCATCATGTAATTGATCATCGGGGCGTGATGACCGAGGTCGTCTTCCAGTTGCCGGCGCAGGGCCGGGTTCCCTCCGGTTGCGCGCAGCGCATCGAGCCGCGTGGATTTTTCGTAATAAATCCGGCGCAACTGGATCATGGCCTCCTCACCCATCTTTTCAAACAATTCGCTGTGGATGGCATCGCGCTCCGGATGCACGTGGCCCGCGAAGCGGTGGACGGGTTGGTAATCATCCAGACCAAAAGTCCGCAGCTCCACGCAATCGCTGACGGTCAACGATCCCAGTTCTAGGATGGCCTCCATGGTTTCCTTCGGCATGTCGTAGGTGGCATAGCCGCTGGAAAGGACACTGGCCACCGCGCCGTTGGCGAACCTCAACAGCATGGATTCATCATCATCCCGTGCCGCGGCACAGTAGATGCTCGTCACCTCCGAGCCGGTCAGGTAGCACAACAGGTCGAACACGTGGCAGACTTCGTGGATGATGCGCGTCCCGGGGGCCGCGCCGAACTCCTTGCCCCAGATGAAATAAGCGTCGGAAATGCGGTAATGGAGATTCCTGGCTCCACCGTGCGATGCCATGATCCGTTTGGCCAACTGATAGGCCGGCGCCATGCGTCGATTGAACCCGACGGCCAGCCGCCGGCCGCTTTTTTCCTGTACCCGAATGATCCGCCGGCATTCCTCGGGCGTCTCCGCCAGCGGCTTTTCCACGTAGACATGCTTTCCCGCCTCCATGGCCGCGATGGCCAGCGGCACGTGCACATCATCGCGCGTGGCGATAAGCACCGCCTCGATGTCCGGGTCGGCCAATAAATCCTCGTGCCGTGTGACTCCGTGCGGAATGTCGTACTGTCGCCGCGCCTCATGAACGAGGTCCGCATTCAGATCACAGACCGTTTTAAGATGGATATGGGGCGCGCGGACCAGATTGGGCAGGTGCTGTGAACGGCTGATTTTGCCGGCACCGATCAATCCAAATGTGACACGCTCGCTCATCGCTGATTTCCTCGCAACCGGCTGTATGCCAGAGAAATATACCCCGTACAAATGGAGCCGGTGTACGAAATGGCGTTTTTATTTTATGATATAGCGCATGGAAATGGGTACCAAACCGGTGCGGATGAGGCGGATACTGGTTGCCATTGATGCCACGGCGGCCTATCAACGTCAGATGCTTCGAGGCATCATCGCCTATGCCCGGGCCATTCAGCCGGCGTGGGAATTTCTATTCAACCACCGCCCCGAACCGCTGGACTTCAAGCTCAAAATCCACAAGGAGATCGACGGGGTGCTGCTGCATGAGGTGTCGGCGCCGACGATCGCCCCTCGGTCGGTGCGACTGCTGAAACGCCACAGCGATACGGTGGTCCTGATCGAGCAGCGGAGCGATGCCTTTCCCACGGTCCTGTCGGACAGCCATCGCATCGGATGCATGGCGTATGATTACTACAAAACAAAGGGTTTTCATAATTATGCCTATTTTGAGCGAACCGGCCTGTGGGTATTTGATGAGCGGCGGCAGGCCTTCGAGGAGGCGGTGGAACGGGATGGCCGCCAGTTGTTCCGGCCGCCGGCGGATTTGATGGATTTCAGCCGTCCACCGGCCGCCATTGAAAAGGAACTGGGACAATGGCTGATGACGATTCCAAAGCCCATGGCGTTGTTCGCCGGTGCGATCATCCCGGCCCGCCAGGCGGCCACCGCCTGCCGATCGGTTGGGATCGCCGTTCCGGATGAGGTGGCGATTCTCGGCGTGGGGCATGATGAGATCGATGGTGAAATGGCGACGCCTCCCTTGTCCGCGATCGATCATGGCATGGACCGGGCGGGGTATGAGGCGGCCGCGTTGCTGGATCGAATGATGCAAGGTCAGGCGCCTCCGTCGCAACCCATCCGCGTGCCGCCCGTGCAGGTGGTGGAGCGGCAGTCATCGGATGTGCTGGCGGTGGAGGATGATGAGGTGCGCACGGCCGTCCGCTGGATTCGCGATCACGCCCTGCACGCCGAAGGGATCGGGCAGATGCTCCGGCAGCTTCCCTTTGGGCGCAGACGACTGGAGATCGCCTTCAAACGTCATCTGGGCCGAACCATCCATCAGGAAATTCTCCGCGTTCGGCTGGAACGGGTGAAGTACCTGCTTCGCCACTCGCAGATGCCGTTGCCGGACATCGCCGCCCATTGCGGTTTCAATTACGCTTCGGGCCTCACGGCGGTCTTTACGCAAACCTTTGGAACCACGCCCACCGCCTATCGCCGCGAGTCGCGTTCCGCCGGGATGAACCCTTCCACGAGAAACCTGCCGGCCGGCATGGAGTAATGAATGTCCCGACGGCGACGGGGCCCCGGTGGGTTCTCAATGGTCATTCAGGTGGGTTTTCCGGTGGGTCAACGCCCTTTTGAAATAGTCATCCAGCCGCTCCAGATCAAATTCACGGACGATCCGGTCCAGAGTCAATTCATCGTCCTCGCACGTGAGCAGGACCGAGCCAAGCCGACCCGGATCGTGCAATGACAGCTTGCGGCCATATTTGGCCTTGGCCGCCTCGAGTTTTGGCCGGTTGTAATCAAGATGGAACAACGCGCAGTCGAGGTTGATGCGCGCGGTGACGTGATCGAAATAATTGGTGGTGGTCGCGACACCATCGCCCGTGGGCAGGAGAATGGCGCTGGGCGTGTTGTGCACCGCCGCGACGAAATGGGCACGGCAGGAATACGCCCAATATCCCTGCATCAACCCGCCGTGGTACATCGAGGAGAATAGAATCAGGTCGGGATGGGCAGCGGCGATGCGCTGGCGGGCATCGTCGAAATTCAAATCAAAGCAGATCACGCAGGCAACACGGCCAAAATCGCAGTCGATGATCGCCCCGCCGTCGCCATAGCGCAGCCCCTGGTGGTTGAATTCATCGATCGTGATGTGTCGTTTGTCGTAATGACCCGCCGGCCGGCCCTGTCGATCCAGCACCACCATCGAATTGCGCCGGATGCCGGTTTCATCGGTCCGCAGCGTGGAATACGCGATGTGGCAATGGTTCTCGCGTGCCACCGAGGCCAGAAAATCCATCACCCGCGTGCCGCGTGCCGCCAGATAGGCCTCCAGATCCTCCGCATGGTTCGCCGGCATGTCGGCCACTTCGGGCAGCAGGATCAGATCGGGGCGGTCCGGCAACACGTTGCCCAGTTTCATCCGCCAATGTTCGATGACCTGTCCCACCGCCCGCTCCTGCGATGTCCCGTGTTCGACGGCCGGTGGAACGCCGCTGAAGGTGCTCAGGGTGATTCGTCTGGGCATGGTGACCTCCGGTGAATAAAGCAATGACAATCACCCCCATTATGACAGAGATGTCGCCACAGAGACACAGAGAACACGGAGAAGAACAATCAAAATATAAAAATTGAATGTTCTGATTTTCCACCCCCTTCTCTTTCTGATCTCCGTGATCTCCGTGCCTCCGTGGCACATTACCCGCTTTCCCTACGCCGCGACCTTCATCCCATCGCCCTCCGCGGCGACCGGTTCACTTTAATCGGTTTGTGATATTTACGACGGTTGCGCCGGTTATGGGGCGTCTAGGAAGGGAAACGAATCAATACAAAGCGGGCCAACATCGCCCCCCGAGTCCGACGGGATTAATCCATTGTGGCAGGCCAAAGGCCCAACCTAACCCACTACAGGGCAATAATGGTTGCATCAAGCTCCCCGGCCACAAGCTCCGCGATGATGCTACGATGGCACTCTTCGTGGAGACGCTCGTAGCACAATAACGCGGTCGGCTTCCGTTTGGCCGATCCGGCAAGTTGCTTGATCGTATCCGACATCGTGCGCCTGGCGTGTGCGCGGAACCGCCTGGCAAACGTCGCGAAATCCCCGGTTTCCTGCAATCCTTCCCGCTGATTTTCCGTGGATCCCAATTCCGGCCACGATTGATATTCAATGCCGGCGTTGCCGCAGGCTGCCTCAAGCGTCGCCGCCCTGAAGTCGGGTTTGCGCGACAATGGACGCTGACGGATATCCGCCAGCGCTTTGATTCCCTGATCCACCAGGATGCTCATCAAGCCTTCGCCGTCCCGCTTTTCGTAACCAATGGTATAAATCGTTACGGTCGTCCCTTGTCGGATGGTGCGGGCATACTCGCCTGTGCCCAATACTGTCGCACCGAACGCCGACAGGGCGCGTGCATTGGCCGCCTTTTTGGTGTCTACACTCATATTACCACAAATTTCCCTGCTGAAGTTCCTTTTTGGGCGGACCATATACGCCGCACACCGTAAATACTTGTCGGCGCTGCGCCAGATTCCCCATGAAAAAACTGACCTGCCGATCCGGTCCGCACAGATCATTCATCCATTTGTCCCTCATCACAACGATCGGATCGGCATAACTCTCATGGTACTTCCGCCATGTCTGGCCGAATTCCCATGACAGAATCATTGAATTGTGTTCCTGTCCGTCGTTGTCGAGCCATCGGAAGCGAAACTCAAAAGGGATCTTTTCCAACGGGCGTCGCTCCTCATACAGGTTCATCTCTTTCAGCTTTGCCAACTGCTCCGGGGTCCACTCTGTCGACGACTTCTCGGCGATGAACTCCTGGACCTCCCGCACGGCAACCGGAGCCAGCGTACGCCCGGCCGCTCGCATCGCCGCCAGAGACTCATGGATCGTGGGGCCAACCCACGCATGCCGCTCCTGCCATCCTTTCACCGATCCGACGACTTTGAGCGATGGATTATGCGGACGGCGGCTTTCGGCTCGCCCATCCTTGGCCTCTTCCACATCGACTTCGATGATATCGAACGTACTATATTGCTGCGCTTTGTCCATGTATCGCAGCGGCACGGGATAAAGTCGTCGCCACTGACCCTTGTCGGTGATTCCGCCGGTACAAACCGTTTCCATGTATTTCGTGCTGATGGTGGGATAGGTGCGAACGGTGATGAGTATGCGTTCGAGCGTCTTCATTTGTAAAATGATTGTAATCGCGCGCGGATCGCGTGTCATGGCGAGAATGGCCCATCTCGTGACAACGCCGCCACGCCCTCAATGCCAACACGGCCCGGTAAAAGGAGCCGTCAGAGCTGATCAGACGCTTGTCCGGTCCCTTTGTCAGCCCAGGGCGATGGCTTTATGCCGCCAATCCATCACGAAATGGCCCGTTTTTGAGCCTAATCCACGCCAAAATGACTTCCGTTGGCGCCAAGGGAAATCATTTTGGTGCCAATGGGAATCATGTTGGCGCCAAGAGGAGCTATTTTGGCGCCAACGGAAACCTTAATGGTGCCAGCGAGAATCATTTTGGCGCCACGGGGAATCATTTTAGCGCCAGCGGGAACCATTTTGGCGCCAACGGAGATCATTTTGGCGCCAATAAAACCCTTGTCCGCGCCAACGGATGGGGGCAGGGCGCGGCCGGATGGCCGATAACCTTCCGGCCCGACCCCATCCCCGACCCCATCCTCTCGACCCGCCACCATCGGGCCGGTAGACTCACCGGCCACATGGAGACCCCGCCCAACACCCTGTATTACGGCGACAACCTCGAGATTCTGCGGCGCTATGTCGGCGATGAGTGCGTCGATCTGATCTATCTCGACCCCCCCTTCAACTCCAACGCCGATTACAACGTCCTCTTTGCCGAGAAGGATCACACCGAGGCGGCGGCGCAGATCATGGCCTTCGGGGACACCTGGAAATGGGATGAAGCGGCCGCGCGGGCGTTTCATGAGGCGGTGCAATCGGGCGCGGGCCAGGGGGGGCGCGTGCCCGCCGCCATGCAGGGATTTCACGCCATGCTGGGCGAAAGCGACATGCTGGCCTATCTGGCGATGATGGCCCCTCGACTCATCGAACTGCGCCGGGTCCTCAAACCGACCGGCTCCATCTACCTCCATTGCGACCCGACGGCGTCGCATTATCTCAAGATGCTCATGGATGCGGTGTTTGGGGCGGAGAATTTTCGGAATGAGATCGTGTGGAAGCGGACGGGGTCACATAACGACGCAAAGCGGTTTGCGGACGTAAAAGATAGTATCTTTTATTACGTCAAATCGCGCGGCGCAATCTGGAACCCGCAGCACGTTGAACATAGCGAACACTATCTCAAAACCCACTACAATAAGAAGGACACTGCGGGACGCATCTACCGCTTAGACAACATAATCCGTTCCGCAAGCATGGGCCCCCGTCCCAATCTCTCCTATGAATACAAGGAATTTACACCCAAGTGGGGATGGCGAGTTAAACGTGAAAAGCTTGAATCGCTGGACGCCGACGGGCGTATCGAATGGACGAAGTCCGGGACGCCCTACCTCGTGCGCTATCTCGATGAACAGAAGGGCGCGGCCATGCCTGCGCTTTGGGATGATATACCTCCCATCAACTCCCAGGCGCAGGAGCGCCTCGGCTATCCCACGCAAAAGCCCGAGGCGTTGCTGGAGCGGATTATCAACGCCTCATCCAACGAGGGGGATGTGGTGCTCGATCCCTTTTGCGGGTGCGGGACGGCGGTGGCGGTGGCGCAGAAACTCAATCGGCGCTGGATCGGGATTGATGTGACCCATCTGGCGATCAATCTCATCAAGCATCGGTTGTGGGATGCGTTCAAGGTGACCGATGCGCCGGTGGAGGGTGGGCCGGTGGGATACAAGGTGGTCGGCGAGCCGACCGATTTGAAGGGGGCGGAGCAACTGGCCGGGGAGGATCGGTTTCAGTTTCAATCCTGGGCCTTGGGATTGGTCAAGGCGCGCACGGCGAGTTCAGACCGCAAGGGGGCGGACAAGGGGGTGGATGGGCGGCTCTTTTTCCACGATGATCCGGACAATGTGGCGGCGACCAAGCAGGTGATTTTGCAGGTCAAGAGCGGAAAGGTCTCCGCGCGGGATGTGCGGGATTTGAAGGGGGTGCTGGATCGGGAGAAGGCGGGCGGGGCGGTCATCGGCGTGCTGATGACGCTGGAGGAGCCGACCGCGCCCATGCGGGCGGAGGCGGCCGGGGCGGGGATTTACGACTCCCCCTGGGGGACCAGTCACGCGAAGGTGCAGATTCTCACCATCGAGGGGTTGTTGAACGGAACCGAACGGATCGGGATGCCGCAAACCGGCGACCTGCGCACGTTCCGCAAAGCGCCCAGGGCGAAGAGGGACCGGAAGCGGGAACGGGAGTTGTTCGATCCGGCGGATGATTGAAAAGATCCGCAGGATGCAAGCCACGGTTTGTTCTTCTCCGTGTCTCTGTGTCTCTGTGGCACATTCATTCCTGATCCCCGCGACCGGGGGTGCGCATCGGCGCGGATTGATGGTATGATCGGCCCGGACGGGGATTCACTCGATCAGGTTTTTCGCATGCAACCCTTACAGTTTGACTCGCTCAGTTTCCTGCGCGGACAGGAACGGATTTTCCTCGTCGGCGGCGAGATTCATTATTTTCGTGTTCCGCCCGACCGTGCCCGCGCGCACCTGAATCGGGGCATAAAAAGCCGACAGGTCCAAGCCCTCCACGATCTTCCAGATGATCCGCGCCGGATGATCCCCGCCGATCAGATCGTTGGGGCACTGCATCGACATCACCATTTGGCTCCGGTCCGCCCGCCGCAAACGCACGTCAGAAGGTTGATAGCTCACGGGCTCTCTTATAGCGCATTCCTTTCAAAAAATCGCGCTTCAGGTAAAAAGTTCACAAGCTCGGTGCGGAAGCTACGGCTACGTCGTCGCTTTTTGCGGTTGGCCCTTGGCCGGCGCATCCAGCAGGATGATGTTCGGGTTTTGGCGTTGGAAATAGCCCAGCGACCATTCGCTGGGGAACAGCAAAACCGCTAATCCCTGCGGATCGGTTGCGTGCCGAACACCGGTGGGCAGCGTCGCGGAATCCAAAACTTCTGGCGCAACTTGCGGCGAGACCCATCGCAGCAATTCCCACGATGCGGTTTCCAATCTCGAATCGGCGCCATATTCGCTTTGCAGGCGGTATTGCACCACCTCAAATTGCAACGGACCCACCGCCGCCAGCAACGGGGCGGTCTGCATCGAATCCTTGACCTTGTACGTCTGCACCACGCCCTCCTGCAGCAACTGGTCCAAGCCTTCGCGGAATCGTTTGAATTGCGAGGTGCTGGTGCTGTGCAGATAGGCGAAACATTCGGGGGCGAACCGCGGAATTTCGTCGAAGACGATTCCATCCTCCTCCGTCAGCGTGTCGCCGATGCCGAAGTCGGCGTGGCCCACCAGCCCGATGACATCCCCCGCGTAAGCTTCATCCACCGTCTCGCGATCCCGCCCAAAAAGCTTGTGCGAACTGGAAAGCCGCACCCGCCTGCCGCTCTGGACGTGCGTGACGGCCATTTCGCGCGTGAATTTGCCGGTGCAGATGCGCACAAAGGCGATGCGGTCGCGGTGGCGGGGGTCCATGTTGGCCTGGATTTTGAACACAAACCCCGAAAATCCCGGCCGATCCGGTTCAAGGTGCAACTCTCCGGCGACCCTGCCCCGCGGCGGGGTGGAAAGTTGTAAAAACGAGTCCAGCAGCAGTTGCACGCCGAAATTATTCACCGCGCTGCCAAAAAAAACCGGCGTCAATCTGCCCGTCAGCACCGCATCCTGGTCAAAGCTCGTCCCCGCCACCTCCAGCGTCTCCAGTTCCTCCACGACCTTGTGATAGGTTTCGGCGCTCAGCTTCTTCCGCACCGCCTCATCGGACAAATTGAGCACTTTCACCGGCGCCCGATATGCCCCGCCCGGCGTGCGTTCAAAAAAGTGAACCTGCCGGCCGATGCGGTCAAAAACCCCCTGAAAATCCGGCCCCATCCCCAGCGGCCAGTTCATGGCGTAAGCGCCGATCCCCAACACCGATTCCAACTGGTCCATCAACCCCATCGGATCGAGCGCCGGCCGGTCCAGCTTGTTCATGAACGTGAAGATCGGCACCCCGCGACGGCGGCAGATTTCAAACAGTTTGCGCGTCTGGCTTTCGATCCCCTTGCCCGCGTCAATCACCATCACCACCGCATCGACCGCCGTCAGGACGCGGTAGGTGTCTTCTGAAAAATCCTTGTGCCCCGGCGTGTCCAGCAGGTTGACGTAATAACCCTGGTATTCAAATTGCAGCACGGTCGAGCTGACCGAGATGCCGCGTTTTTTCTCCAGTTCCATCCAGTCGGACGTGGCCGCCCGCTGCTGTTTACGGGCCGTCACCGAACCCGCCAGTTGCAGCGCGCCGCCGTAGAGCAGGAATTTTTCCGTCAGGGTCGTCTTGCCGGCGTCGGGGTGCGAAATTATGGCGAATGTCCGCCGGCGGGCGATTTGGTCTTGTAGGTGCATGGTGATCGTTTTCTGGATTTCGATTCAATAAAGGTTGTCTTTGTACTGGTTTGTACGCCTGGGGGCCATGGCATGTCCGAATGAAAAAATGTGCGAAAAATTCCTATGGCGGCCTTTTGTGGGGTTGATTACAATTCACCACGCCAATTTTGGCATGGACTCATTTTTTTTGAAAAGGAGCATTATGCGTACTCTGGCCATTTGTTCGATGGTTCTCGCCGGCGCGATGGTGGTCGGTTGCGACACCAAGACCGACAGCAAACCCACCCCGGCCACGCCGGCGATTCCGGGTGCTCCCAGCACTCCGAGCCACGGCAATGCAACACCTGAATCTGTCGGGCATGATGCCGCCGAAAAGGCCGCCAGCCTGTCCGATACGGCCGTCAAAGAGGCCCAGGAAAAAGTCACCCAGGTGGTGCAATACATCAAGGAAAACAAGCTCGATCTGGCCGAAAAGGCCCTCAACGAGTTGGAAAAGATCAAAGATTCGCTGCCGGAAAGCATCCGGTCGCAACTGGCCAACGCCCGCTCGATGCTGGATGCGGCCAAGTCGGGCAAAGGCCTGACCTTGCCGGGCGCCCACTAAATCCGGGTTTTCTCGGTTGATCTATCAGCCCGTGGATCGCGGTATACAAAAGCGGTATCGCGATTCATGGGTTGTTTTTTTGTTATGAGCCACAAGTTACGACAGGGCAAAGAGTTACATCTTTTGTCGGCCGGCGATGGCATCGGCCAGCATATTGCGGTTGGCGTATTCTATGCTGCTGCCGGTTGGCAGGCCGCGCGCCAATCGGGTCACGGCGATGGCCGGGTATTGGGCGATCAAATTCTGAACGTAAAGCGCTGTTCCATCCCCTTCCATGGTGGGGTTGGTGCCCATAATGACTTCACGAATCTTTCCGGAAGCCAAACGCTGAAGCAGGCCGTCGATGGTTAAATCGCCTGGTTCGATCCCTTCCAGCGGAGAAATTCGCCCCAATAGGACGTGATACACCCCCCGATACAGCCCGGCCGCTTCCAAGGCCAGCAAATCCTTGGGCTGTTCGACAATGCAGACCAACCCCTGATCGCGGGTTGAATCGCAACAGATCGAACAGGGGTCTTGTTCCGTGAGATTAAAACAAGTTGAGCAATGTTTGATCCGCGTCTTCACGTCACGGATGGCATCGGCCAGTTGCATGGCTTCTTCGGGGCGCGACTTGAGCAGATGAAATGCGATGCGTTCGGCCGAACGCATACCGATGCCCGGCAGGCTCGACAATCGCTGGATCAGATTTTGAAGGCTTTGGGTGTAATTGTTCATGTGTGACCATTATAAACATCCGATGCCGGTCGAGTCATTTCAACCTGGCTGACATCGGGGACAAAAATGGGTGGATCGTCCGGCGAGGATAATTTTTTCAATCTTTTGCTTGCAGGAAACGCATGGCCGGCCGTCCCGGTGATAGACACGATGGTGGTGTTGAAAGCCACCAGGTTGGCCATTCGCATCCCGATAGTCGCGCAGCGAGCTGCCGCCCAGTTGAATGGCCCGCCGGAGGGTGGATTTGATGGCTCGATTCAACCGGATGATTTGCCCCGGTAGGAGGTCTGAAGCCAGCTTCATCGGGTGAATGCCGGCGGAGAACAGCGATTCATCGACGTAGATATTGCCCAGCCCGGCGATTACGGATTGATCGAGCAGGGCGGATTTGATCGGCCGGCGGGAGTGCGACAGCCGTTTTGCCAACTGAGCGGTTCGCAAGGTGAGAGGCTCCGGCCCCATCGAGCCATCGGGGGATTGATCGCCCAGCCAATGGATGCCGCCAAACCGGCGGGGATCGCGAAATCGAAGATGCAGTGATTTGGACAGATGAATGATCAGGTGGGTGTGTTTCGCGACCGGATCGGCGGGGAGGTGAATGGTCAGTTGGCCGGACATGCCCAGATGAATGAAGAAGCCCTGGCCGGAATCGAGCCGGAAAACGATCCGCTTACCCCGTCGGGAGATGGATTGGACTTTTCGACCATCCAGATGGTTGGGCAGGTCAAATCCAGGTGGGGTCAGGACATCGGCCCGGCGCAGCTCAACGCCAACGATCCGCCGGCGGGCGACCTGCGGCTGAAGCGTGTTGACGATGGTTTGGACTTCGGGCAGTTCGGGCATGGAACTTTGGCCGTGTGGGAACGTCTAATATAAGTTGAAGGCGTGGTCGATTATAGGCGACAGGAAGGCGTTTTGCGCCTAAAATGAAATAAGAAACACTAATGTCCGATTCAAATCGAACGGGAGCCAATTGCATGGACAATCAACAGGGCGCGGCGAGGCCGAACGCGGATCAAATGAATGCCGGCGAGCTGGCCGCGGTGGAGAAACTGCAAAATGGGTATCGGGACATTCGCCAGCAGTTGTCGAAAGTGATCGTGGGGCAGGATGCGGTGATCGAGGAGCTGCTGATCGCGATGTTCTGCCGGGGCCATGCGCTGCTGGTGGGGGTTCCCGGTTTGGCCAAGACGCTGCTGATTTCCACGTTGGCCCGGACGCTGGGGTTGAGCTTTAACCGGATTCAATTCACGCCGGACCTGATGCCTTCGGACATCACCGGAACCGAAGTGATCGAGGAGGACAAATCCACGGGAACCAGGCAGTTACGGTTCGTGCGCGGGCCGGTCTTCGCCAACGTGATTCTGGCCGATGAAATCAACCGCACGCCCCCCAAGACACAGGCGGCGCTGCTGGAGGCGATGCAGGAACACCAGGTGACGGCCGGCGGCAAGCAGCATCAACTGCCGCAGCCGTTTTTCGTGCTGGCGACGCAGAATCCGATCGAGCAGGAAGGAACCTATCCATTGCCCGAAGCGCAGCTCGACCGGTTCATGTTCAACATCAACGTGGGATATCCCACCGAGGAGGAGGAATTTCAGATCGTCCGCCTGACGACGGCCGGCCGGCACGTGCAACTGGACCACGTCCTCAGCGGCGAGGAAATCCTGTTGTTGCAGGAGATCGTGCGCAAAGTTCCAGTGGCGGATCACGTCATCCATTACGCATTGAAATTCGCCCGATTGACCCGCCGCACCGAAGGTGGATGCCCAGATTTTGTCAATGATTTCGTCAGTTGGGGCGCCGGCCCGCGCGCCAGCCAGCATCTGATTCTCGCGGGAAAGGCGCGGGCGCTGCTCAAGGGCCGCTACCACGTCAGCACCGATGACATCCGCCAGGTGGCGCTGCCGGTCCTGCGGCATCGCATCGTCACCAATTTCAACGCCGAGGCGGAAGGGATCAAAAGCGATGTCATCGTCCAGAGGCTGATCGATTTCATCCCCCGGCAGCAATACGAAGACCAGGACCGAAACGCCGCCAAAATGCTCCGTGACCAGCCGGCCGCGTGAGAATGAATGATCTTCCATCCGATGTTTCATGACCAATGTCGCCGTTGATTATCGCCGCTATCTCGACCCGCGCGTGCTGGCGCGGGTCAGTTCGCTGGACATCCGCGCGCGGTTGATCGTCGAGGGGTTGATGACCGGGCAGCACCGATCGCCGTATCAGGGGATTTCGGTCGAGTTCGCGCAGCACCGGCCGTACGTGGCGGGGGATGACATCCGGCACGTGGACTGGAAGGTCTTCGGCAAGACCGACAAGATTTATCTCAAGCAGTATCAGGAGGAGACGAACCTGCACCTGTTGTGCATCGTCGATGCCAGTCAGTCGATGGCTTTTGGGAGCGTGGCGCCGGTGGTCGATGAGCCGACGGCGCTGGAACGGGTGGCCAATTTATTGGGGCCAAGCGAAGCCCGAACGTGGAGCAAATACGATCACGCCACCGCCATCGCGGCCGTGCTGTCGTACATGGCGATCCAGCAGCAGGATTCGGTCGGCCTGGCCATCTTCGACAACGAGTTGAAGCGGTATTTCAAACCGAGCAACGCCCCGGCGCAATGGAAAATCATCACCCACGAATTGCAGCAGACGCCGCGTCTGAAAAAGACCAACACCGGCCGGGTGCTGGATCAACTGGCCGAGAAATTGACCCAGCGCAGTCTGATCGTGCTGTTGTCGGATTTCTTTGACGGCATCGAAAGCATCAAAAAAGGACTTCGCCACCTGCGATACAAAAAACATGAACTGATGGTGTTTCAGATCCTCGACCCCATGGAGGTGGATTTCCCGTTTGAGGATGTGATCCTTTTCAAGGGCCTGGAGGAGATGGGCGAATTATTGACCGAACCGCGGTCGCTGCGACAGGGATACCTCGATCAACTGGCGAAATTCACGGATGAATTGAAACGTCTTTGCCGCGGCATGGACATCGACTTTGTCCGCATGAACAGCGGCGAACCGCTGGATGTGGCGCTCAGCGGATTTCTGGCCACACGGGCCGCCAGCGTTAAATAAGGGCGCGGATGACGATGACACTGCACAGGATGTTGGCGACGTCGCTGATCACGCCCGGATTTCTGATCGCCGGCGTGCTCCTGGCGTCCGTGCCGATCATCATTCACATCCTCAATCGCCGTCGATTCAAGGTCGTGCGGTGGGCGGCGATGGAATATCTGCTGGCGGCGATGCGCAAAAACCGCCGCCGGCTGCGGTTTGAACAATGGATCCTGCTGGCGACCCGCTGCCTGGTGCTGGCGCTGCTGGGACTGGCGCTGGCCCGGCCGCTGGCATGCAGTCAAACCAACCTCGCCGCCGCCGGCGCCCAGCGAAGCGGCCTGCACGTGATCGTGATCGACAACAGTTACTCGATGGGATACGAAGCCCATCGCCCCGAGGCCCGCACGCATCTTCAACAGGCCAAATTGCTCGCCAAACAACTGATCGACCGGCTTTCCAGTGGCGGCGAATCGGTGGTCATTCTGACCGCCGCCAACCCCGCATCCGCCGTCATCTCCCAGCCGTCGTATGATCTGCAAGCCGCCAAGGCCGCCATCGACCGCATCGAACAAACCACCGTCGGCACCGATCTGGCCGGCGCATTGCAACTGGCCCTGCACGTTGCCGAAAGTCAGCCGGCCACCTTGCGACGCGATTTGTATCTCCTGACCGATGGCACCCGCGGCGCCTGGGATGCGCCGCGTGCCAACCAGCTCCAACAGTTGGGCCAACAGCTCGCCAAGCTTTATCACGTCACCCATTTCAATCTGGGCGGCCAAAACCAGTGGAATCAAGCGGTTCTGGATTTGCATCCGCAATCCAATCTGCTTACCACCCGGTTCAACAACGAATTCATCGCCGACATCAAAGGGTTCGGCCCCACATCCGATGCCACGCTCCAGTGGAAACTCGACAATCAGCCCCTACCCGGCGGCGGCACCATCAAACCGGACACCCAAACCCCGCCGCAGATTCAGTCTCAATTGATGATCCGCACCGGCGGGCCTCACATCATCAGCGTGTCGGCCATCGGTCAGGATGCGCTCCCGATCGACAACGTCCGCCGGCGGGTGGTCGATGTGGTTTCGGAACTCAAGGTGCTCGTCGTCGAAGGCGATCACGGCGTGGGCCTGATGTCCGGATCGGCGGCGTTTCTCACGCTCGCGCTCGCCCCGCCCGCCGACGCTTCGGCTCATGGCAATGTCAAATCCAACAGCGTCATCGAACCGGAATTGATCAGCGATCTGGAACTGGCGAACAAGGTGCTGGCCGACTATCGCGCGGTTATTTTCACCAACGTCGCCCAGATCGGGGCCGCACAGGCGGATCAGTTGCGGCAATTCGTTCAGCGGGGTGGGACGCTCATGCTGTTCATGGGCGAACAGGTCAACGCCGACAGCTACAACACAATCCTGTTGCCGCGCCACCTGATGCCCGGCCCATTGACCAAACGCATGAGCGTGGGGTCCGATCAGAACGGTTTCACCTTTGATTTCAACCCAAACGGATCGCTCCATCCGCTGTTAAGCCTCTTTCGTGGTGAAGACAAATCCGGTCTCGACACCGCCCAGGTTTTCACCTACTGGCAGGTCGAACCCGATGGCAACGGAGTTGAACGTGTCCTGGACTATCTGCCGGCCGGCGCATCGCCTTCCACCACCACCTCCACCACGTCCAATGCCCACCCGGCCGATCCTGCCATCACCGTTCAATCCATGGGCGCCGGCCGGGTTGTTTTCTTCTCCACCACCGCCAACGCCGACTGGACCAGTTTTCCCGCCAAGCCCGCCTACGTCACGCTGATGCACGAATTGCTCCTCGGCAGCGTCAACAGCAACGATGACTGGATGAACGTCATCGCAGGCCAGCCGCTGGTATTGCCTTCAACCTTGAAATTGACGGCCGCCCCCACGTTGACCGACCCCGCCCAAAAGCCGGTCGTTCTGAATCAATCTTCCGTCGATGGCAGCCAGCCGCTGTACCGCAGCCCGCCATTGACTACCCCCGGCGTTTATGTCCTGTCCACCGGAACGCTCACCTTCCCCATCGTCGTCAATCCACCCGCGGACGAGGCGGACGTGCGCACGCTGGACAACGGCGCCATCAAAGCCGCCTTGGGCGACATCGACATCGACCTGCAAGGCGACGTGCTTATGCCCGAACCGGCCGACCGGGATCGGGGTAATGATCTGGGGTGGACGGTTATGCTGCTGGTCCTGGTTCTTGTGGCCGCCGAATCGTTCATGGCGATGCGTTTTGGTCATTACCGCCGCGGCACGGCACAGGTTTCATAGAGAGATGGATGCAGCGTCTGCTTGAACTATTGCTCGGCCTCGACAAAGGCTTTCTCGGCAGGGAAGGTGATTTTGCCGTGCGCTTCGCGCCGCAGTGGCCCGGCCAGCAGTCCATCGGCGCCGGGACGTGGAATTTCCTGCTCGCGCTGGCGGCGCTGCTTCTGGTGATTTACATCTACCGCCGCGAAGGACGCTCCAGGCGATCACGAATCACGCTGGCGGTGCTGCGCGGATTGCTGCTGGCGTTTGTCCTGATTCTTCTCAACCGGCCGATCCTCACCCTCGGCCAAAGCCGCATCGAACCATCGGTGCTGGCCATCATGGTCGATGACAGCATCAGCATGAAAATCCCCGATGGCGGTGCCGGCCCCAATGGCGGGCCTTTGTCCCGTCTCCAGGCGGCGGTGCAACTGCTCGATGGCGACCAGCGGCAATTGCTGCGCGACCTCGCCAGGGAACACGACATTCGCCTTTATCGTTTCGATGCCGATGCCCAACCCATCGGCGAATTTCATCAATCCGCTGATCAATCGCAAACCGGTCACGATGCCTCCGCTGATTTGTCAAAATCGCTTTCACAACTGACGCCACAGGGTCAGCGGACGCAGGTCATCGGCTCCATCGCGACTATCCTCAACGACCTGCAAGGCCAGCGCCTCGCCGGCGTGGTCGTGCTCACCGACGGCCGCGAAACCCCTCGCGAACCCATCGCATCCGCCATCGAATCGCTCAAAAACCGCGGCGTCAAAATCTTCCCCATCCCGGTCGGCACCGATCAACCTCCCCGCAACATCGAGGTGCAATCCGTCAGCGTGCAGGACAGCGCCTTCAAGGGGGATTACGTCAACGTCAAAGCCACCATCCGCGCCAGCGGATATGAGGCCGATCATCCGGTTCAATTGATCCTCAAGGACAAAACAACCGGCCAGCCGCTGCTGCGTGCGGATGGTTCTCCGGTGCGGGAAACCATTCAATTGCCCAATGACCAGCCGGTTGAAGCGGAACTGCAATTCAAACCCACGCAGGCCGGCACGCTCGATCTCGTCGTCGAAGCCGAAACCCAACCCGGCGAACTGGACGATCAGGACAACCTTCGTCTGGCACAGATCGCCGTGCTTGACGCCAAAATCGCGGTGCTGTACGTCGATGGCTACCCTCGCTGGGACTATCGCTACATCAAAAACGAGATGATCCGCGACAAAACCGTGGACATCTCCTGTCTGCTCACCAGCGCCGATCCCAATTTCGCACAGGAGGGGGACCGGCCCATCCGCCGATTCCCTGAAAGCATCGGCGAAATGCTGGATTACGACGTCGTGCTGTTCGGCGACGTTGATCCACGGCAATTTTCCGACGCCCAACTCCAACTGATCAGCGAATTCGTCTCCAAAAAAGGGGGCGGATTCGGCATGGTCGCCGGCCCGCGCTGGTCGCCGCAGGCATGGCACAACACCGCCATCGAACCATTGCTGCCGGTCTCCATCGCGCGCGTGGAAGAGTCGGATTCGGTGAACATCGCGCAGGGTTTCCGGCCGGTGTTGACCCGCCAGGGCGCTGCATCGTCGATCTTCCGCTTCTTCGCCGATCGTCAGGTCAATGAGCAATTTCTGAAAGACTCATGGCAACCGCTGTTCTGGTATTGCCACGGCATCACCGTCAAACCGGGCGTCGGCGAAGTGTACGCCGAACATCCCACCGACACCGGCCCCGACGGCCGCAAAGCACCGATCCTCGTTCTGGGTCGATTTGGCGCCGGCCGGACGATGTTCTCCGCCATTGACGATTCGTGGCGCTGGCGCTACTACACCGGCGAAAGCATCTTCGACACCTACTGGGTCCAGCAACTGCGTTACCTCGCCCGCGGCAAGAAGCTGGGACAACGCCGGTTGACGCTGACCTCATCCCGGCCGTCGTACGAGCTGGGCGAGCGGGTGCGGATTGATCTGCGCATTCTCGACCCGCAATTATTACAGCAACTTCCCGATCAGATCCGCGTCGAAATACAGGATGACAAAGGCCAGATCGTCCGCCAGGAGAATCTGATGCGTCAGGAAGGCCAAATGGACCTGTACGCCGGTTCGTGGACCGCCGACCACACCGGCCGATTCACGCTCCACCTTCCCGCCATCGCCGGTGGGATCGACGCCAAGGAGCTTCCCATCCAGGTGGTTGTTCCCCGGCTGGAACTGTCAACCCCGCAGGTCGATCTCACCCTGCTCGGCCGGCTGGCTTCCGAAACCATGGGCCAAACCGTGCAATTGTCACAGGCTCGCGCCCAATTGCCGACTATAATTACCAGTGCCGCCAAGATTATTCCGGTGGAGGCCAGCCAACCCCTCTGGAACGCCCCGCTGGCGATGGCGCTGTTCGTTTTACTGATCACGGCCGAATGGATTTTACGCAAGATGTACGGAATGCTGTGAAGAACCCAGGTGAACACCCTCGTGAAAACCCGTATCCCGCGCGGGCCTTCACCTGAATCGTCGGAGTCGATCTATGCCGCCCACCATCCTGATCCAGTCGCTGCAAGGCGTTCGCCGGCGGGCAAAACTGCTGGGGCTGGCCTATGGACTGGGGATCGTCGTTGTCTGCGCCGCGGCGCTGCTGTTGGCCGGCGTGGGGGTGGATTATCTGTTTAATCTCCGCGCCCCGGCGCGGCTGCTGATCATCGCGGCGGCCGTGGCGGCCATGGTCTGGGCGATGGTTCGATGGGTCATCCAGCCGACATGGGCCAGACTGACCCTGTCGGATGTGGCCGGGCGGCTGGAACAAACCTTTCCACAATTCAACGACCGCCTTCGCAGCACGCTCGATTTTCTCAACGACGATCTTCCCGGCTCGCCAGTGATGAAACAACAGGTGGTCAATGAAGCCACGTCCATGGCCCGGCAGATCAACCTGTCGCGCGCGGTGGTTGCCCGTCCGGCGATCTATTCGGCCGGTGGGGCGGCCGGAGCGTTGCTGGTTCTGGCCGGTTTGGCGCTGCTGATCGGCCCGCAATACACCCGCATCGCCCTGTCACGGCTGTTCGATCCATTTGGCGCCCCCAACTGGCCCAAACGCATCCTGATCGAAATGGTCGGCTCGGTCCCCACCCGCGTTCCGGTCGGCCAGCGCGTCGACGTGCGCATGCGCCTCGCCCGCGGCGATCGCGATTCGATGAAGGCCATCGTCTACTACCGCCAGGGCAACGGCCCGGTCCAGCGGGAATACATGACCCGCGGCGTCGATGGCACGTATTCGGTCTCTCTGGACGCCCGCGCCGCCGACAGCGCCGATGCCGGCCCGTTGCAGGTCTGGCTCAAAAGCGGCGATGATGAACATCAGTTGCCCCCGATCACGGTCGTGCCGCGCCTGGCCATCACGCAGGTGACCGCCCGCATCACCCCGCCGGCCTATGCGCAGACCACCCCCACCCTCATCAACCTCGGCCAGGGACCGGCGCTGATGACCGCCGGCTCCACGATTGAATTGACCATTGGATTCAACAAGCCGCTCGATCCATCGCTCCCGATCCTCCTGCAAAGCATCAATCAATTCGACGATTCGGCCGCGATTTGGAAGATCGAATGGGACCGAACCAGCCCCACATCCGCCATCGCCCGCATGACCGCCGTCCAATCCCTGCGGTTTCATCTGATCGCCACCGACGCCGATGGTTTTCGCAACAGCGGGCTGGAAGAATACGAATTGATCGTCCGCCCGGATCAGAATCCCACCGTTCAAATCGAAAACCCCCGCCGCAATGAAGATCGCACGCCCGAATCGTTCATCCCGCTGATGGCAATGGCCGACGACGATTTTGGCATCCGAACCGCCACGCTGATCGTCGATCGGCTGGGCGACAAAAAACACTGGGAAATTCCACTCGTGGCCGATGGTTCGCCCGTCGCCGGCGTGCAATGGAGTCCCATCGACGGCGGCGCCGATCGCAGGCGTTTCCGGCTGGGTTGGCAATGGGAACTCTCTCAACTGGCCGATGCGAATCTTAAAAGCGGCGACGTGTTGGAATACTTCATCCAAGTCCAGGACAATTACGCCATCGGCTCATCCGTTCATCCGCCGGTCCCCAGCGGCAAGTTGCGCATCGCGATCATCACGCAGGAGGAACTGGCCAACCGCGTGACCGATGAATTGCGCACGATGGCCGGCCAGATCAACGAAATCCGCAACACCCAGACCCGCACCCGCGAAGAAACCGAAAACCTCGCCCGTGAAACCAAGGATCGCCCCGAATTGAACACCGCCGACCGCGCCGCCGCCGAGCGCATCGCCAACCAGCAAAGCACCGCCGCATCACAGACCAAGCAGGTGGCCGGCAGGATGGATGCCCTCCTCCAGCGGTTGCACGAAAACCGATCCACCTCCGGCGAATTGAAACAGACCGCGACCGATGTTCGCGATCAGCTCAACCAGACCGCCGAAAACCCAATGAAGGAGGCCGCCAAAAATCTCAATTCCGCCCGCCAGCCCGAACAATCCGCCCAGGATCGCAACAACCAACTGGCGCTTGCGCAATCAAACCAGCAACAATCCGCCGACCAGTTGCAAAAGGCGCTGGATCGCATGGGCAACATCGGCAGCCTTCAGCAGACGATGGACAAAATCAAGGACTTGCTGGCCGAGCAGCAGCGGCTCTCCCAGGAAACCGCCGAGATCGGCCGTCGCAACCTGGGCAAAACCCCCGAACAGATGAACGCCGAGGACCGTGCCAGGCTCGACAAACTTTCCAAGGAACAGCAAGCCCTCGCCCGCCGCACCGAACAGGCCATCGCCGACATGCAAAAACTGGCCGAACAGATGTCCAAAAGCGACCCGGCCACCTCCGACGCGATGAAACAATCCGCCCAGACCGGCCAGCAGCAGCAGGTTGCCGCCAACCAGTCCCGCGCCGCTCAGCAGACGGCCCAAAATCAGCAAGCCCAGGCCCAGGCCTCGCAAAAACAGGCTGAACTGGGTCTTCAAATGATGCTCGACCACCTCCGCCAGGCCGAACGCCGCAAGCTGGAGGAATTGTCCAGAAAATTGGCCGAGATTCAGGAACAGATCGCCCACCTCATCCGCCGACAGGCAAGCCACAATCTCGACGATCTTGCCCTTCAAGGCCCCGATCGCATCAAGCAGGTCGGCTCAAAATTGATCGACGAATTGGCCGACAAAGCCGGCCGCGACAAGGCCCAGCTTCCGCCCGCCCCCGCATTGCCTCAACTGACCACCGCCCAGGAACAAACCGCCCGCAATACGCGCGACATCGCCAAAACGCTCGAAGATTCCCCCAACGGCGCCGAACCCGCCGCCCATCTCACCCGCGCCGCCGGCAAGATGGAGCGGGCCATCGTCTCGCTTCGCGAAAACAATCCCGCCGTCGCTTACGACCCATCAATGGTTGAGGCCCTTGCCTCACTGGAAGAAGCCCGGCGAATCGTCGATGAGCAAAAAGCCGCCGCGGATCAAAAGCTCGAACAGCAGCAAAAAGAAGCCGTCCGCCAGGCATACGAAAAAATCAAACAGGAACAGGAAAAACTCAACCAGGAAACCACCCGCATCGACCAATCGCCGCGGCTGGAGGATGGCAGTTTCCACCGCGAAGAGGCCGTGCGGCTTGCCCGGCTGCCCGACCAGCAGGCCCAACTCGCCGACCGCATCACCAAACTCGAAGAAGACCTCGCCGCCGTCGGCAGCATCGTCTACATCTGGGCCAACAAGGACATTGCCACGTCCATGAACCAGGTCAAGGATCAACTGGCCAAACCCCTCACCGGAAAGACGACCCAGGCCGAACAAGCCCGCATCATCGAGCAGCTTGACGCCATGATCCGCAACCTCGCCATCGAACCCCAGCAATCCAAATTCGCCAACCGCAACGGCGGCGGAGGCTCCGGTTCCGGCCAGGGCAACGGCGCGCCGACCCTCCCGCCCGAAGTCGAACTGCGGCTGCTCAAGGAATTGCAACTTGCCGTCAATCGCAACACCAAGGCCATCGATGCGCTGCCCGACAAACCCAAGGCCCAACTGCTCGAACTGGGCAACCGCCAGGGTGAATTGCGCAACCTGCTCGATCAACTTCTGCAGCAATCGTCCAAAGGCCGGATCAAACTCGGCCCCGAACCGGACAACAAGGATCAATTGCCTGAGGAAGCCAGCGTCGAAGAGGTCGAAAATCAGGAATTGGAA
Organism: Phycisphaerales bacterium; assembly: GCA_020853095.1. Taxonomy (GTDB): domain Bacteria; phylum Planctomycetota; class Phycisphaerae; order Tepidisphaerales; family Tepidisphaeraceae; genus JADYZN01. The sequence goes on along the minus strand of JADYZN010000006.1, from coordinate 17,058 downwards.
AACACCCTGCTGACGGATGAACCCACCACCGAACAGATCGAAAAGGATGTCAACCGCATCGGTGACCGCATGGCCCGTTCGCGCCAACGCCTCGCCCTCAACAACGATCCCGGCAAAACCACGCAGATCATTCAGGATCGCATCATCAACAATCTCGATGAGTTGATCCAGATGGCCCGCAACCAGCAGACCAACAGCAACAACAGCAGTTCCAAACCCCAGGTGGCCGAGCAACCCAAACCCCAGCCCGGCGATCCGGCCAACCAGCAACCCGGCCAATCACAGCCCAACCACGCCCAAACCCCCGCCCAATCCTCCACCGTCACCCCGGGCCAGACCCCCAACGCCGACCCCACCACCGACATTCACCAGAACATGGCCGAGTGGGGCGGCCTAACTCCCCGCCAACGCCAGGCCGTCATCGAAGGCTCAAACGAAACCATCATCCAGAAATACAAAAGCCTCGTGGACGATTATTATCGTTCCCTGGCCACCAAGGCGACCGAACGTTAATCCATGCCGTACCGACCCGAAACACAACCTCGATTATCTCCAATTGTCTGCTCCTCCGGAATCTCGGTGAGGCATCGGATCGCGGGCTTTGGTCCAAATGGTCTGCTTGCCTTTGCCCTCACCCTCTGCCTGTCTTGGCCCTCGTTCGCCCAAACCGCCCCCTCGCGCCGCCCTGATGGCTTGGCCGAACAACCCGGCCTCGTTCGTGGCGATGAGATCACCCCACAGCAGCGTCAGGCCGTCGAAAAAGGCCTCGAATGGCTCGCCCGCAACCAAGGCCCCAACGGTGAATACGGCGCCCGCGCCGGCGGATATGGCGCCACCTCCGCCATCACCTCCCTGGCCGGCCTGGCTTTCATGTCCGCCGGCAATCTCCCCGGCCGTGGAAAATATGGCGAAAACACCCAGCGCTGCGTCGATTACATCCTCGCCTGCTCACAGGAATCCGGCCTGCTCGCCGCCGACAATTCCCACGGCGTGATGTATTCCCACGGCTTTGCAACCCTTTTTCTGGCCGAAGTTTACGGCATGACCGGCGACGAAAACGTCAAGGAAAAGCTCCAGAAAGCCATCCGGTTGATCCAACAATGCCAGAATCGCGAAGGGGGCTGGCGCTATCTGCCCATCCCCCTCGACGCCGACATCTCCGTCACCATCTGCCAGGTCATGGCGCTGCGCGCCGCCCGCGATGCCGGCATCAAAGTCGAAAAAGAGACCATCGACCGCGCCATCCATTACGTCCGCAGTTGTCAAAACGCCGACGGCGGTTTCAGCTACATGGCCAATTTCGGCGGCGGAGGAGGCAGCGGCTTTGAACGTTCCGCCGCCGGCGTCGCCGCACTCTATTACGCCGGCGTCTTTGAAGGGGATGACATTCGCCGCGGCCTCGATTACATCAAACAATTCCTCCCCGGCGCGGGGGTTGGCGGACAGACCATCAGCCACTACTACTACGGCCAATACTATGCCGTCCAGGCCATGTTCCTCGCCGGCGGCGACTACTGGGCACGCTGGTATCCCGCCATCCGCGAAGAACTGCTCGCCAAACAGGATGCCAACACCGGCAGTTGGCCCGGCGCCGAAGTCTCCGAAGATTATTCCACCTCCATCGCCTTGATTGTTCTGCAAATGCCCAATCGTTATCTGCCGGTATTTTCCGGCAAAGGCCCCGGCTCATAAACCATGTTAAACGCCAGACTTATCGTTGTCTGCCTGCTGCTTGTGCCTTCGCTTTGTGCCCACGCGGCAGATCCGGATGCCTGGACATTGACCACCGCCGATTTCAAACAGCAAACCCTTGTGCCGACCTCCATCGACGATCATACCCTTTCCGCTGGTGTCCAATCCGGCGAACCTTCACGCACCATTCCCCTGACTCAATTCCTCGAACTGGAACGCAACCAGCCCCCCGTGCCCAAACCGGCCGGGCGTTTTGTGCTGCATCTGCTCTCCGGCGATCAACTCGTTGGCGATCCCATCCAAACTCAACAGGAAAAACTCACATGGAACAATCCCATTGTTGGTGAGTTGTCCATTTCACTGCGACAAATTGTCGCGATTGACCGCGTCGGCCAATCCACTTCAACCTCGACCGACCCCCGCATGGATGATGTCATCACCCTGGCCAATGGCGACACTTTGCACGGGATTCTGACATTGCTGGATTCCACTCGACTGGTTGTTCAACCCGCCTCCGGCGAGACGGCCACCGTGCCGCTGGAATCCGTCGTTCGCATCGCTTTCGCCGCCATCGCCACGCCAAAATCATCCACGGAACCCGCATTTCGACTGCGATTTGTGGATGGTTCCTCGCTGGTCGTCCGGTCCATCCATCTGGCCAATGGGCGCGTGCAGATCAAATTCGCCGACAAAGCCACCCGCGACATTCCTCTCGGAGCGATCAACGCCATCGAACAACTCAACGGCCCGGTGGTCTGGCTTTCCAAAGTGACACCAAAAGAAAACGTTCAGATTCCATATTTCTCCATCTCCCTTCCCGCACAAATGGACCGAAACGTCCTTGGCCGGCCGATCCGATATGCCGACCGCATCTACACCCACGGCATCGGTGTTCATTCCTATTCCAGGCTGGTTTATGCGCTCGAAGGCCAATTCGCCACTTTCCGCACGCAATATGCCATCGACACCACCGATTCCGATGGTCGTTATGCCGATGTGACGGTGAAAATCCTGCTGGATGGCAAAGTGGTTCACGAACAGGCCGATTTCAAGGCGGGCGTACTGTCGCCGGTGGTTTTGATACCCCTTTCGGGTGCTTCCACCCTGACCCTCGAAGTGGATTACGGCCAGACGATGGACGTGCAGGACCGGTTCAACTGGATCGAACCGGCATTGCTGCGTCGATGAAATGCGCGCAAAAAAAGAGACCGGTGCTCGCCGTGACACCGGTCTCCTACAGTCAGGCTGCCCAGCCAATATAGGCCGGAGACCCACAGCCTTTATCAAAGTTATCGTCTACGAATCTTTACGACTTGAATTTATTTTTCCCGTCGCGCGCCGTGATTTTCCTCCGGTGGCATTCGGCTCTATAATCACCTCCGATGATGCAAAAACGACCCGCGAAACTGGCCCTTGAAGATGGCACGGTCTTTACCGGATGGAGCTTTGGCGCCGTCGGCACCACCGAAGGTGAAGTCGTCTTCAATACCTCGATGTGCGGCTATCAGGAAATCCTGACCGACCCCTCTTACAAGGGCCAGATCGTCACGATGACCTATCCGCTGATCGGCAACTACGGCATCAACAAGCAGGATACCGAATCGCGACAACCGCACGTCGCCGGATTTATCGTCAAGGAGCTGGCTCCTGATTATTCTAACTATCGTGCCGACATGAGTTTGCACGATTATCTGATGGCAAACCACATCATCGGCATCCAGGGGATCGACACGCGGGCGCTGGTTCGTAAATTGCGTCTATCGGGCGCGATGCGCGGCGTGCTTTCAACCGAAATTCTCGACGATGCCGCTCTGGTGGCCCGTGCCCGCGCCGCCCAGGAGATGCTCGGGGCCGACTGGGTGCGGGCGGTCAAGCCAACCGAATGTTACAACTGGGATCAGGATCAGGGTCTTTGGAAGCAGGAGAAAGTCGAACGCGGCGACGGCCTGCATGTCGTCGCCATCGACTGCGGTGCAAAACACAACATTTTACGCCATTTCAGCGATCGAGGCGTCAAAGTGACCGTGTTGCCGCCGGATGTGACGGCGGAGGAAATCCTCAAACACCGGCCCGATGGACTGTTCATATCAAACGGCCCGGGCGACCCGGCCGTGCTGGATTATGCCGTTAATCCACTGAAGCAAGTAATTGACAAACTGCCCATATTTGGCATTTGTCTTGGCCATCAATTGCTCTCGCGTGCGATTGGCGCCAAGACGTACAAATTGAAGTTCGGCCATCGCGGCGGCAATCAGCCCGTGAAAAACCTCGACACCGGCCGGGTTGAAATCACCAGCCAGAACCACGGATTCGCGGTTGACCGCCAATCCCTCGAATCGGCCGGCGGTGTCGTCACGCACATCAATCTCAATGACGACACGGTCGAGGGATTTCGCCATGCCACGTTGCCGGTCTTCAGCGTGCAATATCACCCCGAAGCCTCGCCTGGCCCGCACGATGCCTCGTATCTGTTCGATGCTTTCATCGAAATGATGAAAACCCGCAAGCCGCCAACCCCTCGGCGGCTGAAGGAATTGCAGGGAATGACCGGCGACGTTTGATCATGGCCAAAACGATTACCATGAGTTTTCCCCATTCGCTTGGGGTTGATGAAGTCCGACGGCGGATCGACTCGGCCATCGCCGACGCCCGCGCCCAGCATCCGGAACATGCTGATTCGTTGCGGGAAATCTGGACCACCCCGACGCATGGTGAGTTTCGATTGTCGATCATGGGCCAGACGATCACCGGCGACGTGGACATTCACGCCGACACCGTGCAACTGGCGGTTCAATTGCCGTGGCTGGCGGCGACGTTTTTCAACGGTTATCGCCCCGTCATCGAATCCCGCATCCAAAAACTGCTAGAAAACAAGCCCCAATGAACAATGCCTTGACCATCGCCGGATCCGATTCCTCCGGCGGTGCCGGCATACAGGCCGATTTGAAGACCTTTGCCGTCCTGGGCGTCTTTGGCGCCAGCGCCCTGACCGCCATCACCGCCCAGAACACCCTCGGCGTCACGCAGGCCTTTCATCTCGACCCGCAACTGATCGCCCGCCAGATCGACACCGTCGCCGAAGACATTCCGATCCACGCCTGCAAGACCGGCATGCTCTCCACCGCCGCGATTATCGAGGCGGTTTATGAGGCCCTCATCCGCCACAACATTCAGCCCTATGTCTGCGATCCGGTCATGGTCTCCAAGGCCGGCAGCCGGTTGTTGCAACCCGACGCCATCGAAACACTGAAGCGCATACTGATCCCCCTGGCCGTGGTGATCACCCCCAATCGCCACGAGACGGCCGTCCTGACGGGCCTGGAGGTTCAGTCGCTGGTGACGATTCTCGCCGCCCGCGAGGCCGCCCGGCGGCTGGTCGATCAGGGCGCGCGCTCGGCCATCGTCAAAGCCATTCCCATCGCCGATCAGCGGGTGGATGTCTATTTTGACGGCCGGGATTTTCTGGAATTTCCCGCTCCCGCCCTGGACGACGCCAAAACTCACGGCAGCGGCTGCACCTACAGCGCCGCCATCACCGCCGGCCTGTCCAATGGATTGCCGCTGGTCGACGCCATCGCCCAGGCCAGGCAGTTGGTCACCGCCGCTATTCAACACAGCGCAGGCCAGGGCCGCGGCACCTCTCCGGTGAACGTGTTGGCCTACCGCGCCCACTGAAAGACGATGGGCGATTCGATGCTTGGGTGCAGGCTTCGGTGGACCGGACAGTTGCGTGCGGCGTTTTCAAGCCGGCGCTGATCATCTCCGCTGAGTTTGACCGGGACGTTGACCGTCACCGCCAGCCGGCCGATTCTTCGCATGGGAGTTGTGACCATCTCTTTTTGAACCCGGCAGGTGGTTCCGGCCAGGTCCAGATTGTGCTTCTGGGCGACGATTCCCATGATCGTCAAAATGCACGATCCCAGCGCCGCGCCCACCAGGTCGGAGGGTGAAAACTTTTCGCCTTTGCCCATGTTGTCCACCGGGGCATCCGTTTCGATTTTGGAACCCGATGGGCCGTGGGTGGCGACGCAATGAAGCTGACCCTGATACGTTAATGTCGATTCAACCATAGACGTTGATTGTGGGGCGGCCGAAGTGAAAAATCAAAATCAGATCATAAGAGCCTGTCCGGATAGACTCGAAGAAGACCGCCAGACACACCCCGCATCGGGCGTCCAGGCCTGGACTTCCATGGCCGAGAGCTTGCAGGAAGGCGTCGAATGCCATTGTTCCGGGCGGGTGGGATCACGGAATCGGATGGATGCATCCATCGGGCTGGAAAACAGGTTCAGGATGAACAACATCGCCTGCCGGCCATCCGACCGCACAAAGGTCCAGAGGTTCGGGTTGTCGCATTCGATGATGGGCCGGCCGCCGGATTGCAGGAGAGTCTGGCTTAAAAGCCGCTCGTGTTCCCGGCGGGATTGTCGCCAGTGAAAACCCAGAAGGGTGGCGCTGCCGCCGCCGGGCGTTTGGACTCGAATACCGATCGTCGCCGGATCGAGCTGGGTCCGTGCGATCACCTCGGCGGTGGCCGGCCGTTGCGTGAATTCAAACAACGCGCCATTGATCAGGACGCCGCCGATCTCCCCCACGCTGGCCAATGGAGCGCCGCGCGAACAGCGTTTTTGTTCAACACCTCCAAGAAAATCGGCCAATATCCGGCATTCGCGATACCGTTCATCCAACGTCGGGACCACCGGAGACAGGATCAGCTTTCCGCCGGCTTGCAGATATTGCACCAGATGTCGCTGTTCTTGCGCCGCCATGACCGTCGAACCGGCCACCATTAGCGGGCGCGAGGTGTCCTTCACAAAGCCCTCATCGGCCAGATCAACCATCTGTGGCGACCAGTGCCCGCACAACGTCGTCAACATCAATCCTTTGCGCATGAAGCTCCACGCCTCGCCCGGCGGCATCAACATCTGTTGATCCACCGGCAGCTTCCGCGGATGGCGGGATTGATCCAGCGAATAACCGATCCGGCAATCGGTGGCCTGTTCGGCGGATGCCAGCCAGCGATGTTGATCCAGAAACCGGTTGAACCCGGCCACCGCCGCATACAGCGGACGAATGTCGCCCGCGGGCGAGACCGGCGCGCCATAGTCGTACACATCGCAGGTGGTTCCCGTGCCGGCCGGATTTTCACCCCCGGCGAAGACGTAATAATTCACCCCTTTCATCCCCATCGCCAGGTTCAATCCATAGGCGCACGCCGCATCCGAGGGGGTGATCGGCGGCCAATCGGACAGACTCCCCGATGGCATCTCAAAAACCGCCGGTGGAAACCCATAGCCGCGCAGCAGTTCCATCGACATCAGGCACTTGCTGGCATACTTGGGCGAGGGTTGATTCTGGTCCCAGTCCAGGTCCAGGTTGTAATAGTGATCCGCCCCCAGCAGCAGTTGGCCGCTGCATCGCTCCACCGTCTCACGAAAATATCCGGTCATGTAGGGGCTGGCGCAATTGTGAACCAGCGGGACCGTGATGCCCTCCTCGCGCATCCATTGGATCAGTTTCAGGGCGTATTGCGAAATCTGTTCAAAATAAAAGTCGCGATAATCCATCACCCGGCGCAAATCCGCCAGACTGTCGGTCTTCGACTCGGCCAGCGGCAACACCTCGGCCATCGTACGGGCCTTGGAATCATGGGCCGCGTTGATCGCCGCCAGATCGCCATGACGCCGGCGGACAAAATCGGGCCAGTTGCCATCCTCGTGGCCGATGCCGGTGACAAGCGGGTGATAATCCCAGCTCCCCAGCCACTCGTGCACGCCCATCAATTCGTTGTCGATCTGCGCCGCCACCACCGCGCCGCCGCGATCCACCTGGTGGGCCGCCAACAGCGGCAATATCCGCTTGTACCACCGCCGGGTCAGTCGCAGAAAATCGGGATGAAGATAGGAGACCGAGACAAACATCCCATTGGGCCAGACCAGGGGCGATCCATCGATCCGGCGGGCGTTGACCTGCGGATAATTCTCCAGCAACCAGCCCGGCAAGCCCGCATTGAGCAATTCGCTGTATTGATACGGCCCCGGGCGCACGATCGCCCACAAACCCATTTCAGCGCACAGCTTCAAAAACCGGCCAACATCCAGCGCCGGCTCATCGAGGATGAATGTCCCCTCCTCCGGCTCGTGCAACAGCCACGGAACGTAGGTGCAGACGCAGTTGCCTCCCGCCTCCTTGAGCAACTTCAACCGGCTGGCCCACTGGTCGGGCGGAACACGAAAATAATGAATCTCGCCGCCGATGAGAAAAATCCTTTCCTGTCCACGCAGGAAACTGAGCGAGTCAAACTGTAAGGGTTGCATGCGAAAAACCTGATCGAGTGAATCCCCGTCCGGGCTGATCATACCATCAACCCGCGCCGATGCGCACTCCCGGTCGCGGGGATCAGGAATGAATGTGCCACGGAGACACAGAGACACGGAGAAGAACAATCAAATTATAAATATTGAATGTTATGATTTTCCGCCCCCTTTTCCTTCTGATCTCCGTGTTCTTTGTGTCTCCGTGGCCAATATTTCCTCCACCCCCCCCACCGGGGATTCCATCGGAGGGGATCGGGGTCTACACTGTGGGGATGGGTGGTCAAAAGGACAAACAAGAGGCGCAACCGGAGCCGGAGTATCTGGCCCCCTACGCGCGCGCGGCGCGGCGGCACGCCAATGGGTTCGCCTCGCTGCTGTGGGCCAGCCGAAGGACGCAGGCGCTGCGGTTTGAGGCGCTGTGCCGGTTGCGGAGCATGAAGGGGTGTTCGATCCTGGATGTGGGGTGCGGGCGGGCGGACCTGCTGGAGTTTTTGATCGGGCGGAAGGAGGCGCCGGCGCGGTACGTGGGGTTGGAGGCGATCGGGGGGCTGGCCCGCGCGGCGGCGGGGAGGAATCTGCCGGGGTGCGCGATCATTGAAGGGGATTTTGTCGCCGATCCGCAGAGGATGTTCGTCGGGGCGGAGGTGATCGTCTTCAGCGGGTCGTTGAACACGTTGTCCAAGTCGCAGTTTTATCGCACACTGGAGCGGGCGTACGAGGCGGCCGGCGCGGCGGTGGTCTTCAATTACCTCTGTTCCGACGAGCTGGCCGGCACGAGGTATCTGAACTGGCACAAGCCCGCGGAGGTGATGGCCTTCGCGCGGTCGTTGTCGGGGAGCGTGCGGAAGATCGAGGGGTATATTTCGGGGGATTGCGGCGTGTCGATGGAAAAACCGGCCGCCGGGTGATGGAAAGTGGTGGATATGAATCGGATTGACGTGCATGCGCACCTGTTGCCGGGGCTGGATGATGGGTGCCGGACGATGGAGGAGTCGATGGCGTGCGCCCGGCTGTTGGTGGAGGCGGGGTATTCGCACATCTTCTGCACGCCCCACATCTGGCCGAACCTGCCGGAGAACAGGCCGGCCGAGATCGCCCAGCGGACGGTGGAGTTGCAGGTGGCGTTGAACATGGAGGGGATTGAACTGAAGGTCTTTCCCGGCGGGGAGATCAACCTGCGGCCCGACACGATGAGGACCGACCCCGATGATCTGGTCAGTTACGGGATGAACGGGCATTATTGCCTGATCGACCTGTGGGCGCAGACGTTGCCCGATTTTTTTGAGCCGGCGGTGCGTTGGATGCAGTCGCTGGGGTTGACGGTGGTGCTGGCCCACCCCGAGCGGATGAGGGCGATCCAGGATGAACCCGATGAGGCCGACCGGATCGGGGGGATGGGGGTGTTGTTGCAGGGAAATCTGCATTGTCTGGTCGATCCGCCCGGGTCGATGACCAGGCGGCGGGCGGAGGAATTTTTGCGCCAGGGGAAATATTTCATGCTGGGGTCCGATCTGCATCATCTGGAGAACCTGCCGCCGCGGATGGCGGGGTTGCGGCGGGCGATCGAGCTGGTGGGTGAGGATGAGGTGGATCGGCTGACGATGGAAAACCCGGCGAAGCTGCTGGGGATCAAGTGAGGAAACTTGCGCGAGGCGATCGGACAGGTTCCGCCGGGGGATTATGCGATCGGGGTCAGCGGCGGCGCGGACAGCGTGGCGTTGTTGTCGTTGTTGCGGGAGAGGAATGATCTGCGATTGCGCGTGGCCCATCTGAATCACCGGACGCGCGGGATGGAAAACGACATCGAGTCGGCGTTCGTGGAAGGGTTGGCGGCGAAATGGGGGATTGCCTGCACGATCGCGACGTTGGAGGAGGTGGAGCTGGCCGACAAGATGCGCGATCCCAACCCCAGTGCGCGCTATCGGGCCGCCCGGCTGGCGTTTTTCAGGAGCGTGGTGCGCGACAACGGTTTGCGGGGGGTGATTCTGGCCCATCACGCCGACGATCAGGCGGAGACGATCTTGCAGCGGCTGTTGCGCGGGTCGGGGCCGGCCGGATTGGTGGGGATGAGGGGCCAATGCGAGGTGGGCGGGTTGATGATCTTCAGGCCGTTGCTGGAGATCGACGGCCGGTCGCTGCGTGATCATCTGCTGTCGATCGGACAGGATTGGCGGGAGGATTCCAGCAACCGCGCCGACCGGTATTTTCGCAACGTGCTGCGGCGATATCTGGCCACTAGGCCGGAACTGGGGGTGGCGTTGCGGAAGTTGGGGGGGGCGATGCGGCAATGGGTCGATTGGACCCGGGACAACGCGCCTTCGCTGCCGGAGATGTTTGACGGGGAGGTTCTGGCCGATTTACCATCCCCGCTGGCGGAGGAATCGGCCCGAAAATGGCTGCTGGGGCGAGGCGTTCGCCCCGACCGGATCGACCCGGCGACGATCGAGGCGCTGTGCCGGATGGCCGGCGATGCGGCCAGCGCCCCAAGGCGGCAGTTTCCCGGCCAATTGATGGTCCGTCGGCGCGGCCGATTCATCGGAACCGGTTGATCCGGCCGTCGTTTTTTCCATAATGGCCCCCAATCAGCCCGCGACGACATGAAACAACCGGCCATCTTCTTCGACCGCGACAACACGCTCATCGCGTGCGATGGGTATCTGGGGGATCCATCGAAGGTGGTGCTGCTGGAAGGGGCCGCCGAGGCGGTGGCGCGGGCCAGACAACTGGGATTCGCCACAATCATCGTCAGCAACCAGAGCGGTGTGGGGAGGGGTTTGTTCGCCGAGGAGGATGTGCGGGCGGTGAACAACCGGCTGGATGCGCTGCTGGCGGCGGACAATTCGGCGGCGATTATCGACCGGCACGAATTCTGCCCGTTTCATCCTCAGGCGACCGTGGAGGCGTATCGACAAGACAGCGATCTGCGCAAACCCCGGCCCGGCATGATTCTCAAGGCGGCCGAACAGTTGAACCTGGACCTTTCGCGAAGCTGGATGATCGGCGATGCGCCGCGGGACATCGAGGCGGGCAAGGCCGCCGGTTGCCGGACGATCCTGTTGGTCGATCCGGCCGTTGAGCCCTCGGCCGCGACGCGGGAGAGCGGCCCGATCGCCCCCGATTTCACGGTCAACACCCTGGAGAAGGCGATGGAGATCATCGAACATGATGGCCGGCGGGAAACGACCGACCCTTCACCCCAACCCTCCCCCCCGGCCGTCGAAGCGGCCCCGGATTCACCGGCCCGATCCACCGAGGCGGCGATTGTTTCCACCGCCAAACTGGAAAATCTGGCCGGGGAAATTCTGCGCGAGTTGCGCCGGCGCGGCGAACGGGACCATTCCGATTTTTCGGTCAGCAAACTGATGGCGGGCATCGTCCAGATTTTGGCGCTGGCGGTCCTTTTTTACGCCTACATCAACCGCAACGACGCCGCCCTGCCGGCTTCGCTGCTGCTGGCGATCATGTTGCAGACCCTCACCATCGCCCTGCTGATCATGGGCAGGCAGAAATAAACTCAACCCCGCGCGGCGATTCGGGCCAGCCGCCATTTCAGCAGCGGCCGGACGACCAGGATCGTCGCCAGATAGATGCAGGCCGTCCCCACCGCCATCACCCAGCCGAGGCTCTTGAGACCTTCGTGATGTCCCAGCAGCCAGAAGAATCCAAAGCTGCTGGAGGTGATGAACGCGCACAGCAGCAACGCCTGATCGCTGACATCCCATCGCCCCCAGACCCGCCGCGGATTGTGCATCGTCTCGCGGTATCGATGCACCATGAACACGCCATATTCGTGCCCCGCCCCGATCAGGATCGGCAGGCCGAAGAAATTGGCGAAGTTCCACTTTACGTCAAACAACCCCATGACCCCGATCAGCATCGGCAACCCCAGCGCCAGCACGCTGATCGCCAGCAGCGTCTGACCCACGTTTTTCAGATCGATGAACACCAGCACCACGATCAACGCCAGCGCGTAGGCGGTCGCCTTGTAAAACGAGCGCTCAATCGAGGCGGTTGAATGATAAATGTTGGATGCGATGCCGGTCACGGCCGGATGTCCCGGCACGCCAGCCACGCGCTCTTCCACCTCCCGCACGAACCGCCCCAGAGGCTGGGCGCTCCAGAGCTGTTCCCTGGGATAGATGTACAGCGCGTACATCCCATCCCCCGACCGCAGGTGATTGCGCAACTGCGGCGGCAAACGATCCACATCCGGAACCGGCGGGGCAAACTGTCCGGCCAGCTCCTTCATCTCCATCACCAGCGCGGCCTGCCATTGATTGATCCGTTCGACCTTCCCGCGGCGTTCCACGGGTGAATCAACCCGCAACGCCTCCAACAACGATGACAACGAACCCGCCGCCGGGTTGTCGCGTACGTTTTCCCTCACCTTTTTGATCCGGTCGGCCAATCGCGGCAGGTCATCGCCGGTCAACGGCGCGGGATCGGCCCATTGAATCACCGGCAACCGATCCCGCCGGTCGATCAGCCACTGGCGATTGTCATACGCATCCAGAATGCTCTCGGTGCCGGCGACGGTCTTGGCCCCTTCCAACGACTGGCGAACTTGCCGAAGCTCGTTCAAATCCCTGGACAGCACCACCGCCGACCAGGTCTGCAACTTGCGGATCATCCGCACCGATTCGAGATTCCGCGCCTGCAAATTGAGCAAATTGGGATCAAAATCCGTCCGCAGCATGAACGGAACCATCCCCCCCAGCCCCAGCGCCCAGACCGCCGGCCAGAGGAGCCTTCTGAATCCGCCCTTCGGCGGCTCCTGAGGCTCATATCGCCGTTGCGGAGATTGCGGCCGGACCTTCATCGGGAACAACACCAGCAGCGCCGGCAAAACCGTGTATCCCGCCGCCAGGCACAACAACAGCCCGCCGCCGGCGATCACCCCCAGATCGGCCGCCCCGCGAAAATCGGTGAAGATCGCCACAAAAAACGCCCCGGCCGCCCCCAGACACGCCGTCGAGATCGGCGGGCTGACGTATCGAAACACCCGTGCCCAGACCGCCCGCGCCCTCGGATAGCGCTGCGACTCGCGACGATATCGCGTCAGGATCTGAACCAGGTAATCCATGCCGATGCCAATCAGCGCGATCACGAAAACCAGCGACAGCAGGTTCAATTCGCCGATGCTGATCGTCGCCCATCCGAACGTCCACCCGATCCCCACCCCCAGGGCCAGCTCGGCCGCCAGCGCCAGCCACAACGACCGCAGCATCACCACCAACCCGACGAAGACGCAACTGAGCGCCACGATCTCCGCGCGGTGCGTGTCGCGGTCGGTGGTGGACATCTCATCGGCCTCCAGCACCGGCCGGCCCGTCAGGGCGACGTGAAATTCCGGATACGGTTTGGCCGCCTCCTCCACGGCACGGCGAATCTCCCCCACGGTCCGCGAAATCGCCGTCAGCGAATCAAACCGCATCTGGTGATGCACCGTCACCAGCAGGATGTGCCGGCGGCCGGTCGGGTCCGACTCATCGGGCAGATACGCATACCCCCGCCGGCGCGGATCGCCCTGCTCCAGCGACGAAAAATCGGGCATGAAACCGGCCACCGGCCGATCCGGATGCTCCAACGCCTCCAGCAGGCTTTGACTGACCAGTTGAACCAGCGGCGCTGATTCTTCCACCGGCGCCGCGGCCATCAAGGCGTAAAACCGCTCGGCCACGGAGCTGCCCAGCAACAGTCGATCCACCCCCGGCTTCTCCACCAGTTGGCCCAGCAGCCGGGCAAACTGGCGATAACCCTCCACGTCCGCCTCCAGCATGTCGTGGTCTTCAAAGAGCAGCGCCTGATTTCCCAGGTCGCGCGGGTGAACCCTGCTTTCAACCGATTCCACCACGTCCAGCGGCCGCAATTTGGCGTCGATGGCGTCCGCGAGGCTCATCCAGCGATCAAACGGCGGCGACCGCCCATCGACCGCCGGTTCGATCAGAACGTAGATCGCCTCGTTCTCCGGAAATTTCTCCACGAAATTCAGGTAATCGGCGAAGAATTTGACGTCCGGCGAGAACAGCTTGTTCTGATCGGTTGAGATCGACAGCCGCATCGCCGCCGCCGCCACGCAAACCGCCAGCGCCAACCCCGCCGCCCCCAGCGTGAGTTTGGGATGCTTCACAACCATCAGCACGGCCATCATCAGCCGCCGCTGAACGAAACCCATTGCCACCTCGTGTCGTTGATTCGCCTGTGGCGAATGTGGCGCGGGAGCCGGATTTTGTCAAATTCAGACGCTCGCGTGCGCGGGCTTGGGCAGATCATCGTGAATGACCTGCTGCTTGCACTGATCGCCCGCGTACGAAAACAGGATCATGTCATCGTCGATCTTCGCCTGCAGATGTACCGGACGCTGCCAGATGCGGTGGACGTTTTTCAACGTCTCGGCGGCGTATTTGATCTCGATGTCCATGCCGTTGTGCCGGTGGGCCAGGTACAGTTCCCCCCGGTTGGCGTAGTTGCCATCCACGACGTAGATGAACGGCCGGCCCATGTTGGTCAATTGATAAAGCATCGTCTGCTTGATGCGCGCCGGGTCGCGCGACACGATGCGAAGCTGCCCGCTGTGCGGGTCGCGCCCATATTGATAGAACTTGTGCTTTTCAATGAATTCCGCCGTCATGAATTCGTCGATGAAATTGACGTCGTTGTAAACCCGCCGAACCTCGAAAATCTTCTGCCGTCCCAGCCCCAGCCCCTTGTCCCATCGTTTTTTTGCCCCAAGATCGCCCGCCTCCTCGTATTCCCGCCCGAATTTCCCCTTGTTCCACCGCTCCTCGATGTCGCGGAACAGCTCGATGCCGATCTTGTACGGATTGAAATTCCCCGGCGGCATGTGCACCGTGCCGCTGTGGTGGTCGGCATAGTCGATGATCTCCCGCGCCTCCACGAAATGCCGGGTCATCAGCGTGCTGTGCCAGTAGCTCGCCCACCCCTCGTTCATCACCTTGGTCATCCCCTGCGGCGCGAAGTAATACGCCTCCTCGCGCACGATCGACAGGCAGTCCATCTGCCAATCCTCCAGCCGCGCGTGGCGAAGCAGGTACTGCAGCACATCCCGCGTCGGCGCCGACGGGGTGACGTGGCGCATCTTCTGTTTCCGATCGTGCAGCTTCTTCGCCTCCGCCTCGATCACGTCCGGCGGATTGATCCACCGGTCCAGGTAATCCTTGGCCTTGAACTTGCCGGTCGGTTCGGTCTCATCGGCCGGCGGCCGGCCGGCCGGTCGCGGCTCATCAGCCGATGCGCGCTTCAAAAACATGCTGTGCGGGTCGATCAGGTCCTCGATGCTCAAACAGACGTCCAGAAACTTCTCCACCGTGTCATACCCGTGCTTTTCGATGTGCCGGCGGATGCGCGTGGAATGGTTGGCCATCTCATCCATCATCTTGCGGTTGGTCTGGCCGAACCACAGATTGTTCTTGAAGAAATCCGCGTGCCCGTAAACGTGGGCGATCACCAGCTTCTGATCCACCAGCGCGTTGGATTCCTGCAAATAGGCGTAGCACGGATCGTTGTTGATCACCATCTCGTAGATGCGCCCCAACCCGTAAAAGTGCCGTTTGCGCAACGACTCGTATTCCATCCCGAAACGCCAGTGCGGATATCGCTGCGGAAAACCCCCGTACGCCGCGATCTGGTTCATCTGCTCGTAGTCGCACATCTCGAAGACGACCGGGAAAAAATCCAGGCCGTACGATCGCGCCTGCTCGCGGATCTGTTTCTTGGCCGCCAGAAGCTCCGCCGGAAACGTCGCCAATGTGTGTGATGCCATGTCGATTGATCCTCGTGGTCCACTGGATTGTAGCACCGCGCCCGCGGTCCGGTCCGCCAAAAAATCCCCGCTTGCCCAACGGCCCCGCCGGCGCTACAGTCTGCCGGTCAACGGTTCATCCATGCCCAGCCCCTTATTCTCTATCGTCGCCTCCGCCTGTTCGGATTCACCCGCAATGGCCATCCGGACCGCCTCGGCCGCCGGTTTTGGCGGCATCCTGCTCGACGCGGCCACCGCCCACCTCGACCTCACCACCCTTTCAACCACCGGAATCCGCGAATTTCGCCACCTCCTGTCGGCCGCCAACGTCAAATTGACCGCCTTGCGCGCCCCCCTCGACCCCAAAGGCTTTTCCCACGGCGCCGATATCGACCACCAGTTGAACATCCTCGAAAAAATCCTCCGCGCCGCCGCCAACCTTCATTGTCCGCTGGTCAGCCTGGACGTCGGGCCTCTGCCATCCCCACCCTCACAACCGCCACCCCCCGCCATCACCCCCAAACAGGCCGGCCTGATCCTGATCCCCGATTTCACCCCCGCCAAATCGCCTGATGCCCCCCCCGCCGGGATTGCCCCCCACTTCACCCCGCAGGTCGATGGCGCACTGGCCGAACTGGGCAACCGGGCCGACCGGTACGGTGTGCCGCTGGCCTTGCACAGCGGGTTGTCCGGATTCGCCGCCCTGATCCATGTCATCCGCGCTGTTGACTGCCCCTGGTTCGGCATCGATCTCGACCCCGTGGCCCTGCTGCCCGATGACTGGGACATCGACCAGCTCTTCAGTGTCGCCGGCTCCTTGATCCAACACGTTCGTGCCCGCGATGCCCTGCTCGGCGACCGCCATCGAACCCGCCTCGTCCCCGTCGGTACCGGAAACGTCGATTGGCCCCACCTGCTGTCCAACCTCCATCACGCCGACTATCGCGGCTCGATCACCCTCGACCCCGCTTCCCTGGCCGATCCTCTCGCCGCCGCCTCGGCCGGCCGGTCGGCCTTGCTCAAAATGTGGCCGGGCGGATCAAGACCCTCCTGAACGTGCAACAATCCCCCCCGGGCAGATAAATAGGGTCACGTTGATTTATCGACCGACGGCGGCTACTCTTTCATCCAAATACCGGCGAGTTCGTCATACAAATGAAGGCCGATATATCAACGTGACCCCTCGTATATTCCCTTTGCAGGCAAAACGTGCTTCAATGACAGATGCGTCATCGCGGGCATCGGAGCGTAGCGGAGATGCCCGCGATGACGCGGCCGACGGCAGAT
>JADYZN010000005.1 GCA_020853095.1 Phycisphaerales bacterium | reverse complement strand
CCGTCATCCTGCGCGCCCAAGGCCTGCGCAAGAGCTTTCGCATGGGCGATACCCGCATCGAGGTGCTCAAAAGCGTCGATCTGACGGTTCGGCAGGGGGAGTTTATCGCCATCGAAGGGCGCTCCGGATCGGGAAAAAGCACGCTGCTGCATCTGCTGGGGGCCTTGGATGAAGCGGACGGCGGCGGCATCGAATTTGACGGCCGGGACATCGCCACGCTGGGATCGACCGCCCGCAGCCACTTGCGCAACACCCAATTCGGCTTCGTGTTCCAGTTTTATTACCTGCTGCCGGAATTGAACGTACAGGAAAACACGCTGCTGGGGCCGATGATTGAATATTCGTGGCTGTCGTTTCGCCGCCATCGGTCGGAGTTGCGCAAACGGGCGGTTGGCGTGTTGACCCAGCTTGGGCTGGAACATCGCCTGCGGCACAAACCCTCGCAACTTTCCGGCGGCGAACGTCAGCGGGTGGCCATCGCCCGGGCGCTGATGAATTCCCCAAGGGTTCTGTTCGCCGATGAGCCGACCGGCAACCTCGACGCCGAGACCGGCCGGCAGATCATGTCGGTGCTGGAACGCCTGCACCGGGAGTCCGCACAGACGATTATCATGGTCACGCATGACCGGTCACTGGCCAGACAGGCCGATCGCACGTTAGTATTAAAGGATGGGAAGCTGGACCGGCCGGCAGATGGTGCCGTGCCCGCTTCCGCCGCCTCAAGATAAAGGCGGCCAGTCGCACCAAGGAGTTTTCGCAATGCCCCGGAAAATCTGGCTGGACGGTCACCTTGTTGACCCCAGCGAAGCCAAAATCAGTGTTTATGACCACGGCCTGCTCTACGGCGACGGCGTGTTCGAGGGCATTCGCGTCTACAGCGGCAAAATTTTCGAATGCGCCACCCACCTTGACCGGCTGTACAAATCCGCCCGGGCGATCCGGCTGAACATCCCCTTGACGGTCGAACAGTTCAAGGAGGCGATGGAACAGACGATCAAGGCGAACGATTTTGTCGATTGCTACATCCGCGCCGTCGTGACGCGCGGCGTGGGGTATCTGGGCCTCAGCCCCGCCAAGTGCCCCAAACCGTCGATCTTCATCATCGCCGACACCATCGAGCTGTATCCGCGCGAGATGTACGAAAAAGGGATGGCGGTCATCACCGCCTCGGTGATCCGCAACCATCCCAACGCGGTCAGCCCGCGCATCAAGAGCCTGAATTACCTGAACAACATCCTGGCCAAACTGGAGGCCAACGATGCCGGCGTGCCCGAAGCGATCATGCTCAATCACGAAGGCAACGTCGCCGAATGCACGGCCGACAACATCTTCATCATCCGGGATGGACAGGTCCAAACGCCCGGAACCGCCGACGGCATCCTCGAAGGCGTCACGCGATCGGTGATTTTCAAACTGTGCAAACAGTTGAACATCCCCTGCGTCGAGAAAACTCTGCAACGGCACGATTTATACATCGCCGACGAGTGCTTTTTGACCGGGTCGGCCGCCGAGGTGGTCCCGATCACAAAAATCGACGGCCGGCTCATCGGCGCCGGGCAGGTCGGCACGATCACCCGTCGATTGATGGAGGCCTTTGGCAAGCACATTCGCCAGGCCGCGACCTGAACGACCATAAAACAAGCAATGAACCGAAATTATCTTCCAATCACATGACCTCACAGCAGATTCGCCAGCAATTCATCGACTTTTTCGTACAAAAGCACGGCCATGCGTTCGTGCCCAGTTCGCCGGTCGTCCCGTTGGACGACCCGACTCTCCTGTTCGCCAACGCGGGCATGAACCAGTTCAAGCCGATCTTCCTGGGCAGCGAACGCCCATCGCATCCGCGCGCCGCCAACACGCAAAAGTGCATCCGCGCCGGCGGCAAACACAACGACCTGGACGACGTGGGCAAGGACACCTACCACCACACGTTTTTCGAGATGCTCGGCAACTGGAGCTTTGGCGATTATTTCAAAAAAGAAGCCATCGAGTGGGCGTGGGAACTGCTGACCGGAGTCTGGGGATTGGACAAACAGCGCCTCCACG
This sequence comes from Phycisphaerales bacterium, assembly GCA_020853095.1. Lineage (GTDB taxonomy): Bacteria > Planctomycetota > Phycisphaerae > Tepidisphaerales > Tepidisphaeraceae > JADYZN01. The sequence continues at coordinate 23,845 of JADYZN010000005.1, read as the reverse complement.
TGACGGTCTTCATGGGCGATCCGGCCGAGGGATTGGAAGCGGACATGGAGGCCGCCGAATACTGGAAAACCCGCACCGACATCAACCACGCGCACATTCATCTGGGCAACAAGAAGGACAACTTCTGGGAAATGGGAGACACCGGCCCATGCGGGCCGTGCAGCGAAATTCACATTGACCTGACGCCCGACAAGAGCGGCGCCCGCCTGGTCAACGGCGGCGATCCCCGCGTCATGGAAATCTGGAACCTGGTCTTCATCCAGTTCAATCGCGGCGCGGATGGACGGCTGTCGCCATTGCCGGCCCGACACATCGACACCGGCATGGGTTTTGAACGCATCTGCGCGGTGTTGCAAGCCAAAAGCAGCAATTATGACACGGATGTGTTCGCACCGTTGATGAAGGCCATCGGCGATCTTTCTGGCCGGAATTATGGGGGAAAACTGGACGATCCGGCCGACATCGCGTTTCGCGTCATCGCCGATCACGCCCGCATGAGCACCTTCGCCATCACCGATGGAGCGGTGCCGAGCAATAAAAAACGGGGCGCGGTGTTGCGAAGCGTGATCCGTCGGGCCGTGCGGTTCGGTTATCAGCAACTGGGCCAGCGCGAGCCGTTTCTGCATCGACTGGTCCCCGTGCTGGCCGATCAGATGGGGGAGGCGTTCCCGGAACTTCGTCACAATCCCAAGCAGGTGGCCGAGATTATTCATGGCGAGGAACGCGACTTCCTGGGGACCATCGAGCGTGGCCTGAAAGTGTTTGAAGAAGCCGCCGCCCGCGCTGGCGATCATGGTGGCAGGGTCCGTGGCGAGGACCTGTTCACGCTTCACGCGACGTTGGGCTTCCCGGCCGACCTGACCGCGCAACTGGCCACCGAGCGGGGGTTGAAGGTGGATTTGGATGAATATGACCGGCTGTGGGATGAGCACGTCAAAATTTCCGGCAAAGGCCGCAAACAGCAAAGCCAGGTCGCGGTGGATTTGGGCGGCTTTAAGAAGACCGATGATTCACTGAAATATCAGGGATTTGTCACCGAAGGCACGGTGCAGGGGTGGGTGTTGGAAAACGATGCCGTTCGCCATGGCCGGTTGAACGAGGATCAACAGGCCGCGATTTTGCTGGATCGGACGACGTTTTATGCCGAGCAGGGTGGACAGGCGGGCGATGTTGGCGTGATCCAAACCGCAACCGGCCGGTTTGAAGTCACCCTCACCGACCGCAAGGGGGATTGGGTGTTGCACTGGGGCACGGTGGCCGAGGGCCACCTCGAAGCGCAACAGCACGCGATGGTGAAGGTGGACCGGCGGCGGTCGGACACGATGCGCAACCACACCACGACCCATCTGCTCAACTGGGCGTTGCGGCGGGTGCTGGGCGATCACATCGATCAGAAAGGTTCGCTGGTCGATGCCGAAAAACTGCGATTCGATTTTTCGCATCCGCAGTCGTTGACGGCCGAGCAGATCACCCACGTTGAACGGCTGGTGAACGAGAAAATCTACAGCGACCTGCCGGTGAGCGCCACGGTGATGCCGCTGGCCGATGCGAAAAAAATCGCGGGCGTGCGCGCGGTATTCGGTGAAAAGTATCCCGACCCGGTGCGGGTGATCGCGGTGGGGGTGAACGATCCGCATCAGGCCAATGCCGAACACAGCGTCGAATTTTGCGGCGGCACGCATTTGTCGCGCACGGGCGAGGCAGGGTTTTTCAAGATCATCGCCGAAGAGGCCGTCAGCAAGGGCGTTCGCCGGGTAACGGCCGTCACCGGCCGGGGCGCGGTGGAACACGTCCAGAAAATGGAACAAGGTCTTCGACACGTCCAGCAGGCCCTCAGCGCTCCGGTGGATGAAGCTCCCAAGCGCATCGCGGCATTGCAGGATGAAATCCGCCAGCTCAAAAAGAAACTCCAAAGCGGCGGCGGGGGCGTGCAGGAACCCAAGGCCTTCGCCGATGCCGCGCTGGATTCATCCAACGGGCCGCTGGTGGTGGCCGAATACAAGGGCGCGACCACCGAACAGATGTTGTCGGCGGTCGATTCAATCAAAAAACGACGCGAGAGCTTCGCGGTGCTGCTGGGGGCGGTGTCGGATGACAAGGTCAATTTCGTGGCGGCCGTGAGCGATGACCTGATCGCCAAGGGATTCAAAGCGGGGGATTGGGTTCGTGAGGCCGCCAAAATCACCGGCGGCGGCGGCGGCGGCCGGCCGCAACTGGCCCAGGCCGGCGGCAAAGACCCTCAAAAACTCCCCGATGCGCTTCATGCCGCGCGCGAAATCGCCGGCAAACGGGTCTCCTGATCCTGGTGATCGAGCTTCAAGTATTTTCGCTTGCTGCCTGAATCAACCGCCTGGCCACACGATGCAGATGAGATGTTCCCGCCGGCGGGAAACACATGCTTTCCAGCTCCCGCTCGTGCAGATACTGAACGACCCGCTCCGGGTCCGCACCCTGGCCGATCAATTCCAGCAGCGGCTCAAGGTATGAATCGTACTCCCCCCGCGCTGCATCAAACCGCGCGGCGTTGCTGGGATCCCAATCTTCAAGCAAAACCTGCCGAAGCCGGTCTTTGGCGTTCTCCCGTGGCATGTTGGATTCTATGCCGACCGGCGGCCAAAGGTCGCGTCGCGGCAATTAAAAATTCCAACCGACGCCCATCAGGTATCGGATGTCGTTTTTCATCTTGCCCGCGGCCGGCGTGGCATCATGCCGCCATTCAGCCTTCAGCTCGGTGAACATCTTTTCGGTCAGGTCCGCGCGAACGCCGATGTCCGCGTTGACGTTGAAGTCCGAGATGTCCTCGACGCTGGGCAGAAATTCCAGGTTGTGGAACACCGACACCGCGTTGTTGAGCTTTTTGTCCACGTGATAGGCCAGCCGGGCCGCCACGTGATCATTGCTGCCGCCGTTGCGGTAGGTTTCATAAACCCAGTTCAAACCGCCTTCAGTGTAGAAATTGAAATCCGGCCGCTCGATCCACTGATAACCGACACCGCCGCCGGGCGTCATCCGCAGATCGAGGTCCGCGATGCGGTCTCGCTCGACGCGGAACTGGCCATAGGCGTACCATTTTTCGTTGATGAAATAGTCGTATTTGGTCAGGGCGAACCACGAATCGGCGGTGGTGCTCTTCTGGCCGGTGGTGGGGTCTTTCTGTCGGCTGAATAGATAACCCGCGCCCAGCGACAGGCGGTCATCGTCCGTTCGCCGGCTGGCGTCGACGTTGATCGACAGGCTCTGGTTTTGCGTGTTGCCGGCCGTCACCAGCCCGCTGGCGACCACCGATCCGGTCCAATGGGACTTGGGCGGATTGATCGCCTTCACCTGGTTCAGCGGGATGGTCTGGGCCGAGACGTTCTGGCCTTCTTCGGTCTTGATCTGCCCGGCCTCGCCCGCCTGTGCTTTTTGATTCAGCGTCGTGCCCCCTTCCAGTCGCAATTCCACCGGGTGATCGGTGGAAAAGGTTTTGACATCCTTCATGTCCACGGTGATCTCGCCGGCGACGGCGGTCTTGATCTTCAACTTGCCGCCGGCGGCATCCACGATCGTGCCGGTCAAACGGTCGCCATTGTTGAACAGGATCTCATCGGCAAAAACCGGCGTGCCGACAAACGCGGCCGCCAAAACCAGACAAAGGGAACGACGCATCACGAATTCTCCATCAGTGATTGAAACCAAAAAACCAAATCACACGCCCGGGCATCCTACCCCTGGCGGGTTTTTAACAGGTCGCGGATGTCCATCAATAACAATTCCTCGCGCGTGGGGGCAGGCGGGGCGGCCGGCTCCGGGGCGGTCTCTTCCTTCTTTTTCATCTTCATGATCCATCCCAGAAACTTGACCACGAAGATGAACAGCGCGAACGCCACGATCAGGAAATTGACCACCTCGCCGATGAACAACCCATAGGGAATGTCCTTGCCGTTCAGCGTGAAATGCCACTGGAGATATCCCTGCTCGCCGGGCATCACGACGCTGATGAGGGGCATGATGATGTCCTTCACCAACGAGCTGACGATTTTTCCAAATGCCGCTCCGATGATGACACCGATCGCCAGGTCGATCACGTTCCCTTTGAGGGCGAAATTGCGGAACTCATCCATCAATCCACGGGCTTTTTTCGTAGGTAACATAGGTTTGCCTTTCTTGGCGCGCACCCGCGCGGTCCGTTTATGAAGTTAGCGTACTCGGCCGTGGGGTCAAAATTTCCGTGAAACGTTCGACAGGCGTGAAGTCTATTTCACCACCGGCAGGCTTCTTCCTTTTTCTTTTTGTATCTTTTCCCATCCGCTGCCCAGGTCTCCGATCGGGTCGGGGGGGATGACATCCACCTTCTTTTCGCCCAGCTTCGCCTCGCCCCGCTGGACCTTGGCCTGAAATTCCCGGCACTCTTTCAGGAGCGCTTCAAGAATCTCCTCCTCCGGCACGTTGGCCACCCGTTCGCCTTGAACGTAGATGATCCCGCGCCGATCCCCCGCGAAAATCGCGATGTCCGCCCCCTCGCATTCGCCCGGGCCGTTGACCACGCATCCCATCACCGCCACCTTGATCGGCAGCTTGATCTCGCTGGCCAGTTGCTTTCGCACATCCTGCACCAGCTTGAACAAATCCACCTGAATCCGCCCGCAGGTCGGGCAGGCGATCAGTTCAGCCCCGATGCGCTGTCGCAACCCCAGCACGTACAGCATCTCCAGCCCATCCTGCACCTCGTAGATCGGATCGTTGGCGTAGCTGATGCGGATGGTGTCCCCCACGCCGCTGCACAGCAGATGGCCCAGCGGAACCACCGAACGGATCGTGCCGGTCTCCTTCGGGCCGGCGTGGGTCACCCCCAGGTGCAGCGGATAATCGAATCGTTCCGAAATCACCTTGTAGGCATCCACCACCAGCAGCGGATCGATGCTCTTGGCGCTGATGACGATGTCATGGAAGTTTTCCTCGTGGAAAATCTCCAGGTACTCCTCCAGCTTGGCCACCATGATCGCCAGAAAATGACCGTGCTTGTTGTCCGAAAAGACCCCGCCCAGTTCCTTCAACCGGCGTTGTTTGTCCTTGCGCTCAACGATCGAGCCTTCGTTCACCCCGATGCGGATGGGGATTTTTTTCGCCTTGCAGGCCTGGATGACGTCCTTGACCTGCGCATGATCGCTGATGTTGCCGGGGTTCAGTCGAATCTTGTGAATCCCCGCGTCGATGGCCTCCAGGGCGCGCTGAAAATGAAAGTGGACATCCGCCACGATCGGCACCGACACCTGCGGCAAAATCTCCTTCAACGCGGCCGTGTCCTTCTTTTCCGGCACGGCCACCCGCACCATGTCCGCCCCGGCCGCCGCCAACTTGTGAATTTCCGCCACCGTGGCGTTGATGTCGTGGGTATATCCGGCCGTCATCGTCTGCACCGAGACCGGCGCATCGCCCCCGATGCGCACAAATCCATGTTTCGCATCGCCGATGGTCACCTGGCGGGTCTTCCTGCGGACAATCATTCTACTTCTCCAACACCCCCCCAAACCTGTCAATCACACGCCACAACCCGCCGAAAAGTTCCCCCGGTTGCGGCCGGTCAGCGGATGGTAAATGGTCCGCCCGTCCGGATCAACGCGCCGGGTTGTCAAAAGATTGCTCCGGCCGGTTCTTCTCATGCAAATTCAAAATCCGCACCACATCCCCGGCCAGCCGATCCGAAAAATACGCATTTCCCGCCTCATTGAGATGATGGTGGTCGGCAAACATCGTATCCGGTATTTCCCCGGCATAGTCCACGAACGCGCACCCATACTCCCGTTGCAACCGCCCGACGAAATCCTTGTACTTTTTCTCCACCGCCGGCGTGTAAAATGCGCGATGGTGCGATGAGACCGGGATCCCCACCAGCACCGGCTGGATGTTGTTCGAGCGGCACAACCCCAGCAGTTCCTCAAATTTACGCGGCTGAATGCCCGCGATCTCGTACCGTTTGAACCATTTGAAATAGTCGGTTTCGTTGCTTTGGCCCATCTGTTTCTTGGGATCCGGAAAGACCCACGGCAGCCCCTCGCCCTCATGTCCGCTCAGCATTTCGGCCACGTCGGCGAAAAGCCAGCCGGTCAGTTGGACGTTGTGGCGAAAAAGAGGGAAAAACAGCGATGTCATCACCCGGTCCATCGCCCGTGATTGGGCCGCATCCGGAATCGACTCGATGGTCTGCAATCGCGTGAGCTGGCGGAGAATGTGAAATTTCATCCACGGCACGAAGCGATTGACGGTCTCCGGACTGATTTCAATCACCGCGATGCGCGGATGGCAATCGACCGACAGCAGTTGATTGAGCATGAAATCGGCCGTCACCGCATCGCCGGCCGGGATCGCGGCATTATAACCGACCAGGCTCGCATTCCCGCTGTATTTTCTCAGGCTTTCGGTAAACCGATCCGTATTGACGCCGATCCCGAACCGCGAGCTGCCGAACAGCGCCACATCCGGCGATTGCGCTCCCCTGGGCGCATGATGCACCACGAACGCCGCCTCCGGAAAGCGGAAACGCAGCGGGCACAGGTCGATCAGCATCCCACCGGCCATCGACGCCAGGACAAACAGAACCGATGCCCAGACAACCGCCCGCCGGCCGCGCGCGGCCAATGCCGTTCGACGCCTCCCGGCCCGTGCCGCCGTCGCCGCATCGACGTCTGCTTCAGAACTGGAAATAGATAAAAGCCTTGACATCTTCCGGACTCAACAATTGGGCCACCACCAACGCCGCCGCCAGACCCGCGCCCAATATCGGCGCCGCCAGCCTTCGTTCGATTTTCTTCACGTTCACAAACGTGCCGATCAGGTGCGCCACGAATAAAACCCCCAGCGCCGTCAGGGTGATCCGCACCTCGTTGGCCGTCAATGCCCGGCCTTCAAACGGCCGGAACATGCGTTTGAGAATCAACCACGCATCGCCAAACGTCTGGGCGCGAAACAACACCCAGCCGATGCACGTGCACAGGAACGTAAAAGCCACCGACAACGGGACCAGCCCCGCGATCCGCCGCTTGGATGTTCGCCACGCCCGATGAATCACCAGCAACAGCCCGTGATAAAATCCCCACGCCACGAACGTCCACGCCGCCCCGTGCCACAACCCGCCCAGCACCATCGTGATCATCAGGTTCCGGTAGGTCATCCATTTGCCCTGACGGTTTCCACCCAGCGGAATGTATAAATAGTCGCGCAGCCACGTGGACAGCGAAATGTGCCACCGGCCCCAGAATTCCGCGATGTTCGACGCGAAATAGGGCATGTTGAAGTTGTTGGGCAGCTTGAACCCCAGCGTGTGCGCCACACCGATGGCCATGTCGGTGTACCCCGAAAAATCGCAGTATATCTGGGCCGAATACCCCAAAACCGCCAGCCAGATCGCCGTCGATCCATACGCGCCCGGCGTCGCGAAGACCGGGTCCACGATGATCGACAGGTTGTCGGCGATGACGGCCTTCTTGATCAGCCCCATCATGAACAGTTGCGCCCCGAATTGCAGCCGGTCAAAATCAAACGTCTTCTTCTGCTTGATCTGCGGCAGAAAATGGTGTGGCCTCACGATCGGTCCGGCGATCAGGTGCGGGAAAAAGAGGATGTACAACAGATAATCCAGCAGGTCTCGCACGGCTTTGGTCTTGCCCTGATAGACCTCCACGACGTAGCTGATGGCCTCAAAGGTGTAAAATGAAATCCCCAGCGGCAATATGATCCCATAGGTCGGCGCGGCCAGCGGAATCCCCAGCAGGCCGAAGATCGAGTCGGCCGAATGAATCAGAAAATTCCCGTACTTGAAAAATGCCAGTATCCCCAGGTTGATCGCGATGCTGACGACCAGCAGCATCTTGCGCCGGCGGGCGGAAGGGGTCTTCTCCAGTTTCAACGCGATGAAAAAATCGACCGAGGTGGACCCCAGCAGCACGAAAATCAGCCATGGATTCCACGTGGCATAAAATACGATGCTGGCGACAACCACCACCCCCATGCGCAACCGATGCTCTTTCACGGCCCAGTAAACCGCGAACGTGATCGCGAAGAGCGAAACAAAGGCGAACGAGTGAAACAGCATGATGGTTGGCGCCCAGCCCCCAAAAGGCCGGAGCATAACGTCAGCCACGCGGCGATGACAAGGTAATGACAGGCCGGGCGCGACAATTTCCCGGATCGCCCGCGGATCATGCGGACGATTCTTCGGACTGCGGCAGGTCCTTGAGATTGTTCAACCCGAACAATTCCAAAAACCGCTTGGTCGTGCCGTATAGGATCGGCCTTCCGGGCAGTTCCGCCCGCCCGGCGATTTTGACCAGGTGTTTTTCCATCAACGACCGGATCGTCTCGCCGCACGCCACCCCGCGTATCGCCTCGACATCCGCCCGCAGAATCGGCTGTTTATAGGCGACGATCGCCAGCGTCTCCAGCGCCGCCCGCGTCAATTTGGCGTCGATCTCCTTTTGATGAAGCCGCTTGAGCGTCTCCCCGAATTCCGGCAGCGTCAGCATCTGAAACCCGCCCGCCACCTGCTCGATCCGAAAACTGCGGCCTCCCTGCTCGTACTGCTGGTTCAACTCCCGAACCGCCCGGCGGATCGGCTTGGTCGATGGCAACCCCGCCAGTTCCGCCAGCCTGCCGGCCGTCAGCGGATGGTGCGTGCCAAAGAGCAGCGCCTCCAGCACCCGCAAATCCACGCCCGCCGACCCCTCATCGCCGCCGGCCGGCTCCTGGGTCTCATCCACCTCGTCCACCACGCCATCCGCCTGCTCGGGCGCGGCATCTTCCGGCGACAACGGCTCCTCGGCGGGAGATTTCTGTGGGTCGTTCATCGTCATCGTCATGATACCCGCATCGAGTTGTACAACGCTTCGTTGTTCTTGTATTTCCCCAGCACTTCCAGCAGCGTCTTCATCGCCATGACCGGCGGCATGTTCAACAGATGCCGACGCAGGGCGCGCGTGGCGGCCAGTTCCTTTTCGGTCAGGAGCTTTTCCTCCTTGCGCGTGCCCGATTCGGTGATGTTGATCGCGGGAAAAATCCGCTGGTTGGACAGGTTGCGATCCAGCGTGATCTCCAGGTTGCCCGTCCCTTTGAACTCCTCAAAGATGACCTGATCCATCCGGCTGCCGGTATCGACCAGGCACGTGGCCATGATCGTCAGCGAGCCGCCATTTTCGATCTTGCGGGCGGCCCCGAACAACCGCTTGGGAATCTCCAGCGCCCGGTTGTCCAATCCGCCGGTCATCGTCCTCCCGCCGCCCGGCCCGCCGACGTTGAACGCCCGGCCCAGCCGGGTCAGCGAATCCATCAACACGATGATGTCCGCCCCGAATTCCACCTGGCGCTTGCACCGCTCGATCACCAACTGCGCCAGGTCCAGATGCTTGTCCACCGTGTTGTCATTGGAGGAGGCATACACCAGCCCCGGCACGTTCCGCCGCATGTCGGTGACTTCTTCGGGCCGTTCATCCACCAGCAGCAGCACGAGCTGGGCGTTGGGATAATTGGCATGGATCCCGCGGGCGAGATTTTGCAGCAGCATCGTCTTGCCCGTGCGGGGCGGGGCGACGATCAGGCCGCGCTGGCCAAATCCCACCGGCGCGATGATGTCGATGGCCCGCGTGGTGTATTCGGCCGGGTTGTGTTCCAGCTTCATCACCGGCTGCGGATCCAGCGCCGTGGAGTCATATAACGCCGCGCGGGCGACGTATTCATCGGGCGTCCGTCCTTCGATCAGGTGGATGCGCTTGAGCATCTTCCCCTTGGGGTCTCCCTTGATCATCAGGCCCGGCCGCAGCTGCAATTCCCGGATCATCTGCCGCGGAACCACCACCCCTCCGCGCAGCGGACGCAGGGGTTGCATCGGATCACGAAGCTGGCCGTCGCGCCGTTCGTCCGTGAACTGGAGTATCCCTTCGAGTTGATCGGTGGACATCCTCAATCCATTCATCTGTTGGATCATGATTTTGTGGATCGGCCTTGTTCCTCTCGCCTTGCGGGAATCACTCCCGGCACGGCAAAGGTCCGGCTGAAATCCTCTCAGATTCGTGCATTTCTTCCCGCCGACGGCTATTCCATTCGACCGCTGCCCGGATCGGGTTGGTTATGTGCTCATCACCCGGTCGCCGCACTTGATGTACATGTGCCGCTTATGCTGTTCCATCCTTGAAAACAACAAGCTCAAGATTCGATGGGTGAAAGCCCCTCTTCTGTACCCTATAATACACAAAAATCATTCGGAGTAAAATATGGACTTGCAGACAAAACTTCATGAAGACATGAAAGCCGCCCTCAAGGCCGGCCTCAAGGACCGCCTGGCCGTGATCCGCATGTTGCTCAGCGATGTCAAAAACATCGACCTGATGCCCAACAAACCCACCGCCCAGCAGGCGGTCGAAGCCTACGGCAAAAAATTGCGGAAAAGCATGGACGAATACCAGCGGATCGGACGGGCCGAGGAGGTTCGCAAATTGCAGGAAGAACTGGCGATCGTCGAAGAATATCTTCCCAAAAAAGCCTCCCCCGAAGAAACCGAACGCCTTGTGACCCAGTTCCTGGAGTCTAATTCCTTTGCAGAAAAGGATTTAGGTCGTGCCATGGGAGCCTTCATGAAATCGCATGGCCAATCCATCGACGCCTCCATCGCCAATGCCTCGTTGAAACGACAACTGCAAGGAAAGTAACTCTTTTAACAATAAATACTTATACAAAGGAATAAGATGAGTGACACCATTTTGCAAGCCGGCCAAAAAGCCCCGACGTTCAAACTTTCTGCCAGCAATGGCCAAACCATCGACTTGGCCGGCTTTCGTGGCAAATCACCCGTGGTTCTTTATTTTTATCCCAAGGCCGACACCCCCGGTTGCACCAAGGAAGCCTGCGGCTTTCGCGACACCATCGACCAGTTCAAAAAGGCCAAAGTGGCCATCTTGGGCATCAGCCCCGATCCGGTGGAGGATGTCCAGGCATTTTCAGACAAATTCACGCTCAATTTTCCGCTGCTGGCCGATTCGGATCACAAAGTGGCCGAGTCCTATGGCGTCTGGCAGGAAAAAAACATGATGGGCCGCAAATACATGGGCGTCGTGCGAACCACCTTCATCATCGACAAGGATGGCAAAATCGTCCACGTCTTTGAAAAGGTCAAACCCGAAGGCCACGAACAGGAAGTCTACAACTGGCTGGCCTCCAATTTGCTGTAAAAATGGGAAGAAAATTCCGTCTGTATCTTGCGGATTCCGTCCATTTTTGATACAGACCAGATGGCATCGGCGAATCGTGGTGTAGTTTCCGAATCGTGCGATGCGGGTCCAACTTTTTTCGAGGAACGGCCATGGCTACGAGCAAGAAGAACGCTTCGACGACGATGAAAAAGCCGGCCGCCTACAAGCCCACAACGGCGACGGCGGCCACATCCACCCCAGTCCGCAACAGCGCCATCCCCAAGGCCAGGCCGGTCGTTCGCAAGGAAGTCACCAACGAAATGATCGCCGTCCGCGCCTACGAAATCTGGCAGTCGGGCAATTGCGGCAGCGATTGCGATAACTGGCTGCGGGCCGAACGCGAATTGCGCGGCTTGTAAACCGATGCGCGACATCGCATCCCTGCGATGCCTATGATGATCCATGAGCGGCCACGGACCAGAACCGGATGGCACTCGATCGGTGCCGCTGTTTCCATTGCCCAACGTGGTGCTGTTTCCGCGTGCGGTTCTGCCGTTGCATATTTTTGAACCCCGCTACATCCAGATGACGGACGATGCGCTGAAAGGTGAACGTCTGATCGCCATGGCGCTCTTAAAAGACGGCTGGGAAAAGAATTACTACAGCCGGCCGTCCGTCGAACCGGTGGTTTGCGTGGGGTGTATCGCCAGTTGGGAACGCCTGGACGATGGTAAATACAACTTTCTGCTTCAGGGCTTGTATCGAGCCAGGTTGCTCAAAGAAGAGCCGGTCGATCTGCCTTACCGGATCGGACAGCTCCAGTCACTGAACGAAACCCCCACGATGGAAATTGATCTCTCAACCGAACGCCAACATCTGGAGGATCTGTTCCAGGAAGACCTCTGCGGGATGGGCCAGTTGGACCAGCAGTTTCGGCACCTGCTGGCCAGTCCGATGACAACTCCCGACATCGCCGACCTGATGGCGTTCAATTTCATCGAAGATGTGGGAATCAAGCAATCCCTGCTGGAAGAACCAAACGTCCGCCTTCGCGTGGAACGAACCGTTGAGGTGATCCGGCACGTTCGTCAAAATCTCAAACAGATGGCACGGCGTCAAAACGACCGTCCGAGCATGAATTAGCCGAAATCGTTTCAGCCGCTTTGACAGAATTTTGCGTTTGAGAGCGTTTTGCTTCAAAATGCCCGTCAAGGGGAAGGACTCGTCGGGCATGTGGTATTTCGCGTACGGATCGAACTTGAATCTGCGCGCCGTCGCGGAATGGTGTCGGCATTTTCAACATCGCGCCCTGCCGATGAAAGGGGCAAAGCCCGCGATCCTGAACAATTACCGGCTGGGGTTTTCGGTTTACAGCGAATACTGGGGCGGCGGGATCGCGGACATCATTTACGATCCCGGCAAACACGTCGCCGGGGCCTTGTTTGATTTAAGCGATTCGGATTTGCGGGTTCTGGATCAAAAAGTGGATCGCAGGATCGACTCCTCCGGCCGGGAAATGGGAGTCTATCGCCGCATCGAAGTGATGGTGACGCCGCAGGCACGGGCCGAACCGGTCAAAGCCGTGACCTATCAAGGCATCACCGCTGAAAAATACCACATCCCCCCGACGCGCCACTACATGGACCTGGTGATCCAGGGGGCCTATGGCGTCGGTTTGTCCATGATGTGGATTTCCTATCTGCAAAGTTTCAGTACACAAGCCGGCCGCAAACCCCGCCCACCCGGCCAAGGCGACGCGGCGGCAGTGCTGTAAAAATAATTGTCAATAAATTGCTGGAATATCCGGCTCTTGTGTGGTATGTTTCGCCTCCATCTTCATTGGTGTCGCGGCAGTTCCTTCTTACTCTGGAGGTTATTGTCATGGCCGTTCAACCACCCGCCAGCAAACCAACGCTCAGTGCCATCGTTTCAGGAGCGTTGTCCGGAGCCATTATTTTTATGGGGATCATTTTAATCGACCACTTTTTCTTTTCATCGCGCGAAACCGCCCGATATGGCCTGCCGACCAGCCTGATCGGCGCTGGCTTGTTGGGGGTGGTGTTTGGTGCGGTGGTGGGGCTGGTGATCGCGATGACGCGCTCGATGCCGGCCGGCATTGTCGCCGGCGCGGTGTTGTTTGCGCTGGTGAAGGTGATGGTGATCGGATTCATCGGCGCCTTCACCGTGGCCGCGATCGCCTTCGGGCTGATCTACGGCGCCATCTTCGGTTGGTGCGTCGCCAGCAGCGCGGTTAAAGCACTGGAAGCCTCGGCGTAATGCTTCATTGTGTGGGGGTTTGCATTTGTCGCAGAGTCTGTTTTGCGGGTGCGAAGGTGGGGTCGATGGCCAGCGCCAGTCGTAGTTGAGATTCGGCGGAGGACACATCGCCGGTGAGGATCAGCGCGATGGCGTAATTGGTGCGGGCGCGCACATCCCGCGGGGCAAGTTCAACCGCCCGGGCCAGGTGTCGCCGGGCATCGGGCCAGTTTTCTTCGGCCGCTTCGATCGTTCCAAGATTCAGCCAGGCCGTCGGTTGCATCGCATCCAGTTCAATGGCCAGCAGACAATGCCGGCGGGCGTCGGCGAGCTGGCCGAGTTGACCCAGCAATCCACCCATGGCCGCGTGGGCGGTCGCGTCGGAGGGGTTGGCTTCGAGGGCGCGTTGATAGGCCGATCGCGCGCCGGCAAGATCGTGGTTCAATGCCATCGCCGCGCCCAGGTTGACCCATGCCGGGGCGCTGCCGGGATTGAGATTGACGGCTTGTTGCGCCTCGCTTTGGGCACGGCCGATCTCCCCTTGTTGAAGCAGCCAGGCCGACAGGCTGTTGTGGGCGGCCCAACTTTGAGGATTCACTTCCAAGACGCGCGTAAACAGTGCCGAGGTGTCCTTCCAGTGTCGAACCTGCGCCATGGACAGCGCCATCATCAAGATCATCGACGCCACGACAGGCCAGACCCATGCCCGAATACGGAACAAACCCGCGACACAAATCGCCACCCCAAGCATGGGCAGATAAAGATAATGATCCGCCACCGTGGAATAATGCTGAAAATCAAATCGAACCCATCCCAGCACCGGCGACAATGCACCCACAAAGATCGCCACGCCGAGCAATCCCCATGAAAACCGGCGTCGAATCAACCAGAGAACGATGATGACGACAAACCCAATCGCCCACAACCCCTGCTTCCATCCGTGCGACAACACCCACGAAGGGGTGCGTCCATAATCCACGCACAGGTAGACCGGCCAGATCAGCTTGTACAGGTAAAACCCCAGCGCATCGGCCACCACCAGCGGCCTGACCCACAGCGGGCTGGAGGCGGCCACCACCACCGCCGGCTGGGACAGTTTGGTCCAGATGATGCAGGGGATCGCCAGCAACGCCCAGGGCCAAAGCACAGCGGCCAATCGTCGCCATGACAGTTTCAACGCCCATCGGGCCAGAATGAGCAATAAAACCGGAGTGACCACGGCCGATGGTTTGGCCAGCAGCGCCGCCACGTAGGCGATCAGCGCGATGCCGTACCATGGGCTTTTCCATGGAGAAAGTGGTGATCGTTTGAGCTGCCGCACCACCAGCCAGATCGACAACAGCGACAACGCCGCGGCCAACAGATCCTTCAATCCCGATGCCCACGCCACGGCCTCCACCTGCACCGGATGAATGGCGAAAACCACCGTACCGGTGAAAGCCGTCCAGGGCCGGTCAAACAATTCCAACAGCAGGGCAAACACCAATCCCGTGCCGAGCAGGTGAACCAGCAGGCTGAGGGCGTGAAACAGATGCGGATTGGGAACGGGCATCGGCGCATCGGCGAACCATGAACCCACAGCGGCCGTCATCAGCCAAACCGTGTAGGTCACGGGGATGTACAGGTCCATCGCCGGATGTCGCCAATATTGAAGCAGCGACGGGATGGATGGATTGATCATCCATGGATTGGAGGCCAGTGTGTGCGGATCATCCCATGAGGTGAAGCCATTCCAGCAGACCCCCATCATGGCGATGGCCGACAGCAGCAGGCAGAGCGTCGCGGGCAGCCGGCCGGATCGGGCGGGATTTTTGTGTTGCGATGCCACGAAGTCAGATCGGCCGATCCACGCGGGCTTCGTGCCGCAGGTCGATGCCGGGCGTGTAGTCGATCTTCAGGTTGGTGGAGGCGGCCGACCGCACCCAGTCCAGGTAGCCGAATCGCCACAGATAGGCGAAGCCGACCAGCAGCACGCCAAAGAAAAAGAGCATGTCCACCAGCGCCACGACGCGCAAATCAAAGGCTGTCGTTCCCAGTTTGGCGGCCAGTTCGGCGGCGCTGCCATAGGCGACGGCCCAGGGATAAAACAACGCCACCTCGACGTCGAAAATCAGGTAGACCAGCGCGATGATGTAAAAACGCAGGTCGAACTGCACCCAGCTTTGGCCGATCCCGACTTCGCCGCATTCGTAGATGGCGGCCTTGTCGGGGTTGGGAAGGCGCGGCCGGACAAGCTTTCCGACCATCAGGTTCAGAAAAACGAAAAACGCGCCAAAGGCGAGAAACAACGTGACCGACAGCAATAATTCCATGGGTCAGCCTCTTGAATCGTGTTCCACGTGGAACATGCCAATACTTTAATGGTTTTTGACGCCGCGGCCAATTATTTTCATCCGCCGGGTGGTCAGAGGTGGCAGTGACGGCCTATGATCTTGGAAGTGAATTGGAAAGAGGTTTATCAATGCTGACTCCATTAACAACCGAACAAACCAGCAAAGTCCTGCCGGCCGAAACGATTCTGGCGTTCCTGTCCGACCATCAATTTCTGCATCCCCACCAATCGCTTGATGAGGTGTTGCGCGGAGCGGTGGACACCGCAGGCGTCTGTCCGGAGGCGATCGCACAGGCGATGCAAAAACTGCAACTTCAGGCCGGCCAGGTCGTCGGGCGGCTCCGTCGCAGCGAACTGGTTCAACTGGCCCGCAGCATCCATCGGAACTGGAAAAAGGCGATCTCGCAAAAATCCCCCATTTTGTGACCCGATTGAGCGGATTTTGAGCATTGGACGAACATTTTTTCGCCCGCGGCACGGAATCTGCATGAGTACATGGCGGTTGGCCGATATTGAATGACTGCGGCTGACCGGAGTGTGCGTCATGAAATCGTCACTTCCCCTTTGTTGTGCAACCGGCTCGTTTCGGTTGCTTTCCCGACAGATATCGTCCATCGAATCGCCCGATGCGCTGGTCAACGGCGCGGTGGCGATCGCGCTGCATCAGATGAAGGACGTCAAGGCGGCGGACGTGAACGCCCAATTGCAGGCGATGGCCGACACCGTTCGCTCGCGCGTGCGCGGCCGCCAGCCGCAGGCGTTGCTGGCGCATCTGCATGGACATTTGTTTGACGAGCTTGGCTTCGTGGGAGACACGGAGAATTATTATTCAACCGCCAACAGCTTTTTGCCGTCGGTTTTGCGGAACCGGCGCGGGTTGCCGATCACGCTGAGCCTGATTTACAAGACGGTGGCTGCGCGGGTGGGGATGAAGTCATGGGGCGTGGCGCTGCCTGGACATTTTCTGGTGGGCGTGGATGCCGGGGATGGGCCGATGCTGGTGGATGCGTTTGCCCGCGGCCGGATTTTGACGCCCGATGAGGCGCACGATCGACTGGAGGAGATTTTCGGCGAGGAGGTGGAGTGGTCCAGCGACCTGCTGCAACCGGCGTCCAACCGGCATTGGCTGACCCGGATGTTGCAGAACCTGCTGGCCAACTTCGGCGCCGGCGAACGGTACGCGGACGTGGCGGCGATGCTGGAGCTGGAGATGCTGCTGTGGCCCGATGAGAGCCGCCTGCAACGGGATCTGGCGCTGGTGTTGGCGCGATGTGGAATGTCCGAACAGGCGGGGGTGTGGTTGAACCGCTACCTGAAAAACAATCCGGATGATCCGCAGGAGCTGGATTTGAAACAGTTGCTGGAAGTTCTGACGGCGTGAGGTCGTCAGAGTTCGAGCATTCCTTTGACGACATCTCCGCTGGCCACCGCATCGAAGGCGGTTTGAAACTGTTCCAGCGGCCAGCTATGGGTCAGTAATTTTTCCACCGGGATGATCCCCCGGCGCATCAGGTCGATGGCCCAGTCGTAGGCCAGGTGTTCTTCGGCGGGCGGTTGCATGAGCCGAATGTCGCCGGGAAGCCATTTCCAACTCAGGTCGTAGTGCTGATCGGGTGGGACGCCATAGACCGCGAGGGTTCCACCCTGTTTCAAGAGCGAAATCCCGATGCGGAGCTGGTCTTTTTGCCCGACGGCTTCGCAATACAGGTAGATGCCCTGGGGAAATTCCTTGCGGATGACCTCGGTGGGGTCGGCCTTTGTGACGTTGATGGTTTGGTCGGCGGCGATGTCGCGCGAAAGTTGCAGCCGTTCATCGCGACGGCCGAGGATGATGACCCGCCTGGCGCCGGCCAATTTGCACCAGAGGGCAATGCTCAGGCCGGCGATGCCGGTTCCACCGACGCAGACCGTCTGGCCGGCCACGCTGGGGACGTGACGCAACCAGCTTGATGTTTCGGCCAACGCGATCGCCAGGACCGCCTGTTTGATCGTCGTGCCGGCGGGAACAAGATTTTGTCGCAGTGCGGTGTAATCGTTGGCGAGGGAATGATCGCCGTCGGCTTCCATGGCCCGGCGGTCGCGCACCAGGCCGACCTGTGCGAATCCACCCCATCCGCTGGCCAGGCCGTCGCGTTGCTGACCGGGCCAGATGGCGTTGGGGCGGGTGACCAGGTCGCCGACTTTGAACGTGCGGACCTTGTCGCCCACCCGGATCACCTCTCCGATGGCCTCATGGCCCAGCAGGCAGGGGTAGACGTTGTGGTAGGGCTGTCGGCCCTTGATGATTTCACGGTCGGTGGTGGAACAGATGCCGCAGGCGCGGATTTTGACCAGCGCATCGTATGGACCGGCTTTGGGTTCCGGCAGGTCTTGCAATTCCAGCCGATGGTCGGCGGTGACGATCAGGCCTTTCATCATTGTCTCCAGTCAAAAACGATCCCCAGGAATCCTTCGCTGCCACGGGCGATCATTTCGTAAATCTGTTTGGCATCCTGTGGGCGGGGACGGTGGGTGATCAGGTTGCCGGTGGTGATGTTGCCATCCTTGGCCCATCGCATCGACGTGGCGACGGCGCTTCCGCTGAATGCGCAGGGGAAATAGCAGGTGGGCATCCGCATGTGAAACGCATTCAAATCCAGCGCTGAAGGGGGTGGATACCATCCTTGAAAGATGAACTGGCCATACAGCTTGAGGTAAGGCATCACGCTGTTGACGACCGCGGGAATGGAGGAGGTGTCGATGATGATGTCGAATCCCTGCGGGGCGATCTGGGTGAAACGGTCTTTGAGGTTTTCCCGGCGGCTGTGGATGGTCCATTCAGCGCCATTGGCGGCGGCGATTTGCAGTCGCTGATCGTCCACGTCGGCGGCGGCGACCATGGCCCCTTTGAGCCGGCAGATCTGGGCGGCATATTGCCCGATCACACCCAGCCCGACGACCAGCACGGTGGAACCGGCCGGGATGCGTGCCATCTCGATGCCGCGCAAGGCCACGGCGCACAAACCCGCCAGCGAGGCATCAAACGGATCGAGGCCATCAGGCACCCGTTCGCAGCGATGGATGTTGAAACCGCCATCGGGATCGATGCAGGCATCCACAATCGCATGGGAAAGGTGGGTGGCCATCCAACTGTTGGGGCCGTGGGGGGCGTTCAGCCGGCCGACCATGTAATTGACGACCTGCCCGGGAAGATAGCCGCGCTGCTGGGCCTCCTTGCCGACCTCAAGAATCCGGCCGATGCCCATGTAGCCGGGGACGTTGGGGAAGGTCAATTCATCCCGCTTGCCGAGGTAGGCCCAGCGCTCGGTCCCGACCGAAACGCCGCTGACGAGGTTCTGGACGACCAGGTCGCGGGGCGTGGGATCGGGCAACTGGAGTTCGTCCAGGATCACGCTGTTGGCCTTGTCGAATACGATGGCGGTGGTTTTCATGGCGGTGGACCTTTATGAAACAAATCTGATTCATCCTCTCGACTGGGTATCAAGATTATTGTGGATAAATAACTTTACAAGGTGAATATTTTGACCAGAATAGGACAAATCTGATTTATGGATGGATGGGATCGGATCAATCCGCAGGTACACGAGGCGTGGCACGGCCGCTGGAAGCAGGGGCTGGTGGAGCCGCTGCGCACGTTGCGGGACCATGAATTGGTTTTGTTCACGGAGGGGGAATGCGAAGTTGAAATGGAAGGTCGAAAGTGGTCCTGTCCAGCCGGGATGGCGTTGGTGGTTCCGCCGGGCATGCTGCACATCTCACGGGCGGTGCGGGGGCCGGCGTATCGGTATTGCGTCCATTTTGACTGGACGTGGAACCGCCGGCCGCGATCGGGCCGGCCCTGGTGGGTGTATTGGCCGGCCGAGCCTAAACAAAAAACTTTGCACAACCCGCCGGCGTTCATTGGTGAACGGCCGATTTTTCACGGCCTGTTTGATCCGGTGCATTCGCCGGTGGTGGCGCTGGTGCAGACGTTGTGTCATCGGTGGAACAGCGACCATGCCGCCGATCGCCATTCGTGTCGGGCGCTGCTGCTGGAGGCGTTGATTCGGTTGTTCGCCCCGGCGGGGGAGGAATCGCGCGGCCGGAACGAGGGGGATGACCTGGCCTTTCAGGTGCGGGGGTTGTTGCATGGATTACAGGATGGATGCGGCTCGATCATCCAGACGCTGCCGAGGCTGGGATACAGCTATGAACATCTGTGCCGGGTTTTCACGAAAAAGTTCGGCATTTCGCCGCTGCGGTATCTGACGTATCAACGGATGGAACGGGCCAAACAGTTGCTGCGCGAGCCGGGGAGGACCATCGCGGCCGTCGCCGGTGAACTGGGGTACGAAAACGGGTATTTCATCCGTTCATTTCGACGCTATACGGGGATCACGCCCGGGGAATATGCCCGGCGCGAACGTCATCGGGCGGAATAGTCCTGCAATGGCCGCACGGTCCAGTCGGAGGCCTGGAGTGCCTGGATGGCCCGCGCGGCGGCGTTGGCGCCGGTGATGGTGGTGACGATGGGGACGCGGTTGAGGGTGGCGGTGGCGCGGATTTTACCTTCATCGGTTTGCGGGCCTTTTTTGGTGGGGGTGTTGATCAGGAGCTGGACCTTGCCGTTTTTGATGTAGTCGATGATGTTGGGCCGGCCTTCGCTGATCTTGGTGATGCGCGTGGCGGGGATGTCGTGGCGGGAGAGGATGTCGCAGGTTCCGCTGGAGGCGAGGATTTCAAATCCGCATTGATGCAACACGCGGGCGGCGGGGATGATGTCGGTCTTGTCCGCATCCCGCACCGAGATGAAGACCGATCCGCTGGTGGGCAGCATCGTGCCGGCGGCGAGCTGGCTCTTGGCGAAGGCCATGGGGAAGTTCAGATCGATGCCCATGACTTCGCCGGTGGATCGCATTTCCGGGCCGAGGATGACGTCGACGCCGGGGAATTTGGCGAAGGGGAAGACGACTTCCTTGACCGAGGTGTGTTTGGGGTCGGGCCGTTCGCGAACGTTCAGTTCATGGAGCGATTTTCCGGCCATGACCTTGGCGGCGATCTGCGCCCAGGGGATGCCCGTGGCCTTGGAGACGAAGGGGACGGTCCGGCTGGCGCGGGGATTGACTTCGATGAGGTAGATTTCGCCGTTCTTGATGGCGTATTGGACGTTCATCAGGCCGCGCACTCGCAGCGCCTCGGCCAGCGCCCGGGTCTGACGTTTGAGTTCATCGACGATCGCGGCGGGCAATGAATAAGGGGGCAGCGCGCAGGCCGAATCGCCGGAATGGATGCCGGCTTCTTCGATGTGTTCCATGACGCCGCAGATGATCGCCGAGCCGCGTCCGGCCGGGCCATTGGATTGTCGCGGGTCGTAATCGGCGATGCAGTCCACGTCCACCTCGGTGGCGTGATCGAGGAATTTGTCGATCAGGATGGGGGCGTCGGCGATGGTGGAGGCCTCGACGGCGTTGGCCATGTAGTAATTGAGCTGGTCCTCATCCGAAACGATCTCCATCGCCCGGCCGCCGAGGACGAAACTGGGTCGGACCAGGACCGGGTAGCCGATGTCCGCGGCGATGGATCGGGCTTCGGCGAGGCTGCGGGCGATGCCGTTGGCGGGTTGTTTCAGATTCAGCTTTTGAACGAGCCGGCGGAATTGTTCGCGATCGCCGGCCGCATCCAGCGAATCGACGCTGGTGCCCAAAATCGGCACGCCCGATTCCATCAGGCCACGGGCGAGATTGAGAGGCGTCTGGCCGCCGAACTGGACGATGACGCCGTGGATGAGGTTGCTGGTTTTGAAATTCGTAGGGTGGGCATTGCCCACCGCTTCGGGCTGTTGGTGGGCGGTGCCCACCCTACGGAAGGGGCCGCCGTTTAACCGCTGGCAGATGTTCAACACATCTTCGTGTGTCAGGGGTTCAAAAAAGAGCAGGTCGCTGGTGTTGTAGTCGGTGCTGACGGTTTCGGGGTTGGAGTTGATCATGACCGACTCGTACCCCAGCTCCTTCATGGCGAAGGCGGCCTGGACGCAGCAGTAGTCGAACTCGATCCCCTGGCCGATGCGGTTGGGGCCGCCGCCGATGATGAGAACCTTGGGGCGGTCGGTCATGCGGATTTCATCTTCGTTGACGACCTTGCCGTTTTGGGTGAAAGGTTGTTCGTAGGTGGAATAATAGTAGGGGGTGAAGGCTTCAAACTCGGCGGCGCAGGTGTCGACCAGTTTGTAGACCGGCTGGATGGCCTCCTGTTGCCGGCGCTGGCGAACGTCGGCGGGTTTGAGGCCGAGGATCGCGCCAAGCTGCACGTCGCTGTAGCCCCATTCCTTGGCCTGGCGGATGACGGCGGTGTTCCAGGGTGAACTGGCCAGGAGGGTTTCAAAATCGACCAGTTGTTTCATCTGCGACAGGAACCAGCGGTCGATCTTCGTCAGGTCGTACACCTGCTCAATGGTCCATCCCATCTTGAAGGCGTAGCGCAGATAATACAGCCGGCCCTGGCTGGGGACGGCCAGTTTGCGGCGGAGTTTGGAATCGGGGATGGGCCACTCGTGATCGACGGACTCGCCCTGGGTGGTTTTGTCGGAGGAATCGGCGTGGGCGGATGTCTGCGTGCCTTTGCGGGCGTTGAGCCATTTGTCGTACTTGTCCAGCCCGAATCCGAAACGCTTGACCTCCATGCTGCGGATCCCTTTTTGCAGGGCTTCCTTGAAGGTTCGGCCGATCGCCATCGCCTCGCCGACGCTTTTCATCTGGGTGGTCAACGTCTCGTCGGCATCGGGAAATTTCTCGAACGTCCAGCGCGGGATTTTGATGACGCAATAGTCGATTGAAGGCTCGAAGCAGGCGCTGGTGTGCAGGCCGCGGGCCTTGTCGGAGGTGATGAAATTGGGCAGTTCATCCAGGGTATAGCCCACCGCCAGCAGGGCCGCGATCTTGGCGATGGGGTATCCGGTCGCCTTGGAGGCCAGGGCGCTGGATCGCGAGACTCGCGGATTCATTTCGACGACGACCATGTCGCCGTTGTCGGGGTTGATGGCGAACTGGATGTTGGACCCGCCGGTCTCGACGCCGACGGCCCGGATGACGGCGATGCTGGCATCCCGCATCCGCTGATATTCCTTGTCCGTCAGGGTCTGGATGGGGGCGACGGTGATCGAGTCACCGGTGTGGACGCCCATGGCATCGAGGTTTTCGATGGAGCAGATGATGACCGCGTTGTCGTTGCGGTCGCGCATGACCTCCATCTCGAATTCTTTCCAGCCGATGACGGATTGTTCGATGAGGACTTCGGTGACGGGGCTGGCGTCGAGGCCGCGCCCGACGATGGTTTCAAATTCCTCGACGTTGTAGGCGATGCCGCCGCCGGTCCCGCCGAGGGTGAAGGCGGGGCGGATGATCAATGGCAGGCCGATGTCGTCCAGCACCTTGCGGGCTTCCTCCATGTTGTGGACGACGCCCGAGCGCGGGACGTTCAGGCCGATCTTGAGCATCAGATCCTTGAACACCTGGCGATCCTCGCCGCGGTAGATGGCTTCACGGTTGGCGCCGATCATCCGGACGTTGTGTTTTTTGAAGATGTCGCGGTCGTAGCATGCGACGGCGGTGTTCAGGCCGGTCTGGCCTCCCAGCGTGGGCAACACCGCGTCGATGGGGTGGCCGGCGGCCGCCTCGTGGATGAGGATTTTTTCAACCGCTTCGGGGGTGATCGGCTCGATGTAGGTGGCATCGGCGAACTCCGGATCGGTCATGATCGTCGCGGGGTTGCTGTTGATCAGCACCACGCGATACCCCTCCTCCTTGAGCGCGCGGCACGCCTGCACGCCGGAATAGTCGAATTCGCACCCCTGCCCGATGACAATGGGTCCGGAGCCAATGATTAAAATGGTGTGAAGATCAGTCCGTCGGGGCATAGCTTTCTTTCAATTCCGTTCACGCGCAAAATTCGACGTACTGTAGCCGTCGGAGGGGGATTTTTCCATCGTCGTGACGCCTTATGTCGTAGCAAAATAGTAATGTCCGGTCTTAGCAAGGTAGAAATGTCCGGTTTCGGCTCCACTGTAAGGGATGGAGAAAGATCGGATATTGATGTCACAGCGGGAACGGGATGTGCTGAAGGTGCT
>JADYZN010000004.1 GCA_020853095.1 Phycisphaerales bacterium | reverse complement strand
TCTGATTCCCCGAATCGTTCCACAGCATCAGCAACAATTCGCTTCCACCCGCCAGCTTGTGCTCATACGCCTTGAACATCGTCAAATCAGCCGATGATTTCACCGCAAACCCCGGCGTCCTGAACTGATCGCGGTTGTAAAACGTATGCGCAATGGTCCGCAACGCATACCACCCCGGATATCGCTTCACGCTCAACTGGTCATTCTCGATGATGTAATCCTCAAACCCGAAAAATCCGAACCACCGAGGATAGACCTTTCCATCCTTCACCCAATTCCGCAGGCTGATGTAATACGGCGCGGTGGATGCCCCAAGATCCCACCAGGCGAACATATTCTTTGCAATCGTGTCACCGTGCTCTTCTTCACTGGATACCCTGGAATACGGATCCCCCTCCGGATACCTCGGCTCCACCAGCCCGTTGGAGCAATACCCCACTCCATTGGACAAAAACATCAGTTTCGGCGCCAGTTTCCGCGCATCATCAAAAAATCGCGGCACATCAGTGTAGTTGTAATAATTGATCGCCACCGCATCGCCGTATTCCGCATAGCCATGCTTGAGCAGGTTCAACACCACGTCCCACTTGCCGCTTTCGGCTGCGAACATCGACACCTTCGCATCGGGATCGATCTGTTTAATGGCCGTGCTGACCTGTTTGAAATAGTTCAAATACCCTTCCGTCGTCCACGCCTTTTCCGGCAGGTCCTTCTCCGACTTCTCATGCAGCGTCAGCTCATCACCCAGCACCCAATACGCCGTCTTCCCCTTCAACAATTCCGCCAGCGTCCTGGTCCATTGCAGATATTCCTTCAGATGATTGTCCGGATTGTCCGGATTGACATCCCATGCCACGTATCCCCCCGGCGGATCCAGCCGCACCCCCACCTTCAAGCCGTATTGTTCGCTGAGATGCGCAAAGTCCCTTATCGCCTTCAGATAATCCGCCGGCAGATCGTACTTGTCCTCCAGCGGATAGATGTTCAGGTGCGTGTTGTTCAACCCCAGTTCCACCCAGTCCTTGATCATCGCCTCCTGCCAGTCCGGGCGATTGCGATCCAGCGCCCAGCACCCATAATCCGGTCCCGGCTTGTTCTGGATATACGTGCGCCCCGTCGGTCCCTCGTCCAGGCTCCCATTGTATTCGTACCCTTTGTGCATCAGGTAATACATTGGCGTTGAATAAGGTCCGTGTCGTTCCTTCGCCGGCGGTGGCATTGTCATCTTTGTGAACTGTTGCCGCTGTTGTTCCGACAACGACGACATCAACGGGCCTGGTGCCGCGTCCGCTGCCAGCGCAATCATGGTGACCAACAATAGCGCAATCTTCATCGAGTAATTCTCCTGACGGTGATCAACGTCGGTTCCACCCCCACCACAATCTCTTCCAGAATCAGTTTTCCAGCTTCATAATGGTGCTTCAAAGGGGACCGATCCCTGACACTCAACAATGGAATTTGCTCCGGATCGGCCCATTGATCGCTCCCGATCGCCAGCCGCAATGTTCCCTCACGCGGCGCGCCTGGCTTGTAAGCCAGATAAATCAGTAGCTGCGCATCCTCCCGCACAAATGCCCGCACCACCGGATCGGGAGGCGCCATCGCGATTGTCGTCCCATCCTCCGCCGTCAACGCCCGAGCGGCGCGAAACGTGATCGGAAACGAACACTTCTTCAATCGATCCCGGTCATAAAACGTGCCGGCGATCGTCTGATACGCCTTCCATGCATCCGTACGGACATACCCGCCCTCTCCACCGCTGAGGTCGATCAACCCGTAATTCTTTTTCGTGTCCGCCGTGATGCTCGCCCCATACAGATAATACGATGCGCTGTCCCATCCGATGTCCCACAGCGTGAACATCGTCTGCGCCGTGATTCCCGCCTGCAGGCGGTCATGCTCCCCGCGATTGATGACGTACCCTACGCCGCTGGAATAAAATTTAACCTGAGGCCACGCCTTGCGCACCGCCGCCATGAACTGCTTTACCTGCCAGGTGTCCTCCACCACCCCATGCCACAAATTGCACCCCACCCCATCTCCATACCTGGGCAATCCCAGCTTGATCAGTTCCAGCAGCCAATCGGTGGCCGGCGCCGAGGACACCCCGCACGTGCTGATCTTCGCCTCCGGATCGCCTTTGCGAATCGCCTTCGCCAATGGCACGAACATCCGCTGAAAATACGCCTGCGCCGATCCATCATATTTCGCGGGCGCAAATGGAGTGTTCTCCTCGTCAGCGATGATGTAATGATCCACCTGTCCGCGATACCGCGCCGCCAGCTTCTCCACCCACGCCGCGTAATGTTCAACCGACCCGCTCGGATCGGCCGGATGCCACAGCCCGTTCCATTCCCGAAAACCCCCCAGCCGCATCGCCGGCTTCAACCCCAGCTCCCGGCTGATGCGTACGTACAAATCCAACGACTTGTAATAACCCTCCCCGATATTTTCCGACCGGTACTCTTTCTTCCAATAATCCCCCCCCAGCGTCTCGGCCTGCCACCAATACGCCAGCGTCAACGCCCGCGTCGCCCCCATCTCCCTGATGCTGCTCAACATCGCACGGGCGGCGTTCTCATCCTTGGTCAACGAATAATAAACCACCCCATAAGGCGTATTCCGCCGCGCGTACGGAATCTCATCCGTCAACGGAACCAGCTTCACCTGGCCCCATGACGACTGACCCATCGCCAGCAGGAGGACAACCAATAAATAAACGTTACTTCGCTTCATAATACGTCTGGAAATATAGGTCCCAGCCGGTCATTTCACGATCATTATCAAAGCACTTTCCCGGTTCATATTCACCCGGCCCGCCCCACAGGACTATTTTCTGATCCGATCCGCCCACTTCGTCAGCCACGACCTCCACCAGATACGTTTTTCCCGACTCCGTCGACACATCCATTCCCACCGCGACATCCCGCTCGTTGCCCTCCTCGCCCGCAGGAACCGCCGCTCCTTCCAGCCGGCCCGTGCCGATCGGTTCACCCTTTCGCGTCTGTGCGACATTTTCCCGCCAGGGGTACAAGATCAGCTTCAACCCCGGCCCCGGCCCTTGCGATGAATGACGCAATCGCAGCTTCACCGCGGCCAGTTTCCCCCTGGCCACAAAACTTTGGCTCGGATGATGTTCCCCATTTGCGATGCACGCCCAAATGGCCCCGGCCGCTCCCGCTCCCGACCGCACGAACCGCCAGCGTATGTCTTCTATTTCGGCCGATGTTGCCCGACCATCGGTTCCCACAAACAATCGCACCCCCGCCCCCGGCTTCCCGTTCTCCATGCCCGTCATCCGCCAATTCAATGCCAACAGCGCCGCCACATCCGTCGGCTGTCGCAATGGAACAAGATTCTGCCAATACCCCACCGTCTGTCCCCCATCCCCATCGTGCGCACTGATCGTCACCTGATATTCTTCCCCATCGCCGATTCGCGCCTCCACCAGTATCGCATCCGCACCCGGCGGCAACTTTTTCGGTTCACTGATCGCCCCGGCCGTCGCCTGACCCTCCACCTTCAACGCCA
Source organism: Phycisphaerales bacterium (assembly GCA_020853095.1). Taxonomy (GTDB): domain Bacteria; phylum Planctomycetota; class Phycisphaerae; order Tepidisphaerales; family Tepidisphaeraceae; genus JADYZN01. The sequence continues at coordinate 39,653 of JADYZN010000004.1, read as the reverse complement.
ACCCTCCCTCATCGGTAATCTTCACCTGTTCCGGCGGCCCTATCCTGGACCATTTGATCCCCCCCTCCGATGCCACGGCCGCGCAGCACGATACAATGGCCAATAACAAAGCCTTCGCCGCCATCATCAATCCTTTACAAGACAATACGCCAATGCCTCACCAACGAGGAATCATTCCATACCCCGCGGAATGCCTCATTCGATCAGAAGAACCGCTCAAATTGGCTGGGATAATTCACCACATGAATCATCTCGCTAAATGGCCTCCAGACGACGTGCCCATCTCCGAACAGCGCATTTCCTCCATCGGGTTTTGGCCCTTTGCTGTAATGGGTCGAATACCCATACGTGATCGTGCTGTTGTAAGGCGGCCCATACAGGTTGGTCTCATCAAACGCCAGCGGGATCTCCGCGGCCCGCTTGTCGCTGTTTTTCATCAGCGGCGGCAATTTGTTCCCCAGGGCGTTGTTCCAGGCGATGGTGTTGCCCTGCGGCATGTAAATTGAATATCCAACTGTGTAGGTATGCGGTGTCGTATCCGTGCGCGGGTTGGCCCACAGATAATCCGGATCCCCGCCGTTGACGTCGGTGTTCCAATCCGGACAGTAAAACGCGCGGTGATTGAATTTGTACTGATTGTCAAAAATGTCGTGCAGGTCCGGCGTGATCAGCGTCCAGTTGCCAAACCCGATGCCATGATCCGGGAAAAACCCCTTGTGTTCATTGGCATACATCTGCCACAGCAAACCGACCTGCCGCAGATTGGAAGCGCACGCCGCACGTTTGGCCGATTCCCTCGCTTTGCCCAGTGCCGGCAGCAGCATCGAGATCAAAAGCGCGATAATGCCGATGACCACCAGCAATTCCACCAGTGTAAATCCCTTAATCCGCCGGTTCATACCCATTCCTTTTCGCATGATGGATCACCTCGCACTTGAAGACCAAAACCTTCCCCGCCGCTTTTCACGGCGGGGAAGGCCCGTAAAACATCACTCACACCCGCCGCCGCCGCATTCCCAAAACCCCCAGCGCCAGCAGCGCCAGCGACGAAGGCTCCGGAACCGCGAACGCCTGGGTCGGCGGCGTAAAGGTTGTCCCGCCATACATATCCACGCTGCTGATTCGGAAATCGTCAATCAGGCCATTAAACGGCGCCGATCCCGACTGCACCGTGCCGACCTGGAATTCCGTCGGCAACGTCCCCAGATAATCCACGCCCGCCAGTCCGCTGTAACCCATCGTGCTGGCCAGCGGTACGCCATCCAGGTACAGGAAAGACATATTCGCGTTGGAATCCCAACTCCAGGCGATGTGGTGCCAGTTGTCATCCAGCAAGGAAGCCGCGTTCGCCGTGATCGACCACGAGGTGCCGCCCGCCAGGTCGGCCGCGTACGCCTGCAGAGTTCCGCCGGCCGTCTTGGCGAAGCGAATGTCGCCAACGCCGGCGGCGTAAACATCAAAAAACGACAAATACCCGTCCGTGTTCCAGCTTGTCGGCTTGATCCACATCTCAACCGTGCCGGCGTCTTTATTGAAATTGCCGGCCGTGTTGTACGACACCACGCCGCTAACACTTTGCTGATCCAGTGATCCGCCGCCAAACTTCGCCGTGGAGACAAGTTCCCCGCCATTGCCCACCGGCGTCGGGCTGCCCACCGAAAAATCCGCGCTCAAATTCGCCCCCGGCGCGGCTGGATAACCATCATAATGCGCCAAAAACAACGTCGTGGCCGCCGAATTCGCGGCCGGCAGCGCCGGCGCACCCACCGGCCCGGATTGATACGTCCGCATGTAATCAACCTGGTACTTCCCATCATCGTCGCCTGTGCCATCACCGAAATAAAACGTGTTGGCTCCGGCGTTACCCAATGCGGCGCTCAGCACCGGCGTCGCATAATTGTCCACATACAGCCGGTGCGTTCCGCCGCTGACATCCACCCGATAGGTGTGCCACGCATAAGGATTGCCCAGCACATGCGTCACCGTCGGCCCCCCACCGCCGCTTTGCAGTTGCACCGTCAACGGCTGCGTGATCACCGCGCCGGTGCCGTAATTGTTAAATATCCGCATCGCGCTGTATGCACTCGATGTCCCCGCCACAATGCCGGCCGAACTGGGGTTGGTCGGCACGCTCGGATCCAGTCGCGCCCGCCACTCATAGCTGTAACCCGCGGCGTCAGTCACATTCCAATGTGCCGGGTCCACCGTGTAATACGCATACGACCCATTGGTCCCGCCATATGGGCTGGTATCGATCTGGATGTAATTCGTCCCGCCGTCGGTCCCCAGCGTTGGGTTGTTTCCGTAGATGCTCCACGGCGCGGGCGCGGCCGAACCATCGGTTGGCAGAACATTGGCGTCATACGTCCAGGTTGGCGCCGCCATCACCGGTGTCGCCAGAACCGCCGATAAAAGTATGAAATAAGTCCGCATATCGGTCTCCTCCAAAAAAGTTGTGGACCGCCGACATCCGGCAAGTCCGGAATTGTTTATTTCTCCGTGAGAGATTCATTCTCCGCGGCCGTTTCCATGACTGGCCGCCAGAGACGATTCGTTCTCCGCCATTCCCCCCGAATGCCTCAAACTCGGCAGTTCAAACATCTCCTCCGCCACCAGCACCGCCGCGCCCAGCAGTGGCAGCCGGTCCTTTTCCCGCGCCAGCCGGATCGTCAGCCCCTCGCGGCTGCGCGGCAGGGCGCTCTTCTCGACCTGCTCCCGCACCGCCTCCAGAATCAACTACTCCACCATGTCAATCGAACCGCAGATCACCACCTCATCGGGCGCGAACAGATTGATCATGTTGCCGATCGCGATTCCCAGATATTTGCCGATTTCCTGAACGATCCGGGCGCAGTCCCGGTCGCCGCGTTTGGCGAACTTATAGATCAGTTCCGGCCGCAAATCCGTCCCCCCGCGCATCGCCGTCAACAATCCTTGGCACTTGCCCTGATGAATCATCTCCGCCGCCCGCGCCACGATCGCCGAGGCGCTGACAAACGTCTCCAGGCACCCCTTGCCGCCGCATTCGCATGCCTTGCCGTTCAGGTCCACCACCGTGTGCCCGATCTCCCCTTCAAAACCCCGCCGGCCCGTCAGCAGATGCCCATGGTGCATGATGCTGATCCCCACCCCCGTCCGCAGTGTCAACATCAACGTCGTCCGGTGCGCATGATTCGGGTCCGACCATTTCTCGTAGACCGCCGCCAGGTGAATCGACCGCTCCACCTGCACCGGAACCCCCAACTCTTTCTGCAAAATGTCCCGGATCGGCACATCCCGCCATTTGGGCATGTTGGTTGAACTGATCAAAACCCCCGCCTCCCGGTCAATCAATCCCGGCAGGCTCACCCCCACCCCCTGCAACTGCTGCCGGTCCACATCCTCCAACGCCCGGCCGGCCAGCTTCAACATCGTCTTGATGATCGCCTCCGGCTCGGAAAACCGATCAATCGCCTGCTCCTGATAATTCAGCACGTTCACCAAAAGATCCGTCAACGCCACCCGAATCCGATCCGGCTCCAGGTCAATCGCCACGATCCGCTTGGCATCCGCATTCACCTGCAACATCAAAGGCGGCCGCCCCCACCGCGTCCCCGATTCGTCGCTGCCCGTCGGTGTCGCGGCGGGCACTTCACTCAAAATCTGCTGCGACAACAAATCATTGACGATCCCCGTCACCGTCGCCGGCTTCAACCCCGTCTGCCGGGCCACCGACGCCCGATACGTCGGCTGCATCACCCGCACCGCCTGCAAAATCAACCGGCTGTTCACCGTTGAAATCAGGTCGCTGTTTCCGATCTGAGCCTTGTCCATGACAACCTTCGATACGAGGGCTGATTTGCGATAACGTGACATAGTTTACTTCATAAATAATGTCTGTCAAGAAAAATCTTTTTTTCTTGGAAGGCATCGCTCCCACGACGCCGGCCCCTCTGGTTCCCTCCCCCAGCACGCTGGGAGAGGGGCAAGGGAGAGGGTTTTACGGCCGCCTCAACAACGGATCCCGAATCATCTCCGCACCCTGAACCACCGCCTTGCCCGTTCCCCTGGGAAATTCCACCGTTAATTGAGCCTCCGTCAGCAGAATCGTATTAAAATCCGTCGTGACCGGAACGGTCCATACCAGTTCCGACATGCCCTGCACGGCAACGCCCGTCCGATAAGACACCGTCTCTTCCATCCCGTTCTTATATTTCAACTTCAGTCGCAACCCAGCGGGCCCCTCCACTTTTGCCCCCGAAAAATCCACCTTCACCTTGATCGCGAGCGAATCCACCGACAAATGCTGGATCGGCCGGAACTTCACCACCTGAGTTAACTCAACTCCTTTATTCGCCGCAAGTTGCACCTCCACTCCCGGCTGGATCGCGCCTGTTGCCAGTAAATTCTCATAAAATGGATCGAAATCCTCGCCGCGGATTTCCTTGATCGACCATTGCGATATCTCCTTCACTACCGGCCACAAATCGTACTGCTCGATCTCCGACGCCCGGCAGAACCACAGCGAATTGCACCCCAGCTTGATCATCCGCCTGGCCGCATCACGCACCATGTCAGCCGTCGGCACATCCCCCTGGTCGGTGTTAAACCCTTCCGCCAGAAATATCGGCCCCAGCAACTCGGTGCTCGGCCGTTTCACTTCCATCAGGCTTTGCACCGTATACGCGAGGTTCCCCATGCCGGCCGTCATCAGAAACATCGGGCTGTGCTGATCGACCAGCCCCTCTGTCTCCCATTGCTGCCAATCCTGCAACACATCGTGATAGCTGTCCTTGCGTCCATACGTCCCCGAATCATAAACACCGATCGGAAGCTTCACCCCGGCCTGTTCCAAATCCCCGCACAGCTCCCGAATAAACTGTGTCACCGTGTCCGACCGCACTTTCAACCAGCGCGGATCGTTAGGAGTCGGCACATAACTCGCGTTATAACCAAACTCCCGCCGGAACTTCTCCAGCGACGGCTGATCATACCCATGCCTGCAATATCCTTCCCGAAGGTTCTTCCAGTAATACGGATATCGAATAAAATCCAACTGCAAGCCATCAATCGGATAATTCTGCACGAATTCCATCAACAGCGCGCGCTTGTATTGTCGTACCAATGGCCAGGCGGCACTGAACATGTGCGTATCCAACACGCCGGATTGATCGCGCGTAAACACCTCCGGATGCGCCTTGGCGAATTCATCGTTTTTGCCATGAACATACGCGAAAATCGGCATGTCCGCATAAAACTCGATCCCCTCCTCGTGCGCCCGCTGGATGCAGTAGGCGATATAATCCGTGCTCCCCTCGACCGGCGAAGGCGTGTACTTCGACGAATACTGCTCCTCCTGCATCGAAGCATAGATCCGGTTCATCCCGTTCTCTTTGCACCGCTGGATCAGGTAATCCACCTGCTCTTTGGACTTGACGCCATACCCTGTCCAGCGCCCATCGGACAATTTCCACAACCCGATCCCGCCATAAAATCCCAGCACCGGCCTGTCCGGATCATGCCGCAATCGAAACTTCCCCGCACCGGGGTTGGGCGTGACTGTCGTCACGTAATTCTCGTTCGCCATCACGGAGCAGCACATCCATCCGATTATCACGGTCGTGAATACACATCGCATCAGTAAACCTCGATTTCTTTCAACCCCACAGCATAGTCCAGATTGAAGCCGCGTACGCCGGTGAAACGGATCAGACTGGCGGGTGTGGGAGGCAGTTTGATTTCGGTCCAGGTGGTTCCATCGTCCGGCAGACGGCCGGAAGCGACTTGATAAAAAGTTTTGCCGTCGGCCGACACTTCCAGTTTGTAGGCATCGGTTCGATATGCCGCCATGGCCGAGGCATTCAAAAGACGGATTTTGGTGATGCGGTATGGTCGATCAAGATAGATGGTGATCGACTGATCCTTGGCGGGTCGTTGTGAATGCCATGCCGCTCCTTTGCCGTAATTTTCGCTGGATAAATCGCCGTCAACGGCGTTGTCGTAATCAAAACCGTTTTCCCAGAACGACGTTCCCCGCACCACCTGGCCGCGGGCGACATTCACCCCCTTGGGCGGATCAATCGCCGCGGGCGATGGGATGGCATATTGCCCGGCCGGCACGCTCTTTGGAATGATCTTCAGGCTGACATCATCCACCACGCACGCCCCGTCGCCCTGGGTTGGGTGGAGATACAGTTGAATCGACTTCAAGTGCGCAGAATCAGGCAGATTCATATCGGCCGACCATTGCTGCCAATTTTCGCCTGGCCGCAACTCCAGCGGCACGCGGTATTGCACGTTTTTGCCAGGACCTTCAAAGGACAGCGTGATTTGGGCGACAAGTTGCGCAGGCCCATCGGATTTAAGTATCGCCTTCGCGGAAAATTCAATCGCGGTCCCCTGTTCGATCAGCCCCCGATCCGCCACCTGACGTATGCCATCGGATGAAGGCAACTCCATTCGCAGCGCCCCATTTTCAACCCGCACGCCTTGGCCATACCCCACCGCCCACGACTGCAATTCCTGATCAAATCCGCCGTTCAACATCAGGTTTACCGGCTCGGATTGAATTGTCTTCAAATCCCAGCGAGCAACCTCTCCAATCGCCTCCCACAGATTCAGCCGGATGATCGACCCTTCGTGGTAATAGGCCACTCCATCGGCCCCCGCCCGCAGTGCCTTGCGGCTGCCTTCCAGAATCAACTGAGGTGTCGGCAGATTGTCATATTCGGGGCAGATCATCGCGATCAACGGCACGCGGCCGGCAATCGTTTCTCTGGCCAGATGCACCCGTCCCATTGTGTTGTTGGTGTCGCGCTCATAGACCATGACGGTCACGCCGTCGATCAGCCCCTGATCCAACCACCCTTTCCAATCCTGCAAATTATTGTTCAGACACAAATCAGATTCGGGGTTCACGCAGGCGATCAATTCAACCTTGCGGCCGAGGGTTGAAAGGGATTGTTTCAACTCTCGAACAAATTTGGTCACATACCCTGCCCGAAACCGAATCCACTGTGGATCATCGGTCGGAATTGTCATGGGGTCGCGGCCGGTCTTTTTACGGAACGCCTCAACAATGATCGGGCTGTAACCGCTGTCGTTGCCGAAAAATCGGGTGTAATCCAGCAGAATGCCATCGACTCCCGATTCCCTCACCAGCCGGGTGAACGCCTCGACCTTGTACTGGCGGACTTGTGGATAGCCCCAGCTCAGATTGATGGCATCGCCACTGTCCAGAAGCGTGCCATTTTTGCGTTTTTCCCAGAATTCAGAGTGTTCGGCCGCGAAAGGCGTGGGCTTGCCACCAGAAGCATCGTAGGCGGCGGCCAGCGAAGGATAGACTTTGATCCCCTGCTCATGGGCCGCTTTTGTCATGCCGGCCAGCCATGGGGGAGTTTGATACCAGTCGATGGATGGATAATAAACGTCCACACCCTCGGCCGGCGCTCGTTCTTGGGTCTGGCTGTTCGATCCGCCGTAGATGGCGATGATCGGATTGAGTGTGCCGCCAAAAGCCGGCGGAATGAAAAACAGGAGGGCGAAAAGAGATTGGAGCCACTTCATTGCGACTTAGTTTATATCGTGAACTATGTCGCGCCAAGCAAATTATTCGAACTTGATCGAGCCGAAGAATTGGGGTTGATGGAAACGGAGCTGGCCTTGGATGGGGGACCAACTGGCCCAATGGGGGTGGGAGCATTCATCGGCGCATTTGAAAAAGTTGCCTTGCCAGGTCTGGCCTGACAGGGGGTGGAGCGGGCCGACATACGATTCGAGGAGTGAGATCGGCACGGATGTGGTCAATTGCCATCGGGTCGGCGTGGTGATTTCGGGGTCGATGCGTTTGGGCAGTGAGCTTTGGATGAGGACCTGGCGGCCCTGCTCAAGCGGGATGGGGGTGAATTTTCGGAAAAAGGCATCCGGCACGCGGGCGGGATCTTCGATGTAAAAAAGGAGCATCGTGCCGCCGCAGTTGATTTCAAAATTGAAATAGCCGGCGGATTCCCTGGGTTTGAGGAAAAATTCGACGCAGGAGTCCTTGCTGACCAGGTCCTGGTATTGATCGCGGATGCAGCGGACAAACTGATCCTGCACGTCGAACCGGACGAACAGATGCCGGTCATGGTGCAACAGTCGAACGGCCGTCTTTGGATGATGGGATGAGCTTTCGGGGCGGTACTGGTCCACGTGAAGCACCTCGGCGGCGGTCCAGCTTGACAGGTCGGCTTCGGGTGACAGATCGGGGGCCTGGACGGATTGACGCACCAGATATTGCATGCCGGACATATTTAAGGCATGGGATGGGGATGCACAAGATGAGATGGGAATGTCCTTGCACTTTGGGCGGTGCGTGCGTATCAGTGGCGTTTTATTGAAAGGTCATTATGCCTGTTTCGCCATCGTGTGCGATCGTGATTTTCGGGGCCAGCGGAGACCTGGCCCATCGCAAGCTGATCCCGGCGCTGTATGAACTGGCGTTGCAGGGGCTGCTCAACGAGCATTCGTACATCGTTGGTTATTCGCGTTCGGCCGTCAGCGACGATCAATACCGTGCCCAATGCCGCGAAGCGGTGGAAAAACACGCCCGCAGCCAGCCGATCCATCCGGATACATGGAGGAAGCTGCAGGAGCGGATTTATTACGTTCAGGCGAACTACGGCTCGGCCGAGGATCACGCAAAACTGGCATCGCGGCTGGATCAACTGGATGCGAAATTCGGCAATGAGGCGGGCAATCGATTGTTTTATCTGGCGACGCCGCCCAATACGTTTGAACCGATCATTTCCGCGCTGGGTGAACACCGGTCGGCGGGCACGGCCGATGGGCAGCCCGCGCGATGGGAGCGGATCATCATCGAAAAACCGTTCGGGCGAGACCTGGCCAGCGCGCGGAAGCTCAACGGGCTTCTGCTGAATCATTTTACGGAGGAACAGGTTTTCCGGATCGATCATTACCTGGGCAAGGAGACGGTGCAGAACCTGATGGTGATGCGCTTCGCCAACTCGATCTTCGAGCCGATCTGGAATTACAAATACATCGACCACGTGCAGATCACCGTCAGCGAGACGCTGGGGGTGGAAGACCGAGGCGGATATTACGACCGCAGCGGGGCGTTGCGGGACATGGTGCAAAATCACCTGTTCCAGTTGATGGCGCTGGTGGCGATGGAACCGCCGGTGGCGCTGGATGCGCAATCGGTGCGGGACGAAAAGGTGAAGGTGTATCGGTCGGTTCGCCCGCCCCGGACGGCGGACGTGGATTCGTTCAGCGTGCGCGGCCAATACACCGCCGGCGAACACGGTGGACACAAGACCGAAGGGTATTTGAAGGAAAAGGAGGTCAGCCCCACTTCCACCACCGAAACCTTCGCGGCGGTGAAGTTGTACGTCGACAACTGGCGCTGGAGCGGGATGCCGTTTTATCTGCGCACCGGGAAATTTCTGGAGGAAAAGCTCAGCGAGATCGTGGTGCGGTTCCGGTCGCCGCCGTTGACGCTGTTTCAAAAACAATGCGAAGCGCCGGTCTATCCCAACGACCTGGTGATTCGGGTTCAACCGGAGGAGGGAATCAGTTGGCGGCTCAACGGCAAAGTGCCCGGATCGCAGATGAGCATCAAGCCGGTGGCGCTGGATTTTCTGTATCGCACCACGTTCAACACCGAACCGCCCGAGGCGTACGAACGGCTGATTCACGATGCGATGCTGGGTGAGCAGACGCTGTTTATTCGCGGAGATGAGGTGGAAGCGGCGTGGTCGGTGATCGACCGGATCGAAGAGGGATGGTCACAATCGAAAAACCCGCCGCAGAGTTATGCGCCCGGATCGTGGGGACCCAGGCGGGCGCTGGAATTGATTGAGAACGATGGACGGCGGTGGTTGCATTCATGCAATGGGCAGCCGGAGCCGATTATCGCGTGTTCGTTGTGAGGGGAGGGTCAAGCTAAGAAGGCCCCCTCCCTTACCCTCCCCCGGAGTACCGGGAGAGGGGATAAGAAGGTTGGCCCGGGACGAGGGGATAAGAAGGTTGGCCCGGGACGAGGGGACAAGAAGGTTGGGTCAGGCGTGGACGGAGGAGTGGTCGTCCGTGCGCCACCAGCCGCCGGCCAATGAGGGGGAGGCGCCCATCGATACGCCAAGCCAGGTGGCGCAGACGGAGATCGCATGTCGGGCCTGTTGCGGGGTATCAAAAACTTGCTCGATGGATTTCTGGTTTTTGGGACTCCGCCAGGCGTTGAGCAGGCTGCCGACGGTGTGGATTTGAAGAACCTGCTGCAACGTCAGTGCGATTTCCGCCCGCATGAAGTTGTGCAGTGGAAGATCAAGAACGGGATTTTTCGCCATGTTTGATCCTGTTGAGCCTGTTGTGAACCACAAAATCAGCTTGTGCCAAGGCTTATGGCGATGACACCAGGCCGCCGATTCGCGACAGACCCATGTTGTTTGGATGTTGCCGGCCGGCATGAAAAGAACCGGCCGGTGCTGCCCAAGTTCGTGATTCGGAGCGATCTGAAACATCCATGTAAAAATGTCGCTCCTGCCCGATCCACTCAACGTACTTTTCTTATCGGTTCTGTCAATGCTGTGACTTGTTGGAAACAGGAATGATTTTGGATTGGCGACAAGTGATGCGAGTCGTATGATGGCCGGCCAGTTTACCCAAGAATTTTGATATTTCTTGCTGTTTTGATCGTGACTTGTTTGTTTCCTTCCACCACCTTGGCGGCCGACTGGTCGTCGTGGTGGCTGCTGCCCAATTATTCGATTCATGGACGGTCGGTGGATCGTCTTTTTCTCTGGATTTTCTGGATCACAATTGTCGTGATGGTGCTGGTGCAGGGGGCGATTGTGGTTTTGATGGTTCGCTATCGCCACCGCGCCGGCCGCAAGGCCAGATACATCCATGGCAACACGCGCCTGGAGGTGCTCTGGACGATCATCCCCGCGGCCATCCTGGGGGTGTTGACCTTTTCCAGCAAGCAGGTCTGGACTGCGATTCGATACGCGCCGGAATCGCGCCCCCCCACCATCAGGCCGGCCAAAATTCTCGTCATCGGCCAGATGTTCAAATGGAACATCATTTACCCGGGCGCGGATGGAGAGTTCGGCCAATATCTTGTGTATGCCAAGCCAACGGATCAATGGTGGCCCGATCGCAAGCGGCATGGCGGCGTCAACGGGCCGCGCGATCTGCCGGCCGACCAGGTTGAATTTGAGATTGAGCGATACAACACAATCGAAAACCCGCTCGGCAAGGTCTATGATGATCCCAGGGGAAAGGATGATGATTATGAGGACGCCCTGGCGAGGGCGATGGAAGTGCCGGTCAATCGGCCGGTGGATGTTTATCTGACTTCCAAGGATGTCATCCACAGCTTCACGCTGCCCAACTTCAGGGTCAAGCTGGATACCGTGCCGGGGTTGATGGGGGTTTTCACGTTTACGCCGACGATGATGAGCGAACAACTTGGGCCGCCGGGATATTTTGAGATTGCCTGCCAGGAATTGTGTGGCCAGGGGCATTTCACGATGCAGGGGAGGATGGTGGTGATTTCACAGGAACAATACGCCGCCAAACATGAGATGCGCGGGGGGAAGGCCGATCCATGAGCGAACCGCCGCGCCTCAATTCCATCGACGGCCCGCCCACCGGCTGGTTGAAACGATACATCTATTCGACGGATCACAAGATCATCGCGATGCAGTTTTTGTTCGTGTCGCTGTTGTTTTTCGCGCTGGGCGGATTGCTGGCGATGCTGATTCGGTGGCAACTGGCCTTTCCGGGCGATGCGAATCATCCCGTGCCGATCCTGGGGAGACTGATGGATTGGCCCGGCGGGCTGATGCCGCCGGATTTTTACAACATGGTTTTTTCAATGCACGCGACGATCATGGTTTTTTTCGTGATCATACCGCTGCTGGTGAACGTCTTTGGCAATTACCTGATCCCGCTGAAAATCGGCGCCCGCGACATGGCGTTTGAGTTTCTCAACGGGCTGTCGTTCTGGGCGGGATTGCCGGCGGGGGCGATCATGCTGGCCGGCTTTTTTCTGCCGGGCAATGCGGCCTCCGCGGGGTGGACGAGCTATCCGCCGCTGAGCGCCATCTGGCAAAACGGACGTGAAGCGTGGCCTTTGACGCCGATCATCATCAATTTCATCGCCGCGTTTTTGTGCTTTGGCTACGTCTGCGCTTATGGGGTGAAACTGCGCGGTAAATTCGTGACCGGCGCGGTCTCGATCCTGTTGTCGGGGGTGGCGGCGTGGGGTTGGGTCGTGGGGGTGCGGGCGGTGGCCTTTGACGGGCAGTCGGCCTGGTTTTTGAGTCTGCTGGTGCTGGGGTTTGTCAGTTTATTGGGGGCGATCAATTACATCACCACCGTGGTGAAACTTCGATGTCCGGGCATGACGATGTTTCGGATGCCGTTGTCGGTCTGGTCGTTGTTCATCACTGCCATCCTGGTGTTGCTGGCGACGCCGGTGCTGGGGGCGGCGATGGTGATGAACCTGATGGACCATCATCGGCTGACCGGATTTTTTTCCGATGGCGGAGTGCCGCTGTTGCACCAACACCTGTTCTGGTTTTACTCGCACCCGGCGGTCTACATCATGATCCTGCCGGCGATGGGGATGGTATCGGACATTCTGCCTGTATTTTCGCGCAAACCCGTCTTTGGATATCGGCCGATGGTGTACGCCATGGCATCCATCGCGTTTCTGGGGTTCGTGGTGTGGGGTCACCACATGTTCCAGTCGGGCATGAACCCGGCGCTGGCGACGACGTTTGCCATTTCCAGCATGTTCATCGCGGTTCCATCGGGCGTCAAAGTCTTCAACTGGCTGGCGACGATGTGGGGCGGCAACATCCGGTTCACGGTCCCCATGTGCAACGCCATCGCGTTTGTCTCGATGTTCGTCATCGGCGGGCTGTCGGGGATTTTCATGGCCTCGACGCCGGTGGACATTTACATCACCGACACCTATTTCATCGTGGCCCACATTCATTACGTCCTGTTCGGCGGGTCGATGTTCGGCGTCTTCGCGGCGATTTATTACTGGTATCCCAAAATGTTCGGGCGGATGATGAACGACAAGCTGGGATACGTTCATTTCGTGTTGACGTTCATCACGTTCAACTGCACGTTTTTCGCGATGCACATCCTGGGGATCGCGGGTTTTCCGCGTCGATACGCGGATTACACCCATTTTGAGCTTTGGGCGCATTTCAAGCCGATGAATCAGTTCATCAGCTACAGCGCGTTCGCGCTGGCATTGTCGCAGATTCCGTTTATCATCAATTTCATCGGAAGCTGGATATGGGGCCGTGCCGCGCCGGCCAATCCGTGGCAGGCCAATACGCTGGAATGGACCGATGTCACCAGCCCCCCGCCACGTGGGAACTTTGCCCGAATACCTGTGGTGCATCGGGGGCCATACGAGTATTCTTCGCCATGCGTGGCCGAGGACTGGCTGCCGCAAACCCGCGTGCTGGTTGAACCCGCTTCGGCAAAAGGCTGAGATATTCGCAACAACATGAAACGTGATGCCTCATACAGCCCGGTGCTTCATTGGCTGGCCATCGCCACGATGGCGGCGACTTTTCCGTTGATCTTCCTGGGGGGGCTGGTCACCAGCCACAAGGCCGGCATGTCCGTGCCCGATTGGCCCAACAGCTATGGTTACAACATGTTCCTGTTCCCGCCCAACTTATGGATCGGCGGGATTTTTTATGAGCACACCCACCGGCTGATGGGGACGTTGGTGGGATTTTGTTCGATTTTGCTGGTGTTGCGTGCCTGGGCGCCGGCGGGTGGTGCGCGAATGGCGCGCATCCTGCGCAACACGGCGATTTCGTGTGCCATTTTGACTCTTGGGTCGGCGGTGGCGAATCTGCATCAGGTCGCGGTGGGATTTGGAGCGGTGGCTTTGATTTGCGCCGCCGCACTCCCGTTTCGCACGCGCGAGCCGAGGCGAAGCATCCGTTGGCTGGCGATGGCGATTCTGGGGGCGGTTATTTTTCAGGGTATCCTGGGCGGGTTGCGGGTGGTGATGGTGAACCTGGACCTGGCGATTGTTCACGCCTGTTTCGCGCAGGCCTTTTTCTGCCTGGCGGCCGCGTCGGCGGTGATGACTTCGCGGTGGTGGGTGGATCAAATCGCAACCGATGGGGACCGGTCGTTGAACGTGGCGGGTTTACGACGGGCGTGGGGGTGGGGATTGACCGCGGTCTGCCTGATTTACGCCCAACTGGTCATTGGCGCGGTGATGAGGCATGAGCAGGCGGGGTTGGCGATCCCTGATTTTCCGTTGAATTACGGCCATCTCCTGCCGCCAACCAATGCACAGGAGCTGGACACCGCCAATTTGTCGCGGTTGGGCGATCCGAAACTGGACCAGCGGGTGAGCCTGTGGCAGGTTTGGATTCATTTTTCGCATCGGGTTGGGGCGCTGGTGGTGAGCATCGGCGTGATCGGGTTGGCGGTTCATCTGCTGCGAAGGCATGGCCGGGTGTTGTTTCTTCGGCGGGCCGCATGGATGCTTTTGGGGCTGCTGGTGGTACAGTTGACGCTGGGGATGTATACGGTCTGGTGGCGAAAGCCGGCGGACCTGGCCAGTGCGCACGTGGCGACCGGGGCGTTGATCTTGGTCTGCGCGTTCATTGTGACGCTGCGGCTATGGCATCTGAAGCGATTGAAGGGCGCCGTGTCATCCAGCGAGGCGGCGTCGGTGCGATCGTTGAACGTGATGGGTTCCGCCCCCGGGGCGGTGGGTTGATACATTCATGAACATTGAAACTTCAACAACAGTGGTGGATGAGGTGGTGGTGCGGCCGGCTTCGTTGTCGGCGAGGCTGCACGATTTTTACGAATTGACCAAGCCGCGCATGAATTTTCTGATCGTCATCACGACGATGGTCGGATTTTACATGGCCAGCCGCGACTCGATGCAATGGATGTTGCTGCTGCATGCGTTGTTTGGAACGGCGCTGGCGGCATCGTCGGCGGGGGTTTTCAATCAGTTGATCGAGCGTAAATACGACCAGTTGATGCCGCGAACACAAAATCGTCCGCTGCCGGCGGGTCGGATGATGCCGTGGGAGGCGCTCTGGTTCGGCGTGGCGCTGGCGATTGTCGGGGTGGCGTGGCTGGCGTTGTTCGTGAACGTGCTGACGGCGCTGCTGGGGGCGTTCACGATCGGCAGTTACGTCTTTTTGTACACGCCGATGAAGCGGATTTCGACGTTGAACACGGTGATCGGCGCGGTGCCGGGGGCGATCCCGCCGGTCATGGGGTGGAGCGCCTGCCAGGGATCGTTGTCGATGGAGTCGCTGGCGCTGTTCGGGATATTGTTCATGTGGCAGATGCCGCATTTTCTGGCGATCGCGATCTTGTACAAGGACGATTACGCGCGGGGCGGTTTCGCGATGCTGCCGGTGGTCGATCCGGGACTTGAAATCACCGGCCGGCAGATCGTGATTTACGCGCTGGCGTTGATCCCGATCAGCCTGATGCCGCCGATGCTGCGGATGACCGGCGCGGTTTATTTCACGGCGGCGGTGCTGCTGGGGCTTGGGTTTTTGTCGTTCGGCGTGTCGGCGGCGATCTCGAAAAGGCGAATTGACGCCCGCAAGCTGTTTTTCGCGTCGATCATTTATCTGCCGCTGCTGCTTGGGGTGATGATGGTGGATCGGCTGTGAACGGAGATTGAGTGAGAGTCGTGGTCAAACCAAAGCTCTGGGTGGTCGGGGTTGTACTGTCGGGATTGATCGGCCTTGGGATGGGGTGCGACAGGGGTTCTGCCCAGGACAATTCATCCACGTCGGCCAGGCCGACAACGCGATTGACTGGCGACGGCATCGTTCGGGGGCGGGTGGTTTTCGAGGGCACGCCGCCGGAAATGCGCACCATCGCCAACCAGCCCTGCCACGATGGTTCAACGCCGTTGAAGGAGCAGACCGTCCTGGTGGATCAGAACGGGGGATTGCAAAACACGGTGGTTTATCTGGAGGGTGGGCCGGAGATCGGCGGGTCGCCGCCATCGCAGTCCGCGCTGCTGGACCAGATCAACTGCCAGTACGTGCCGCACGTGCTGCTGGTGCAGGCGGGCCAGCCGGTGCGGATTCGATCCAGCGACCCGACGTTGCACAACGTGCATTACGACCCGCAAAAAAATCCGCCGGCCAATTTTGGCATGACCGGCGCGGGACAGGAAAAGACCGTCACGTTCAAATCCGCCGAATGGATTCACGTTCGATGCGATGTGCATCCGTGGATGAGCGCGTGGATCGCGGTGGTGAAGACGCCGCTGGCGACGTTGTCGGCGGCGGATGGAACGTTTCAAATCGAACGCATTCCACCCGGCCAATACAAGCTGGTGAGCTGGCACGAACGGCTGGGCCGGCAGGAACAGCCGGTGACGATTGGTGAGGGCAAGCCGGTGGAGTTGAAGGTGACTTATGCCGGCTCCTGAGACCCAAGACCCGCTGCCGCCGGGAAAGGTGGGGACATGGATGTTCCTGGCGGCCGAGATGATGTTTTTCATCGCGCTGGTGGGGTCGTACATCGTTTTGCGTTCATCTTCCCGGCCGATGTTCGAGTCGCAATCGTCGTTGTTGAACAAGCCGATGGGGGCGGCCAATGTACTGGTGTTGATCGGTTCATCCCTGACGATGGCGATGGGGGTGTCGGCAGCGCGTACCGGAAGACATCGGCGGGTGATGGGAATGTTGGGATTGACGGCGCTGCTGGGTTGTGTCTTTCTGGCCATCGGCGCGTTTCAACCGATCGGCGACATGCGACACAGCCGGTTCTGGGCATCTTATGCGCTGCTGTCCGGGGCGCATCGAGTGCATCTGGCGGGTGGGTTGGTGGCGTTGGGGGTGCTGGGGGTTCAGACCGCGCGGGGCGGAATCTTGGCAGCGGCGACGGAATACGTTGGGATGTACTGGCATTTTGTGGTGGGGGTTTGGATCGTGTTGTTCGGGTTGTTGTATCTCACGTGAGAGGCGGCCAATGATCGTGCCGACAAATGAAACCAGCGAGGCTGTCCAGCGGGGCCGGATGGGCCAATCCGTGGTCGAGATCGAACATCTGACCCATGCGTATGGTGAGCATGTCGCGGTGCGCGATCTGTCGCTGGCGGTTCGACAGGGTGAGATATTTGGTTTTCTGGGTCCAAATGGTTCGGGCAAGACGACGTTGTTTCGGATCTTGTGTACGCTGATCCGGCCATCACAGGATCAGCCGCCCACCAGCGTGCGGATTCTTGGGATGGACCTGCTGAAACAGCGCGAATCGATTCGACAGCAGATCGGGGTTGTGTTTCAGTATCCTTCGCTGGACAAGCAATTGACGGCCGATGAAAACCTTCGTCATCATGGCCACCTGTACGGCATACGCGGCGCTGAGTTGAACCGGCGGATGGAGCGGTTGTTGTCGCGGCTGAAACTGATCGACCGGCGGCACGAAAAAGTGGGAAATTTTTCCGGCGGGATGCGCCGGCGGGTGGAATTGGCCAAGGGATTGCTCAACCAGCCGCGAGTCCTGCTGCTGGATGAACCTTCCACAGGGTTGGACCCAGGCGCCCGGATCGACCTGTGGCATTATTTGCAGGAGATTCAGGCCCAGGATGGGGTGACGATCCTGATGACCACCCACCTGATGGACGAAGCGGACAAATGCGGCCGCCTGGCGATCATGGAAAAAGGATCACTGGTGGCGTGTGATTCACCGGCTACGCTGAAATCGACCCTCGGCGGGGACGTGATCACGCTTTGCACGACCGATCCAACCCGCGCCAGGGAGATGATCCAGCGGAAGTTCGACATCAACCCCGAACCGGTCGACCAGACCCTGCGCATCCAGCGCGAACGGGGGCATGAATTCATCCCGGCGCTGATCGGGGCGTTGCCCGGACTGGTGGAATCGGTTTCGGTCGGCAAGCCGACGCTGGAGGATGTCTTCATCCATTTCACGGGGCATCGGTTTGGATGATCGGCCCAACCGAATGGGCATTTCCGCCAACGTTTTTAGCGGGGCCGGGCTGCTTTGATATCAAACAAACGGGCGAGCCATCTGGCCCGCCCGTCGTGCATGGGGTTGGAAATTCAAGCCGAACACATCATTCGCTGTCTTCCAGCAACGACACGGGCTGGCGGCCGGCAAAGCCATCCTGCAGCTCGTGCCAGTGGGTGATCTGGTCTTCGCCCAGTTTCCAGCACAGGTAAATGTCGCGTCCCTGGTGGCGGGCGATGAAATCGATCAGGCCGACATGATAATCTTTCAATTCCACGCCGACTTCGGTCAGCTCATCGACGTATTCCTGCAGGCGACTGACCTGCCGTTGCAGTTCGCCCTGGGCATCCTGTTGATCGCGTCCGGAAAGCAATTCGGCCTGGGTATGCAATTCCGAGGCGACCTGCTGGGCTTGAACGATGTCGGCCACGATCCGCCTGACCAGCGGAAGGGACCGGTTTGCCTCGGTCAGCGTAAATCGCCGCCGGGGACGGGAAGGGTGAACCGGCTGTGGGCTTAACGATTGTGAACCTGCCATCTGTTGCCGCCTTTCTATCGCGAGACTGAACTCGCGCCGCGCGGGCCGCTCGATATCCCGTGCGGCGGCTGATGCACCATCCCGGATTATGACCCGTCCGGGTGGGGAGTCAACGAAACTCATCAGTCCCTATCGGCAAATCGTAGGCCGTTGCCATAAGAGAGGAAAGCTGCGCCGACAAATCCGTCTGTTGGAGGGGCTTGATGGCGTTTCGATGCCCCGCCGAGCGGGTACAATCGTCTCCATGCTCACGGCCAGACAACTGCTTGATTTGTACTATTTACCCATGCGGCAACGGGTTTTGTCCCTGGCCGCCGACCTGGACCGCCTGCAAGCCCCCGCGGACGGGGCACAGGTGATCCAAAATGACCCCCGGATGCGGGAATTGAACCGGGCCATTGAAATCCTGTTGGAAACCCATCCCGGGCGGGTGCAGCGAGTGCAGGAATTGTTGAGCGATACAACCCCCCCGCCGCCATGAACGAGCCTGACGATGCAAATCTGCCTCTCCACATCCAATACGCTGCGTTATCCCCAGGGTGGGGTTTTATGGGTTTTTTTGAACTGGGCGTTTGGACTGCGCGCCCTTGGCCATGAGATCATCTGGTTTGATGTCAATGACCCCAAATGCACCGATGACCAGACACGGGATCAAATTCAGACGTTGAAATATCGCTTAAAGCCGTATGGTTTTGACCCATCCATCGCCATTGCCACACGGGATGGACGGGAGTTGTCGGGCGATGTGGCGTCGGGGTGCGTTTCGGTGGAACAGGTTCTGGAATCGGACCTGTTGATTGATTTTCGATACGATTTGTCGCCCGATTTTGTGCGGAAATTCAAGCGGTCGGCCTTCATGGACATCGATCCGGGCATTCTGCAAATCAACATCGCCAAGGGATATTTGCCGGTGCCGGCGCATCAGGCCTGTTTTACGATCGGCGAAACGGTTGGGCGGGCGGGTTCGCGGTTTCCGGATGTGGGGCGTGAGTGGATTTACACATCTCCATGTGTTTCATTGGACCAATGGCCGGCCTGTCCACCCGTGCCAACGGCGCCATTCACCACGGTATCGCACTGGTACATGGATGAATGGATCGTGGAGGCCGATGGATCGTATTTCAAAAACGACAAACGATCGGGGTTTTTGCCGTTCCTGGACCTGCCGCATAAAGTCAGTCACCCACTGGAGTTAGCAATATGCCTGGCGGGTGAGGCCGCTGAATATCAAATGTTGCGGGACAAGGGTTGGCGTGTGCGTGAGTCACACGAGGTGACGCCGACGGCCGAGGCGTTTCGGGATTATGTGCAGCAATCCGGAGGGGAATTCGGGTGTGCCAAGCCGGCGTATGTGAAATATCAGACGGCGTGGCTGAGCGATCGGACATTGTGTTATCTGGCCAGTGGCAGGCCGTGTGTGGTGCAAAACACCGGCCCAAGCAAGATTTTGCCAAATTCCGAAGGGATATTTCGATTTGATACGCTGGATGAGGCCGTCGAGGCGTTTGAAGTGATCGCATCGGATTATGGCAAACAGTCGCGGCTGGCTCGAAAGCTGGCGGAAGAATTTTTTGATGCGAAACACGTGGCGGGCAAATTGTTGTCGCGGGCGATGGGTTAGAGGGTATCCAGAAATTGATGCAAGTCGTTGCGGTTGTTGAGGTTGGTCCAAACTTTTGAATCCCATTCGGCCGGGGCACTGACAACCGAAAAACCGGACAAGCGGGCCAGACCATGAACGGATCGGCGGGATTGTAGAAGCTGTTGTGCGATAGGATCGGTGGCGGAGGTATGAAAAAGGGAGGGAAAGGGTTCGATCTGGCCGGCCTGGGGTTGGATCATCAGGCCGAGCGTTTCGGGGTGGGATGAAGATTGTTCCAAAAGCCAATGAAGGTGCAATGGTTGGACCAGCGGCATGTCGGTGGTGCAGGCGAGGACCCATGGGGTGGAGGAGTGTTCCAAGGCGGTCAGCAGGCCGCGCAGGGGGCCTTGGTCGGGAATGGGGTCGGCGACTTCGAGGTTGAATTCAGAGGCGGCCGGTGGGTTTTGTCGGCCGGGCGAGGTGACCAGCAGAGTTGGGCCGGGCCATTGGAACCGCCGGAGCAGGTAATGGAGGACAGGTTGGCCATGAATTTCGAGGTGACTTTTGGGCAAGCCCATGCGTGAGCCAGCGCCGCCTGCGAGGATGGCCAATGTCACGGTGGCGGGATCGGGTTGGGGCATGGAGAGGATTATAATCTTCGAGGAGAGATTTCCACGGGGACGATAGGATGTTCGCATTTGTTGGCCGGCATTGGGCGGACTATGATGGGGCGCTTTGGACCTCAACGAGATGGAATGAATATGTTTCATGGTGCAATGACGGCGATGATTACCCCGTTTCGAGACGGGAAACTGGACGAGCAGCGGTTGCGACAGCAGATCGAACGGCAGATAGAGAGCGGCATCGACGGGCTGGTTCCGGTGGGGACAACCGGCGAATCGCCCACGCTCGATTTTGAAGAGCATGAGCGGGTGATCGAATTGAGCGTGAAGACCGCCGCCGGCAGGGTTCCGGTGATCGCGGGTGTGGGGGCCAACGCCACCAGCGAGGCGATGCAACTGCATGAATTCGCGAAGAAGGCGGGGGCGGATGGAGGATTGTCGGTCAATCCGTATTACAACAAGCCGTCGCAGGAGGGGCTGTATCGTCATTTTATGACGTTGGCCGACGGGGTGGATCTGCCGATCGTGCTGTACAACATTCCCGGCCGGACGGGGATCACGATGTCGGCGCAGACGGTTGCGAGATTGGCGAAGCACCCGAACATCGTGGCGATCAAGGAAGCGACCGGCTCGATGGACATGACCAGTGAGATCGCGTCGTTGTGCGACATCACGATTCTGTCGGGGGATGATTCGCTGACGTTGCCGTTGATGAGCATCGGGGCAAAGGGGGTCATCAGCGTGCTGTCCAACCTGGTCCCGGCGCGGATCAAACAACTGGTGAAACTGGCGGCCGAGGGGCGATACGCCGATGCGGGCAAGGTGCATCGGCAACTGTTTCCGCTGATGCGCGCCATGTTTCTGGATGGCAACCCGCCGGGAATCAAATTCGCCATGCAACACGCGAAGCTGGACAGCGGCGAATTGCGATTGCCGGTGTGGGAAGCGGGCGAAGGGACCAAAAAGCAGATCGCGGAACTGATGAATGGATTGGACCTTAGCAAGTGAGATGACCTATTTGTGCGTTCCCATTTTCGTTTCGGACCTGGCCCAGGCTCGGCGGGATGTGGCGTTGGCGGCGGAGGCGGGGGCGGATCTGGTGGAGTTGCGGGTCGATGAGGTCACGGACGGGGATCTGATCGAGCAGGTGGTGTCGCAATCGACGTTGCCGGTGATCGTGACCTGCCGGCCGACGTGGGAGGGTGGACGATGCGAATTGCCCGATGAACAGCGGGCCGCGCTGTTGTCCAGGGCGAACAAGGCCGCTTATATCGACGTGGAATTGAAGTCGGGGTTGTGGAAACAGCTCCGGCCGTCCGACGAGAATCGCCCCCGCACGATCGTCAGTTTTCATGATTTTTCCGGCCGGCCGGACAAGATGCACAACGTGCTGACGGAGTTGAACCAGACGACGGCGGAGATTGTCAAAATCGTCTGGTCAGCGCGCACGTTGCGCGACAACCTTGAAGCCTTTGAGATTCTTCAAAATCGCCAGAAACCGTCGGTCGCCCTGTGCATGGGGGAGGCGGGGATGCTTTCGCGGATTCTGGCGAAAAAGTTCGGGGCGTTTTTGACGTTCGCCTCCCTTTCCAACCCATCGGCCACCGCGCCGGGGCAGGTCACCATCGAGCAGATGAAGCGGATCTACCGGTGGGATGCGATCGGGCCGGATACGAAAGTGTATGGCGTGGTCGGCAGTCCGATTGCGCATTCGATGTCGCCGGCGATTCACAACGCGGCATTTTCGCAGGCGGGGATTGACGGTGTTTATCTGCCGTTGCTGGTCAACGCGGGATACGAATCGTTCAAGGCGTTCATGGAATCGTTCCTGGCGATGCGGGGGATGGACCTGAGCGGTTTGTCGATCACGATTCCGCACAAGGAAAACGCCCTGCGTTATTTGCAGGAAAAGGCCGGCCGGATCGAGCCGCTGGCGCAATCCATCGGCGCGGTCAATACGATCCGCATTGATCGAAACGGCGGGGGCGAACCGGTGATGCACGGCATCAACACCGATTACGGCGCCATCCTCGACTCGATCACCGCGCCGCTGGGCATCCAACGCGAGGAGCTGGCCGGCCGAAGGGTCGCCGTGATCGGCGCGGGCGGGACCGGCCGGACGGCGGTGGCGGCGCTGGCCCATTACGGCGCCACGGTGGTCATTTACAATCGCACCCGCGAGCGGGCCGACGCGCTGGCCGATGAGTTCAACGGGAAGACCGGCAAGGTCGTCGCGGCCGAACTGTCCAAACTGTCGGGGACGTGCTGCGATATTTTCATTCACACCACCAGCATCGGGATGCACCCGCACGCCGGGGCCTCGGTGTTTGATGGACAGATGCCCAAACTGTCGGCCGACTCGCTGGTGTTCGACGCGGTCTACAACCCCATGCAAACCCGGCTGCTGACGCTGGCTCAACAGGCGGGCGCCCGCACGGTGGGCGGGGTTGAAATGTTTCTGCGGCAGGCGGCCGGCCAGTTTCATTTCTGGACGGGCCGGGACGCACCCGTCGAGATCATGCGACAAGTCATCGAACAACGACTTGGGTGATGAAAGTCCGATAAGTTGCCGCAATTTTACGGTTTATTGCGCAAGTGGGATCGTTGTCTAAGAATCGTCCGTTCAAAGGGCAAGCCGACGCGCGCGATGCCCGATAGCACAAGTGGTGTGTTGTGCTGATTTGTTCACTGGATGAAGCATCACCCGGGATGACTCTGGCCGTGCCGGTCGTTCACCCGGACCAACCGGGACAGGATCTGCTCAAGCGCGGTTACGTGCTGGAGCAGTCGGTGATTGCGCGCCTGCGTGATCTTGGGGTCGAGGCGGTCTACGTGGATTATCCCGGGCTGGAGGACCTGGACAAACACCTGGCGGTCAATCTCAGCCCCGAACGTCAGAACATCTATCGGCAGATCAAGGAAACCATCCGCGCCAACGAGCGCAACGCCAAACCCACCGTTTCGTACACCGATTATTACGCCGGAACGAGGCAACTCGTCCTGACGTTGATGTCCCAGGGGCAAAATCCGATCTATCTCGATCAGATGTCGCGGATGAGCGGCGATGCGATCGGCCACGCGACGGCGGTGGCCCATCTGTCGTTGCTTCTGGGGATCAAGCTGGAACGATACCTGATTGATCAGCGGCAACGGCTGTCACCGCAACACGCCAGGGAGGTGGTCAATCTTGGCGTGGCGGGAATGCTCCATGACATGGGAAAGCTCAAACTGCCCGAGGCGTTGCGATCCTATCATGGCATCGACCCACCGATGGACCCGGCGGCCGCCGAGGAATGGGAAAAACATCCGCGATACAGCTATGAACTGGTGCATGATGGCATAGAGCCATCGGGCGCTTCGGCGGTGCTGCACCATCACCAGCATTTTGATGGAACCGGGTTTCCCATCACCCAGCACCGCGATGGAACCCGTTCGCGCCTGGAGGGTCAGAAGATCCACGTTTTCGCTCGTATTTTGATGGCGGCGAATTTGTACGACCAGTTGACGATCTCCGAACAGGGACAGAAACGGCGCAGCAACCTGGAAATCCTGCACCTGATGCGCACGACGTATCGTGGATGGGTGGACCCGGAGGTGCTTCGCATCCTTCAGGCGGTCTGCCCGCCGTTTCCGCCGGGGAGCATGGTGCAACTGTCGGATGGGACTCGGGCGGTCATCGTGAAGGTGGATGGGACCAAACCGTACCGGCCGGTGGTGCGCCGATTGAGCGCGGAGGGCGCAGCGCCGGATGATCCGATCAATTTGTGGGAGGATGGCGCGCCGGCCATTCAATCCATCGACAACACCGCGACCGATCAATTTCTGCCGGCGGGCGTTTGATGGGGCCGATCGAGGATTGACGCTCACGCCAACGCCTCCAACCCTCCCCCGGAAAATCCGGAGGAGGGAGTGGAGGCCGGCTTGGCATCACAGACAAATCGGATCGGGGATTATTGTGCGCGATTGAAGCGGTCTTCGGCCACTTTCCAGTTGACCACGTTCCAGAAAGCCGCGATGTAATCGGGGCGGCGGTTCTGATATTTGAGATAATAGGCGTGTTCCCACACGTCCAGGCCGATGATCGGGAAGGCTCCTTCCATGATCGGGCTGTCCTGATTGGCGGTGGAAATCACTTCGACCTTCTGGCCTCGTTTGATCAGCCAGGCCCAGCCTGAACCAAAGCGGGTGGTGGCGGCGGCGGTGAACTGTTCCTTGAATTTGTCGAACGAACCGAACGCGGCGTTGATCGCCTGCGCGAGATTGCCGACGGGGGTGGCGCTTTTGTTGGCCGGATTGAGGATTTCCCAGAACAGCGAGTGGTTGTGGGCGCCGCCGGCGTTGTTGCGGACGGCGGTTTTGATTTTCTCCGGCACGATGGCCAGATTGTTGGCCAGGATTTCGTGCAGCGGCTTGCCCTCAAGCTGGGGGGCGTTTTCGCTGATGGCCTTGTTGAAATTGTTCACGTAAGCGGCGTGGTGCTTGTCGTGATGAATTTCCATCGTCTGCTTGTCGATGTGCGGTTCGAGGGCATCGGAAGCGAACGGCAGGGGTGGCAATTGATACGGCATGGTCGGGACTCCTTCCAATAACAGGGGTTAAAAAAACTGAACGTTCTGAACGTTAGGCGCATCACAAAGCCGGGTCAACCGGCTTTGAAAGATTCCGGTTCGGTCTTGCGTTCGACCGCATCCACGGCGGCCTCGGCCAGCGTCTTGTGACGGCGGGATCGCCACCAGAAATAGAGGATCGCCAGCACCACGGCGGCGATGACGCCTCCTAGGACGTAATGCTCGTAGTGCTGGATTTTGGATCGCAATTCGTTCAAATCACCCAGTTTTTTGCCCGCGTAATAGCCCAGCGCCAGGAACAGGCCGCCGCTGACGATGGCCCCCAGGCCGTCGGCGATGAGAAATTTGACGAAATTGTAGCGGGTGGTTCCGGCCGCGATCACCATCGCGCCGCGGATGCCGGCGAACATTCGGCCGATGCCGACGACCCAGACGCCGTATTTGACGAACAATCCCTCAGCCCGCTTGATGCGGGCCGCGGTGACGTGCTTGCCGATGATCGGGACTTTGGTGATCCCCAGGCCGTAACGTTTGCCCAGCGAATAAAGGACGCAGTCGCCGCCGATGATGCCGCACCAGGCGACGATCGAGGCGATCCAGAGGTGCATCTGGTCGTTGGCGACGAAATAGCCGGCCAGCAGAAGCGGGATGTCTTCGGGAAGGGGCAATCCCAATCCGCAGGCGAACAACAGCCCGAACAGGACATAATAACCGCCGCTGTGGATCCAATTCTGGACATGATCCAGGACAGTGGCCCCAAGGATATCCATCAATCAACTCCAGATGCCAGGACGTGCTAGATATAATACATTTCCTGTTGCAAATTGGCGGCACGGTTGACGTGTTCGAGCAATTCTTCGAGGGTCATCCGGTCCAGAACCTCATCGGTGGCATCGGTGAGTTTCTGGTTGATCAGCCGGACCGCCACCTTGCCGGGGGATTGTTCGGCCGGCGGGTTGCCATCTTTGACGGTCAAACGCCCTTCCAGCCGGCGGATGATGTCCCCCACGAGCATGTCACGCGGAGAGCGGGAGAGCCGATACCCCCCACCGCTGCCGACTTTGCTGTCGAGAAATCCGCCCCGGCGAAGGGCCAGCAGGATCGATTCGAGGAACTTGTTGGGCAGCTCCTCATCGTGTGCCAAGTCTTTGGATTGAACGAAGTTACGAGGCCAGAGGCGGGCCAGTTGCACCACCGCCCGCAGCCCGTATTCAGTACGTTTGGAAAGACGCAAAAGCCGACTCCCGCACAATTCCTATCGAAATAGTAAGGGTTTAAGTTGGATCGGTCAACGTTTCACCTCGGCGGTGAAATGGGCATACTATGGGGCATGAAGATTTGCCTCTGGATCTGCTCGGTGGTGCTGGGGTTGGGGGTGATGGCGCAAGGGGCGCCCCAGGCGCAGGTGCGGGCGACCGTGGCCGATTCGAGCATCGCGCAGGGGGAACGGGGTGATTTGGCGGTGGTGATCGACATCCCAGCCGGTTATCACGCGCAGTCAAACACCCCTTCAAGCGGCAATTACATCAAGCTGGAAGTGCTGCCGGCGGCGCAGGAGGGGATTGAGTTTGGAGTGCCGGACTATCCGCGCGGGGAGGATCAGGAATATCCGCTGCTGGGAAAGTTGAACGTGTACACCGGAACCATCACGGTCAACGTGCCGTTTGTGATGGCGGGCGATGCCGAAATGGGACAACGGACGATCCGGGGGAAGGTTCGATATCAGCTCTGCGACGACAAGGCGTGCTATTTTCCGGAAAATCAGCCGTTTGAGGCGCAACTGACGATCACGCGGGGGACCGGGTCGGCCGTGGCGGCGTTGCCAGCCACGATCGGCGGCAACCCGGCCGGCGCGGACTGGTCGATCTGGACGGCGTTCGGGGCGGCGTTCGTGGCGGGGTTGCTTTTTAACGTGATGCCGTGCGTGCTGCCGGTTCTGCCGCTCAAGGCGATCGGGTTTTATGAGGTGTCGCAGCATCGCCGGGGCAGAAGTTTCATGCTGGGGGTGGTCTTCAGCATCGGGTTGATCGCCATCTTCGCGGTTTTGGCGATGCTGGTGCTGGTGTTGCGGGTGATTTCGTGGGGGGAACTGTTCAGCAGGGCGTGGTTCATCTGGCCGATGGTGGCATTGCTGGCGGTGATGGGGCTGGGATTGCTGGGGGCGTTCACGGTGAGCCTGCCGACGGCGGCGTATCGGTTTTCGCCGCGGCATGACACTTTCGGAGGGAATTTTTTCTGGGGGGCGTTGACGGCGATCTTGGCGACCCCCTGCACCGCCCCGCTGCTGCCGGCGCTGCTGTTGTGGGCGGCGAGCCATCCGGCCATTGTGGGGGTTCCGGCGATGTTGATGGTGGGGGTGGGGATGGCCTCTCCGTATCTGATCCTCAGCGCGTTTCCCGAGGCGGCCCGGCGGTTTCCGCGATCGGGGCCTTGGGCGGAATTGTTCAAGCAGATGATGGGATTTTTGCTGCTGGTGGCGGCGATGTATTTCGGCGCGGGGCGAGCGATTCATGGGCCGGGGTTCTGGTGGCTGGTCAGCGCGACCGTGGCGGTGGCGGGATTTTATCTGATGGCGCGAACGGTCCAGTTGACCCGCTCGGCCGGGGCGGTGGCGATCAGCTCGGTGCTGGCGGTGGCGATGATCGGCGCTTCGTTGTGGTGGACGGCAAAGATGACGGGGTTGGGCCGGCCGATGCTGTCCGGCGGCGAGGGGCAGGTTGAATCGCAATGGGAGGCGTACACACCCGAACGCTTTGAGCGGGCAAAGTCCGAGGGAAAAATCGTGCTGGTGAAATTCACCGCCAACTGGTGCGCCACCTGCCAGTACATCGAGGGAACCGTCTACCAGGATCCGAAAATCTGGCAGGCGCTGCGCCGGCACGAGGTGGTCGCTTTCAAGGCGGACATGACCGATTCGGAGTTGGCCAAGCCGCTGCTGCTGCAACTGAACCCGGCCGGGGGGATTCCCCTGACGGCGATCTACGCCCCGAAGCTCAATGGCCCGATCGTGCTGGCTTCCGTATATGGAAGCGACGACTTGCTGCGGGCGCTGGACCAAGCAGCCGGCGGCGACATCGCGAGGGCTCCCGTACCAGAGCAAACCCGGCGTCGCGGGAGCGACGCCCTCCAGGGTCCATCGCAATGAGCCAATGCCTCCGCACAGCGTCCCCTTCAAGGCAATCAATCGGGCTATTTGGCCACCCAGCAGGCGGCGAGGTGGCCTTCCTGGCCCTGTTTTTGTTCCAATGGGGGGACTTGCAGGGCGCATTGGCGGAGGATGCGGGCGGGTTGGCCCAAGGAGTCGATCAGGAGGGTCTCTTTTTCGTCGGCCTGCTGGGCGGCCTGTCGGGTCAGGGGACAGCGCGGGTGGAAGGGGCATCCGCCGGGGGGATTGGCCGGTGAGGGGACTTCGCCGGCGAGGATGATCCGTTTTCGAGTGGGATGGGGGTTGGGTTCGGGGACGGCCGACAAAAGCGAGAGGGTGTAGGGGTGTTTGGGGTTGCCGTACAGCTCGCCCGAAGTCGCTTTTTCGACGATTCGGCCCAGGTACATCACCGCCACTTCATCGGAAAAATGCTCCACGACCGCCAGATTGTGGGCGATGAACAAAAACGCGATGTTCCGCTCGGCCTGCAGGTCCTCCAGAAGGTTGAGAATCTGCGCCTGGATTGAGACATCCAGCGCCGAGACCGGTTCATCGCAGACGATGAAGGCGGGGGACAAGGCCAACGCCCGGGCGATGCCGATCCGCTGTCGCTGGCCGCCGGAAAATTCGTGCGGATAGCGCCTGGCGTGGGATGCTTCCAGCCCCACGCGCTCCAGCAACGAGGCGACGAGCTGATCCTTTTCCGATCCGCGCGCGATCCCATGCACCTCCATCCCTTCGCCGATGATCCGCCCCACCATCATGCGCGGATTGAGACTTCCCACCGGGTCCTGAAAGACGATCTGCATCTGCCGGCGCTTCTTTCGCAGCGCCTCCCCCCGCAATGCGAAGAAATCCTCACCCTGGAAATGGACCTGCCCCCCGGTGGCGGGAATCAGCCGAAGGATCGTCCTGCCCACGGTCGTCTTGCCGCAACCCGATTCCCCCACCAGCCCCAGGGTTTTGCCAGCGGCGATGGAAAAGCCGACCTGATCGACCGCCTTCACGTGCCCCACCGTCCGCGAAAGAATCCCCCGGCGGATCGGGAACCAGGTTCGCAGGTCCTTCACCTCGATCACCGGCTTGTCGGGGGGGGTTGGCTGGGTGTTCATGCCTTTGGTTCCTTAGCGGCCGGCGTTTCAGTCCCGTCGGTGACCCAATCCATCGGCACGGTGCGGAGATGCCCGATGCGCGGGGTCGATTCGGGCGCCTCGGCATACCCATCGGCGTGATGGCAGGCCGACCAGTGATTCTGTCCCACCTGCCGGAGGGTGGGATCGACCGTCGCGCAAACCCGATCCCCCTTCATGTCGGGGCATCGGGGGTGAAACGCGCACCCGGCCGGGAAATTCCCCGGATTGGGGACCGTTCCCTCGATCGTCTCCAGCCGACCGGCGGCGCTTCCCAGCCGCGGGACCGACCGCAACAGGCCGCGCGTGTATGGATGACGCGGATGCTCGAACAGTTGTTCGACCGTCGCACACTCCACCACCCGGCCGGCGTACATCACCGCCACCACGTCGGCGTTTTCGGCCACCACCCCCAGGTCGTGGGTGATCAGCAGGATCGCCATTCCCCTTTGGCGCTGCAATCGCTGCAACAGCTCCAGGATCTGCGCCTGGATCGTCACATCCAGCGCCGTCGTCGGTTCATCGGCGATCAGAAGTTGCGGCCGGCAGGAGAGGGCCATCGCGATCATCACCCGCTGGCGCATCCCGCCGGACATCTGGTGGGGATATTCAAAGAGCCGCCGGTGCGGATCGGCGATTCCCACGTCGCGCAGCGCCTCCTCGGCCACTTCGTACGCCTTTGCCCGACCCACCTCCTGGTGCAGCGCCACCGCCTCGGCGATCTGCTCCCCGATGGTGTAGACCGGATTGAGCGAGGTCATCGGCTCCTGAAAAATCATGGCGATCCGCCGGCCGCGCACCCGCTGCATCTGTTTTTCGGAATACCCCAGCAGGTCCTGCCCCTCCAGCAGAATCCTCCCCCCCAGCACCCTTCCCGGCGGGCGGGGGACCAACCCCAGAATCGACAGGGCCGTGACCGATTTGCCGCACCCCGATTCCCCCACCACCGCCATCGTCTGGCCGGGAAAAATCGACATCGACACCCCCCGCACCGGCACAATCGCCCCGCGCGGGGTGTCAAAGCCGATGGCCAGTCGATCAATCTCAAGCAGGGGTTTTTCTGGCATCAGTCAGTTCCCGCCAACACCATCGCACCACCCCCACCCGACCGCCGGGGGGGTATCGGCCCTCCGAAGCGGAATTCTTCCATCACAGTGGGGAAAATCAATGCTCCGGAGCGGATTTTAGACGCTCCAACCATAGTTTTAGGTGTTCCAGTCATAGTCGGTCCTCCTCAACGGTTCAGGTGGGGGTCGATGGCGTCGCGGAGGGCTTCGCCGATCAGGTTGTAGGCCAGGACGGTCAGGAAAATCGCCAGGCCGGGGTAGATGGCGATCCACCAGATGAAGGAGGCCCCGACGCCGCGGGCCTGGTTGAGCATCTGCCCCCAGCTCGGCTGGTCGATCAGCCCCAATCCCAGAAAGCTGAGGGTCGATTCGTACAGGATGGCGGCGGCGATGCCGAAGCTGGTGGTGACCAGAACCGGCGTGATGCCGTTGGGGAGCATGTGGCCAAAGAGGACCCGTCGCAACGGCAGCCCCGATGCGATGGCGGCCTGCACGAAATCCTGTTTGCGCAGCTTGAGAAATTCAGCGCGGATGAAACGGGCGGTGCTGGTCCAGCCGGTGATGCCGATGATGACCATCATGGCGTACAGGTTTCGGCCGTAGAAGGCGACGAAGGTGATCAGGAGAAAGAGGGTGGGGATGGCCTCGAAAATTTCGATCAGGCGCATCCCGAAGATGTCCGTCTTGCCGGCGAAATATCCCATCATCCCCCCCACCAGTACCCCGATCAGGCGGGCGATGCCGGTGGAGATCAATCCGATCGCCAGGGCGATTCGGCAGGCGTGGATCATCCGCGAGCAGACATCCGCCCCGGCGTATTCGGTCCCCATCGGGTGAATTCGGCTGGGTGAAAGGAAGGAGGCATCCCCCAGGTCGCGCAGGCGGTCGGAGGGTGAGAAGGGCAACGGGGCGTACAGGGCGAACTGGATGTTCCCGGCGCGGGCGAGGTCGCGGTATTGTTCGTAGACGATGGTCTTTGGGGGGCGGACCGGGAAGATCAGCAGCCAGATCAGCAGCGGGAGGAGGCAGCCGCCGGTGATGAGGATCGCCTTGCGCGGGATGAGCAGGGGAAACAGGATCACGATGGCGGCCAGAAGAATCCAGAACCCGATCAACAACCCCATCCCGCCGGCCGGGCCGACCAGGGAACTCATCTGTTGAAGGTAGTCGGCGCTGGAAGGCCAGCAGGCGGCCGCTCCGGTCAGGGCGCACGCCCACAGAAGCAGCGCCAACGAGGATGAGAAGCCGATCCGCCGGCGGATCAGCAGGATCGTGCCGACCATGGCCCCCACCGGCAGGATCAGGTCGATCGGATGAAGGGAGCCGAACAGGGGAAAGGAGAGCTTGCCTTCGCTTTTGAGGATAAACGGGGCGCTGTTGGCCAGGAATGGGGCGAAGATGGCGCAGAAGGCGACCAGGAGAATCCAGATCGCCCCGATGCGGGCCGACCAGCGGACCATCGCCCGCCCCATCACCAGCGCCACGAAGCCGCGCGGGCGGAGGTGTTTGGGTCCGGGAAGGTCCGCCCCGCGGGAGAGGAGCCGTTCGGTGACGATGTTACTCATAGCTGACCCTCGGATCGGCGGCGGCGTAGAGCAGGTCGGCCAGCAGATAGCTGATGAGGGTCAAGAGGCTGACGACGACGGTTTCGGAGAGGACCAGCTCGGGGTCTTTTTGAAAGACGGCGTCGACGGCGAGTTTGCCCATCCCCTGAATGCCGAAGATCGTCTCGACGATGACCGAGCCGCCGATGAGTCCGGGGAGGATTTCGGCGGCGACGGTGATCAGGGGGAGAAGGCTGTTGCGGAAGATGTGGCGGTAGAGGACCTGCCGGGGGCCAAGCCCCTTGGCGCGCGCGGTGCGGGCGTAGTCGGCGGTGAGATTGTCCAGCACCGCTCCGCGGGCGAGCTTGGAAAGGATGGCGAAGCTGCCGTAAACCAGGCACAGGACCGGCAGGACCAGATGCCACAGGAGATCGACCAGCCAGCCGCGCTGCCAGTGGCCGTTGTGGAGAGTCGGCAGGAAGGTCATCTGTTCGGCGGTCAGTGAACCGGCGTGAACGGCCGAGCGGGTGTGCAGGCCGTTGGTGGGAAACCAGTGCAGATAGCGGTCGTTGGAGAGGAAGCCGATCAATAACACCCCCATGAGGATGGCGGGGATCGACCAGAGGGCGATGAAGGAGGTCCCCAACCCGACATCGAGGAATTTTCCCCGGTGGCGGGCGGCGAGGATGCCGGTCCAGATCGACAGGATGTAGATGATCGGCAGCGCGATGGCGTTGAGCAGGAGCGTGACCGGCAGCGCCTCGGCGATCAGCGCCCCCACCGGCCGCCGGCGGATGAAACTTTCGCCCAGGTCGGGTGATTTGAGGCCAAAGGAGGCGCCTGAAGGCCAGCCGGCGCCGATTTCCTTGACCCCCAGGGGGGAAATTTTGTTCAACCAGCGGAGGTATTGGATGGGGAGCGGTTTGTCCAGGCCGTAACGTTGATTGAGGTACGCCTCGACCGCCTGGCGTTCATCGGGTCGCATCATCCCCTCGTTGGCGATCAGGGAGGCGCCGATCCCGCCGGGGGAGAGGGCCATCACCAGGAAGGTCACCATGGTGATCCCGACCAGCGTGGGGAAAAGCAGCAGCAGTCTGCGAAGGATGTAACCGGCCATGTGTCGCCTTGTGCCGCCGCGATTCAGCGATGCTTCTGTAAATCCATCGGAACGTACCAGGGGATGGGCATCGAGTCGGTTTCGACGTAATTGAGGGAGATCCGGGATCGGCGGACGTTGTGGATCCGTTTGTCGATGAAGACCAGCGCCTCGCGGTTGGCCAGGAAGGTGTAGGGCTGGTCCTGGTGGAGGATGCGATGGCACTCCTGCCACAGTTTCATCCGGGCCGATTCATCGACCGTCCGGCGGGCGGCGTCGATGGCGGCGTCGAGCGCCGGGTTGGCGTAGGAGATGAAGTTGTCGCCCCCTCCTTCGATCTGGCTGGAGTGGAACATCTGGAAGATGTCGGTCTCGACGCCGCCGGTCCATCCCAGCGAGATGGCGTCAAAGTCGCGGGAGTCGAGGCGCTTGAGCATGATGGACCATTCGGTGGGGTCGGGCTGGAGATTGACCCCGCCGCGGGCGAGGTCGTCCTTGATGTAGAGGGCGATCTTGTCGTAGACGGGGCTTTTGTTGGGGTAGATGAGTTTGAAGGTCAGCGGATGGCCCGAAGGGTCCTCCACCACGCCGTCGTGGTCGCGGTCTTCGTAGCCGCATTCCTTTAAGAGGGCCTTGGCCTGGGCGATGTCGTTGGGCAGCGGGGCGATTGCCGGGTCGATCTGGCGGGAGCCGATGCTGAAGGGGCCGGTGGCGACCTTGCCGAACCCCTGGTAGATCGAGTCGATCAGCCCCTGGCGGTTGATGAGCATCGTCATCGCCCGACGGATGCGCGCGTCGGCGAAGGGGGTGGGGTTGCCGGCGCGTTTTTCGTTCCAGGCGATGTAGCTGTACCCGCCGGTCATGCTGTAATAGCGGAAGAAGTTGGTGCGGTCGCGGACCTGCGGGTCATCCTTCATCTGTTTGTACTGATCGGGCTGGGCGCCGAACAGGTCGAACTCGCCGTTGAGGAACATCGTCATGGCGGCGGCCTCCTCCTCGACTTCGAGATAGACCACGCGGTTGAAGGTGGGAACGACGCCCCAGTAGCGTTCGTTGCGCAGCAGGATGATCGGTTTTCCCGGCCGCCAGTCGGTGGGGCTGTCGAGGCGATAGGGGCCGGTCCCCATGAGCAGCCCGACGGTCTGGTTGAACTGGGCGGGGGTGTACTGTCCGTAGAAATGTTTGGGCAGGACTGTCAGGCCGGCGGAGTTGGCGAAGGCCTCGAAATAGGGTTCGCGCCATTGGAAGACGACTTCAAGCGGGCCGGTCTTGCGGACGCCGCGGCAGAGGGTGTAGCCGGTGCGGGCGCGGGCGGCGTCCACCTCCTTGTTGTTCAGCCAGTCGTAGGTGAAGACCACGTCGTCGGCCGTCATCGGCTGGCCGTCGCTGAATTGTACATCCTCGCGCAGCTGGAAGGTGATCTCGATGGCCGGGGGCATCGTCAAGTCGGCGTCGATCTGCTCCTTTGTCATCCCCTTGTCGCGGCGTTCCCTGCCGGCGGCCTCCCATGCGGCGGAGTTGTCCTTGATCTGCCAGCTTTTGGCCAGCAGTGGGATGTATTGGAGGGTGTCGGGGTCGCGATAGACCAGCGATTCGAGGACGCGGGACTGGGTGATGGCCGCGTAGACATCCGAGGAGAGCAGCGGCGTGAGCTTGGGAACCTTGACCGAGAAGTTTTCGGTCAGCCAGTCGCCGCGGGCGAAGTCGGGCTGCTGCCGGGCCTGTTGGATGGCGTGGAAGGGGTTTTCCGGATCGGTGGATTCAAATCGCTCGGCCGGTCCGCCGGCCGGCCGCGAGGAGCCGGAACCGGCGGCGAAATTGCCCCGTTCCATCAGGTTGCGGATGGCGATCAGCTCGCGGGTCTGTTCGGATTGCGCCTTGCGCGAATCCTGCATGACCTGCCACTGGCGGTCGTACTGCACCATCGCCAGCCCCACCATCGCGATGAGCACGACCAGCAGCACCATCAGGATCAGGTCTTTGAAGCCGAAGCGATTGTCCATGGTATTCCCGGTTCTGGGCGTTTTACGCCAGGCGATGGAAACGGCGAACCCGCCCGGCTCCAATTCACGTTCCTACGATCACGTTTCGAGTTTTGAATCGCGCGTATCCAGCAGATCCCGCAACCCATCGCCCAGGAAGTTCAGGCTCAGGAGCGTCAACGCCAGCAGGGTACACGGAAAAACCAGCATCCACCAGCGCGACTGGATCGTATTGAGCGCGGGCATCAACCCATCGCTGGCCAGCGACCCCCAGGTCGGCATCGGGGCCTTGATGCCGACGCCCAGGAAGCTCAAAAAAGACTCCTGCAAAATGGCCGAGGGGATCGTCAGTGTGGCGTAGACGATGATCGGGCCGGCGAGATTGGGCAGCAGGTGGCGGATGAAAATCCGCCGTTCCCGAATACCGCAGGCCCGCGCGGCCTCGACGAACGGCTGCGTGCGCAAAGAGAGAACCTGCCCGCGCACCACCCGCGCCATCGTCAGCCAACTGACCAGGCCGATCGCCAGGAAAAGCACCACCAGGTTGGCCGCGTTTTCACCCATGATCCGGCGCAGCGGCGGTTCGAGGGCAATCTTGAACAGGATCACCATCAGGATGTAGGGCAGCCCGTAGAGGATGTCCACCATCCGCATCAGCAACCCATCGACCCATCCGCCGCGATAGCCGGCCACCAGGCCGACGGTGACGCCAAGGACCAGTGAAATCAGGGCGGCGGTGGCCCCGATCAGCAGGCTGATCGCCCCGCCGATCAGGCATCGGCCCAACATGCCGCGGCCCAGGGCGTCGGTTCCGAACCAGTATCCCGGTCCATCGCCAAACCGGGGTGGCTGGCGGGCCTGTGCGGATTGCTGGTTGTTGTAATACAACGTCGAGCCGGGCGCGTTGGTCCATGGGAGCGTGGCGATGCAGACCAGGAGCATCAAGGCGGCGAATCCTCCTCCCAGCGCCAGCCGGCGATTGCGCAGGATGCGGGCAGGCCATCGGCAACGGGAACGTCCGAGGGTTGAATCAATCGCCATGGTGGTCATGGGCAACTCCTTTCATCGACCCAGCTCGATCCGTGGATCGATCAGGGCGTATCCGATGTCCACCAGCAGGTTGAACGTCAACAGGAAGACCGAATAGACCATGACCGTCCCAAGGATCAGGGTCTGGTCGCGGTTCAGGACCGAGTTCACAAAATGTTGCCCCAGTCCGGGGATGTTGAAAACTTTTTCGACGACGAAGGAACCGGTCAGGGTCATGGCGGCGGCCGGGCCGAGATAACTCAGGACGGGCAAAAAGGCGTTGCGCAGGCAATGTTTCCAGATCACCACCCGATTGGGCAATCCCTTGGCCCGCGCGGTGCGGACAAAATCGCCGGCCAGCACATCCATCATCGCCACGCGCATCAACCGGGCGATGTAGGCCATCGGCATCAGCGACAAAGCCAGCGAGGGCAGCAGCAGATCGCGCCAGCTTCCCCATTGGCCAAAGGGGAGCCAGCGCAGTTTCATGCAGAAGATCGCCGACAGCGCCGCCGCGATGACGAACGCCGGCAGGCTGACGCCCAGCAGCGCCACCGTCAGGCTGATCCCATCCCACGTCCCGCCCCGCCGCACGGCCGCCAACACCCCCAGCCCCACCCCCGCGAACGTGGCGATCACCATGGCGCAGACCCCCAGCGTGACGCTGACCGGCAGCGAGGTGCGCAGGATGTCGTTGACGGTGAATTCCTCGTAATTGAAGCTGTTGCCGAAATCCCCGTTGAACAGCACGTTTTTGGGATAATACGCCAAAAAGCCGTACCAGTGTTCGGCATGGAATCGCCGTTTGAGCGATTGTTCCACCGCCGGCGGCAGTTTGCGCTCGGACCGGTCGAATGGACTGCCCGGCGCCACCCACGCCAGCAGAAACGTGATCAGATAAATCGCCGCCAGGATCAGTGGAAACTGCGCCACCCGCCAGGCAATGAATCGCGCCATCAGGGGTGATATTGTAGCCGACGGCCGCATCATCCCAAACACGATGGGGGAATTTTTCAGTGTTGAATATCAAAGTTCGCGCGGATGATGACAATTCTCATCTAATACTCCTCATGAGTTACCAGGGTGTTTTCATTCCCAGTTCATCGGCCAGTTTTTCAAGGTCCATCCGGTGCGCATCGCCCAGGGGGATGCCATCACGGCGATTGACCGATTCCGTTTGCGCCTCGACCCAGCCGGGCAGGGATGCCGCGTGCGAGGGGTCGATCGGCCGGAGCTGTCGAACCTGCCGGGCGTATTGATCCATCTCGCGTTTGAACGTCTGGACATCGGCGAACAGCGAGATTTTGAACGTGAAGAGCATCGCCCCCTGGTTGGCCGCCCGGTATGGGGTGGATTGGGGCGGCGGGTCGATCGTCAGGCCGGCCAGCAATCCGCCCCAGCTCTGGCAGATCGTGCCGAACCCGATCGCGCGCAACACCGCCCGCGGCGCGGCATGGATCAACGGGACAAACTGCGGCGCATCGTTTTGCATGTCATGGGTCACGCCGCAATCGAGAACCAGGGGCGGCTCGGCCATCGCCGGGGCGCTGAACGACATCGGCGACCCGCCGGCCGCCCGGACGACCGAACGGTCGGGTGAGAGATGAAGCTGCACGCCCGAGGTGACAAACGTCAGCAGGTCGTGTTCGATCGTCATTCGCGAATAGATGCCGGCGGCGCCGATGTGTCCGTGCCGCCGGGTCACCATCGCGGCCATCCCGTGCGTGCGGGCCTTCTCGATGGTGCGGATCGTCCCCTCGTAGGCGGGGAAATACCCCAGTCCATGGTCGCCATTCATGACCAGGCTGTTGGCCGACTCGCGTTCAATGGTGACGGTGGGATGGGGATTGATCCCTCCCTGGCGGATTTCGTGGACGTATCGGACGATCTGCCGGCTGCCGTGGCTGTAGATGCCGCGCAGGTCGCTTGCGATCAGCAGGTCGGCCAGCTGCGATGCGTGATCGGCGGGCATCTTCACGCGAATCGCCGATTCATACACGAACGACCGAAGGTCCTCTTTGGACACGCGGAGGGCATTGGCGTCGGGCAGGTCCATCGGGATGACTATAGCATCCCGCGGCCGGTGTCCGCACTGGAAAATTTCAATGCCGCGGCACAACATCTCTTGCAATTCGACCTGATGGATGTAGTTTATCGCGTGAGTTTTCGGGCGATTGGGCCGGATATGGGACACCGGCCGGGCCGATCAGACATTTTCCTCAACTGCTGCACGGAGGTGGCCGTGATTCGAGTTTCATCCAGACTGACTTGTGCGATTCTGTCGTTGGGATTGTCGGCGGCGGTGGTTGCCTCGGTGGGCGGCTGCGCCAACGACCGGCCGACCACCTACGGGCTGGATTCGCGTGATGATGGGGCGAGGTTCTTCGCCCAGGGACAATACACCGACGCCGCCGCCGCCTATCGCAACGCCGTCCGCACCGTTCCCAGCGATTTCATGTCCTATTACCACCTGGGCCTCTGCGAAGAAAAACTCGGGGCGATGCAGCAGGCCATCCAGGCCTTCAAGACCTCGCTGGATGTGATGCCCCTGACGCTGGCCGGCCGGGACCGGATGACCACCTTCCGCTTCACGATCATGGACGCCTTGGCCCGTGTGATCGCCAACAGCAGCGACAAGACCTCCGAGATCGAAAAACTCACCGAAAAAGCACAGGCCGGATCGGTTGAAAGCTACCGCATCCTCGCCCGCGTCTATCGTTACGGCATGGACCCCGATTCGGCCATCGACGCCTACAACCGCGCCTCGCTTCTGGAGCCGCGCAACGTCAGCCTGCTCAAGGAATTCGGCCTGTATCTTGAACAACTGCACCAGAACGCACGGGCCGAGGCGATCCTCCGCCAGGCGTACGGCCTGGATTCGGCCGACGTTGAGATTTCCGATGCCCTGCGCCGGCTGGGGGTCATCGTCGGCCCCAGCATCAAGGAGCAAAACCAACTCGTCCAGCCAATCATCCCCCCCGGCCCCATCGCCCCCCCCACCCGATTGCCCGGCCAGCCGCGCGCCAACGAATCAACCTCCCCCCCGCCGGCGCCCACCCCCACCCCTTCCGAATCCACCCAAACCCCGCGGGAATGAGTATCCTGAACGGGAAACGCGGTGCGAAAGCCATCTCCCACCCGGACATCACGGGGATGACCCGTAGGGCCCGCACTGCGGACCTTTTACTTTCTTCTTTTTTCTTTTTCGCTTTCGCTGATCCTTCGGCGGTTTTGTCGTAGCAAAATAGTAATGTCCGGTCTTAGCAAGGTAGAAATGTCCGGTTTCGGCTCCACTGTAAGGGATGGAGAAAGATCGGATATTGATGTCACAGCGGGAACGGGATGTGCTGAAGGTGCT
>JADYZN010000003.1 GCA_020853095.1 Phycisphaerales bacterium | reverse complement strand
TCTTTTTTCAAGGAGCAGTTATGAACAGTATCGTGTCCATTCGTAACGGCTCACGCCGGCTGGCCGCGTTTACCCTCGTGGAATTGCTGGTCGTCATAGGCATTATAGCGCTTCTGATCAGCGTGCTGCTGCCTGCCTTGAACAAGGCCCGACAGGCGGCGCAGACGGTGGCGTGTGCCTCGAATCTGCGTCAGATCGGCCTGGGTCTTCAGTTTTATTCCAATCAGTACGGCGGCAAGTATCCGATCATGCGGATTACGGCCGTCCCGGAATATACGGATTGGCTGACCTGGGAGGTGCGTTGGGATGATCTGCTGATCCTCAAGGGATTTGTGGCCAACAGCGAAGTGTTCCACTGCACGATTGCCGACGCCATTCAGCCGAGCTATTTTTATGACTATCATGGCAAACAGGTGATGTACGCCAGCTATCGGCACTATGGGATCGCGGTTTATGGTATTGGTGGATGCAATACACCCCCCTCATGGAACTGGGGTTTTCCGTCGAACTATCTCAGCGCCGCCAAGATCAAGGATTCGGCCAGAAGAATCGCCGTGGGAGAATCGGATGGGCAGGGTGTGACCTCAAACACCTATTTCATGAATGGAGACATGGCTTACGGCGGTTACGGCGTTCCGGCCCGATGGCACAGCGGGGGCGGAAATTATTTGTTCCTGGATGGACACGTATCCTATATGAAATTTGCCGAGGCGACCTGGGGCGCCTATTCAGGTGGCCAGTATCAAAATCCCAGCGCGATCAACATGTGGTTTTACCCGGATTTCGATTGATGAGTTCACCGATACTAACCATTCCCCGGCGCTCTGACATCGAGCCGCGTCGAAAGTCGTACCATTTGGCGGGACATGGGGTCTTCCTGCGCCTGGTGCGGCACGAAGATGGGAATCTGATGTTGGAGCTGGGACGGGCCGATGGCCCGGTCGTCGTACGGACGAGCCATGCCCGGTTCACGCCGATCTCGTTGGCGCATCCCTGGGCGATATCCGATGATCCCCGGCCGCTGGAGATCGTCTCGATCGAATCCTCGGCCGATGGGCTGAAGGTTGTCGCGCGGACTGATTTGTTTGAAATCACCGACCGGTTCGGTTTTCAGGAGGGTTATCTGGCCGTGCACCGGCACTGGCGGTGCATCGCGGGGCGGACGGTCCGGAACGTCGCCTTGGGGACGGCCCTGGTCGCCGGCAATGGCGTCGATCAACACATCACGATTCCGAACGTGTTGTACAACAACAATCCATCCTCGGCGGCCAACCGGCTGGTGCCGCGTCTGCGCCCGGTGGCGGGGGAATCGCTGATCGTCGAGGAGCATCGCCTGCCGATTCCGGGCGTGAACGTGGAATGGCGGGAGCACGATCAACATCTTTCCCTGACGATGATGGCCCGGCCGGATGCCGGCCCCTCATCCGGCATCGGCCCGGATGAAGGTGGATCGATGGGCGTGATTTTGCGCCCGCCGGGCGTTGAACTGGTCAGTCTCAGTGGCGTGGTCGCGTTGAACGGGACCAAGGATCATGTCTATGGCGCGCAGAACGGTTCCCTGCCGCTGCCGTCGGGCGGATATCGTCAGATGGAGCCGGGACAGACGCTGGATAAGACGATTTACATCGCCCTGAACGGCGATCCGGCCGAAGGACGGGGCTATCGAACGATGGTCTCGATGGCATGGGAGGTGTTGCGCCCGCGGGCTCATCCTCTTTTCGGGATCGACAAGACGATCGAACTGAAGCTCAACGCGCTTCAGGGTCGATGGCACGAACGGAACGGCCGGCGGGGATTTCTCTATCTGCCCGAACCCGGCAAGCCGGGGAACGTCTACAACCGTCCGCCCGGCATTTTATTTGGCTGGACCGGCCAGTCGCTTCGGATGGCGTGGTGCGCGTTGCAGGCGTCCATCAGCGGTTTCAACGGCGTGCCCTGGACGCGGATGGGGGGCGCGGTGCTCGACCACTTCGCGTCGGCGCCATCGCTGGATGGCGCGCCCGGCTGCCGGCTCAGTTGGCAGAGCATGGAGGATGGGCACTGGCTGGGTTCGGACTGGGGATCCTCCCATCTGCACGTCAGCAGCCGCGCGCTGGGCGAATCGCTGGCATCGCTGGCCGATTGCCTGCTGCTCATGAATCAACATCGAATGCCGGTCGCATCGGCCTGGCGGCAAACCCTGGCCGAGGGGGTGCGGTTTCTTCTGAATGCGCCTCGGATGCCGGATGGAACCTTCCCATCGCTTTTTGGCGACGTTTCGAGCGCCGAGGCGACGGTTTCATCGACCGCGGGAGTCACCTGCGTCAAGGCCCTGCTCGCCGCGGCCAGGGTGCTGGATGATCCAACGCTGGTCGAGCGCGCCTGCGCGATCCTCGATCGTTACGCGGAGATTCACACCTCCAACTTCCGCCGCCCCTTTAACGGGGCGACCCTCGACGCGGCCTGCGAGGACAAGGAAGCGGGGCTTTATTATTTTCTGGCGTGCGCCCGGGCGTTTCAGATGACCGGCAACCCGCGTTACGCGGAA
This sequence comes from Phycisphaerales bacterium, assembly GCA_020853095.1. Lineage (GTDB taxonomy): Bacteria > Planctomycetota > Phycisphaerae > Tepidisphaerales > Tepidisphaeraceae > JADYZN01. The sequence continues at coordinate 27,865 of JADYZN010000003.1, read as the reverse complement.
CAGGCGGCGCTGGCGGCCGACTGGACGGCGACGTTCATCTATCACTGGGATGTGCCGATGCGGCCCGGAACCATTTGCGCCAGCGAAGGGTTCCGCACCACCTTCTGGACGGGCGTGAGCGTGCAGAACATGCACCTGGACGTTTTTTACGCGCCTTATGAGTTGTACGATTTCGCGCGATCCGTGGGGGATGATCGACTCATGCGGATCGGCCTGGGGATGATGCAGGCCTGGACGTACGGAATCGCGCAACATCCCGGCCATTGGGGTTACGACATTCCCGGCGAACAGGCCGAGCAGTATTTTCAGACCAACTACTACCAGGGGCCGGGGGAACAGGCCCTGTGGCGCGGGGGTTTTAACCCCTGGAACCCCTCCTGGGTCATCGCCATCGTGCTGGATGCGGCCATGAAATTCAAAAACAGCCCGGCCAAAACATTGCTCTGATCCATCCCCAAAGGATTGCTTCCATGAACGAGTTGATGCTGGACATTGATTGCAGCCATATTTTCCTCTCCCGCTCCCGGGAGGAAATGACCATTGAAGGACTTCATGCCGTGGTTGATCAGTATGTTGGCACCCAGGTGAAGCACCTGATGCTCAATCCCAACAGTATGCGTACCTGCTACGCGAGTAAGGTATGGGAGGCGTTTTGGGAGTCTCCCAACGCCAAAGAGGAAAAAAATGAGATCCAACGCCGTTTCCTCGACCATATATACCTGTTGCATGAACGGGGAATCGACCCCTACCAGGTCATGTTCAAACGCTGCCGGGAAAAGGGCATCCATCCCTGGCTCTCGGTGCGGACCAATGACGCTCATTACACCGACATCCCCGATCACTGGGCTTTGAGCACATTCTGGCGCGAGAATCCACAGTTTCGCCGAATTCCCGGAAGCACACGCGGCTATCACGACCCACAGTTGGATTTTGCGCACCCGGAAGTGCGCGAGCATCTGATGAAGCTTTTGGATGAGATGCTGGAGCGCTACGATGTGGATGGCATCTCGCTGGACTGGATGCGCGAACCTTTGGCGTTTCGTCCGGGGCATGAAATTGCCGGCGGCAAGCTGCTCACGCAGTTCATGGCCGAGTTTCGGGATAAAGCCAATCGGGCCGGCCAAAAGCGGGGATGTAAGATCCTGGTCGGGGCGCGTGTTCCGGCCCGGCCGGAACACGCCCGTGGGCTGGGACTGGATGGCGTGGCATGGGCCAAAGAGGGTTTGGTTGACCTGCTCGCCCCCTCGCCTCGCTGGGCAACGGCGGACTTCGATATTCCGATGGAGCTATGGAGGGAGTTGATCGGGCCAGAGGCGTTATCCCGGGTGACGCTGGCCGGCGGTACGGAAGTGCTGCTGGGGGCATGGGCATTCCCCTCGGCCAAGCGGAGCAGTTGCGATGCCGCCGCCGTGCGTGGACAGGCCACGGGAATTCTTCATCGCGGCGCCGACCGCGTCCTGATGTTCAATTATTTTGATCGTTTGACACCGCATTACAGCGATGAGGATTACAGTCAGATGATTCGTCAGGCGGGCGATCTGCGAACACTATTGGACAAGCCCCGCCGGCATATCGTCACCTATTGTGATACGACGCCGCCGGGCGTTCCGATAGCGTACATGCTCCCCGTCGAGATGGTCGGGACGGACCCGGCCCAGTTTCGGCTGTACATCGGTCCGAAACCCACCACTGGCGGCAAGGCAACGCTGCTGGTGGGCCTGTTATCGGAAACGTCGGTCCAACACCACAGGATTCAAATCGAAGCCCGCTGCAATTCCGACCCCTGCGGCGTCGGCCAGGCGGCATCGGACGCGATGGAGTTTATCAAGGACCAGAAGCTCCCTTCGGGCGCTCAATTCATGCTGGGCTTTGACGTGCCGCTGGAGCACTTGCAGGATGGTTATAATCTGTTCGAGCTGCTTTACGTCGGCGGCCCATCCAGCCGCGCGGTGTGGGTTGAATTGAGAATCGATCCGTAAAAGATACCGTCCGAAGCGAAAATCCCCACAAACCAAGACCACGCCATCCAGCGGCCAGTGTCCAATCGCCGCGGTGGTTCAAGAGCATGTAGACAAAGAACGGCGAACAGACCCGCTTCAGACTTGAAGCAGCGCCGCCATCAGCCGATTGGGGTTGTTGCCGGTGACGCCGCCGTTACACAGTTTGGTGTGGGAATAGACGTACAGCAGTCGTCCCGGCGACACTTCCACGCAGGATGGATTGCAGCAACTTTCAAAAAACAACGCCGGGTCCCCTCTGAAAACATCGGAGATGTCGCCCAGGTCGCCGGTTTGTGGATCGACGGGAATCAACAGGTTTCCCGGCCGGCCGCAGATCAGGAAGATGCGCCCGTCAGACAACTGTCGAAATTCCGGCCGCGTTCCGGGAATGCCCAGCGATTGCAGCGGCGACCAGGTTCGCCCGCCGTCGCGGGAGATCGTCCGGTGCATCAACCCCGGTCGTCCGGGGGGATCAATGTTAATGTTCCCCGTGCGCATGACCACGAGGATGCGCCCATCCCCCAAATGCACGCCCGCCGGCTCGCACGGCCCTTCAAAGCCGATGCGGCTGTCGCTTGGCGGTGACTGAAAATCGCTCACCCGCCCGCACACCCGCCACGATCGGCCCGTGTCGGTCGATTCGATCGCCAGCACGTTGCTGTATTGCAGCTCACGCTGTTCTGAGGTGCTGGGCGCGTGTCTCTTGGAGCCGTGGATCAGCGCCAACCACCGGTTGCCCAGAATCAGCGGCGGCAGGTGCAGGTTGTAACCGGCGTAATCATCCGGCAGCTCGTAGCGGACTTCCTGGGCGTCGCTCCAGGGGCGCGGCGCGATGTACGAATCGCCGTCGGCCTCCACCTGTTTCTGGCTCTTCCATGGGCCGTCGACGCCGCGTTCCCATCGATACCCGATCATCGGCCGCGCCCGCATCTGCCAGCGCTGCTCGTAGGTGTATATTTTCGAATCGCCCTGAAAGGTCATCAAGCCCCATTGCAGCAGCGAATCAAAGGCCAGCGGCATGGCCACGGGCTGCCATGTCCGGCCCTGATCAGCGGAGATCATGTGGATGGTCTGCTCGGCGCGCGTGCAATGGACCCCTTTGGTCGCCTGCAGCAACAATCGACCATCGCCAAACGGGCTGAGGAATGGGAACGTCAGGTCTTCGTCGGATTCAAGGATCGTCCAGCGCTTCAACAGCTTCACGCCGTCGGCCAGTTTCTGGCCATGGTCCGCGGTCGGGGATGGGGTCAACAACAAAGACATCAACGATTCCTTTGAATTATTCCTTCGGATCAATCATCACATGCGCCCACGCCGCCGGGCGTTTGCCATCAAATACGATGCTTCCTGAAAAGGCCTGCTTCTCGAACGCTTCGGGAAACGCATTGTACCACGTGCAACTCCCCGATCGCCCGGCGCCAAGCTCCACCGTCGCGGCGGGCCAGTCGATCACCACGGGATTTTCCCCTTTGTTCACGATACCTTCGATCATCCCGATGAATCCGGTGGATTTGGACGCCTTGGGATCATAGACATATCCCGTGTTCTGGCTTGTGCCCAGCAGCGTCACGACCAGTTTTTTGCTTTGGGCGATCGGCCGGCCGTCTTCGCTGGCCAGGGCGAACGCGATGAACTTTCCCGGCTCCAGCCCGGTGAGCCGGATGCCATCGGAGAATCCCACCACCGGCCGGTTCGGCCATCCGGCGAACATCTTCACGTTGGCCGAATCCGAAATCATCTGCCGTTTGGCGTTGTCGATCCTGACATCCGGCCCATACTGCGTCATCGCCGGCGAGTCGGGCGCTTCGGCCGGTATGCCGCGGGGGGCCGTTCCATCCGGCAGAAACCGGAGCCGCGCCCCGGTGCGATTTTCCGCCGAGGAAATCACCTTCATCCACGCCCCCATCGAATTGTACGACCAGATCAGATCATCCGGACTCAGCGCGATCTGGGCCGGATGCGGCGCCGGCCGCAGCGACCCCTGGCGGAACATCAATCCCGCCAGGTGCAATGACCCCAGCAGGATTTCATCGCAACTGACGTTCACGCCCGCCCACTGATCGGACAGGGAATCATACCTCAGATACCCCTGGTCCCTGACCTCCTGATAGTTCAGCGGCGAGGGGGTCAACGGCCCGCCATCCATCCAGTAATACCAGAAGACCGCATCCCAATCCTGCGACTGGGTATAGGCCGACACCACCATCGGAAAGGCCGCCCGATAGGGCGCCGGCCGATGCACGTTGATCTCGTACGTCACCGTAGGCTTTCCCTTGATCGGCGCCAGATCCATCCCATACCACCCTCCGCCGGCCAGCGATGAGGTGAACGGATAGGTCGGGTCGGAAGTGTCAAACGTCCGATACCATTTGTACGTGCCGGCGATGGCCACATCCCCCGCGCCGGCGCAATAGATGTTCAACAAACTCGGCTCAAAATGCGTGTCAAACCCGATCGGCGTCACGGCGATGCCTTCATTGGGTTTGGAAGCGCAGGCGCGCATCGTCGCCACCAGCTCGTTGTTCTGGTCGATGTAGCGGTTGACGAAAAACGTGAGCAGATCGTGAATCCGCCGCGATGGAAACTTCGCATCCTCCGAATAGGGCTTGTCCGTCTTGGGCGCGGGAAGCGGCTGCAATTGAATCGTCCCCCCCTCCAACGATTCACCTTCCAGCAGGCTTCCCCAACGCTTTTGCAGCGCGGCGGTCGTGCCGTAATGCTTCTTGAGAAACTCGTTCCAAAGCCGCTGCGTCTGCTCGCCCCAATAACCCTTGAGCGCTTCGGAGCTGCCATCCAGAATCCGATCGATGTAGCAGCTTTCGTTGGCCAGCTCCCATAGCCCAATCGCCGGTTCATCCGCCACGCGGTTGCCGGTGTACTGGTTGACATGATTCAGCAGGTTCTTCGCATAGGCATGGGTGATGGCTGTCAGCCGCGCATCGGTCGGCCAGACCTGCTCAAAATTGGTCGTCGGCGCGGGCGCTTCCTGCAGCTTCGCCAAGGCGGCCTTCCACGCCGCCTCATCCGCACCGGCGGGCAGGATGTTGTACGCCTCCGGCGAGATGATCGCGTGCCTTCGGTCCAGCGTAAAATAGAGGATCAGCCCGCGTTTGGCTGCGCCAGCCACGTAATAATCAAACAGATCAAGCGGCGAATTGTCTCCCTTGACGTAGCTATACAAATCGTAGCCATTACCTCCATCGGGCATCAGCCGCCAGTCGGGCAGGTGGATGCGGATGCCGTTGAACCCCATCGCGGCGATGCGGTCCAGGATGCGATCCTGATCTTCCTTATTCCGACGATATTCATTGACGTTGTTGATGCCCCAGATGCGCAGACGCTGGCCATCGCGCACCAGGTGTCCATCCTTGATGCCAACGAAGCCGGGCGCCGGCTCGACCTTCACCGGCTCAAGGCCGCGCGACAGTGGAATCTCCTGGGCCACCCCCGCTTCAAACGCGAAGAACGTCAGAGCAACCACAACCCCGGCGCATAATGTCTTCTTCCTGTTCATGCTCGATTCAATATCCTGTTGAGGTTTCAATGGCCACACCACGCGGGATGGCGCGAACCGGATGGATGGCGGGCAATTCAGTCATGACAACCGCACGCCCGAAATACCCCCTCTCCCGGCCAGACCTCCGGGAGAGGGGGAAAGGGCTTGGCAATCAGTGCCGACGACGACGGGCCAGCGCCAGTGCGCCAGTCACGCCAAACAGCGCGATGCTGGTCGGTTCGGGCACTGGGGCATCGCCAAACTCACGAGCGACGTTCGAGAGACGCACTTCGTCAATTTGGCTGCGGAACATGACCCACTTCAAGGCGCTTCCATTAGCACCAATATTGAAAATAGAACTTGCTGGTCCAAGAGCGGAGTCCGCCCAACTACTTGTGGCGGCCGAAGCACCGTTGATGTAGACCGTGGCGGTTGTGGTCGTTCCGTCGTTGGACAGAACTGCGGCCACATGTGCCCAGGTGTCAGCGACAAGCGTCTTGCTAGACTGCTGGGCATACTTGTAAACCCCGCCGGTGGTGCGCGTGTCCACGAACAGCAACCCGTTTGTATCCCACCCGAAGTTGAATCCGCTATTTCCTATCGTGCTGCCGGCGATATAAGTCGTGCGATTCACAGCCAAATCACCAGCGGTTGGTTTGATCCATGCTTCGAGCGTTACGGCGTTTCCATAGTCCAAGGCGCCGCCGCTGTTTGGCACGGACCCCCAGGCAAAGGATGCATTGTTGTCATTGCCGGTAGCAAGGACAGCCGCATCCTGGTTTTCGTCGTAGTCCAGCGCCGTGCCAAACAACCCGGTTCCCGGACCCGTGCCGGCCCCGCTGACAGCGGGCACCGTCAGCGTCAATGTCGAACTAGGGACCTGTGTACTGCCGGCAGTGCTGTTGAGCGTTCCGGTGTTGGTGTTGCCGCTGGAATCAGCAAACGAGCCGGTCGAGCCGGTGACATCATCAAAATGCCACAGACCAATGGTATTGGCATCCGTGCTGTACGGCGCCCACCATGCTGATGGGGCGGCCAGGGCCGAACTTGCGGCCAAACCGACCGCTGACGAGACACACATCGCGAGAATTCGCGCTTTCATAAAGAACCTCCATTAAAAAAGGAGACAGGATGGCCAAAAGCACACGCTTTTCGCCGTGAAATAGTTCGAGAAGTCAAAAGTAAAACAAACACCAGGCCGCCGACCGTCGCCGTTGACGGTTCGGGAACCTGAATGACCAGCATGGCCAATTCGGCTGGTTTGACGGTGAACGTAAAGTTGGACAGATCGATCTGTCCGGTCAGGTCGCTGGTGATCCAATCGACCGATGTCCCGTTGGTGAAAAAGTCGTTGCCGCTCATGAGCGTGGTCCGACCGGTCGTATCGGCCAGACGCATGAGCGTGATCTGGCCGGGCGTGATACCCAGATCCGTTAACGAAATATTGAACGTTTTGTCGGCATCGGTGGGATCACCGAAGAGGAAATTCATTCCCCAGATGGTCACGGTTCCGCTCTGGCTGTCCCGTGTGACATACAGGCGATTGCTGGTTTCGGATGTAACCGACTGGATCAGTACGTCGCCGCCGTATTCATTGAGCGCCTTGAAGGCTTTGTACTGGGGCAGTTCATCGCCGGTGTTGACATAAGCAGGCCAGAGCCAGAACTGGGCGGCGGTAAAGCCCATCTGTGCGTAGGTCATCGTGGTTTCGACGATGCCCAGCGCGTTCCATTGGCGCAGCCGCCAGTTGCTATCTCCGCCCGGCGGCGGGGAGGGATAGGCCGGGTTCCATTCGGTGGCGAGATACTCGAAATCGGAAGGATTGCGCGTAACGCTGCCCCACCAGGCGCCACTACTGCTGTTGTTGATCTGCGTATTGACCCAGTTGCGCTCACCCTGCTGATTGGTACGGATATCGCTGAGCTGCTGGGAGATCGCGCCATGGTTCGCGGGGTTGCCCGCATCCACACCCAGGATTTGATGGCCGTACGGGTGATAGGCGATGAAATCGACCGGGAGTTTGGAATAGGTTGTTAGTCCGTTTTCCCAGAACGTGCCATTTTTCAACACCGTCTTAAGGTAGTCCTGTTGTCCTGCCTGCGGGCCGGACAAACCCGGACCTGTTTTGATGGTCGAATCCTTCGCCCGCATCGCGGTGGTGATCTGGTCGTAACGGCTGCGATAATCAGCCGGCGAGGCGGAATTGTTACCCAGATCCACCTCGTTGCCGATTTCCCAGTAATTGACCTTGGGAACCATCGCTTCGCCGGGCGCCAGCAGCTTGTCGGTAGAGTAATCCGGACCGTTCCAGTTTATTTCATTGAGGATGCGCTGATCATCAGCGCTCATGAGGCTTTCCTGCCCCTGGCGATAATTCTGCACGATAAAGTTCGTGTAGCGCACCCAGTCCGATGCCTGCTGAACCAGGGTGTTGATGCTGGTGTCGGTGTAGACGAACTGGTTGGTTACGCCATCAAAGCCACCGATGCCGCTGGTGTTGACCGTAAAAATGGGCATCGAGCCGAAATCACGGGCGTCACGGAGCATCGCCAGCGTCGATTTGCCCTTGGCGAACGAGTTACCATCCAGCGCCAGAGTGCTCTGATTCTTGTCAACGCGGGTCTTCCAGTTGTAGGTCATGGCGTTGGACCCTTCGGACGGCCCGCGCACACTGGTACCCGCGGTCAGTCCAAGGTTTTTTTCATAGCCAGCCTCCCGGCCCTGGGTTTCAAAGGCCTGATTGTTCAATCCCTGTCCGAAGATCGCGGGATTGAAGGCTGTTCCACCGGAGGCGTCGACATTGATCGTCTGGGCGCTGGCCCGAGCCGCCGACAGGCCAATCAGCCCGCCACCCGCTGCCAAGCCGACAACCGCCCAGGTTTTCTTTGATGTCCACTGCATCTCCACGTTCTCCTATAGGATGTTGATCAATGTTGCCGAATCAGTACCTCTATGGTGGATTCACATGTTTAGTCTCTTGGCCCAGGCAAATCGTTTATTACCACACATCCAAGTTGTCTCCAGCCCAATACTTCACCTGCCAGTTTACGATCTCCTCATCCCAGTTGGCCTGCTGGCACCATTGTGTGCCGGGTTTGCGCGTACCGTTGAATGTATAGGTGGTGACATGGCCATCGGCCATCAGGAAATTGGCCTGTTTGCCATGGCGCACATCCCAGCCATACGTCCCATCGCTCGTTCCTCCCGCGGAGCCTGATGGGTTGACAAAAATTGGATAAGCGTAAGGCGAGCCGACGTATGACTCGGCCAGCATGATGCTCATAGGGGCTGGGCGCAGGTCAGAGAGCTTGTGGGGTTTATATTGACCGCCTTGTGCACCGTTGTCGTTATCGATGCCGAAAGCATAGTAGGGAACCGTGTAGGACCAGGTGGTCAAATATGAATTTGTGGGTGAATCCCAGTAAGGTGACATATTGGCATTGGGGCAAAGCAAAACAGGGATGTCGTATGCATTCACCCAGGGATAAGTGGTGTTGGTGAAGCGATCCCCGCTGGCTTTGAAAGCATTGATACGCAGCAACAGATCAACCCAGGTGGTCGAGGCGGACGGAACGGTGGAGGTATCAGCCAGATACGGTACCTTCCCGCCGCTACGATACACACTGGACATCGCCGGTGGCAGCCACCCTCGTTCCTGTGAGGCGTACATCTGTAACGCGATCCCCACCTGCCGCATGTTGCTGGCGCATTGAACCTTCTTGGCCGCCTCGCGCGCCTTGTTCAGCGACGGCAGCAGGATGCTGATCAAAAGAGCGATAATGCCGATGACCACAAGGAGTTCCACTAGCGTAAAGGCTTTGAGCCGGTTGGCGGCTGTTTGTGTCGGTTCGTGTTGCATGATGCGCTCCTTTTGTGAAAGTTGTTCGTTGGGCAATCGCATATCGTCGTCCTTGTTCCATCGTCCATCACGATGATGGATGCGCAAAAGTCGATCCAAGAATCTGGTGTTTGGCAAAATTCAAGCTGGGCGGCACGACGGTTTTATTTTCAAGCCTTTCCAGCATCATTTCCGCGGCACAACGCCCCATCGCATAACGATCAAATGAGATGCGCCCCAGCTCCGGCCATGAATCGGCTATTGATGCGTTGTCATCCAGCGCGATGATCGACAGAGCCTTCGGTACGGACAACCCCATCGCGATGCATGCCGACAGCAACCAGAACGCCTCGTTGGTGCTGTAACAGATGCAGGCCGTCGGCCGGTCGGACTGTGCCAGCAATTCCTTCAGCGGCCCGATCGTCTCCTCGTAGGCCGATGCAACCATGCACTTGGGGTCAAGATTTCTCTCGCCCATGACCGCCTGGTATGCCGCCCGGCGTTCCGTGACCGAATGGTGCACCACGTATGCCTTGTCCGCAGGCTTGGACGGGCCGCTGCCCGGCTTGTCGAGATAAACGATCTTGCGATGCCCCAGCCCGGCGAGCGTCTCCACGGCCAGGCGGGTTGCGCAGGCCTCGTCGCGCGACACCGTGCCGCGCTCCTCGTGGTGGCCGCTGTCCAGCCAGATGACCGGCACGTTTAATTTGTCAATGAATTGCGCCAGCAGGGGGGTTGTGGGGTGCGTGCAGATCAACCCATCCATGGCCCGTTCACGAAAGAGAATCGGCGTGCGATTCCCCTCATCGCCGGCCAGTTGCCAGTCACGCACGACGATCGTTTTATATTCCTGTTCAACCAGACGATCCGTGATGCCCGCCAGATACTCGAAGAAGACCGGACCCACGACCCACTTGGCCGTGCGAACGTTAAACAAAAGGACGCCGATGGCGTGGGTCTGCCCCGTCCGAAGCGACCGTGCATTGGCGTGCGGCCGATAACCATGCTTCTTCGCCGCCGCCTGGATTTCCGCCCGAATCTCCTCATTCACATAAGGATGCCCCGACAAGGCCCTTTGGACCGTAACTCTTGATACACCAAAGAGTTTCGCAAGGCTTCGTTGTGTATGAACGTTGGTCGCCACGCGGCCGCTCCCAAGCATGAACACGAGTACATGAACTCGTGTTCATACTCTACAACACCTTTTCGCCTTGTCAATAAAAAATAATGAAAAAAAATGGAAACGCCCAGATCCAGTCCTCAAGCTCCAGGTCGAGCTGCTTAAGGAGAAGCTGCCCGGCAACCGCGTGTTTTTGCTGAAGAGCCTGACATTTTGGACCCCGGCCGCGCGCCGCTGATTGGGCCGCGCCAACGCAGCTTGATCTTATCGAGTTGTGTAGTATGGTAGCGCACAAAATGATGCGAATGTCCTCATGCGGGCCAAATGGCCATACTGTCAGGGGAATTCGATCGTGCGATACGACGTAATCGTTTCCCAATTGGCAGGCTGAGCTGCTTGGGTGGACGGAATAAAAGCAGCGGAAAATTGGATTTTACCAGGAGATTTTGAGGTAAAGATGACTAAGCACAGTATTTTGATGGCCGGAGCGTTGATGGTGGCTGGGGTCGTGCTTGTTGGGTGTGGGCAGGCGGAAGATGCGAAAACCAACAGTGGTACGACTTCGACGGCCAAGCAGCCGGCGGCCAGCGGTTTGGTTGCCACGCAAGCGATGAAGGATTTCAAGGATGATGGCAAGGTTCTTGAGTTGTCGATCGAAGGCAACGACCTGATGCAGTTCAACAAGGACAGCTTCAAGGCGCAGCCCGGGCAGATGGTTCGGCTGACGCTCAAGCACGTCGGCAAGCTGCCGGCGCAGAACATGGGTCACAACGTCGTGATCTTGAACAAGGGTCAGGATCCGTTTGAATTCAGCGCGGATGCCAATGAAAAGGGTGGCAATATCGCCAACGCATACGTTCCCGACGCGGTGCGGTCGCGGGTGATCGCTTACACCAGCATTGTCGGCGGTGGCCAGACGACCGTCGTTGAGTTTCAGGCGCCAAACGAAGCGGGTGACTATCCGTTCATGTGCTCTTTCCCTGGGCATGTGGGGATGATGAAGGGGATTTTTACGGTTCAATAAAGCGGCCGTGCCGGTGAATCCGCGAAGCAGTTTCCCCGGGATGGCGGAAGGTGGCATCAGAATTTAGCTGGCAGGCGAACCGGTCGCCGGTCGGAGTACGAAATCGAGGAGCTGGATATCATGAAGATCACGCATTTGCTCGTGGCGACAACGCTGGGGTTTTCCATGGTGCTCGTCACGGCCGGTTGCAAGAAAGGGGAAACGGGCAACAGCGCGGCGGCGAAGAAAAGCATGGCCGAGCGCAGCTATGTCGCTCCCGGCGAGTTGGATGAATCTTATCTGTTCTATTCCGGCGGCCATGCCGGCGACGTGCGCGTCGCGGGCCTCCCTTCGTTGCGGCACATCAAGACCATTCCGGTGTTCAGCCCGAATTCCGCCTATGGATACGGCTACGACGATGAAACCCGGGCGATGCTCGGCGATTTCACGTGGGGCGATGCGCACCATCCGGCATTGTCGCAAACCAATGGCGAATATGATGGGCGATGGCTGTTCATCAATGACAACGCCAACAACCGCGTGGCACGGATTGATTTGAGCGATTTCAAGACCAAGCAGATCCTTGGCCCGATCCCCAACACGTCGGGCAACCACGGCTCCTCGTTCATCACGGAGAATTCGGAGTATCTGTTTGGCGGGACGCGCTTTTCCGTGCCGATTCCGCGAGGGAAGGCGGTGGCGATCAAGGATTACAAGGAGCGATTCAACGGCGTGTTCACGGCCATCTCCATTCATCCTGAAACCGGCGAAATGAAGGTGGCCTGGCAAATCAAGACGCCGCCGTTTGATTGGGACCTTTCATCCACCGGCAAGGGGCCAAGCTCCGGGTGGTTCTTCATGACCTCGTACAACAGTGAGATGGCCCACGAACGCCTCGAAGTCGGCGCCAGCCAGGCCGAATATGACATGGCGGCATTTGTCAACTGGCGCAATGCCGAGCAGGCGGTCAAGGATGGAAAATACGAGACGATCGACGGCGTGCCGGTGATCGACCCGGCGAAGGTTGAAGGGGTCGTTTATTTCGTGCCGGTGGCCAAGTCGCCGCACGGAATCGACGTGGATCCCACCGGCAAGTGGATCGTCGCCAGCGGCAAACTTGAGCCTTCCGTAACGGTTTTCAACTTCGAGAAATTCCTGAAGGCGATTGAAGCCGGGGATTTCCAGGAGCAGAGGTTCGGAATCAACGTCGTTCGACAGGCCAGCGTGGTGGAAGGAAACGTACCGGTGGGGATGGGCCCGCTGCACACACAATATGACGGCCGGGGCAACGGATACACAACGCTGTTCATCGATTCCAAGGTCGCCAAATTTCGGCTGCCCCCATGGACCGACCAGGAAAAACAGGACCTGTCCAAGGTTGTGATCGACCGCATCGACGTGCACATCAACCCCGGTCACCTGGTCATCGGCGGCAGCGACACCAAGAAACCCGATGGCAAGTGGCTTGTGTCCATGAACAAGCAGTCCGTTGGCCGACACATCAGCACCGGCCCGCAGAATCCAGAGACCAGTCAGCTCATCGACATCACCGGAGACAAGATGGTGATGGTCGCCGAGGCGTTCACGGACAAGGAGCCTCACTTCGCCCAGGTCATCCCGGTGAGCAAGGTGAAACCGATCCGTTTCTATCGCAAGTCGGACAACAAGGATCCCAATCAGGTCTGGTCGGAGAAGGAATCGTTCGTCAAGCGCAACGGCGACGTTGTGGACGTGGCCATGCAGGCGCAGCGCAGTTTCTTCGCCCCCAACACGATGGAATTCCGTCAAGGAGATACCGTTCGGTTTCACGTCACCAACACCGAGCAATCCTACGGCATCAGCCACGGATTCGGCGTTGGCGGATACAACGTCAACGTGGATGTCAGCCCGGGCGAGACTCGGACGGTGACGATTAAAATGGACAAGACCGGCGTTTTCCCGTTCTACTGCACCGTATTCTGCTCGGCACTGCACCAGGAAATGCAAGGTTATTTCGTGGTGTATCCCGCCGACGAATTTCCAGGTGGATGAACGGGTGGTTTGAACGGAAATTAAAAGAGCTGACATGCGACAGGCGTTGGGACGGTTACTGATTAAGAACGAGCGGTTTCTCTATAAGCGACTTGACGCATGGTCGCGTGCATGGATCCTGCTGGCGGTGGCCTGCATCGGCGCCAGTTTCTTTTTCCCGCTCTGGCACATTAACCTGATCGCACCGCAGTATCCGGAGGGGCTGAACCTGTGGATCTATGGCCACCAGCTTGTCGCCGGCAATGAAGGTCAGGACCTCAACGAGATCAACATCCTCAACCACTACATCGGAATGCGGCCCATCGAACAGGCCGACTTTGTCGAGATGACGTTCATCCCTTTCACGCTGGGATTTTTCATCCTGTTCGGATTGCGCTCGGCGGTTTTCGGCGTGATGAGCAAGCTGGTCGATTTCGTCGTGCTGTATTTATACTTTTGCCTGTTTTCAGGGGTTAATTTTCTCTACCGGATGTACTCCTACGGGCACAATCTCGATCCCAAAGCCCCGATCAATCCGGATCCTTTCTGGCCGGCGCTGTTCGGGACCAAGCAGATTGCCAACATGACCGAGACCAGCCTGCCGCGGGGCGCAAGCTATTTTCTGGTGGCATCGCTGGCGTGTCTGTTGATGGCGATCCTGCATTCGCGACGGCAGCGGCCTTTCTATGAACCGCCATCGGGAGCGATACGATGAATCGACGCCGGCTGATCCGCCTGGGAGGGATCGTCGGCCTGTCGCTGATGACCTTTCTGCCGGCCGTGACAACCGCGAATGAACCGATACGGGTTTCCACGGACGATCCATTGCAGGCAACCGTTGATCAGGCTCCGGGCGGCTCGACACTGATCCTGTCCGCGGGCCTTCATCGCGGCCCCCTGGTGATCAAACAATCCCTGACGATCCGGGGCGAAACAGGAGCGGTACTGGCCGGTTCCGGCCGAGGCAGCGTCCTGACGCTCGCGGCCGGCGGTGTGGACGTTGAAGGGCTGGAGATCACCGGGTCCGGGCGCGACCTCGGACACGAAGACGCCGGGGTGCTTGTGCTGGCCGACAAGGTCCGCGTCGCTCGCATCCAGTTGCGACTTAATCTCCATGGGATTTACGTACGCGGCGCCAAGGATGCCCTGATCGAAAACAACCACGTCATCGGACTGGCCGCGACGGAGAAGGAGCCTGCCGTGGCGGGCGCGGAGACGATGCTGCGCGCTGACGCCATCCACCACAGCCCGCCCGGAACGCAGACGCTCATGGGCAACGGCATTCATCTATGGAACGCCAATGGGGCCATGATCATCGCCAATCACATCCAGCATGTTCGCGACGGAATCTATGTCGCCCACACCGACAACGCGGTTTTCCGCGGCAATCGCATCCACAACTCGCGTTACGGCATCCACTACATGTATTCCGATGACAACGTCATCGAATTCAACGAGCTGTGGCAAAACGTCGCGGGATCAGCGTTGATGTTCTCCCGCAATCTCCAGGTTGCCCATAACATCCTCCGTGACCACAGCGGTTTTCGAGCCTATGGGCTGTTGCTGCAGGACGTCGAATTTTCCACCTTCGAAAACAATCTGGTTCACGGCAACCTTGCCGGCGTCCGGCTGCAAAGTTGCAATTCCAATACGATTCGCCGCAACGTCATTTACGGCAACCTAACCGGGATCATCTTGGACAGTTCTTCCCAGGACAACGCTTTTACCCTGAATCGCGTCGGCCCCAACTTGAGACAAATCGAGCTTTCGGGGCCTCCTCCGCCGACGGAGTGGTCGGTTGGTTCGCTGGGCAATTATTGGTCGGGCGCGCTGCCGCTGGATCTGAACGGCAAAGGCGTCTCATCATGGCCGCATCATGAAGTGGATCTGATGGCGGAACGACGCGAGACTTTTCCAGTGGCCCAGTTGCTGATCGGCAGCCCCGGCATTCGTGCGGTTGAATGGGCCTTGAGCCGGGCGCCCGTTCCCGGCATGCGATTCATCACCGACCCGCATCCTTTGACACGCGAGCGATCCGAATGATCGAAGCCCATGACCTGACCAAATCCTACGGCCGGCACGCGATCCTTCGCGGTGCTTCCCTGAAGGTGCCGCCGGGAGAACGTGTGATCCTGACCGGAGATAATGGCAGCGGAAAAACGACGCTTTTGCACGTTCTGGTTGGACTTCGACGCGCGGAGAGCGGCCGGATTGTCTGGAATGGAACGGAGATCTCTCACGCCAATCGGCGAACATGGTGTCGTATGCGGATGGCCTGGGGTTTTCTCCCGCAGCACATCGCGTTTCCATCGGGAATGCCTGTCGGACGGCTGTTGCGATTTCACGCACGACTGCGTAACGCATCGCTTGAGCAGGCTCATCACTGGCTGGATCGCGTCGGCTTGGCCGGCACCGAAAAAAAACACGTGGATGCTCTGTCGGGGGGCATGAGGCAAAGGCTGGGCATCGCCCTGACGCTGTTTTTTGATCCCATGTTGATCATCATGGACGAACCTGCCAGCAGCCTTGATCCAGGGTGGCGCGGGGCTTTGGCTCAATGGACCGACACGCACGCCGCCCGTGGTGCGGCGGTGTTGGTAACCAGCCAGCTCCATGAATCATGGGGATCCAACGCGCGCCACGCACACTGCGTGGATGGGCGGATCATTGAGAAAAACCACTCGATGGAGGTCTCCTTTTGAGTCGGATCACGACCATCTTTTTGTGGGATCTGATGCAGGGGCTGCAAAACCGGTTTTTACGGTTTTTCGCTCTGGCGTGCGTGATGGGGGGTACGGCTCTGCTGGCCGCGTCGCCCGGCCGCGAGACGCTGCCGCTGGTGCTGATCCAGGCGATATTATTCTTCGGCTCTCTGTCAGGATGCCTGATTGGATGGAGCAGTGGTCAGCAGGTTCGCATGCAAGGAGCGTTTTTCTTCTCCCAGCCCCTGGGTGCGGGAGAATTGCTGCTGGGGAAACTGCTGGGCACGGGCGCATGGTGCCTGACGCTGTTGTTGTTGCTCATCGGTCCCGCGACCGTTCGCGTGGGCATGCCGCAGACGATGATGGCATTGGGCTTTCTGAGCGTGGGCTTTTTGATGGTGTGCGTGCTGGTTGGACTGGTGCTGGGATTGCTCGTCGCGCCAGTGTCGGGGCTGATGGCGGTCTTGCTGGCATGGGCGATGGCTGTCGCGGGTTGGGAACTGGGGCTGCTGGTTCTCAGCGAGATGACATGGATTGAGCAATCCCCCGGGCTGTTCATCACGCTGCTGCTGATCAATCCCGCCGGCGTGTATCGGGTGGGAGCGTTGCTTGGCTTGGATGCGATCCCGTTCGATGCCAGCGAGCTGGAGACGGGCCAGATGGTGTTTCAAAACATCAAGCTGGTCGCGACGGGCATCTTTGTGTTCTGGCTGGTGATCCTGTTTCTGGTGGGATACTGGCGCCTGGGGCGCCAGGAGCATTGAGAATGATTCTTGTATGTCGCCAGGAAGGGCGTTGCCCTTGAACAAGCACGAAAGAGCATGACCATGAACGAAACGACTTCTTACGGAATCCGCCGGATTGGTTGGATAATCGCGGTGGGGGTGGTCGCGGCCGTGGGCTGGTACATCGGAAGCCGCGGCAACAAGCCGACCGACGTCGTGCCCACATCGCGGCCGGTGGAAAAGACGGGCATTTATCGCGACATCGCCGGCCGGATCGTTCGTCTTTCGCCGGAACTCGGTTCGATCACCCTCGACCATGATGAGATTCCGGGATTCATGCGGGCGATGGTCATGGATTTGAAAGTGGCGGCCCACGTGAGCTTGTCCGCTTTTCAGCCGGACGATGAGGTTGTTTTCGACCTGGCACGCATCGATGGAACCTATCAGATCGTACGCCTTGTTCATGCATCGGGCATGAAGAGAACGCCCGCCACCGTTTCCACGGCCGATCCGGACGAACCTCCGCTGGATCGAGGGGATCTCGTGCCGGATCTGGCGCTGATCGATTCCCATGGAAAACGTTTTCAACTGCGTCAAATGAAGCCCGCGAACAAAGTGATCACGTTTTTCTATACCCGCTGTCCCTTGCAGAACTTTTGTCCCGCCCAGACCAAACGACTATCGGAACTGCAAAAATTTCTGGATGAAAGCGGCAGCGACCTGCATTTGCTTAGTCTTACGCTGGATGCGGAACACGATGGCACCGAATTACTGGCCGCCTATGCCGGACAATTCAACGTGGACCCGTCCCGCTGGACCCTGGCCGGCAGCGAGGATCCTGAATCGATCCGCCGCTTTGCCCGTCGAGCCGGCGCGCAGATACAAGTCCAACCCGGCGACTATCAGATTGACCATGCCCTGATCGCCCTGCGCATAGATGGCAATCGCATTGTCGACCGTGTCTATGGACTGACGGCAATCGAGCAGTTATTGCGGAATATGCCCACTTCGACAACCCGTTGACATCAACCTTCCCGATGGTCTTTGGCCGGAAGAAACGCCTCGATCCAACGGATGCGACCACGGCTGGATTGTGCTGATGCGGGATTCGAGGACAGACCACCGGCAACGGCTATTCAATCCCCCTTAATATCCGGAAAAAATCCCCTGCGTTGCGTGGTTGCATGTCAGGACCACGCAGGATCGCGTCAACCTTGTATGAACCGGCGGGCAAGTCGGTAACGTCTAGTTCAACCTGAACTCGTTCATCCAGGGGCTTTGGGATTTGTGTCGCGATTTCACGGCCTTCTCCCCGAATAATGAGTTGCACGTTTGCGTTGGCGTATGTTTCCAGCGGCAGGCGGACGTCGATTAACAATGAAATCTGTTCCTGGCCTTGGACAAGGTATCCCGGTACGACCTTGAGATTCAGACCCGGATCCACCGGTTGTTTCTGCCTGTCACCACTTTCCATCAGGCCGACGCCGAATCGATCCATGCGGGCGAAGCTGCCGCCGGTCGCGGACCACGAAGACAGCTCGAAGGCGTCCATCGGCCGCCTCTCCCGGCAGAAATTCAACCCGAAGCGATCGCCGAGGTTCAACTGTGCGATCGGTATCGCCATCTCGACGGTCCACTGTCTTTTCTCCAAGTCCACTCGTGCCGCGGTCTTGATTTGGGCCAACCATGGGCTGCCACCGGAATCAATCTTCATTACTTTCCCCAGCGAGTTGACGGCGACCTGGAAATATCGCTGTTCCATCCCGCCTGGATCAAGAAAGATTTCAATGCAGTCATCCATGAACACCGGCCCGCCATCTTCTTTGACGTTCGCGGTCAACTGATGAATCCGAGCCTCGGCACAGATCGCCGCCACGTAGAACGTCGAATCGTGAATTCCGCAGTATACTTCGGTCGGCATCTGCGGATCACCCGAACCATTGTCCATGGTGAGGTTGACTCGGCTGGCGGATGCCCACTCGCCCTGGACGTTTACCTCGCCATCAATTTCAGGAATCGAGGCCAGCGTGCCGATCACAAGCTCCGGCCGATCCGTCGAGGAATTGGCTTTCTGAAGACCGATGTTGCGAACCCGCATTTCAACGGGCTTGGCAATTGACGTGGATGGACTCAAGGCACAATCAGGCTCGCCAAGCGCTTCCATCAGGCCGCAGATGTGCGTCGCCACCATCCAGCGAATGGCGTCGTATTCATCATAGGTCATCCCATTGGGAATTTTGTGCTGACCGGCAACATAGCCCATCACACCGGCACTGTTTGGCACCAGGCCCTGTTCCACGGCCTGGGCCGGGCTGAGGGTCCGCTGCCAGCGGGCACGGCCCCGGCTGGCATCGGTATTGGCATCCAGGCCATCCTTGAGCGTTTGCAACTGGTTGGATGCTTCGTCAGCGCGTTGTGCGGCCAGTCCACCCGCCGACCGTCCTTTGGCGATCAACCGTTCCAGCAAGACCAGGTACTTCAGATCATCAATGCCTTCACGGGAAACCTCCCAGCCGGTGCTGGGTCCGCCACGATAGTGATGTTCGGCCGGGTATGCATGAACGTTTTCGCCGTTCTCCGAGTCAAAATCGTCGTAATAACTGCCATAGGCATGGCGATAAGCCCAGTTGTATACCCCATGAAGCCCCATGTTCCATAGATACAATCCTCGCGACCAGCGATCCGCTTCCGGCAGCCATCCTTCCGAATCGACGTTGTAGATTGTCGTCAACTTGCCTTGTGCCCTGGCGGCGGCCAGCATTTCGGACGGGATGAACGTCGACGACACCGTCCACATATCCGCGTATGTGCCTGCCTCACCGGCCATGTAAGCATCGGCGGCACCGTCCATCTCCGTGGGAATGCCTGCGGACTTCAACAGCTTCAAAAGGTGAAGATTCTTCTCCTTCTCCTCATTGCTGTGCCAACTGACCTCATCCAGCGGCTGGATATGGATACGGGGCCATCCTTGTTTTCGGGTTTCTTCGACCAGCGCTTTGTGAAAATTGACGTATACCCTATCCCAGCGAGGATCCCCATAGTTGAACAGCGAGTCGGCCGCATCCATTCCCGCGTCAAAACCCATGATAATGGGGCCGGGAAACCCGCACTCTTGATATGCCTCCATCAACCACTCAAATTGAGAATCCCCACGCATGTGAAAACTCACCCCTTGTTCGTCCACCGTATACGTGGAGGGATCGACGGTAAACCACAATCCAACAGAGGTGGCGCCATGGTCACGCATGTCACGCAGATCATCGCGGATCTGGTCGCGGCCAAGAAGGGTTTTACTGGCGCCCAGGTAATATTCCCCATACAGCAACCCATGATCGTCAGGAAGACCAAACGGCAGGATCCGCACCACCAGTGGCAGCGTCTGCTCCCGCGTTCCTGACAGTACAACCACCTCCCCTTTGTATAATCCCGGGATGCAATCCGCCGGCACATCCAGTGTCAGCCAGAACGTCCCGGTTCTCCCCTTCACCAGCGCAACAGGACCGGCGATCCGTTCCAGATACGTTGGCATGTTCGCCACGTAAGTGTCGAATGGATACCCCTCTCGCTTGTCCATGTGCCGAAGCAGCCGGTTGTCCCATCTTGATGAAGGAATCACCGATCCATTTGGACCATGAAGGTCGGATGGAGTGACGGTGATGGATGGCAAATCGCGCAGAGGATGCAGGTTGATCGTGATCGGTTCCTTCTCCCCCCGTGCCGCGAACATCCTGATCGTTCCGATCCGATGGTCAGGAAGACTGTTCGGGAAAACCAGGCTCATGTAATGACGACCAAACGCAATAAAGCCAAGAGCGTCTTCATGGGCCGTCGGCCGTATTGCCGGGATGGTTTCGAGATATTCGATACGATGAAAGGTTTTGTTGAATGCCGTCCATCGAACATTGTCGATGAAAAAGGTCATGTCTTTTTTCGGTTTCTCCACGCCGATAAGCAATCCGCGAACTTCGGAAAAATCATGGTATGGCCGGTAATGGCCGACGTTCACCGCCAGGTCCCGGTTCCATCCCGGTTGCAGCGTCGCGGGACCATAGCCGACAGGGCCATCTTTCACCGAATCCAGTTGCATCGACAGTGCAATCGGTTCATCACCCGGATTGAAGACATCCAGGGCGATCACGGCTTTGCGCGTCCAGTCCCGGTCGGTTGCGGGAAGAAAAATGCCGGGAAATCCTTCCGTGTTCGCTTTGATTTCGACACGCAGCGAGCATAAGCCCGCCGTGGCATGTTCCCGGACAATTGAAGCAACACATCCCCGAGCCACAAATGGATTGTCATCCGGCCCTTCAAACGAGGCGATCGCGGTCGCCTCGGCACAATGCCCCGCGGCGGAAAGAATGCCGATAAACGGCAACAAGACGGAATAGATTTTCATAGGTGATCCATGATCGGGCGCATCGTTCATTTGATTGGCCGGTTCCGTTTGATCGGCATGGGCACGCACTCTCTCTTCCTGGCCGATTTCATCCGCTCTCACTCGGCCGCCATCATCATTTTCCTGACTTGATCGGCGGTCGCTTCGATGGGGGCCACCAGTTCCAGATGTTGGATGTCATGATCCTTGCAGCGTTGGATAAATTGCTGGTATCGCTCCAGGGCCGCGTTTCGTTCTTTCACGGAGCCGGACATGGACTCCTGGAGTTGAAACATCACCTTCACATACTCCAGGGACAACCTGGCATGTTTTACCCTCGACAGAACCACGGGGTCGTCGGCCAGTTTCTCGGCTTCATCGAAAAGTCGATCACTCTCCTCAATGACCTGCCAGGACATCAACGGCAGATACAGGTAGGAATTCGTCGGCGGGCGCGAATGATACCGCTGTTTGTAATCCCTTTCCGGCCAGCAACTTCCGTGCAGGCCACGTTCGCGAACTTGTCCGTGAAGCATCCAGACCCATCGCCCGATCGGATCGCCGGCCCTGCCGAAATATCCGTTCATGAAGTCATGGGTCGCCGACTTCACATCCGTGTTAAGATCCCATTGCAGCTTGGCGATGAGGGTTGCCTTCAGCTCATCCATCCATCCACCGGCGCCGGGCATGTCGTTGCCTTCGACAAACAGGCTGCGAACCCCCATTCGTTTATACATGGCGAAGTTCGCGGCCAGTTGCTCCAGGTCCGGCAACGGGGCAAGCAGATGGCCAAAAACGCTCGAATAGTGCCATATGTCGATGTTGCTCGTTAATTTGCTCCATCCGGCCAGATTTTCCATAAAGGTTTTGGTGGCCGGATCATCGCACATCTCGTACGGGTGATACTGACAGACATAGATGGGGCAAAGCCTGATCCGGACGTTGGACGCTGGCCGGGTGATCTTCGGCGGCTTCTCCGTATGCATGTAAGCGAGGGTGTCAATCCAGACATCCGGATATTTTGCCACAACTTCATCCGCGATCGAGTTGACGAACCGCAGCAGCGTGCCGGAAGGGCTTGCTTCCTCCTGGTCGATGGCTTTGCATCGTTCACATTCACAGGATCGTGGATTGTCATTTTGTGATACGGAAAATATCTTCGCACCGGGGTTTTGTTCAATCCATTTCAGCACCTCTTCCTTGCAGATCCGCAGCACCTGCGGATTGGTCAGGCACAGTTGGCCGACGTACTGTCCGCCTTTGCGCTCGCCATTGATCAGCGAGAAATATTCGGGGTGATCTCTCAGATACTTGTCTTCAGGAACCATCAGACAAAAGGTATGCACCCGGTTGTCGTAAGGAGGGATCGTGCGACGAAGCCAGTTTCCCCAGGCGCTGTCGAACGCCTGGGTGTAATAGGTGTGGCGGTACTCGAAGTCGGGTGTGCTGACAATGTTCAGGTTGTCTATCGTAATGCTGCTTCGTTTGGGGAGGTGTCTCACTTTGGGTGCATGCCAACGGCAACCCAGTTCATCCTCCATGAATGCGTAAACACCGTACAACACCCCCAGGGATTGTTTACCGTAGATCAAGGAACGTACGCCGTTGTTCCACTGAATCAGACCCTGTGCCAGGCCCGGACCTTCGCCGGAACAGATCACCAGGTGATGACCAACCGTCTGGATGGTGTAACCTTCATCGCCCAGTTGCTTGGGATCGATCCGCGCGTCGATCTGGCGCAAGGCCGGCTGATACCCGATAAGAATCATGCGATCCGCAAGTCCCTGGGCCGCCGTGATAATGGGCAATGTCGCACCGGACATTTCCTTTATGCATGTCTGCAATTCATGAGCGGCTTGCTTTTCGATCTCTGTCGGAATCGGAGGAAGTACGATCGTGTAATCTGAAGCCCCTTCGTCCACCAGCTTGATTGCCGCTGCTCGCAGCGATGTACAGACAACCCCTGCCAGGAAAATCACACTGAATACCGAAAGCTGACGAATTGTTGATAAGGCCCACACCATCGAAAGCATAAGATAACACAGACAGCATAATCTATCAATAAAATAAACATTTGTGTATAAACAATCGGCGATATTTATACTCAGTTTAGAAACGTATGGATCGCCTTGTTAGGATTCGCACCGGAAGGATCAGCATGAAGGCCCCACCCTCACGTTATTTTTCTGATGACACGTTTCGTGGCCGTGTTTTTGGCGTGACCGGGGCGGCCCACGGCATTGGTGAATCCATCGCCCGCGCTTTGCTCGACGCCAATGCGTTTGTCCTGCTGATAGACAAAGATGCGCGGGAGCTTGATCGCGTGAAGCGGGAATTAGGCCACAATGCCACCGAAATTGCGGTGTTCACCCAGGCCGATGTTAGAAATCACCATGATTTACGAAACGCCATTCATTGCACCGTTCAAAGGTGGGGGCGTATCGATGGCTGGGTCAACAACGCCATGTACAACCCCGGCGGTTCGGTGCGGGAAGAGGTGGATGAGCGTTTTGTGCAGGCGTTTGAGGTCAACGTTTTCGCCGGCTGGAGCGCCATCCGGGAGTGTCTGCCATTGATGAAGCCCACAGGTGGGGCGATCGTCAACGTCAGCTCCATCATGGCGGGACAGACAGTCAGTCATTACGCGGCATACACAGCCAGCAAGGCCGCCCTCGATGGGTTGACGCGATCGTTGGCCGTCGAACTCGCCCCCATGGGCATCCGGGTCAATTCGCTGGCTCCAGGATTTATCCGCACCGGCAAGGATAATGAAAAGCCGGCCGAAAGTGCGTACAACGACGTTTTTTACAGTGCTTCACAACCGTTGCCATTTGAAGGCACACCCGAGGATGTTGCGGGAGTGGCCTTATTTTTACTCAGCGATCTTTCGGCCTTCATCACTGGCGCAACGCTGGTTGTCGATGGCGGCTTATCTGTTGATCTGCGACTTCTTTCTGATCCTGTCCGTGCCAAGGCGACAGAGAAGTTGCGAAAACTAAAGCACTCCAAAACCAATAAAAAATGACTTTTCCTCCGGAATATCAATAATTTACGATCGCAATTCAACCGTAGACGTTATTTCATTAAAAAATAAATTATTTATTTGACAACCAGTGATGTCTCATGTATAAATATTTTGTTCACTGGAGGATGTTCCCGACGAGGCGATTGAATGGCCTTGATAGGATGGAACGCCGGCCGATCGCAAATCACTGGATGGGATCTATTGTCTGGCCATCCGGGCGTTGGAATGAGCTTGAAAATGAAAACGAACGTGAAAGCCCACAGGTGTGTTGCCTGAGGATCACTTTAGCGTTGTCTAATGGATGGGCTATTCCCATCCGAATGGAGGATTGCGATGAAGAGGGTATTGGCAGCAGCGGCGGCATTGGTTGCGGGCATTGCCCTGGCCGGTCAGGCGCAGGCGGCTTATGACAACTTTGAAGCGTATTCACCCGGCGACATCGACGGGCTGAACAATGGAGGGATCACCTACGATCTCGACACCAATGCCAGTTCCGGCACAACAACCGTTGTGAACGATTCGAGCTATGCCTATGAGGGCAATCAGTTTCTGCGGATCAACGACCCGGACGGCGATCGGACATACATGGACGCATGGACGTTGGGTGATGTCTCGATTGATGGTGGGCGAGTGCAGTTCGCCTATCGCCGGGGAGTAACGAGCTATAACGGATTGAGTTATATGGTCTATGGCCGCGACGGTTCAAACAACCATGCTTTTTCTCATGCCGTTTACATGCCATGGAACGGTGAACTGGGCATTTATCAGAACGGTTCGTTTTCTTCTTTGTCATACCCAGGCAATGGCAGCGGCCCGTTCATCATGGCGACGGATCGCTGGTATTTGTTCACCATGGATTCCGCACAGAACAATGCCGGGCTGGTGACATGGAGCCTGGACATCAAGGATACCAGCGACAACAGCACCGTGGTGCACTTGAACAACCTGACGGGGTTCACCGATTCGGCAAAGAAGTTGTTTGGATGGCAATCATTCGTAACCAACGCATTCGACAGTTCCATCCACAACATCGATTCCTATTTCATCGGTGCCGCTCCCATTCCCGAACCTGCCTCGCTGGCGCTTCTGGTATTGGTCGGCAACGCCTTTGTATTGCGTCGTCGCAGAGTTTAAGCAGTTGAACGGTGCCATTCCGCGCGGCGGAAACTACGCCGCGCGGCATGTACCACCCGCTTATTATTTACGGCCATTGCGGATGTGTTGTCCGATATTCGCCGTATGCAACATCAGATTTCCAGGAGGAAACCATGTCGAGGTTTTCAGGTGTTTTGGCGGCCGCGACCTTGTTTGGAGTCATATATGCGGTGCCGGCGTTTGGCGCGGCGGTTGATAATTTCGAATCTTACTCTCCCGGCAACATTCATCTGGCGGACAATGGGGATGTCAACTACTATCTCGATCCGGCCAGCAATGGCACCAGCGTGGTTGTGAACGACAGCTCGTTTGCCTATGAAGGCAGTCAGTTTCTGCGCATCAACGATCCGGACGATGAACCAACCAACGGCCGGACCTATCTGGATGCGTATTTGGCGCCGGAAGTGCCCATCGACGGCGGACGCATTCAGTTCGCCTATCGCCGCGGCGAGACGCAATTCAACGGGCTTTCTTATCTGGTATATGGCAAAAACAGCCAGAACTATCAGTCGTTTTCTCATGCCATCTATCTGCCCTATAATGGCGTGCTGCAAATCTACACCAATGGCAGTTTCTCTTCATTGATCGACCCTCCGAACGCTCCGACAATCATGGACACGGATCACTGGTATCTGTTCACCATGGATCACGCGCAGGATATCGCCGGGCACGTGACGTGGAGCCTGGACATCAAGGACACCAGCGATAACAGCACCGTGGCACACTATGACGGGTTGTCCGGATTCACCAAGACAAATCGAACTTTGTTTGGAACGCAGGCGATCCAGACCAACGGATATCTGGATTCCATCCATAACTTCGACGCATTTTACGTTGGCGCAATCCCCGAACCGGCATCGATGACGCTGCTGGCATTGGGCGGCATCGCCCTGTGCGGGCGACGACGCGCGAATTAAATGCGTGCGATGGCATGCCGGCCACTGCGAGATCGAAGCCGCGCAGTGGCCGGTGTGTTCCAGGCGAGGTTGCCTTTTCAACCATCCAATTCAGGAGATGTGAAGATGACTACCCTCCGTACGTTCACAATCATGCCGTTCAAAGCCGCAGCCATCTTCCTGGCATTGCTGGCTGTCATGATGGCCGATCAGCCGGTCAGGGCGGACGGCCCATTTGAGATGGGATGGTATTCAAACGTCTTTGCGCAGGATCCTTCTCAGGCGATCACCGACATGGGCGGCTCGGTTGCCCTCTATTACCACCAAGGTTATCTCGCGGACAGCACCGTGAAAAAACGCCTGGACTCGGCGTATGCCAAAGGCCTGAAGGTCATTATGAACGTTGATGGTGTGACGCAGGTGGGTTCGGATGTCACGGCCGTCAATACCATACGAATTCAGCAGTTTGTCAACACCTTCAAAAGCCATCCGGCCGTGATTGGATGGTATACCGCGGATGAGCCGGCCGGCAACACGCAGTTACCCCTTTGCATCCAGGCATATAACGCGGTCAAAGGAGCCGACCCGGACCGGCCGGTTTATCTTGCGATTCATCGCGCCAGTGACAATACGATTGTCGATTACGCTCCTGCGTATGACATCCTGATTTACGACACTTATCCGTACAGCAACGATTCCGGCGAATATTATCGACTGGAGGATCGGGGGTTCCTTGGTTCACAGAAAGGGTTGAAGTCGCTGATCAATCGCGTCAGCGGCCTGGCGGCCCAGGCCAATCGGCCGTGGATTTTCGCGGGCCAGGGATTCGGACGTGCGCCCAACATGGGTTCCCGCCTGCCCACCACCGGTGAACACCGGTTTCAGACCTATTACCCCCTGATCAAAGGTTCGGAGGGGTTTCTGGCATGGGAGTACACCACGGCGCTGAATTCGGCCGCCAACGCCGGCGATGCGTATCCCCACGATGGATCGCAATGGCTCAACGACGTCTACAAGCCACTGGCCGACGAAATCGCCATCATCGGCCCCGCGCTGGGCAATGGCTGGAACGCGGCGGACGTGAGCGACAACATCGCCGCGGTTCATTCGCGCATATATACCGATCCGAACAATGCCAAGCGTTATCTGCTGGCGCTCAACGAGGCCGACAGCGCCTACAATGTCGCATTCAACATCGCCCTGCAGGGAGACTGGATGGCGGCCAGACCATTGGATGGGCGGCCTGACATACCCATCACTTCAGGCCAGTTTTCTGACCAGTTAAGTCGATACAACGTATCCATCTACGAGCTTGTCGCGGTCCCGGAACCGGGCGCCGGCTTGATGCTGATGGGCGCTTTCACCTTTGCAGCGGCCCGACGACCAGCAAGATAAGAAGGTCCTTCCGGAATCACAGTGGGTACAAATCCAGTCCGCCGCAGTGGAAATAGATGGCGGTTTTGAAGTTTTCCATGCTTCGGAAGCCGCAGCACTTCCGCTTGATGGTCATGATTTTACTGTTC
>JADYZN010000002.1 GCA_020853095.1 Phycisphaerales bacterium | reverse complement strand
GCCGCTGCCGGCCTTGTCCCAGCCCATCATTTCCACGTTCGCCGCCTTCAGCATCGCGTCGGTCCCTTCCATCAAGGCGACCAGCCCTTTGCATTCCAGCAGTCCCAGTGCTTCTCCGTTGGCCATAAACCTGTCCTTTCAATTGCCCGGAGGCGAACGCCTCCGGCGAAAAAATTATTTCACCAGTTCCATGTGCGTCGCCGACTCCAGGTCGCACGCATTGCCTTCATCCGTATCAATGTGAACTTCCAGCACCACCTTCGGGTGATACCGCACTCGCAAATTGTCAAACGTCACCCCGCACGGCCCGTCAATCCGCAGCTTCATGTGATCCCCATCCTTGACGCCGTAATACGCCATGTCCTCGGTGGACATGTGAACGTGCCGGGCCGCCCGAATCACCCCTTTGCTCAGCGTCAGCGCCCCTTTAGGCCCCAGCACCGTGCAACCGGCCGTCCCGTCAATGTCCCCGCTGATCCGCAACGGCAGATCAATCCCCAAATACACCCCGTCCGTATAGCTCAATTCAATCTGCGTGATGTTTCGCGTCGGCCCCAAAATGCGCACGTTCGGAATGATCCGCTGCCGCGGCCCGATGATCGTCACCAACTGTTCCGATGCGAATTCCCCCTGCTGATACAAATCCTTCATCTTCGTCAGCTTCGACCCCGCCCCGAACAATATCTCCACCGCCTCCGGCGTCACATGCATGTGCCTGGCGGACACGTTCACCACCAACGGATGCGGCGGGCCGCCCGCCTGCTGATAACTCGCTCGTTGCTCGCGAACCGCCGGCGGATTGATCTGCCCCCGCAGACGCTGGGTCAAGACCTCTCGAACCAGCACCTCGACTTCCTTCCTCTCAACCCGCTTCATCGCCGCTTCTGCAACCATGACAACGATTATGCAATATCTTCCAAAACTTGTCAAATATAATCACATTATTTGCAACTTATTGACAATATTTGACTTATGATGGAAATAAATGACAAATCGCCAGAAAATTCATTCCCCGCCACGATATTCGCAGGAGGATGAGCAGGTCTCATGGACAACCACCAGGCTCAGCAAAGGCAATGTGGGTTTCAGTCCATCCCATAGCCATTTGGCCAGGTTTTCGCTGGTGGGGTTTGACAATCCTTCGATTTCATTCAGATAATAATGATCCAGCCGTTTCACCAGCGGCTCAACCATTTTGGAAATGTCCCCGTAGTCGATCAGATAACCGTTGGCCGGATCGACCTCCCCTTCCACCACCACGTCAAACCGGAACGAATGTCCATGCAGCCGGCGGCATTTGTGTCCCGGCGGAAACGTCGGCAGATCGTGTGCGGCTTCAAAATGAAATGTCTTGCTCAAACGGACGCGCATGCCACTCCCGGTAAAGGGTTGGACATTTTACGCATCCACCTGTTCCTGTCGATGCCGACGGTCAGGCCGCTTCTTCCATCGCGCCGGGCGTGACCGCGCCGGTCCACATCGAATCAAAGACCGCCCCCATGGCGTACAATTCGTCGTTCACCGATCGCCAATACTTCACCACGCACAGGATTCGCACCATCTGCTCATCCTGCGTCTTGAGTTCCAGGATGAATTTCTGGTTGTTTTCCAGCAAACGGTATTGCAGGATGCAGACGCCCATCACCGAGATGTCGCGAACGCCCACCGGCATGGCCGGCTCGATGGTTCCCCCTCGCAGGGGATAGACCATCACGTCCGAACATCCGTTGATGCGAGGCCTGCGCCGCCGCTCATCGTGCGGTTGTTCCTGGCCGCGTGTTTCCCCCATGATCCGCTTGAACAGATCCGAAGAAAGCTCCATCTGACATTTTCCTTGCCCGGCGAAAAACAACTTCATCCGCCCACGACATGATCCGGTGGGCCATGGAAATTGGGTCTGTAAAATAAATCGGGCCGCTCCATACCCCCTCTTGAGCAAATTCCAGTAAATTCGATTAGAATGGGCCGCCATATTAAACGTCACCGTCCATACAACCGATAGACCTTCTAACCTTCACCTGAGGTCGTCCACATGAAGCTCAGCCTCCTATCCATCGATCCGGGCGGGTTTATCCGCATGACCAATGAAGGAAACATCATCTCCACCGATTTCACCGCCGAAGGAAAAAACCCCTTCGAGGCCGTGATCGGCGCCAACTGGTCCACCCATCGCGTATTACTGGACCTTGGAAACACCTTATTCATCGACTCGGCCGCCATCGGGTGGCTGATCGACAGCCATAAATCGTTCAAAACCGCCGGCGGACGGCTGGTGGTGCATTCGCTTCGTCCCAAAGTTCGCCAGGTGCTGGACCTGCTCAAGATCGGCCGCGTCGTCGCGCTGGCCGACGATGAGTCGGCCGCCAAGGCGCTGTTGCAAGGAGCCGGCCAATGACCACCGCGACCCAAGACTCATCATCGCAATCCCCCGCTCCCACGTTCGACGTCAGCAAACTGACGGTGGAAAACGCCGTTGCCAAGCTGATCGATCATGCCAACACCCTGTCGGCCAGCGACCTGTTCATCGCCGCTGATGAGGACAAAACGGTCATTTCCGTGCGCGCCCTGGGGCTGGTTCGCCCCGTCAGCATCACCACCGCGGACCTGGGCCGTCGATACGTCGCCTATCTGAAAGCCAACGCCGGCATGGAAATTTCCGAAAAGCGCCGCCCGATCGATGGGCGTTGGATCTATCGCGATTCGGATCAGGAAGCGACCGACTTGCGCATCAACATCATCCCCACCGTGCATGGGGAGGATGTGGCCATACGACTGCTGCCGCGTGCGCGAAAGCTCTACAAACTCGACAGCGTCGGCCTGGCCGATGAACAATATCGCCTGGTCAGCGGCATGGTGGACAGCCTCGGCGGGCTGGTGTTGATCACCGGCCCCACCGGATCAGGCAAGACCGCCACGCTCTACGCCTGTTTGCAGCGGCTCAACGACGGCCAGCGCAAGATCAACACCATCGAAGACCCGGTGGAATACACCCTGCCCGGATTGCGACAATCACAGGTGAATCCATCCATCGAACTGGGATTCTCGGAACTGTTGCGCAGCGTGCTGCGACAAAGCCCGGACGTGATCATGATCGGCGAAATCCGCGACACCGAGACCGCCGCGACGGCCGTCCATGCCGCCAATTCCGGCCAGCTCGTCTTCGCCACGCTCCACTCAGGCCAGGCCGCCGGCGCGATCCAGGCCATGCGCAGCCTTGGCGTACAATCGAATTTTCTGGCGACCAGTCTGCGCGGCGTGATCGCCCAGCGGCTGGTTCGGACCCTTTGCCCCAACTGCAAAACATCCTTTGAGCTGGATGAAGCGCTGGGCACTTTTGAAGAAGTCAAAGGCTGGCTCAAAGCCGACGAGGGCAAACGCCTTTTCGCACCCGGCAGTTGCGAAATGTGCAACCAGATCGGCTATGCCGGCCGGACTGGCTTGTTTGAAGTCATCAACATCACCCCGTCGATCCGAAACCTGATCGCCGATGGCCGCCCCGCCGGCGAAATCCGCAATCACGCGATCGGCGAAAAAATGATCACGCTTCGACAGGCGGCGCTCCTGAAAGTCGCCCGCGGCCAAACCAGCACCGAGGAAATCTTCCGCGTGATACCTTCCGAGCATCTGATGTTGGAGGATTGACCTCCAGGGGGATATATTGGCGGCCAACCACAAGGATTCCGCCATGACCCCTCAGCAGATGATCCAAATTCTTCAGAATCGCTTTGGCCCCGCGATCCTGGCGAGCTTTCCTGAAGACAAACACCCCCGCATCCACATCGACGCCAAAGACTGGCGCGACATCGCCCAATACCTGATCGGCGAGCCGCTGCATCTGGACTGGATGCAATCCCTCGGCGGCGTGGATTATGTCGCGGATGATAAACTCTGTGTGGTCTATGACTTATACAGCTTTGATCTGAAGCACATGCTGGCGGTCAAGGTATTTTGTGCCCGCGACAACCCGCACATTCCAAGCGTTTGCGATCTCTGGCCGGCCGCCGACTGGCAGGAACGCGAAGCATATGACCTGCTGGGCATCATCTTTGACAACCATCCCGACCTGCGGCGAATCCTTTGCGCCGACGACTGGGAAGGCCACCCCCTGCGAAAAGATTACATCTTCCCCCGCGAATATCACGGCATCCCCGGCAGCGTCGAGCTGGACTGGCAACAGCAGCCCGATTATCCCAAATGAGCTTTCACGCGCAGGTGTTTGAATAAAAAAAATCGGGGCCTGAGAGTGAGTCAGGCCCCTGGGTCCGCGCCTGGTCGGGATGTCGCGCGGACCGTTAAGCTGATTTTATATTGCTTGGAAAAGTTCCGTGTGTGGCCACCGCCACCCCATCAACCTCCCACCATTCTATCGGCTTCTGCACCACCCCAGAATTACTCGAAAGTAAGAAGATTCAAAGAGATAGCGCATGTGGAAAAACCACAACAAACACAAACCTTGAATTATAACGTTGTGCTGACAAAATTATTTCCAGGAAATTTTTATAACGACAAGTCTTAAATAGGACAAAAATCATATTATTTATTTTTACTTCAAAATTATGGCAATATATTGACATTTCTTCGACCGAATTGGATAATGTTTACACTCCTTCAGAGGGCAGGCATTATGATCCATCATCCTTTTATTGGGGTTGGCGTGGTCGTTATGACAGCCTCCTTGACGTTCGGTCAGGCCTTCACCGAAACATTTGAAGGGGGCATTCCCACCACATGGGAAATCCACGATAACTTTCCGATCGTCGGAAGCCCTGATTACAGTGCCGTACCCTGGACCGTGAACACCGCGGAAGGAATGCTGAATTACACAAACGGCGGCGGATCAACCGGTGCCGGTATCGCCGCCACCGCCAGTTCGTACAACCATTCCGGCCAGTACGACATCTCGCTTATCACTCCGGTTTTTTCAATTGCGCCGGGCGCCCCTTTCGGCGATAACCTTCGTTATACGATCAATTTTCAGCGGGTGGATGCCTTCGAGGCATTTGACACCAACCTGAGCATCAACGGCGGCGATTGGATCACCATGGTTCATGACACCAGCAGCTTAGGCCCCTCTTACAGCACCGGCACACCAAAGGTCACCCGGGGCATCGACCTGGGATTTTTCGGCGCTGTTCCCGGTGATTCATTGCGTGTTGAGTTCCGCTATTACAGCACTTATCTGCTTCCAATGGTGCATAACGAATACGTTCAGATCGACAACATCGAATTCCCAGGGATTCCGGTTCCAGAGCCGGCGACGACGGCGTGTCTGCTTGCATCCACCCGTCTGCTCGCACGACGGGCGCGCCAATCATCCTCCTCGTAGTGAACTGGTAATCCGGGTCATCATCACCCTCGCGTGAGGAGAACCTCAGGGGCGAATCAAGGCAGGGAAAGCTGATCAACAAATCGGTCTTCAAAATTGGGGTCGAGGTTCAGTTCGATGATTTCCATCTTTCTGGCGATGTCGGACATGATGTCGATGGTGGTGGAATCGAGCAGTGAGAGATACGCGCCGGCCAGGGCGGTGTCGCCGACGAATTGGACTTGATTGGGAGAAAAACCGGGGAGCAGGCCGCTGGCGATGGCGTTGGTGGTGATGACATGCTGGCCAAATCCGCCGGCCAGGTAGAGGGTTTTGATGTCCGTGGGGTCGATTCCGGTGCGGCTCAAGAGGGTCAGGATGCCGGCGGCGATGGCGGCCTTGGCCTGAAGCAATCGGGAGATGTCCAGTTCGGAAATGACGACGGGGGTTTTGGCCTGACCATAGGCCAGACGAAGGGCGAAGTCGTTGCCGGGGCGTGTTTCGAGCAAACGGGCGGCATCGCCGGTCAGGATCGAAGGATCAAACCGCCCTGCGGGGGATAAAAGGCCGCTTCGGCGTCCTTCGGCAAGGATATCGACATAGGCCGACCCGCACAGGCCGGCCGGTTTGGTCTTCGGTCCCTGCGGGCCGGGGATGATGTCGGTTTCGATGTGAAACGGATCGGTCTTGAAACGAACGTGGCCGATCGCGCCGGAACCGGCGCGCATGCCGCATTCGAGCCGGGCCCCTTCAAAGGCCGGCCCGGCGGCGGTGGCGCACCCCACCAGGCGGTCGCCATGTTTTAAGATGAGTTCCCCATTGGTTCCCAGATCGACCAGCAGGCTTGGCCCTTCATCATAAACCAGCCCGCTGGCCAGCACGCCGGCGGTCAGGTCCGCCCCGATGTAGGCCGCGGCGCTGGGCAACAGATGAATCGAAGCGTGTGGCGCGATGGTCGATGGCAGGGCATCGGCTCGCAGTCGTTTGTGTTCAAGAAATACGGGCGTGAATGGAGCGGCGCCCATCGGCGAGGGATCATCCCCCGCGAACAGATGGAGCATGATCGTGTTGGCCGCGATGGAAACACATCCGATCTCGGATTCATCGCGGCCGGCCAGCGTCAACGCCTCGATCACCAGCGGGCGTAGGGTTTCCTCCAACACCGCGCTTTGCAGACGGGCGACCATCGAGGGATCGGAAGTGCAGAGGTTGATTCGCGTCACCACGTCATCGCCGAGGTTCATCTGCTGATTAAAGCCGGCGGCGCGGGACAGGATCGTGCCGTTGGTCAGATCGACCAGCATCAGGGCGACCGTGGTGGTGCCGATGTCCACCGCGATGCCCAATGGCCTTTGCGGATCGGCGCTCAATGGATTTCTGCCGGCCGTGATATTGATTTTAAAATCCGTCACCACCTGCGGCTCGTAGGCCAACAGCGATCGCTGGGGGATTTCAAGGCGAACACCCATTGAGGCGGGATCGAGGCGATATTCGCACCCGCGCACCTTGACGGGTTGGCCGTCGGCGCGAATGGTTTCGCTCCCATTTCGTCGGATCAGGCTACCCGATACCAGGGACAAGACGCACCCATCGCAGGCGCTGCGCTGGCCGCAACGGGTGTTTAACGGCAGGCGGGCATCGCGCAGCAGTTCGGTCAACGGCTGATCGACGTTTTCATCCTCCACAACAAGTCGAACCGGTTCGCCGGCGGCGTCGATGTGCAATTCACGCATGGCCGTCACACCCCCCACGTTTGGAAAATTCGCACGACTCACAGACCCGCGAGTCGGAGGTCATTCGGATGGTCTGCCCCGGCGGGACAATGACAAATCGTTCTTCATCCCATGGGCCGCTCAACAACGTGCAAAGCAGTTCGGGGTTGCCGTGCTGGCGGTCGTAGTTCCATTTCAGCCAGTCGGCGCAACCTTTGGTATAAGCCAGGTCGGCCTCGGTGGCGGCGACGCCCAGATCGACGTAGGTGGCGCGATCGTAGGTCGTGAACCAGTGCTGTTCGGTTTCCATCAGAAATTCGGCATTGTCCTGGCCGTATTGTTCAACGTACTGGCTGTAGAGTTTATCGTAGCGTTCCTTGCCGGGCGGGGTGTGATATTTGTTCCATCCGGGAGAATACCAGTACGTCCCGGGATGCTTAGCCACGTAGTCGGCGTATTTTTCCTTGCTCCCCAGCAGCAGCGTGATGCAATCGTGTGCCCGCGTCATGACCAGCGTGCATCGTTTGGCCGTCACGTTTTCCGTGCCGCGGCTGCACAGGCCATATCCCAGCACGATGTGGTCAGCCTGTGGAACCTCGGCCTCCACGCGATCAATCGCCACCTGCAACTCATTTCGCAGCTTGGGTGGATCGTTGTGCAAACCCTGACGCAGAAACTCCAGATGAACGATGTTGGGCAGACCTTTGGCGTAATGTTCGATTTCCGAGTCGAGTACACCACAGGCGATTATCGCAGTTTTGGGTGGGTTGTTCATGGCGGATTCCAAAATTAGTATCCGAACACAACTTTAATTTACAAAACGACTTACGTTCATTATCGATACCTCATCGCAAAATATTATACAATTTTATTTGATATTTGGATACAATTATCTTATATTATTTTCAGAAGTTGAACAAACGTTTGCACACTTTTTTACTTTTGGGAGAGACAGATGGCAGAGTTCCAGACTTTGGCGGATGTGGTTTCCAAGGGCAATCGCGCGGAGGCCAAAAGGCTGACGCAGTCGATGATTGATGCCGGGGTCGCGCCCAGCGACGTGTTGGACAATGGATTGATTCCCGGCATGACGATCATCGGGAACAAATTCAAGAACAACGAAGCGTTTGTGCCGGAGATGTTGATCGCCGCCCGCGCGATGAAAGAGGCGATGACCATTCTTGAGCCGCTTCTGGTCGGGGCGGGAATCAAACCCAAATACACCGCCGTGATCGGCACGGTGCAGGGAGACCTGCACGACATCGGCAAGAACCTGGTTGCGCTGATGTGGAAAGGCGCCAACATCGGCGTGGTCGATCTGGGGACCAACGTGCCGCCGGCGAAGTTTGTCGCGGCCGCCAAGGAACACAACGCTCAGATCGTGGGATTGTCGGCGCTGCTGACGACGACCATGACCGCCATGCAGGCGACGATCCAGGCGATTCGCGACGCCGGCCTGCCGGACGTCAAGGTGATGATCGGCGGCGCGCCGGTGACACAGGAATTCGCCAACCGGATCGGCGCTGATGGATTCGCCGCTGATGCGGCCACCGCGGTCGAACGGGCGATCGCCCTGATCGAAGGCGCGCCGGCGGTCGCCTAGTCGTTGTAGTCGTTAAGGTCCATTCTTCAGGATCGACCCTCGCGGGGGAGGTGAATTATGTTCGCCAAGACGATTGCGCGCATCGAAGCACTGGTCAAAGGGACGTTGTTCGACTGCCGGATGTGCGGGCAGTGCGTCCTGAGCCAGACCGGCCTGGTCTGCCCGATGACCTGCCCCAAAGGTCTGCGCAACGGCCCCTGCGGCGGGACGTTGCACGGGGAGTGCGAGGTGCTTCCCGACAGGCCCTGCGTCTGGGTCAAAATCCATCATCGCACGGTGGGCGATGAGTCGTTGGATCGGCCCAATCTGCTCCCCTCCTGCGATGCGAGGCTGCAAAACACCTCATCGTATCTGAACCTGCTTTCCGGCGCCGACAAGGTGGGCCGCACGCCGCTGGAATATCTTAATCTGGGCGAACGGCGGACATCGTTGCCGATTCAGACGCAATCCAAGCTGGAACAACGACTTAAAAGCGGCGCGTTTGTGAAGACCTGCGAATTGCGCGCCCCGCGCGGAGCAAGCGTTGATAAACTGGACGAGCAGGCCTCCCACGTTCGCGATCATTTTGACGCGGTGAACGCGACGGCCTATCTCAACGCCAGGCCATCGCTGCCATCGGCGGTGGTGGCAGCGAAACTGGCCGAGCTGGGCATCGACGCTGTCTGCCAATCCACCTGCCGGGATCACACCAAAACATCGTTCATCGCCGAACTGCTGAGCAATCAGCTCAACGGCGTCCACAACACGCTGTGTCTGACGGGCGATTCGTACCAAGGCATCCCGAAAATCAAGCAGGTGTTCGACATGGACGGCGCGATCATGCTGTACGAGGGGCGCCACCTGCGTGAAAAGGGAGTGATTTATTTCACCGGCGAAAGGGTGGCCAACGCGCCCAGGACGTTTCTGGGCGCGGCGATCAATCCATTCACCGAACCGGCGAACGTGCCGATCCGGCGGTTGAAACAAAAGGCCGCCGCCGGCGCGGATTTCATCCAGACGCAGCTTGTGTTCGACATGCAGGCGTTTGAAGATCGATTCATGTCGCTGGTGCGACAGGAAAAAATCCACGAGGATTTGTTCATTCTCGCCGGAATTCCGGTGGTGACGTCGAAAAAAGCACTGGAGGTGCTGCCGCGGATTCCCGGAGCCTGCGTTCCGCAGGAGTCGATGCGGCGGTTGTCGTCGGCATCGAGTTGCGAAGCGGAGGGAGTCCAACTGGCCCGCGAGCTGGTGGAACAGGCGACAAAAATAC
Source organism: Phycisphaerales bacterium (assembly GCA_020853095.1). Lineage (GTDB taxonomy): Bacteria > Planctomycetota > Phycisphaerae > Tepidisphaerales > Tepidisphaeraceae > JADYZN01. The sequence continues at coordinate 10,378 of JADYZN010000002.1, read as the reverse complement.
CCGGTCTGGCGGGCGTGCATCTGATGCTGTTCGGCCCGGATCACGCGGTGCTGCCGGCCGTTATTGAAAAACTGGAATCAACCCCCATTCATCAACCCGCGACGGCGTCTTTTCGAGCCGGCAAAGCGACGGAGACCCCGACGGTATGATCGAGAAACTCACCATCATCGGCGAACGGATCAATCCCGGATTCGCCTCATCAAAAATCCTGCTTGAAAACCAGGACATCAAGGGAATCCAGAACCTGGCCGTCTCGCAGGCGCAGAAAGGCGCCGCGTACCTGACGATCAACGTCGGCGAATCGGCGATGGAGAACCTGGCGTTCATCGTCGAGGTCGTCAAGGCGATCCAGGCGGTGGTGGATGTGCCGTTGTCGTTTGATTATCCGCACATCTCGGTGCAGGAAGCCTGTTTGAAGGCGTATGACCCGGCCAAGTCGCGCGGGCGAAAGCCGATCATCAATTCCGTCACCGAGTTGCGATGGAACATGCTCGACGTGCTGAAGATTCAGCCGGCGAAGGTGGTGCTGATGGCGTCCGAGCGGGTGGAAAACGGGGAGGAAGTCTCCAACCAGACCGCGCAACAGATCGCCGACACGGCCCGGCGAATGGCGTTGCGCGTGGTCAACGACGGTCACGGCCTGACGATGGATGACCTGATGATCGACGTGTCATTGTGCCCGATCGCCACCGACACCGAAGGACAGACCCGCCGGGCGATCGAGTCGATCCGATTGATCGGCGACGATCGTGATCTGCGCGGCATCCATACGCTGGTCGGGCTGTCGAATCTGGCCGTGATGCTGCCCAAGGATGCGCTGGATGGGCAACGGCTGGGGGTGCGGGTGGAATCGGCGTTTTTGACGATGGCAATGCCGTGCGGGCTGGATGTGATCCTGGGAACGCCCGGCCGCGATTATCGGATTTTGCCGGATGATGATTTTGTCATGCGGGGGGTCCGCGAGGCGGTCGGCATGGATGGTTTTGAGACGCTGGAACGGGTCCAGCAGTTGTACCGGCGGGATTAAGGCGAGTTGATGATGGACACTCTGACGCTGATCACCGACAGCTATTTCGATGGCACTCGTTGTCACGACAAAGGTCCGTATCGCATCGAGGCCCATGACGGGGTGATTGCGCGGATCGAGCCGGATCAACCGTCGATCCCTCCATCAGGCCGGGTGGTCCGCGTTCCATTTGTCATGCCCGGCATGGTCGAGGCGCACTGCCATCTGTTTCTGGACGGCGCCGAACTGGATCTGGAGAAGCGCAAGCAATATCTGGGCGCGCCGCGCGAACAGATGCTCGACGTGGGCCGCAAAAGCCTGGATGAGAATCTCGCCGCCGGCGTGACGTTGATCCGCGATGCGGGCGACATCCACGGCATCAACCACGACATCCGATCCGAAGTCGAACGGCGGCGAGGGGACAAGCTAACCCCGGATGTGCGCAGCCCCGGCCGGGCGATTCGCAAGGCGGGCCGATATGGCAGTTTCATGGCCGAGGAAGCCACCGATGTCCAAAGCATCGATCGCACGATCCGTCGATTGGCCGAATCGGCCGATGACCTGAAAATTCTCCTGACCGGCATCATCGACTTTGAAAAAGGTCAGATGAAAGGGGGCGTGCAGTTTGACCTGGATGAAACCCGCCTGATCGTCTCCATCGCCCGTGAACAGGGGCTTAAAACGTACGCCCATTGCAGCGGGCCGGATGGACTGCGCATCGCGATCGACGCGGGCATCGACTCCATCGAGCATGGTTTTTTCATGACACGCGACCTCGTCCGTGAGATGGCGGACAAGGGCATCGCATGGGTGCCGACGTTTTCGCCGGTCTGGTTCCAATATGAGCATCCGGAGTGTTGCGGCTGGAACGATGCGAGCGTGGAGCGACTGAGTCAGATTCTCAACACGCATTTTGAGCAGATCGCACGGGCCAGCGATGCCGGCGTGCCGGTCGTCGCCGGCTCGGATGCCGGCAGTTACGGCGTGCCGCACGGGGGCGGCCTGATCGCCGAATTGTTCTTCCAGCGCCGCGCCGGCATGTCCCTGGAGAAGGTTCTCGCCTCGGCCACATCCACCCCCCGGCGGCTGTGGGGTTGTCCATCGGCCGACATCATCGCCGGCAATGAGGTCAACCTGCTGACGTTGGACGGCTCGCCGTTCGTTTCGATGGAGAATCTCCGTAGCGTCCGCGGCGTGTTTCAGCGTATGTTGCATCAAGTGATTGATCCTTCCTTGCGAAAGGAGACTCCTTATGCGGCGTGACTATTATCTCGACCTCGCCCGACAGGGCCTGCGCATGCCGATCGGAACGGACCTGATTCTGCACGAACATGAGGATGCGGCCGCGATTCTGCACGATGGGCAGCGGCTGGGGCAGGTCTTTGAATCGGCGGCGAGGCGGTTTCATACGCCGCTGGCGTTTCCCATCATGGACCTCATGGTGGAAAAAACCGACCTGCTGACGGGGCTTGGCGTTGCGCCGGATCAAATCGACACTTACCATTTTGATGAATGCCCCGACGAAGAGGCGGTCACCCGACTTGAGTCGCATCTTTCCAAACCGCCGGTCTCACGATTGCGGGCGCAGATCGAGGCGATCGCGCACGTGGCGGCAACCGACCTGTTGCCCATCGGCATGGCCATCGGTCCGTTTTCACTGATGACCAAGTTGATCGCCGACCCCATCACGGCGGTGTACCTGGCCGCATCGGGCGTCAGCGCGGCCGATGATGCGGAGGTCGCCGCGGTCGAGCGGACGCTGGAATTGTCCGTCATGGTGATCCTGCGCTCGATCCAGGAACAGATCGAGGCCGGTGCCAAGGCGATCTTCATCGCCGAACCGGCCGCCAACAAGGCGTACATCTCGCCCAATCAGCTCGAAGCGGACACCAACATCTTCGATCGGTACGTCCTGTCGCCCAATCGGAGAATCAAAGGCCTGATGGATCGCCACGGCGTCGATCTGATCTTCCATTGCTGCGGTGAACTGGTGGATGAAATGGTGGTCCGATTCTGCACGCTCGACCCGGCGATCCTGAGCCTGGGAAGCTCCCGCAAGTTGTATGAAGACGCCCGATTCGTGCCGAAATCGACGGTCCTTTACGGCAACCTGCCCTCGAAAAAGTTTTTTTCCGATGACATGATCACCGCCGACCAGGTACGACAACAGGCCGGCGAACTGGTGCGGGCGATGCGCCAGGCGGGCCATCCTTTCATCCTGGGAACCGAGTGCGACACGCTGTTCGTCACCGGATGTCAGAACACGATCGCCCGAAAAATCCAGGCATTTATGAAAGGAACAACGGTCAATGACCTCAACTGAACCGCATCCGAAATTGACCCGCCGCGAAAACCTCCGCAAGGTTCTCAGCGGCCGCGATCCGGCGTGGGTTCCGTTCGCAATCAACTTCGAGCAATGGTTTAAACACCACAAGACGTTCGCAACCCTGCCCGATGAGCTGCGGGGATGCGAAACATACATTGACGCCCAGAAGGCGCTGGGATGCGACATTTTCAGCCGCAACCTCGATGGTGGATTTCGTGAGGTCGATCAGCGCATCAAGCCGAAGATCACGCAGGTCAATACGGACATCGGCTTGCGCACCATCACCGAGTATCACACTCCGCGCGGCACGCTGCGCAACGTTTTTCAGGAGCAGGCCGCGATCACCACCGGGCACACCGAAGAATACATGGTCAAGGATTGGGAGACCGACGGCGGAGCGTTTGAATGTTTCCTCGACCAGCACGAATACCGCTGGGATGTCGACGCATTCATCAAGGTGAACGATCAGGTGGGCGACTGGGGCATCGTCAACGTCCCCTTCGGATGCACCCCGCTGAAATTCCTGCACCTGCATTTCGGGCTTGAATACTCCTGTTTGTTCGCCAACGACTATCCCGACGCCGCCAAGCGGATTTGCGACCTGTACTGGAAAAAACTTCGTCCCTGGCTGATTGCCCTGGCGGAACACCCGCGAGTCGAGTCGGTCTGCCTGATGGACAACGTGGACACGCCGTTTTATCCGCCAAGCATGGCCGGCGAATTGTGGGAGCCGTATGTAAAAGATGCCGCCGATCTGTTGCGCGACGCCGGTAAACACCTGTTCGTCCACGCCTGCGGAAAACTGTCAGCGCTGAACCCGACCTTCGCCCGGTGCCACGTCAGCGGGTTGGAAGGCATCTCCCACCCCTACCTGGGAGACTGGTCGGCGGATGCGGCACGCAACTGCCATCCGGATTTCATCTTCATCGGCGGGTTTTCCGCCCGCGAACAACAGTCGCTCGACGACGACCAGGTCCGCGCGTTTTATGGCCAATACCTGCCCAAAACAGACAAACGCCGGTTTATCTTCGCCGCCTCCTGCCAGACCTCGATCCACACGCCTTGGAATCGCATCAAGCTCGTTAAAGACATCTGCCGCCAATGGGGCGGCCACCCGCATTCATCGCAAGGCAGGGTGTCTTAGGCAATGTCACGGCCAGTTTCATTTTCTCCATCTTCGGTTTCGGCCGCTCCATTCGCGCCGGCCGGTCGGCGGTTACGATCCGCCGCGCCCCCCTGCCGATGGTCGCGCAGGAGGAGAAAATGGAGCAAAACCGTGAACGAACGCGAACGTTTTATCGAAGTGATGAACCACCGCCGGCCCGACCGGGTCCCCTTTGCGCCGGGAAAGGGTCGAGAATCTACCCTCAAGGCGTGGCATTCGCAGGGCCTGCCGGCCGAGGTGACGGATTATCCGGCCTACGTCCGCGAGTTGATCGGCATGGAACCGGCTCCAAAGTACGAATCGGTCGACCATGGCGTCGATTTCCTGATGATCCCCCAGTTTGAGGAAAAGGTCATCGAGCGCCGCCCGGGCACGCTGGTCGTGCAGGACTGGAAGGGAAACATCTGCGAAATCTCCGACCAGTTCGACGTGCGCTATCTGCGCAGCGCCATCGACTTCGTGACGCGAACCTGGCTGAAATGTCCGGTTGAGAGTCGTGCCGACTGGGCCGACATGGCGCGACGATACAACCCCAATGACCCGGCGCGATTCCCGGCGGATTGGGCCAGCCGGTGCGCGGCACTGATGAACCGGCAGTACGTCTCATCCATCATCATCTCCGGACCGTTCTGGCAGTTGCGCGAGTGGCTGGGCTTCGAGAATCTCTGCATGTTGCTGCTGGACGATCCGGATTTCGCGGCCGAGATGATCCGGTTTTACGAGCAATACATCGCCGAATTATTGACCCGCGTGCTGCGCGACTTCGTGCCCGACCATGTACTGGTTTCCGAGGACATGGCCTACAAGGAAAAGCCGATGATCTCGCCGGACATGGCACGCAAATTCCTGCTGCCGACCTGGCGGCGCTGGGCGGACATCTGCCGGTCGGCCGGCGTGCCGGTCTACGAAATCGATTCGGATGGATACGTTGAATCGCTCATTCCCGTCTGGATCGACGCGGGATTTATCGCCAATTCGCCGGTCGAAGTGGCGGCGGGCAACGATCTGCCGAAATTCAGCCGAACCTTCGGCCGCCGCATGGCTTATCGCGGCGGCGTCGACAAACGCGAAATGGCGCGGGGCGGACAATACATCCGCGCCGAGATCGACCGGCTTCGGCCGGCCATCGACGCCGGCGGATACATCCCCGGATGCGATCATGGCGTGCCGGCGGATGTTTCATGGCCAAATTACGTTGATTACTGTCGCCTGCTGGCCAGGGCGACCGGATGGCTTTGATTTTTTTTAGGAGAATAAATGACAGTTCAGAACGAAATCGACCTGGTTGGGCAATTGTCCCGATGGACCGCCGACCTGACCCGGATTGCTTCCAAACCATTGGAATATTGCCCTGATTTTCCACGCATCGCCGCCCGGCACGAACAGTGGTGGAAGGGAGAACTGGTCGATGGGCCGTTGCTGCTGGCGACCTCCGACAACAACCCCTCCCGTCCGATCACCCGGCGTCTGGAAGACTTGGAAAACCCCGACCGCTGGTTCGACGAAAAAATCAAAGACCTGAAGCAGTCTTATCGCGCCGGCGATTCGCTGCCCAACGTGCGCATCGACTTTGGCGCGGTGGCACTGGGGGCGATGATGGGGGCCAAAATCGAATTCGGATCGGATACAACCTGGACCGAGGCCTTCATCGACGATGACTGGTCCAATGAGCCTCAGTGGAATCTCAAGGCGGACAACTCCTGGTGGGTTCTGCTGCAAAAACTGCTGGCCCGCGTCGCGGCCGACGCCGCCGGCAAATACCTGGTCTGCACGCCGGACATCGGCGGATCGGCCGACCTGCTGTTGAACTTTCGCGGATCGACCGGCCTGTGCATGGATGCGATCGACGCCCCCCACCGCATCATCAATGCGATCAATGCGATCTACCCGATCTGGCGCGAAGCCTTCTGTGCACAATATCGCCTGACCGTCGAACGCGGCGCGGGGGTCATCCACTGGCATTGCCTCTGGTCCAACCAGCCGTACGTTATTCCCGCCTGCGATTTTGGATACATGATCGGCCCGGATGAATACGCCGCAACGTGCCTGGATGACATCGCCCGGCAGGCCGGGGAGGTTGGACGGGCGGTTTTCCACCTTGACGGCCCCGGCTCGGCCCGCCATATCGACGCCCTGCTGGAACTGCCCCAGCTTCAGGCGATCCAGTTCACCCCCGGCGAAGGAACCATCTCCGCCCTGGCGTGGGTGGATATGTTCCGAAAAATTCAGGACCGCGGCAAATCCGTGCTGGTCTTCTGCCCGCTGGATGAAGTGGTGGAACTGTCCAAGCGCGTGGACCCCGCACGCCTGGCCATGATTTTTTCCGCCCCGACCCCTAAAATCCTGGATGAGACGATCCATAAACTGAGGTGAACCAAATTCACAAAAATTTGACGTTCATTCATCTTGACATTGTTTATGAGTAGTATATAGTATCCCCTTGAATGGTCCTCGTGAGACGATGATGTCTCCAATTGATAATAATGAGCCAAGAAGGCTCTGGCGCTTAACCGTGCCAGAGCCTTTTTTTGTCGGGGGTACTCCCCGAAGAAGGTTCCCCCCCTCCTTCTTCAACCCCCGACATTAAACCTCGTTTGTCCGGGTCCCCCCTCCCGGACAGTTCCCCTTTACGGGGAATTCAACCGCCGAGCCTCCCCTCTCGGCGGTTCTTTTTTGTACGATGAGTCCCAGGATGATGTCCAAAGGGCTCCACCCTGATCAAAATTAAGATAACGACCTGTCCAGACCCCATTCGTGTCCCTACTCGCAGCATACAGGATGCCAGGCCGGGCGTTTGCAAACGTTTCCATATGTGGTATCTTTAGGATGAAACGTTCAGGAGCGGCAACCATCGTAATGAATCCACTGCTAATTGATTGGCTCCATGGAAACCCCACCTCCGCGATGTCGGAGGAGGACACCGTCTACTGCGCGCAGCGCCCCGGCGAATTGGCCATCCGGGATGGAGTCGCGCAACTGCTGGTCCCTTTTCAGTCCTATCGCCGCGATGGCAAAGTCCTGGTGGCCGGTTTCGCACCCGAAAACTTCCAATTCAAATCGGGTGAAAAATTGCAGGATATTACACTGAACATTCCCGACTGCACGCCCTATGTGCGTAAGGACGAACGCTTCGTCTGCTTCGCCCTGTGCAGTCAGGATGACAAGCCGCTGGCCGATAGCTCCGATATTGTGGCGATGGCGGTCAGCACGAGTTGGAACACCGGTTTTAAGTTGGACCCGGACAAGTTCGACGCCGAAATGAAAATCACCCACGGTCACGGCCCCAAGTCAGCGGCCAACGCCATCGTCCCCGGTACAAAGCCCGTGCTGGTCACGCGCGTGGGCTGGACTCTCGACGCCCCCTGGCTCACCGGCATGACTGCCGAGCGATATGATTTCTCGCTCAAGGCGTATCGCACCGGCAAGCTGGACGGCCCGTCGCTGCACGTGAGCGCCGAGGAACCGCTCTTCTTCGTCGAGCTGAAGCGCCAGTGAGGCTGGATATGTAAAGCGTTTTGACGAGCCGCAACTTCAAGGCAACATGATTTCACAATGAAACACATTCAGGCATCGTGCCCAATCGCTGTCTTCCTTTTCTTCCTGCTCATGCAAATGTCCCTGTCCCAAGCCCAACTTCAACTCCCCACGATCATCAGCGACAACATGGTGTTGCAACGTTCCTCCGCCACGCCGATATGGGGCCGCGCTGCGCCGGGGCGCAAGGTGGTCGTCACGTTTGACAAGGTCATTGCCGAGACAACCGCCGACGCCCACGGGAAGTGGCGGGTCAATCTGGATCTATCCGGAGTCCCGGCGGCGCCCGGCGATCTGGTGATCGATGCGGGCGAGAAACGGACCCTTCATAACGTCATCACCGGCGAGGTATGGCTCTGCTCCGGGCAGTCGAACATGGAGATGTCCTTCAGCGGCTGTTTGAACGCATCTGGCGAAGCCGCCAGCGCGGAATATCCCGAAATTCGCCATTTCACAGTCTCACACGAGATCTCGAATGTGCCAGTTGAGGATCTCAACGGTAAATGGGTGGTTTGCACACCTGAAACCGTCATGGAATTCAGCGCGGTCGCCTATTTCTTCGGCCGCGACATTTACTTGAAGATTCACCAGCCGATCGGACTCATCAACTCTTCTTTTGGCGGCACGGACGCCGAAGCATGGACCAGCGACCAGGCGTTGCTGTCGGATGATCGCTATCGCCAGGCCATCGAGCTGCGCAAGCTCGCGTTCCAGGATAGCGATGCCGCCCATGCGAAATTCGACTCCGAGACCATCGAATGGATGCGCGACAATCTTCCGCCGTACGACATGAACGATGCCATCAAAAAGGGTCTGGCTGATCCCTCAACCGACATCACCTCCTGGGAGACGATGCAGGTGCCCCAGGCGTGGCAGGCCGCCGGTCTGAAACACAACGGCGTCGTCTGGTTTCGTCGGGAGATCGACCTGCCGGCCGACTGCGCGGGCAAGCCGGCCCTTCTGGAGCTGGGGCGGGTCGATGACGTCGATTATACCTTCGTCAACGGCGTCCGCGTCGGCGAGACGTATCACTGGAGTCTGCCTCGCAAGTATCATCTGGCGGGCGATGTTCTAAGACCGGGGAAAAATGTCATCGCCGTTTGTGTGGACGATCAAGGGGGCCTCGGCGGCCTGATGGGCCCGGCGACGGACATGCAGTTGACTTGCCAAGACAGGATGCCCATCTCGCTGGCCGGTCAATGGCAATACCAAGTCGCTCTTTCCTATACAATCGACTTTGCCGCGCTGCCGCCGCGTCCGGTCCCCCCGACGGTGGACAATCCCAACCAGCCCGCCGTGCTTTACAACGGCATGATCGCCCCGCTGATCCCGTACGCAATCCGCGGCGCGATCTGGTATCAGGGTGAGAACAACGTGGGGCGGGGGCACTACAGCGACCTGCTCCAGCGGATGGTCGCCGGCTGGCGCAAGGACTGGGGGAGTCCATTCCCGTTCTACATCGTGCAACTGGCCAACTTCATGCCGCCCGACACAGAGCCGACCGACAGCAAATGGGCCAGGCTTCGTGCCCAGCAGGCCGACGCCGCGGCCGCCATCGAGCATTCCGGCCTGGCCGTCGCCATCGATATCGGCGACGCCGCGGACATTCATCCCAAAAACAAGCAGGAGGTCGGCCGACGCCTGGCGCTGATCGCCCTGGCCAAAGACTACGGACAGAAGATTGAATACTCCGGGCCGGTGTATGAACGCTGCACGGCGGAGGGGAACCGCATGCGCATCACGTTTTCGCACGCCGATGGATTGCACTTCAAGGGGGGCGCTGCCGAGGGCTTTGCGATTGCCGGCGCGGATGGAAAATTCGTCTGGGCCGATGCAAGGATTGAGGGTTCAAGCGTAATCGTCAGTGCCGCAAACATCGCCGCGCCTCAAACAGTGCGTTACGGATGGAGCGACAATCCGCGGTGCAACCTCTACAACATCGCTGACCTGCCGGCGGTTCCTTTTGAAACGAAATGACGCCAGTTTGGAGGGGGGAGTTCATAATGTTTCAACTTGGGACATTTTAGGGGTACAGGACGCACCCATTGGCATCCTTCCTGGGTACATGAATAGTAAGCCAGAGAGCGCATAAAAAAAGCCCGACCTAAAGGTCGAGCTTTGATTGGCTCTTTACAAGTGAATAGTCGGGGCCATTCAGGCACGTCGCCGTGTCTGTTTCCCGCCGGGGCGGGACGAGGTTGTGCTGACAAGTGTCCGCGTCCAGATCGCTCTGGGGCGGATTCTAAGTAATCCCTTAGAAAGGAGGTGATCCAGCCGCAGGTTCCCCTACGGCTACCTTGTTACGACTTAGTCCCAGTCACCGAACCTGGCGTCGACACCACTGTAG
>JADYZN010000001.1 GCA_020853095.1 Phycisphaerales bacterium | reverse complement strand
TTCGATCATGAGAAATGGTCGGATGTGCCGTATCGGGTGGAAGGTGGTCATACGCTGATCGACCTGGATGTCGCCAGCCAGCCGGTGATCATTCGATTGATGAGGGGGGAATAATGGCGGGCAACAGTGGGGCCATGGTGACAAATATGATCATGAACTCGAATATCCTCGCAGGTGTGATGGTTATAACAACAGTTCTAGTCACCTCGCTCCCGCTTCATGCGGTACAACCCATGATTGGCATGTACGGCACGGTCTGTGATACCGAACAGCAGACGATTGAGATGATTGCCAAATACAAAGCCGCCGGCGTACGGACGATCTTTCCATCGTTGAGCGGCGGCGATACGGTGATCTGGAAGACGGACAAGGCCACTTATTATCCCAGTCTCAGGGCCAGATATGATGAGGGGTATGATGCTCTGAAAGTGCTGATACAACACGCTCATGCGGCCGGGATGAAAGTATATCCATCCGTGGTCTGCGGGATGGGCGGTTTAATGCTCAACGCGCACCCAGAGTGGGAGACCCGCGACCGCAATGGCCAACCGGCCTCCAAAACCGCGGCGGCGTATTTCTCCTTTTCCATTGCCCAGGCCCGAGCAGCCAAGATCGCCATGCTGATGGATCTGGTGAATCAGTACGACATCGACGGGATTTTTCTGGATGAGTGCAACTATCCGGTTAATTCGGCCACGGTGGAAACCCATTATGGCTTTTATGGATACGATGCACCATTGATGAATGTATGTCGGTCGATCTACGGTTTTGATCCGGCCAGAGTTCCGATTAATTCACCACAATGGAATTTGTTCAATGAGATGCGCATCGAGACAGTGACCGCATTCGTTCGTGAACTGCGTGCGGCTATCAAAGCCACAGGCAAGCCGGTGAGAATGGGGATTTATGCGGATGCCGATTATGACATGGAACGTCGAAGTTGCGGACGCGATTACGTCAACTGGGTGAAGCTGGGGCTGGTTGATGACGTGTTCCTCTCCACTTACATCGAGAAAATTGGCGAAATGGAACGGACCGTGGCGCGGGTCCGCGCCGCTGTCGGACCAAAGGTTTCGCTCTATTCGGCGTTGTGCCCATTTAATGAATTTCTGAAAACCAATGAAGAAATGGTTGCCGCAGCCAAAGCTCAGTTGTCCGGTGGTGCGGATGGATTATGGGTGTATCGGGATGATTATGTTGACAAATTGAAGCTGTGGAACGGCGTTCGAGACGCCAATCAACTGATCGGGGCGCATCAATAATAATGTTGATGACGTTCAATTCAAAACGCGTTGTTTTGAAACGAACATCATTTCAGTGGAGGAACCCAATGCGTAGTGGTTGCAACCATGCGTTGCTCGCCGTTGCTGGCGAATGGCATTCGGTTCGTGTGTACGATGTGAACACACCAGTTCCCGAACCCACGATGCTTTCCGTGGTCGGAGCAACGGGATTAATGGTCCTTCGGCGACGCCGTGTCATTTGATAACAGCGAACAAGCCCCGACCAGGTAATATGGCCGGAGCTATTTTTTAGGTCAATAACATGATGGATTACCTTCATCGGCCGATCCCCGAGCGGATTTATGAGCCGAACATCATCCATAACCCTTTTAGTTGGATGGGGATATGGACGCCGCAGGGATGGCGGGTGCATCGAAAGCGGTGGGGGACAGCGCGGCGGCTGGTGCGGCGATTGAGCGGCGACGGGAAGAGGACATTTTTTCCCGAAGTGTTGCGTGACCCGCAGACCGGGCGGGTGGAATGGTCCGATGATCTGCATCTGAAGGAGGATTCGTTCACCGATGGGGGGATTTATCCGGCCGATCCGAGGGTGGAATATCCGGCCGGCCAGCCGCGATGGCAGGTGTCGCACACGCTGATGGTCGGCCCGGTGGCGGACCATAACCTTTATACGCATGAATACACGTGGGACATGACCCACGGGCATTTGCAGACCCATTTTCGCCGGCACGTGGCATTGGAAGAAGCCCGCACGGATGCCAGGGATGGAATGACGGTGGCGGTGGCGAACAGGCCCATCAGCACCACCATCGAAGGCAACGTGCAGTATCCATTGCCCAACAGCGCCGTTCGCGGAGTGTGGGCGAACCCGGATAAAACCGGGGGAAACTATTATACCCGCCGGTTGACGCAACTGTTTGCCATGCACAACGCGGTCTATGGCATCGCCCCGCATACGCCGGTGGTGCAATGTCATGGCATGTGGGCGACCGATCCGGCCGACCCGTTGAAAGAGTTGTTCGATGCCGACAGTGGAGAATGCCTGGATGAGCCGAGGCTGATCGAACAGTTGCGCATCCCGCTGGATGCACCCAAGATCGGCATGTTGCAGTTTGCCTATCGCACGGGGCAAAGCCGGGTGTATGAAGGTCCGGTGACGTTGCTGGCGACCAACGAGGGGATCGTGGATGAGGCTCATCTGCGCGATCTGCGGCAGCGCATCGGCGAGCGTTATGTGCATGGGCGGGTGGGATATGCGTTTGCCAGCATCGGCGGCAGGTCGGCCAATTTATTCGATGGTTATCACACGAAATTCGATCTCAATGATGATGGAGTGATTGACGAACGCGATGAGCAGTTGTTGAGCGCGCATCTTGGCCGCACGGTGCGGTACAACCTGTACAGCGATGCGTATTTTGGGGGTGATTGGCTGACGACCAGTGTTTGTTTAACACCTGAACATAGTCGCGGAACGCCGATTATCGCCAATTATGAACATGGTGGCGGGTACGATGCGCAGGCGGGGGTGGTGCGGTTGTTGCGTACGCCGGGGCCGAACAGGCCGGTCTGGGTGGAATATCACTATGATGCGCCGGCCGAGGCGGGGGAGAACAACATCGTGGTGCATTTTTATCACGAAGAAGGGGCGTAGCCCATCATGAACATCGCCCCGGTTGACTGGACGATTCTCGCCGTCGGATTTTTGTGTTTTCTGGCGATGGCGTTTTATTTGAACACCAAGTGCCGCAGCGTGGCGGATTATCTGGTGTCAGGGCGGAAGGTGCGGATGTGGCTGGGGATGGGGTCGGGGATCGCCGGCGAGATCGGGCTGCTGGCGATCGTGTCCACGTCCGAGCAGGGGTATGGACATGGATTTTCGTTCGTGCTGATCGGATTGCTGTCGATGCTGATCACCGTGCCGCTGTTTGGCGTGTTCGGGTTTGGGATCGAGCGTTTTCGCGCATCCAAGGCGATGTCGGTGCCGCAGTACGTCGAGATGCGGTTCAGCAAACGGCTGCGCATCCTGACTGGCATGTTCAATTGTCTGGCGGGGGTGATTCAGATGTGTTTGTTTCCGATCGTCGGGGCATCGTTCATCCGGGTGCTGATCGGCGCGCCCAAGGTGGTGATGATGGGCGGGTCGGCGGTTCCGACGGACTGGCTGATCATGGCGATATTGCTGGTTTGTCCGATCATTTTCACCTATCTGGGTGGATATGCGACGCTGATCGTGACCAATTTTTTCCAGTCGATCCTGATCATGGGGGTGTTGTGCTGGCTGTTGTTTTTGCTGATCGGCCGGATCGGATTGCAGAGCTATTGGACGGGGTTGGAACAGGCGCACGGCCTGTCGGGGTTTAATCCGTTCGCCGGCGGGGGTGAATCGTACGGGCTGACGTGGTTCATCTGGCTGAACGTGATGACGATCCTGCTGCAATTTTCCTATGGGCCGTATTTGCAGAAATATGCGTCGATGGACAAGCCCAAGACCGTGTCGCGGGCGTTTTTGCTGGGGACGATCTTTGGCAGCGGGAGGGCGTTTATCATCCTGGGGCTGGGGGTGGCGGCGCTGGCGGTGATGGGCAAGGGGATGCCGGCGGGGTTGGATGTATCGGCCACGGTCTGGCAGACGATGGCGACGCCGTATTATCTGGCGGGCGTTGTTCCACCGGTGTTGATGGGATTTTTGCTGCTGGGGTTGCTGTTCGCGGACGTGGCGGTGACGGACACATACATCCTGAGCTGGTCGACGTCCATCGTGAACGACTGCATCTATCCATTTCGCAAGACTCCTTTTACGCCAAAGCAGCAGATCGCGGCGGTGCGGCTGACCATCGCGGCGTTGTGCGTGCTGTTTTTTCTGTTTGGCATGATCTACACGCCGACCATGGCGATCTGGGATTTCATGTGGCTGACGGCCAATATCATCGGCGGAACGGGCGTGGCGGTGTTGCTGGGGATGTATTGGAAGCGGGCCACCACGGCCGGGGCGTATGCGGCGGTTTTCACCTGCCTGGTGCTGCCGATTGCCGATCTGGTGGCCAGAAGAATCTACATCGCATGGCATCCCGATGGCGTCTACCCGTTGAAACCCCAGACGACCGGGCTGTATTCGTACATCCTGGCGGCGGTGTTAATGATTGTGATTTCATTGCTTTCGCGGGAAAAATCCAAGTACTGGGATCTGGGAAAGACCGTTCGCGACATGAACCTCCAACCGGCGAACTGATTAAAGCAGAGGGTGACAATGATTCATTTTTCTCCTGAAATCGGATGGTGGTCCAAGGCGGTCTTCTGGTACGTCTTTGTCAATTTGTGGTTGTGCATCGGGTTTGCGATTGTCGTTTTCATCGGGGGGATATCCGATTTGAAATACCTGCTCAAGGCGATGGATGAAGCGCCGGCCGATGCGATGGATGATGGCCGGGTGATCGATCCGGGTGACAAGGCGAAGGGTTAGTCAGAGCCTAATTTCCCAGTAATGAGCGTTCGATGCCGGCCGCGACGGAATGGATCGGGCCGCCCAGCCCGCCCGGAGTGATCGTGCCGGCCTGGCTGATCAGGTTGTAACCATCCCAGCGATTGACGTGGAATTCATCGACCAGCCAGTTCAGGAGATGCGCATACGCATTGCGGATGGCGTCGCGCAGATCGGCGGAAATGCCGATGGCGTGAATTTTATGGTCGTCCATCAGTCGCGGGGAAGGGATGCGCCGGCCGCGATTCAGGTTGATCGTGCAATCGATCTTGCCGGAGGTTTCGATGGCGCCGCCGATGATTTCGCCGTGACCCTGGGCGGCGTGGAGGTCGCCCATCATCAGCAGGGCGCCATGGTGAAAAACCGGCAGTTCGAGGGTCGTTCCCGGTCGGATCAGGGGGATGTCCATGTTGCCGCCGTGGACGCCGCAAAAAAGCGTTGAGATTGATTGTCCCCAGGGCGGACAGACGCCGATGCAACCGACAAATGGGGCCAGCGGGACTGTGATGGGGCGATTGCCAAGCGGATTGACGATTGTGGCGACGCCCTGAGCGGGGTCGATTTTCCATTCATACAGATGGTGGGGGATGCGGATGTCTTTTTCCATGTCGGGGCGGGTGATCAACTGATCGGCCGACAACAGGCCGTGACCATAGGACAGGCCGGTCTGGCCCCTGGTTCGATCCAGTTCGATGGCGTCGATGCGGATGGCGATGGAATCGGCGGAGGTGGCCCCTTCAATTTCAATGGGGCCGGCCATTGGATTGCCTTCAAATAATTCGTTGCCGTCGGCGTGCTGGCGTTGGTCGGGGCAAAGGATGGAACCATCCGATAGTTCGTTGTCTGAATCCGGACAGATGATCCGCAGTTGCGTTCCAGGATGAATGCGAAGGGTCGGCGCGTGAGGTCCAAAGGTGTACTGGAATCGGGAGGATTGGAACAGCGTGCGTTCCATTGTGAAATTATTGCAAGACCATTGCAATCGTGCCGAAGAATGGGCCGGTTGATTTTAATGCGCCTTGGCCGCGGCGGCCGAATCGCTGAGAGTTCGACCTTCGTGCAGGAACCGGGCCATTTTGTCTTCGCGTTCGTGGATGGCCACCGCCTCGGCGGCGACTTGATCGACCATGTCGGCGGGCACCACGGCCACGCCGCTGGCATCGGCCACAATCCAATCGCCGGGATGAATGGGAAGCCGGCCGCAGCAGATGGTGGTCTGCCATTCGCCGATTTCGGCGAATGTGCCGGCCCGCGGGCAGATATGCCGGGAAAAGACGGGAAATTTCAGGGCGATAATATCATCGACATCCCGCACCGCGCCGTCGATGATGACGCCGCGTATGCCCCGGTTTTGTGCCCGCGTGCTCATGAGGCCGCCTATGAGGATCGCATCAGAAAACCCACCGCCATCGACGACCAGCACGTCGCCGGGCTGGGCGAGTTCGAGCGATTTTTCCAAGGCCCAGGTCGCCCCGGGATAACAACGCACCGTAAAAGCCGGCCCGGCCAGCCGCATGGACCGATCCAACGGCCGAATGCCCCCATCCATCGCCTGAAACGCCTTGCCGCATTTGCGCAGGGCATCCGAAACGTTGGCACTGCCCAATTCACACCACAAATCACCGTTGTTTTTCATTGTGCGCCATGTCCATTTTCATGCCCTGGAGAAACCATGTCACGATAACTGGATCATACTTAATTCACGGGATAAATAAAAGTGGAATTTTAACTTGTGTTGTCAAGAAATAGAAATGTCACCCTATAAGCTGAAATAGAAATGTCACCCTGCCTTCTTTCTTTTCGTCTGT